>JASHOH010000003.1 GCA_030041215.1 Candidatus Sulfotelmatobacter sp. | reverse complement strand
CTGGTCACGCTGGTTGGAGTCATTTTGATTCTGCCCGCGCTTGGCGTGGCGCTGGTGAAACCAAGCGTTGTAGGAACCACGGCTCATGCCTCGAGTGAGAACGTTCGCTCCCTTGGATATTCCATTTACTACACGCTAGTCAATGTGGGGAGTACAGCGGGACCACTGCTCGCCTCATGGGCGCAGCAGCATGGCAGAGTGGAGAATGTATTTCGCATCGCGGCCCTCAGTGTTTTTCTCATGTTCTTTGTGGTGCTGGTGCTCTTCAAAGAGCCGCGGCGCTCGGGTGAGAGTGAATCGCCGACACTCAGGCAAGTTGGAAAGAACTTTCTTACTGTTCTCTCGAATCCGCGGTTCATGATTTTCCTCCTCATTTTCACCGGATACTGGATCGTCTTCTGGCAGGAATTCATCGCCTTGCCGCTCTACATTTCTCTCTACATCGATCCGCATGCCGATACTGCGCGCATTCTCGCCACTGATCCGATCGTGGTCATTTGTTTCACAATGGTGATCGGTTTTCTAACCAAGCGACTGGGGGCCTTTTCTGCGATTGTGCTTGGCACGTTGATCTCGAGCCTGGCGTGGATTTTGTTGGTCGTGCATCCTTCGGTGTGGATGGCAGTGGCTACTCTGGTGGGCGTGGCGATCGGGGAAATCATCCAAGCGCCGCGGTACTATGACTACATTTCGCGACTGGCACCGCCCGAACAGCAGGGCACTTACATGGGCTTTGCCTTCCTGCCGCTCGGGATCGGGTCGTTTATCGCGGGCAAGTTCAGCGGATGGTCAATGCACCACTTCGGTGAGGAGCTGCACCAGCCGAAAATGGTCTGGTGGTCAGTAGTCGCCGTTGGAGTTGCGACCACGCTGCTGCTTTGGATTTACGACCGGTTCCTCAGGAAAGAAACAAGTGCCGGTTGATCTTGCACGCGGCCTGTGACGTAAATGTATGCCAGCAAACAGAAGCCGTGCAGCCAGTACGGCCGGGGAGATTCGCCGCATACTCAAGGATGGCGGCTCGGCTGAGCACGCTGCTGGTGTTCAGTGGTTTTTCAAGGAGGAGATCAAGTCACACGGATGGTATACGGCTGCGTTGCGCCGCGCGGCGGTAAAATGCCGCCGTGGATTGAGAAAAGAATACGGTCTCGAGTTCGTAATCGCGGTTGCTGATCAGCTCTTTTCCGGCTCGGTGCTGGAAGAAAAAGTTTTTGCGGTGTTCCTGCTGGAAAAACTTGAGGCGGAGTTTGGCGATCGCGAGTTCAGACTGTTCGACTCGTGGCTCGATCGAATCAGCACTTGGGCTGATCATGACGGGCTAGTGCATTATCTGATTGCGCCCATGGTGGCGGCGAAACCGGCGCGGGTGAAAGCCGTGTTCCGCTGGGCAAAGTCGAAAAATCGATGGCGGCGGCGTGCCGCTTGTGTCGCGTTGATCCGAAGTGCGCGAGCAAAGATGTTTTTTCCTGAAGTCCGCAGAGTTTTCGACGTGCTTTGCTCCGATAAAGACGATATGGTGCAGAAAGGACTGGCCTGGCTGCTGCGTGAGACCGCCAAGTATGATCCGAGGCGAACGGTGCCATACTTGATGAAGATTCGTGATCGCGCGCCACGGCTTGTGTTGCGCACGGCTTGCGAGACGCTGCCGAAGGAGATTAAGACACAAATTCTTGAGAACCGCGCATAGGGACTCGCAGCACGCGGGCCTGTTCTGGCTGAGGTTCCTCGGCCCGCGGTTGAATTCCTGGTCTATCTGAAAACGAGAGCGCTTCGCAATGTTGGCCGATAGTCCGCTGCGGAGGAGCAAGCGAGGGCTATCGCTGCGCTCCTTCCAGCAATCCCTGCTCCAGCTTTTCCTGGCACTCGATGCAGTGGCGCGTCCAGGGAACGGCTTCCAGGCGCTTGGGGTTGATCTCCTTGCCACAGTGAATGCAGTCACCGAAACTGCCTTCACGAATGCGAGCCAGAGCGCCTTCCACCATTTGCAGAAGCTGCCGCTCGTTGTTGCTCTGGCTAAAGAGAAATTCCTTGGTGTAAGAACTGGCTGCCCGATCCGCTATGTCCTGTGCCGAATCTTCGTCAGCAGATCTTCCATCTGCCTGCGTTCGGGAGACGGTGCGGCGCAAGTCCTGCTGCCGCGTCTCTAGCCGCTTTTTGAATGTTTCTAACTTCTTCTTGTCCATAGGGTCACTTCTAAATTATTGCTACGTTTCCCGGGCCCCTTCCTGACGCAAGGGTCAAACGGAAATGATAAGCGCGGGAATTGAGATGCGTCAACCGCTGGTCGCGATGAAAAAAATCAGGAGGGGGCGGAATGTCGGCTCTGCGGATTTGATCGGCGTGAGGGGTGCTTGCTTGAGGGATTGTCCAGAAGTTTTACGTGACTGCAGTCATCACCGAAGGGCATGACCGTGCCGTAAAGCGGAATAAGTTTTCAGGGCGGCAAATCTATTCCGAATTTTTCAGCTTACTTACAAGTTTCTTTATCTCTTTTTCCCGCGCGATATTCACAATCCCCTTGGCATCGTCGAAAAGGCTTTCGCGCAAGAGGATAATAAGTCGGGCCTTGGTCTTTGCCCGTTCGATGAGGGGTGCGGGAACGCGAAGCACCTGAGGCGACTGTGCACATGTCGGAGCGCTCCCAACTGGCGCAGCCGATCCAATGAAGTCAGCTTCTTCTGACGAGTGTCCAAGTTCCCGCGTGTCTTGCGCCCCGGCCAAAACAGACAAAACAGCAACAGCAAACAGCAGCCAGACACTTTTCGCCACATCACTACCCTCTTGGCGTTACCGCCCGCTCGTGACGACCGATGCAATCGATCCACCATCGCCCGAAAAATGAGGCTTTTAGAAGCGATGTTGTCGTCTACAGAAAGCGAAATTTGGGTCTAATGCCTTTCAGGTACAGGTATGGTCTGGTTCCAGCGACCGCGGCACCAAACGCTTCGAGCATCTCTTCGGCGAAATCTCGCGAAGGCTTTAGCGTGGGAGTGGTTCTTTCATATTCGTGAGGGCATAGACGAGGACCGCCATGGCGGCGCCGTTTTCGCGCAACTCGGCTGGCACGATTTTGTCGAGCGTGTCAGCGGCAGTGTGGTGATAGTTGAAATAGGTGCGGCTGTCCTGAAGAATGCCGAAGGTGGGTACGCCGGCATCAGACATGCCCGCGAGATCGGCTCCGGGGGGAAATGAGGTTGGTTGGAAGACAGTAGAGCCGATACTGCGCAGAACGCTTTGCACCGGACGAATCGCGTCAATGGCGGCTGAGGGGGCCTTGACGTCGAAGCCGAGGGGGTGCGCCGCCCCGGCATCGCTTTCGATGGCCGCGACGTAATTGGGGAAGTCCTTGGAGTATTCGGAGGTGTAGGCGCGGTTGCCGGAGCCGCCGTTTTCTTCGTCCATCCAGGCGATGATGCGAAGCGTCCGCGCGGGGCGCAAGTGTAGGCGCTGAAGGACCTCGGCACTCTCCATGGCGATGGCTACGCCAGCCGCGTCGTCGATCGCGCCAGTGCCTAGGTCCCAGGAATCCAGGTGTCCGGAGGCAATTATGACCTGCTCGGGATGTTCTGAGCCTTTTAGATCGGCAATGACGTTGTAGCCGGTTTCGTCGGGAAGCTTCTGCGGGGTCAGGGTAAGCAGCATCCGCACCTTGCCCTGTGACGTGAGGTGAGCGATCAGATCCGCATCTTCGGAGGTGACCGCAGCGGCTGGAATTCCGGCGGGAATGCTGAATCCTGTATGCGGGAGGCGATAGTCGACGTTGCCCACCGATCGAATCAGGCAGGCAATCGCGCCCAGATCGGCCGCCGCTTTGGGTCCGGCTACGCGGTAGCGGACTGCCTCGCCATAGGAAGGGAAGGCCAAACCCGCGGCGGCCTTCTGCTTGTCGAATGGCTCGTTGAACAGGACGATCTTGCCGGCTACTTTGCCTGAGCCGAGCGCCTGTAGCTCGTCGAGCGTGTCTACGGCGATTACCTCGGCTGTGAGGCCTTCGGCGGGAGTTGCTGTGCTTCCTCCCAAGGCCGTCAGAACGATCCGCTGGGTTGTTCCCGGAACCATCCCGGGATATTCGACCAAAGCGGCGGTTTCGACTCCGCGAACCCAGTGCGGGACGGTCACAGGTTGCAGATGAACTTCGAGGCCGAGATGGCGAAGTTCGTCAGCGACATACTGCGTGGCAGCGTTGGCTTGCGGCGATCCGCTCGGACGTCCGCCGATGTTTTCAGTGAGATGCGCGACGATACGGAAGGCAAAGTCATCACTGAGTGCGGCCGACTTGATGGCGGAAAGCTGTTGCATAAGCAGGGGAGGGAAGTTCTGCTGGGCGGCCGCGGGCATCTGCAAGGCGCTATCTGAGAAGGGTGATGGCTGCTGCGCGGGCGGCGGATTTTGCGCTTGCAGGAACGGAACGGCGAGGGACAGAGACAGAAAACTTATGAGACCTAATAACACTTTCGCCATAGAGAGGCAGTCTATCTGAAATCGGGTGTCAGCGGGAACGCTGCGGCGTGATTCCGAGAGGGCGTCTTCGTCAGCGGGCCGCGGAGTCTCTCCTAGACCATCACTTGGGGAGATCTTTCGCTGCGCCTGAAAAGTGCTCCGCTCAAGACGACGCCGCGCAGAGAAAACTTATGCTCGAACCGTAAACAGCGTCAGCATTGTCCATCTGATACGCGTAAGGTCTCTTTCGGAATGAAAAAGCGGCCCCATTGCTGGGGCCGCATTTCAAGAGGTCAAGTAATGGAAGGTTTGGTCAGGAAAGGCGATGCAAGCAGCCGTTCGAACCAGCAGAACGGCATGTCGGGAAATGGTGACTACAGAAAGTGAAGGTCATGGTTGTGGTTTGCGGCCTCTTGGTACGCCTGGAAGGAGCACTTGCGGAACCAAAGGTGCTGGGGGTCGTGGAGCAACCTGACGACAGGTGCAATCAATTGAAAAAGAATGCTTTACAGAAAATTCATTGAAGCGAAATGGACTGTTACAGCGCGAGGGGGAACCAGCCAAGTGAATATCGCTGCACATTGTTGGCAGCGAGGTTGCATCGGAAGGAGGGCAAAACAAGCCGCCAGAGCAGGGTTCTGGCGGCCCGGTTAAGTTGATTCGATTAGCTGTTGCCGGCTACCGTGCGCAGCTTGCCGGGCAGGAAGTGATACGGCGGCCAGGGGCCGCTGATGGCCACTTCGCAGTTCTTGAGCTGCTTAGCCGCGGTCGAATACCGGTTCTGATATTTCTCCACGGACTTTGAATCGATCAAGTGCGCGATGTCAATCAGCATGCCTTGAGGAGCTACCTTCTTGCAGCTCACTTCCTCTTCCAGCGGATTGAAGAGCTTGTGCACCTGCACTGAGAGCGCTCGCGCCTTGGTCTGTCGCTCACGCTCGCGGGACGCCTTCTCGCGCAGCTTGGAGAGATAATCGCCGCCCACCGTATCCGGTAGCACAACGTCCATCATGGCCTCGCGCAGGGAGCCGTCAGTGACGGTCAGCTTGATGTGCATCTCCGATTTGCCCCGTAGCTTCTGAACGCTCTGCCCGAAGGCGCGGCGGTTAACGCGGACAGCCTGGCGCAGCGCGTCATCGCTATCGAAGATAGTTCCGAAACGAAAAGGTAAAACAGTCGAATTGCGGAAGCAGCCACTAACCACGCGGGCGTGATCGATGGCGGCTTTCTGGTCGAGGGGTGCAGCGTTGGGGTCGTATTCGCTCACAATCACAGCAAACTCGCCACTGGGATAGCTGAGCACGGCAGCACCATTCACGCCTTGAACATTTTCAATTACGAAAGGACGTCGGGAACGGGTGCCATTGGGAAGGGTCTGGTGCTCGGTAAGGCAGTATGCGTACCACGCCATATTGAACTCTCCGAACCGGGACGGAGGCTGACAGGCGGCCTCGTTATGTTGTTAGCACTGCATGAACAGCACGTCTGGAAGTTAGCGAGCGGTACTGGGGTCCGAAAACCTGGGATTCAATCGATTTAAGCCCCCCAAAATGGATATTACTTTGGAGTGACCCCAAATGCAACTTTTTTGTAGCATGAGGCATCGTGGGCGATTTTCGCGCGAGTCCGGAAGTGAAAACTTGACTTGAGAAAGTCCGGGTAGGCCGCCTGAGTGCGATGAGCGGTTTATGGGGAAAATGTTCGCAAGAATTAGAGCCTAAATGGCTTATAGCAAATGGACAGCCGAGGACAGCTGTCCCTATATGGTTTGGGAGGTGGACGGATTCATCCTTGAATGCACAGAAGGCCGCGCTTTCGCAAGCTCGGGGCGAGGCTGAAGCGCGGCCCTTGTGCGGTTGTCAGACGCTGTCGGTTATGCAACAGCCTTGGGCGAACTGGAGCTGGCCAGAGATTGGAGCGCGCTGGCTTCATCGTTCTGAATGTCGAAGACCGACGACAGCCGGGTTGCATGAAGCAGATCGTGCACCCGCTTGCTCAGGCTCGCCAGTTTGAGATCGCCACCCCGGTTGCGAATCGTGGTATGCGTCTTGACCAGCTCGCCTAATCCAGAGCTGTCGACGTAGCTCACGCCGGCCAGATTCAGGACGATTCTCTTATTTCCCTTGTCTGCCAATTCGCGGACGATCTCGCGCAGCATCACGTTGCCTTCGCCCAGAGTGATGCGGCCGCTGATATCGAGAACCACTACGTCGCCGATCTGCCGCGTATTGGTTTGCATTTTGGCCGGCGTGGTGCGGGCGTCCATGCTAAGGCCCAATTTATCCAGAATGCCGCACGCCTTGGCCGCAATCTCCGGCGATTCGGTGCGAACCACGATCAGCGAACGGCCTTCTTTCAGCACCTCGCGGAAGAAGGCAACGTCCTCGGAGCACTTCTCGTCGGGGGTGGGCTGCGCGTCGGATTGAGTGGCCGCCGATCCGACCGCGGCGCCAGCGCCGGCACCCGCAAGACCCAGCAGTGTGGCAGCGCCGAAGCCAAGCGCAAATACTGTGCCGATGCCGGGAAGAAGGAGTGAGGCGGCGACTACACCGGCCGTCATGCCGGCGGCTCCGCCGACAAAACCTCCGACCGATGCGCCAAATTCCTTGGCAATGGACTTGGCCTCGAGTTCAGAACGGGTCAAAAAGACAACGGACTCCTCCGGCACCCCGCTGTGCCGTAATTCTCTGATCGCTTCTTCCGCATTTTCACGGGACGAAAATACTCCAATAGCGGTTTCCATAATTCTCTCCTGTCCCCAGTTTGGTTTGTTTGATTTAGGCCTTACGCCGGACACCCGAGCGGGCCCAATCGGTGATGGGTCGCCTAATCTGGGGCATAACTGTGCACCTGTTGGCGGCCTTTGTCAAGCCCAAAATA
>JASHOH010000238.1 GCA_030041215.1 Candidatus Sulfotelmatobacter sp. | reverse complement strand
GCCTGCGTGCCACAGTCACGGTTCTTGGATTGTTCGAGAAGTGGGACTGTGAAGTCGCTGAAGCGCAGCTTCTCCCCGGCGATGTCCTCGTTATCTACACCGACGGCATCGTGGAGGCCATGAACGCGGACCAGGAGGAATTCGGCGAGGCTGCCCTGTTGCGGGTCCTCCGGGAGAACCGCCACCTGGACGCTGATAGGCTGCTGGCCGCCGTCACCGCCGCGGTGCAGCAGTTCAGCGCCGGCGAACAAAGCGACGATCTGACGCTACTAGTCGCCCAGGTCCGCTGATCTCATCCAGCCCGAACGACTCCGGTCGGGTCACGGACAAACCGGAAGTTGAACCACAAAACGAGGCGGGCCCGAAGGCTTCTGGGAAGTTTCACAACAATAGGTAATGAGAAACGCGCAGATGGTCAGGAGACACACGAGTAGTTGACGCTCTTGCCACGGCTTGAAGGAGGCCGTTGCAATGGCGCGAAAGGCAAAAGCGAAGCGGAAGCGGGCTGCCAAAACCATCCTGAAGCTTCCGGATCTTGAGCAGTCGAAATCGGCCGTGCTCAACAGTCTGACCTCGCCCAGTTCTCAGCGTTCGTACGATCATGCGATTCACGAGTTCATTGACTGGTATTGCTCCGAGCCACGGTTGGCTTTTAACAAAACCGTCGTAACGCGATATCGAATTTCGTTGGAGCAGCGGCAATACGCTCCGTCAACAATCAACCTGCGATTGGCAGCAGTACGTCGGCTCGCCTACGAAGCTTCCGATTGTGGCCTCCTCAGTCCCGATCTGGCTGCCGGCATCCGGAGGGTAAAGGGCGCTCGCCGGCTTGGCGTCCGCATCGGCAACTGGCTGACCGCCGAAGAGGGCAAGCGACTGATCGGCGCATTTGGCACATTGACCCTCAAACAGCAGAGGAACCGCGCCATGATCGCTGTCTTGATCGGTTGCGGCCTCAGAAGGGCAGAGGCTGCTGCTTTGAAGATGGAAGATATCCAACTCCGCGAAGGACACTGGGTGATTGCCGATCTGAATGGAAAGGGCGGTCACATCCGCACTGTCCCGATGCCCGACTGGGTGAAGAGGGCAATCGACGAATGGACAGTGCCCTCGGGACTCACTTCAGGTCCGCTTTTCAGAGCCATCAACAAGGCAGGCCGGACGTGGGGAAATGGATTTACGCCAAAGGTGATTTGGTCGATCGTTAGAGAGGGAGCTGCGAACTGCGGCCTGACAGGGCTTGCTCCACACGATCTGCGTAGAACGTGTGCTCGCCTCTGTCATCAGGCCGGAGGTGAGCTCGAACAGATCCAGTTTCTCCTCGGACACGTTTCCATCGAAACTACTGAGCGCTACCTGGGCTGCAGGCAGCGCTTTCAAAATGCGGTGAACGATGCCATCGGACTTGAACCCGGCGCCTCATGAGCCCGAGGTCATCACTACCGTAGGGCCGACTTATCGGTTCAAACCCGTGCTGGTAGCGCATCGAGAACAGGTTCCAGACGCAATCCGCATTCCTCCAGCCGCTTGTGCCAGCGCCGCAACCGTGGCGGATCGCGCTCCTGCGCAGTTTGCAATACGCACTTTCATCGTCAGGTTAATGAGTCAGGGTTCAGAAATCAGGAATCGCGAAATTCACACTTGACATCGATAGAAAATCCACTACCATATGGTTGTGGATCGCCTGGGCACAACATTTGCGGCTTTGTCCGATCCAACCCGTCGGGCGATGATCGAGCGGCTCTCCCATGGGCCTGCCTCTGTGCATCGATTGACCGAGCCGTTTGCACTCTCGCAGCAGATGATTTCAAAACATATTGCCTGCCTGGTGCGGGCACAGATTGTGATCAAGACCAAGCGTGGACGAGAGAGTGTTTGCCGGCTTAGGCCCGAGGCGATAAAGAAGGTCAGCGACTGGGCGATCAGTTATCGCCAATTCTGGGAAGAGAGTTTCGAAAAGCTGGATGCGGTTGTGACTCAAATGAAAAAAACGGAGCTTCGACATGACAAAAAGCACGGTGAATGAGATCGAGCGGATGGTTGTGACACGAGTTTTTGATGCCCCACGCGAATTGGTTTGGAAGGCGTGGACAGACCCGAAATATGTGATGCAGTGGTGGGGACCGAAGGGTTTTACTGCGCCCGTTTGCCAGATGGATTTTCGCGTAGGGGGCAAATTTCTCTGCTGCATGAAGGCGCCGGACGGGCAGGAGTTCTGGAATGCGGTTGAATACCACGAGATTGTTCCGTACGAGAAGATCGTTTCCCTGATGTATTTTTCCGACTCGAAGGGAAACAGGGTTGACCCTGCGCAATTAGGAATAGAACACGAGGCCATAGACGGTGCGTACGACGTGACCATCTTTGAGGATCTCGGGAACGGCCAGACGAAACTCACCTTCATTGGAAATGAACCCATGGAGAGCGCGAAGAATAGCGGGCAAATGGAGGGCTGGATCCAGATACTCGATAAACTTGCTGAGGTTGTTGCGGAGCTAGCGCGGGCGAGATAAGAAGTTGAAGTTTTGATGACCGTCATGCGCGAGATGGTGAACGCAAAGCAAACGCAGGTCCATCCC
>JASHOH010000237.1 GCA_030041215.1 Candidatus Sulfotelmatobacter sp. | reverse complement strand
GTGCAGCGTCTGGGAGCATACTACTGGGTTGGCGAGGCGGCCACGTATTATCGAACCCAAAACGGCGGTGTGCCGATCCCGGGATCGGGAATTGCCAACAAGAGCTTTTATCGTGTCGGCATCAGCACACAGTTTTACTTTGGCCCACACTTTGACTTGAACGTGGTCACTCAGCATGGATTGGACAATGCGTGGTTCGGCCAAGGTTATGGCAATGCCGTCGCCACCAACGGCAATGGAGGCGTGACCTGTACAACTCCGACCATTCCCAATGGCTGTCCTCCGAACAACACGCCCGGCACGACGCTGCCAGTGGGGGCGCAAGGTCCAACCTGGAACGGAGTCACCTTCGAGGCGCGTTACGTTTTCAATCCGCAGCTGATCTTTATTGCCGATTACGAGCTGGAAAAAATGTCGCGGCAGGCCGATGGTGCGGGATTTCTGGGTGTCAACCCGACCGGAGCAACAGGTCCATCGCCTTCGAACTTGGGAAACATCAACAACTACGACTGGCTGATTCGATGGAACCCGTTCATGACCAGCAGAGCTGGCATGGCGCTGCAGGCGGAATACACGCTGTTCCACCAGAACGGCACAGGGCCGGTTTCGCCAATTACGGGTCTTACCACGAGCACCACCAACACCGAGTTCATGCTCGCGTTTGACTTCGATTTCTAAACATCGATTTCCTGAGACTCATTAGACGAGGACAGATATGCGGACAGGATTGCAAAAGTGGATGCTGGCAGTGGGTGCGGCCGCATTTTTCATGCTGCCGCTGACTTCAAGGGCTCAATTAACCACGTTGGATATAGCCTCTCGCGACAACATGCAGAGTCACGTTGCGGGACACACCGGACACGTCGACGACGGGAAGGACGACTACCACCGCTATTGCGAGGGGTGTCACGGCGACATGGGAGATGGCAATGGCGAAGTTGCACAGTGGCTCCAACCGCCCATGTGGCCCAAGCCGCGGAATTTTCAACTGGGAGTGTTTAAGTGCCGCTCCACACCCACGGGCACCCTACCTACGGACGATGATCTGTTCGACGCCATCACCCGAGGCTTTGACCGTTCCGCCATGCCCATTTGGAGCGTGTTCACCAAGTATCAGCTCGCGAACCTGGTGGCCTACGTAAAGCACTTTTCGCCGCGCTTCGTGAGCGAAAAACCGGGCACGCCTATCACAATTCCGCCCGAACCGGAAGTCACCCCGGAGCGCATCAAGAATGGCCGCGAGGTTTTTAATCGCGTGCAATGCTGGAAGTGCCACGGAGTGCAAGGTATGGCGAACGGGCCGTCGGCCTCTACCCTGCAAGACGACCTTGGCTTCCCGATCGCACCATTCAATTTCACCGATGGAACGCGCCCGAAATGTGGCGATACTGACCAGGATATCTACCGCATCTTCATGACTGGCCTGGATGGCACCCCGATGCCGTCATTCGCTGACAACATCAAACCGGATGAGGCCTGGGACCTGGTGTTTTATCTGCGGACTCTCATGAAGCAGCCAAGCAAGGCCAAGGAAATTGCAAAGACATTGAATCTGAAGCCAGTCAACCCGAATCCGTAGCGACAACTGTTGGGGCCGCATTGGCGCCACAACCCTACAGCTTTAACACTCGCAAGTTTGTAAGGAGGGACCAAGCTTATGAAAAAAGCACAGAATCTCGTCGCTATCGTCTCGATGCTCGTTTTGGTTTGCTGTGGAGCCCTGCTGCTCAATCAGAAGGTCAGCGCCGCCGGAGAAGGCAAGATCACCGGCAACGTCAAATTCGAAGGCGCCGCCCCGCACATGCGGGGCATTGACATGTCGAAAGACCCGTACTGTGTGAAGGCCACGTCCGCCAATCCTGCCCACATGGAGACCACCCTTGTCGGATCCAGTGGCGGATTGGAAAACGTCGTTCTTTACATTGATGGCTGGAGCGGGGACGCTACCGTCGAGAAGAACGTTCCCATCTTTGATCAAAAGAATTGCATGTATGTGCCGCACGTGCTTCCGTTGGACGTCAACCAGACATTCAAAGTGACCACCAGCGATAACACAGCGCATAATATCCATCCGCTGCCCAATCCGATGGTCAATGTGGGATGGAACCAATCGCAGCCGCCGGGCGCGCCGCCGATCGAGAAGAGCTGGAAAAATCCCGAGGCGATTCGGGTGCAGTGCAATATTCACCCCTGGATGCAGGGTTGGTTCGTGGTTGTGAAGGGGCCGTATGCAGTGAGCGATAGCAGCGGCAACTACACCATCAACAACGTCCCGCCGGGCAGCTACACGGTGAAGGCGTGGCACGAACCGGACCAGACGCAGACCCAGAAGGTCACGGTTTCGGCAGGACAGGCCGCGACCGCTAGTTTCAGCTTTAAATAGGCGTGGCATTAATTTTTTGATTGATCGATTTCTAGAAACTCAACCGCCGCAGTGAACCTGCGGCGGTTCGCAAATCGGTCGCTTTTCTGGCCAAAGGCGGAGCTATATGGCGAAGCTCGTAGCAGTAACGATTGTGGTTATCGCGATCCTCTCGGCAATTCCGATCATTACCCACACGTGGCCGGGCAATATCTCCGTAGGTCTGCCGCAGGACATCTCCACTCACGGCTACCTGATTGACGAGCAGTATGCCGATACGATGATCGAGGCCGGTGTCTCCTTCCTTGCATCGCAACTCTTGCTCGCTTACTTCATCTGGAGGTTCTCCAGCTACAAGCCGGGCGACAAGATCAAGAAATTCCCGGGCGGCGCGACCGGCCTCGTCGTCGCGGCATTCCTACTGGTTGGAACTGAAGTTCTCGCCCTGGGCGTGTTCGGCACGAAGGCATGGGGCAGCGTCTATTTCACCCCGCCTTCCCCCAATGCAATGGCAGTTCAGGCGCAGGCGGGGCAGTTTGCCTTTTACTTCCGCTATCCCGGGCCGGACGGCACCTTCGGCCCGATTCATCCGAACCTAGTCAGCGAAGCCAGTGCCAACTTCTTCGGCCTCGATACTACGAACGACCCCGATTCCAAAGACGACATCGTAACCGCCGAAATGGCCATTCCAGTAAATCGTGAAATTCACCTGCTGATGCACTCCAAGGATATGGGGCATTCCTTCTATGTGCCCGAGCTTCGCATTCAACAGGATTTCGTTCCCGGCCTGGATGTCTCAGTACACTTCACGGCGACGAAAATTGGCAAGTATGAGATCGTATGCACCCAGCTTTGCGGCCTCGGCCACTACAACATGAAGGCGTATCTGGAAGTGATGTCCCAGGAAGATTTTGATAAATGGCTAAAGCAACAGGCAGCCTTGCAATAGTTTGGTTTGAATCGCTGTGTTGCAGTAGATCGTAGAGAACATCTCTTAATCGAGATCAGGTGACCACAATGCACGATATGTCTGCTCATGCAGCGCAACACGGAGCTCCGACAAGTTTTATCCGGAAGCACATTTTTAGTCTCGACCACAAAGTCATCGGCAAACAGTATTACGACCTCGCGCTGGTGGCAGTCCTGATTGGGATGGTGCTCTCCTGGATCATGCGATTGCACCTGGGCTGGGCGAGCTTGGCCATTCCCGGTCTGCATCTGCTTTCGAAAACGGGCGCTCCCGGCGATGTCATGACCCCTGAATATTACCTGCAGTTGATGACCATGCATGGAACCATCATGGTCTTCTTCGTGCTTACTACGGCGCCTTTCGCGGCATTTGGCAATTTCTTCCTGCCGATCCAAGCGGGTGCGGAAGACATGCCCTTCCCCCATTTCAACATGATGTCGTTTTGGGTGACGTTCACCGGTTTCATCGTGCTCGTCGCCTCATTTTTCGTTTCCGACGGGCCCACGCTGGGCGGCTGGACGCAATACGCCCCATTGAGCGCCGCTGGGCCGGTCGGTGGACCGGGAGAAGGATGGGGAGTTGTTCTCTGGGCGGCCTCCATCGCGTTTTTCTGCGTTGGGCAACTCTTCGGGTCGCTGAATTTCATAACCACCACGCTTGACATGCGCTGCAAGGGCATGTCGCTGCTGCGTCTTCCGCTCAGTGCCTGGGGGTGGTTCATCACTTCCGTCATGGGACTAACAGCTTTCGCCGTGCTCATGCCGGCCTGTATCCTGCTGATTCTCGACCACGTCGCCGGCACCAGCTTCTTCGTTCCCGGGGGCCTGGTGGTGAACGACCAGGTATTGCCCCACCAGGGCGGGTCAACGCTGCTCTGGCAGCATCTGTTCTGGTTCTTCGGACACCCAGAGGTTTACATCGCGATTGTGCCCGGCATGGGGATCGTTTCCCACGTTCTCATCACCAACATGCGGCGGCCCATGCTCAGCCACCGCGTGATCATTTACTCGATGGCAGCGCTGGCAGTTCTTAGCTACATGGTTTATGGCCACCACATGTTCGTCAGCGGCATGAACCCGGTTTCGTCGCTGGCCTTCTCCTTCCCCACGCTGGTGATTACGATCCCCTCGGCGATCATCGTCTTGATCTGGCTGGGCAGCTTGTACGGCTCCAAGCTACGCATTAATTCCGCATCGCTCTTCGCGCTCGGCTTTATTTCAATGTTCATCAGCGGCGGCATCAGCGGATTTTTCCTGGCGCAACCTTCCATCGACATCATGGTGCACGCCACCTACTTCGTCGTCGGCCACTTCCACCTGGTGATGGGCGTGGCGGCCATGTTCGGCATCTTCGCAGGTACGTATTTCTGGTTCCCAAAGATGTTTGGCCGCATGATGAACGAGACCCTGGGAAAAATTCACTTCTGGTGTAGTTTCGTGGGCGCTTACGCTATTTTTATGCCGTTCCATTATCTGGGAATTGCCGGCAACGTGCGCCGCTATCAGGCTTTTGTTGATGACTATCTCATCCCGTTGATTCCGGTCCACAAGTTCATCACGGTTGCCGCTCTATTTACCGGTGCCGTGCAGTTGATTTTCGTCTACAACCTGATCTACAGCCGCTTCAAGGGGCCGAAAGCGCCGAACGACAATCCGTGGGAAGGCACGTCGCTGGAGTGGAGCACAGCTACGCCGCCGCCTCACAACAATTTCGGCGACAAGATGCCGGTCGTTTATCACGATCCGTATCAGTACAGCGTGGAAGGCGCTAGCGCCGACTACATCATGCAGACCTCGCCCGAGCCGGTTCACTCCCCGGATGAGGAGAAATAGATTCTTGTGTAGGGCACGGCTTTAGCCGTGCCTCCTGAGTGAGAAAAAAACTGCGGGGCTGTAGCCCCCCGGCACTGAGCCGCGAAGCGGCGCAAGAATATAGCCCACAGCGCAAGCTGTGGGTGCAAGACGGCAGGAATCGAGCCCGGGAGGGGCGAAAGAAACTTAGAGCGCAAGCACCCGGATTCGTTGAGGAGTATCTGCAGTATGGCAACCGTCGTCCACGAACCTCCACAGATCGAAGTTGAGAGATTGCCCCGCCACGGCTCCGGCAATGGCGGCTGGCGAAATCTCGTTCCCGCTGAAGGCGATCTTCGCAAGGTAAAGGACTACTCTCCTCCTCCGGCCAGCACCGGTATCTGGGTGGGCCTGGCGGGAATCACGATGACCTTCGCCGCCTTCACCAGCGCCCTGATTGTTCGTCAGGGAGCCGCGCATGACTGGCAGCACTTCACTCTGCCGCCCGTGCTTTACCTGAACACTCTGATCATCATCGCGAGCAGCGTTACACTCGAAGTTTCGCGGCGCCGCGTGGCTGCGTTTATGGGTGGGACACGCCGAGACGCCGAAACTCCGGCCCGGTGGCTTTATCTGACGCTTTTCCTCGGCTTGCTGTTCGTTGCCGGTCAAACGTTCGCCTGGATGCAGCTCCGGTCGCAAGGTTTCAAGCTGGCAACCAACATCAGCTATTCGTT
>JASHOH010000236.1 GCA_030041215.1 Candidatus Sulfotelmatobacter sp. | reverse complement strand
CCACCAGCGCAATGCCGTCATTCGCAGTACTGCCGCTCAGCCACGCTTGCACCGCGGGCGTGATGTCGATCAGGATGTACTGATTCTTGTCCGCCGTGGTAATGGCCACGTCGGAGGCAATCGTCGTGCCCAGAGCGGGAGCGTTGCTGGCGTCAATCGTGCTCTCCGTCCACGCACCGTTGACGTAGTCCACATTGAAGCTACCGGCCGTGGTGACGGCATTCACGTAGAGCTTGAGCGTGGCCTGGCTGACGCTGGCGCCAGCAGGGATCGACGCCAGATTGAACTGGATGTAGGTGATCTGGGTGGCGCCATCGACGTCGAGCAGGGTCTTGGCGCCGTAGTTGGTTGTCGGATCGGCGGTGTTGGTGTAGGAGTCGCCGCTGGGCGTGATCTGGGCATAGGCGCTGCTCCGCCAGCACAGGGTCAAGAGCAGGAGCGCGGCGAACTGCAGGCACCTTTTCGAGTTTTTCATTGCATCCTCCGTGAAATTGCGCCCGCGTATTGCTGAAGGAGGGCAAGGGGAGCGCATGTCCCTGCCCTGATTCCGGCCACGCAGTCAGTGACTCGCGTGGGGGCCGGATCGGGTGACGGCCCCAGCTTGCGCTCCGACGGCATCCTCCGGCGGCGCGCCAAACAGCTCGGGATGCAGGTAGTGGCCTTGCTCCTGCGGCGGCTTTTCCACTTCCACCTGAATGCGATGGGCGTCGGCATAGGCGTCGTGGCGGATGCCGGTTACTTGCCACGAAACTTCCACCCCAGGTTTGTTCGTACGAATCACGAACCGGTTATTTGCGATCTTCTTCGCTACGATGGCCTGCGCGAATTGGCCGATCACGGTCAGCTGATAGCGGAAGTCCCGGTTGAGCGCCTCAAAGTAGTCCGGCAAAGTCACTATCGCTACACCCCGCTGGTTGGTGACGACGTTCCCGTTGTAGACGTTCATCATGTCGGGCGATTCGACGAAGGAGTGGTAGAGATACTTGTTCGCGGGATCGAGCGGGTGGTCGATCTTGAACGTGCCGCTGCCCTTGCTGATTGTGCCCTTGATGGCGACATCCCCCGAGGTGTCGATCGTCATCAGGTCGGATCCGTTATTGTTGCGGAAATGGATGCTACCGCTCAGGACGCTGTTGACGTAGAGGTCGCCAGCGGCCTTTCCGACGAGGCCAAAATTGTTGCAGGCATTGAATCCGCCGACTTGGACGAATCCAATGCCCGCGAGACCCGATCCACAGCCAGGATCGCCGAGGAGGATTTGCATATTGTTCCCGACCACATCCAACGCTGCCTGCGGAGTGGTGGTCCCGATGCCAACATTGGTGCTGACCGTCTGGTTGTTATAGCCATTGACGCTGCCCAGCACCAGAGAGTTGCTGGTGTCGACCTCAGCGTTCGCGCCGATGGCCGTGGCATTCGTGACTGAACCTGTTCCGAACACTGTCCCGGTTCCGAGAGCGGTGTTATTACTTCCGGTCAACCCAGTTTGGTAGAGGGTTGCTCCCGCATTGTTACCGACGCCTGTGTTGGCGACGCCCGTGTTGAAGTAGAGAGCGTTGTTCCCGACGGCTACGTTGCAGCAGGAGGTGGTGTTGTAGTAGAGCGCACTGTATCCGTTGGCGGTGTTGCCGTAGCCCGTGGTGTTGGCGTGGAGCGCCCCCCAGCCGCTGGCGGTGTTGTAGGAGGCCGTCGTGTTGGAGTTGAGCGCCCAAGCGCCGCCGGCGGTGTTGTAGGAGCCCGTGGTGTTGTAGAGGAGCGCACTGCCGCCGGTTGCAGTATTGGAACTACCCGTCGTGTTTGAGAGGAGTGCCCCCCAGCCGCTGGCGGTGTTGTAGGAGCCCGTGGTGTTGTAGCTGAGCGCCCCCCAGCCGCTGGCGGTATTGTTGAGGCCGGCCATCGTGGTGTTCCCGGCAAACCCGAGAAAAGCGTTCCCGTTTGAGTACGATCCATAATCAAACAGGTTGCTGCCGATCTCGAAGCCCGCGCTCGATACCACGCCGGTCGCGCTCAAGTTCCCGTCCACTGTTTCGTTCCCCATGAAGATGTTCCCGGCGACAACCAAGTCCAACTCCGCCGGATGGCTGGTTCCGGTGTTCTCTTTGCTGTCAAACGTGGCGTTGAACGTACTGTTGGCCACCAGCGCAATGCCGTCATTCGCAGTACTTCCGCTCAGCCACGCTTGCACCGCGGGCGTGATGTCGATCAGGATGTACTGATTCTTGTCCCCCGTGGTAATCGCCACGTCGGAGGCAATCGTCGTGCCCAGAGCGGGAGCGTTGCTGGCGTCAATCGTGCTCTCCCTCCACGCACCGTTGACGTAGTCCACATTGAAGCTACCGGCCGTGGTGACGGCATTCACGTAGAGCTTGAGCGTGGCCTGGCTGACGCTGGCGCCGGCGGGAATCGACGCCAGATCAAATTGAATGTAAGTGGTCTGCGTGGCGCCATCGACGTCGAGCAGGGTCTTGGCGCCGTAGTTGGTTGTCGGATCGGCGGTGTTGGTGTAGGAGTCGCCGCTGGGCGTGATCTGCGCATAGGCTGCACTCCAGGAGAACAAGCTCAGCAACAGAACCAGTGACGACAGAACCTGCGTTTTACCAGAGAACGATGCCCTCATTGTTTTCATAAGCACTCCTGCTCCTTGATTTTGCTTTTTCTTTCCTCTTGCAGATCCCCACCTAGCGCGACTTCAGCAGCGACTCCAAACAGACCAAAGGCGATCCATCCGCAGCCTGAGACCAATGCCAATCCCGGAGGTCCCCGCAGCCGGGGAGCATCGGTTGGGTTGTCAGGGGCTGGGGCATCATCCGCTGCGTCATGCCCAAAAGCGTCCGGGCCTCTTGCAACCCCACCATGTCGACCTCCCGGCCACAGTCCGCGCACCACCCTCGTCTCGCGTGCGACTTGCGAATGATCCATACCCGGTCGGTCTCCAGGGTGATCTCGATCCTTCGGTAAGCTGCCATTGCCCGGCTTGAAACCCTTGCCCAACGTCGGAACTCGTGGTAAATTTCTCGCCACATGGGGCTCGGTTCCCCTGACCGCTCAACAATGGGTGCGATCCTGCCCCGAATGGCCTTCAAAAGTCTTTAAGAAACGTCATCAATAATTCTCAAGAATTCTCACGACTGGCTATGATCAACAAAGAAAGGTACTTCTACGAATTCGGCCCTTTCCGAATTGATCCCAATCATCGCGTGCTTCTGCGCGAAGACCAGGCCGTCCCGATACAACCAAAGGCTTTTGACCTCCTGCTCGCGCTAGTCCAGAACAGAGAAAAGGTTGTTACCAAGGACGAGTTGATGAAAACGGTGTGGCCAGACACGTTCGTGGAGGAATCCAATCTCGGCCAGCATGTCTTTCTGCTGAGGAAGGCGCTAGGAGAACGGCCACAAGATCACAACTACATCCTCACGGTGCCGGGACGAGGCTATCGTTTCGCACAAAAAGTGCGGGAGGTGGCGGAGAAGGAGCCCGAGAAGGACGAAGACCAGATTGTGATGGCGAGCCGCTCGCTGGCCAGGGTGGTGATTGAGGGGGACAGGAAAAGGGATTTGCGATTGCGGGTGGCAGTTGGGGGCATGCTGGCGGCCATCCTGGTTGTCGCGGGAGTGTATTGGCGATCTCAGCGAAAACCAAAACTGACTGAGAAGGACACGATCGTTCTCGCCGACTTCGACAATAGGACAGGAGATGCTGTTTTCGACGGAACCTTGCGGCAGGGGCTTTCCGCACAACTGGAGCAATCGCCGTTTCTGAACCTGCTCTCTGACCAGCGTGCACGGCAGACGCTGTCCTTGATGGGCCGGCCCAAAGATACGCAACTCAAACCCGAGTTAGCTGGGGAGGTCTGTCAGCGCACGCAAAGTGCTGCGGTGCTCGACGGATCAATTGCGCAGATTGGCACACGCTACCTTCTCACTTTGAAAGCAATCAATTGCTCAACCGGCGAAACGTTGGCCAGTACGGAAGCCGAGGCCGGCGACAAGAATGCTGTTCTCGATGCTTTGGGAAAGATAGCTACCGAAACCCGCAGCAAACTAGGTGAGTCGCTGGCCTCAGTCGAGAAATATGACGTCCCACAACCGAACGTAACAACGCCGTCGCTCGAAGCATTGCGGGCCTACGCTCTTGCACGTCAGGCCCTGTACTCGAACCGCGCAGCTGAAGCGGTTCCGTTGTACAAGCGGGCGATCAGCCAGGATCCAAACTTTGCCATGGCTTACTTGGGGCTGGGAACAAACTACTTCAATCTGGATGAGGCATCTCAGGCCGCAGAAAACGTTCAGAAGGCGTACGAATTGCGTGGGCGGGTGAGCGAACGCGAGAAACTCGCCATCGAGATGATTTACGACCCGGTGGTCACGGGAAACTTCGAAGCAGCACGAAAATCCACCCTTCTGTTTGCACAGATCTACCCGCGCGAGTGGTCTGCGTTTGCTAATCTGGGTACCATCTACGGCTACTTGGGCGATTATGACAAGAGCCTGACTTCCCTTCAACAAGCTCTCGAACTCAATCGCGGGAGCCTGCAGAGTTACACGAATCTTCTCCTCGGCTATCTGCACCTCAATCGCCTGGAGGAGGCCGAAGCCGCCGCGCGGGATGCAAAGGGCCACAATCTCGATTCTCCGTTTGTTAACGCCAGTCTCTATCAGGTCGAGTTTCTGAAGCACGAAGCTGCCGCAATGGAGCGCGAGGCCACGCAGGTGGTTGGTAAGCCCGGGTTCGAAGATCTCATTTTCTACGATGAATCGGACACCGCTGCCTACGGTGGACAATATGTGAAGGCGAGAGAACTTACGCGGCGCGCCGCAGACTCTGCGTCGCGAGCCGGCCAGAAAGAAACGGCAGCAGAGTACGAAGCCGAGGCAGCTGTGCGCGAGGCGCTCGTCGGCAATCGAGATTTGGCAAGACACCAGGCCAAGGACGCGCTCGCGCTCTCGAATGGAAGAGATGTAGTGGCCATGTCGGCCATTGCATTGGGGCTGGCAGGCGATTCCGCAGACAGCACTCGCTTGGGCAACGATCTGGACAAGCGCTTCCCGGAAGATACGGTCGTGCGGTATAACTCGCTGCCGGCCATCCGAGCAGCCGCGGACCTTCGAAATGGAGATTCCGGGAAGGCACTCGCGGCGCTCGCCGCCTCGGCGCCATACGAGATGGGACAAACCGCACAGGAAGTAACATTCGTACTTTATCCGGTCTATCTACGGGGTGAGGCTCACCTCGCTGGCAAACAAGGCACGGCTGCGGCCACCGAGTTTCAGAAGATTCTCGACCATCCGGGACTTGTCCAGAACGAACCCATCGGTGCGCTGGCCCACCTGGGACTCGGCCGGGCCTACGCTCTCTCAGGAGACCCGAACAAGGCCAGACTCGAGTATCAAAACTTCTTCTCGCTCTGGAAAGACGCCGACCCCGACGTTCCCTTCCTGAAACAAGCCAAGGCGGAGTACGCAAGGTTGCGATAGTGTCCGCAGAACTTCACTTTCCGAGCGTGGCCTTGTCAAAGTCCACATGAGCATTTTCAAGAGCCTTCCAGCAGATCAGAGCGCATCCCAAGGATAGGAATGCCTCGTGCAGATCCGCCCGTTTTTCGTAGCGCACGCGCAGTCGCCGGAACTGATTCAGCCAGGCGAAGGTTCGTTCCACCACCCAGCGCCATCGCCCCAGTCCGCTGCCGTGTTCGGTGTTGCGCTTCGCAAGAAAAGGGATGATGCGCCTGTCACGCAGACCTTGCCGGATCGCTTCGGCGTCATAACCGCGGTCGCCCATCACGCAATCAGGCCGGTGGCGCGGTCGTCCGCGCTCTCCCTGTAAGCTTGGGATGGCGTCAACCAGTGCGAGTGCCTGCTGCGAGTCGTTACGGTTGGCCCCGGTAAGTTGGACGACCAGAGGAACGCCCTGACCGTCGCAGATTAGATGGCGCTTGCTGCCCAGTTTGGCCCGGTCCGTTGGATTTGGTCCCGTCTGCCGCCCCCAAAAACTGCCCGGATCGAACTGCCGTCTACCACGGCCCGTGACCAGTCGATCTGCCCGTAGCGTGCCAGCCAATCTAACAAGGAGAAGTGGATCAGTTGCCAGATGCCTGCCTCTTGCCAGTCGCGCAGCCGTCACCAACAGGTCATGCCAGAACCGCAGCCCAGTTCCTGTGGCAGCATCTCCCACGGTATGCCGCTGCGGAGCACGAAGAGAATTCCCATCAGACATGCCCTGTCCGCTAAGCGCGGTCTTCCGCCCTTGGGCTTGGCCTTGGCGACTGGGATAAACGGTTCTACCAGTTCCCACAACCCGTCAGGCAAGAGTTCGATGGCCATTGGACAACTCCCGCCCGTAAGAATGTTCCAACCTTTTCACGGGTTGCTGGAGACATGCGGTTTTGTTAGACCTTCTAAGCCACTCGAAAGCCGTGCTCTTGGTCGTCGTCGAGAGATACTGAGAATGGCGGCAATGAGTCTGTCAGTCTGATGTAAAGATAGAACTTGGGCGTTTCGTCCTTTCGGAATGGAAAGTCTTGCGGAGGTTTCTTGATCGCATCGTCGGAGGGAGAGAGGCGAATT
>JASHOH010000235.1 GCA_030041215.1 Candidatus Sulfotelmatobacter sp. | reverse complement strand
AGTTCACGCGTACCTTCATCTGGCGCACAGTGTTCAGTTGCAGGCTGCCGTGATCGAGGACAATCTCATCCCCTTCGAATTGCAGCACGGTTTCGGGCAGGATGGTGACGGTGGATCCTTCCGCGTCGATTTTTGCGACGACGCCCCCCGGTGTTTGCACCGAGTCATGGGGGAACAAGGCGGATGAGTTGGTGATTGCATTTCCGTTCAGCCACACACTGCCGTCGCTGTGCAGCATGGCGCTTCCGGAGTCCTGCGGCATGACTGACACGGGTAGTATGACGACCATCATGACGCAGACAAGATTTCGCCATTGAGGCAACAGACCACGCCCCCCGCACACTTCTGAGATCAGAATAGCCTGCTAAGTCATTGAAAACTATTGACTTTTGTGGTGACCTGGTTGAATACGGGCGTTTGGATCGCTTGCAGCACTTCGGTCGGGAGGCAATTCTTATACAGTCACGGCGCGAGCTGTCGAGCTTCGCTCGACCGGACAGCCGAGGGCGGCTGTCCCTACATGGTTCTTGCCGGGTAACGGTTGCCCCGATAGGCGGAATTCGTTCTCCCCTATGCACGGGCGAAGTCGATGAAGCCGTGCTGAACATCGACGCGGATCAGCTTGACCTTCAACCGGTCGCCGACGTCGAGACCTTGATGCCCCTGAGCGAGCAGCCCTTCGACGTGAGGCTGGAGGGCGCGTACGAAGGTTCCATGCGGCGTGACGCCGGTGACCATGGCGTCAAAGACGGCACCAATGCGGTTCTGCAGGGCTGCGGCAGCCAGCCGCTTCGACATATCGCGCTCGACCTTGCGCGCGGCTTTTTCTTTTGCTGTGCAATTGGCGGCGATACCGGAAAGCTCGTTGTCGGAGAATGGATTCGATTTTCCGGCGAGCTGAGCCTTAACGATGCGCTGGGTCACGACATCGGCGAAGCGGCGGTTCGGGGCGGTCGAGTGAGTGTAATCCTGCACGGCCAGGCCAAAGTGCCCCGGCGCCGGTTCGCCCGGACGCTCCAGCACATATTCGCCCGGACCTATTAGCTTGATCACCGCAAGTGAGAGATCGGCATAATGATCGGGATCGGCAGCTTTGCGCCGCAGCAGGAACTGGCTAAGAGCTTTGGAATCGGGATCGGACGGGAGTCTTTCTCCATATTGAGCGGCCAGTTGTACGATTCGATCCCAGCGTTCGGGAGTCTTTACGACCCGCCGCAATGACGAGACTTTTTCGAGCATGCGGGCCATGACTCCGTTGGCCGCGATCATGAATTCTTCAATCAGTTCCGTGGCGCGATTTTTCTGTTCTGGTACGAGGCCAACAACCTGGTCACCGTGCATGAGCGGAGTCAATTCGCCAGTCTCAAGGTCCAGCGAACCCTGTTCGTGGCGCTGGTGCTTTAATTTCTGGGCGGTTGCGTCCTGAATTCGAAGTTGCGCTTGCAGGGGGGCGGAAGCCGCTACTTTTGCTGGAGCGCTGCCTGTGCTTTCCAGCCACACGCCTGTGGAGTTGTATTGCAGTTGCGCATGATTGCGAGTAAGTGCGCGGTAGGCATTGTCTGCGCTGACCTCGCCCCCTGCATCGACTACGAACTCGATCACCACGCTCAGCCGGTCCTGCTTTTCGAGCAAGGAAGTCTGGCCTGTGGAAAGCTGCTCGGGCAGCATGGGGAAATTTCTGACGCCCGCATAAACCGTTGTGGTTTCTGAGGCGGCATGAACATCGATCGGGCTGCTTTTGATGACATAGGCGTCGATGTCGGCGATGCCGACCATGATTTTTGTATCGCCGTTTGGCAACGCCTCGGCCACTTCGACTTGGTCGAGATCGCGTGAAGTATTGTTATCAATCGATGACCAAAGAAGGTTCCGCAGATCCCGAATGCCGTTGCCGGCGGTAATTTCCGGAGGGTGCTGGCGCAACTGCTGCAATTGCTGCTGAACTTCGGGAGGGAAGTCTGGATGAAAGCCGCGTGCCAGCATGACTTGCCTGGCGATGGCCTGAAGGTCGGGAGAAGCATTCGGCATGCGGCAGCAAATTCCGGTCTAACGAAGGCTATTCTGTAACCACGGCCTTCACGAGGTTTCTTGGGCGGTCTACGTCGTAACCTTTCTTCGTGGCAACGTGATAAGCGAAAAGCTGCAAGGGAATAACTTCGACGATCGGCAATAACAATTCGGGCGCAGGGGGAACAAAGAACACGTCGTCAGCCACCTCCGGCATTTCTTGATCGCCCTCCGTCGCGACGGCGACCAGGCGGCCATGACGCGATTTGACTTCCTTCATAACATCCAAGGTGCGACGGTAGCGCAGCATCGAATCGGGGTCGCTGTGGTCGTAGGTGGCCAGCACCACGACCGGCAAGCTCTCATCAACCAGCGCGTTTGGGCCATGCCTCAATTCTCCGGCGGGATATCCTTCGGCATGGGCGTAAGAAGTTTCCTTGAGCTTGAGTGCGCCTTCGCGCGCAATGGCATAATGGACGCCGCGTCCCAAGTACAGGAATTTCTCTGCCGGATAATGTTTGTCTCCATACCGCTCGGCCAGTGCGTCCCACTCGCTCAAATTCGCCTGGATGGCATCGGGAAGGGCAAGCAAGCGCGCAAGGTAGGAGCGCGTGACCTCCGAGGTCATGCGGCCGCGCTTGCGGGCGAGAAATAAAGCCATCAAGTAAAGCACGGTAAGTTGCGTGGTGAAGCTTTTGGTTGCCGGTATGGCAAGTTCGGGGCCTGCGCCGGTGATCAGTGCTGCGCTGGCTTGGCGCGGAATGGTAGCCTCCGCGACGTTCGAAACCGCTATGGTTTTCACCCCGCGCGTGAGCGCTTCGCGCTGCGCGGCGATCGTGTCTGCGGTTTCGCCGGACTGCGTGACCACCATGACGATCGGTTCGACCGCCGCATGAGTGGAGCGATAGGAGTATTCGCTGGCGTACTCCACGTCAACAGCCACGCCGGAGAGGTCTTCGATCATGATTTCGCCCGCGAGGCCGGCGTGGCGGCTCGATCCGCTGGCGGCGATGATCAGCTTCTCAAAGGTCAGCAGCGCGCTTTCAATGGCATGGAGTTCGCCGGGAAAAATGATGTCGTTATCGAGGTGCCGCTCGATCGTCTTGGCAATCGCGCCGGGCTGCTCGTAAATCTCCTGGCGCATGGCGTGCGAGAACGAACTGGTCTGCGTCGTCATGAAACCTGGGGCGAGAGTAAATCATTTGTGGGTTATCGAGCAAACCCAGTCCCGAGTCCCGAGTTGCGAGTCCCGAGTTTCAGTCTGAACTTCTGACACTGGGTCGGCTCTAGTTGAGACGGGCAGTCCGCGCCTGCTAAGATTTGCATTTCTTTCTCGGAGGCAGCATGCGTTT
>JASHOH010000234.1 GCA_030041215.1 Candidatus Sulfotelmatobacter sp. | reverse complement strand
CCTCAGGCGTGACGCGGCGCGCCGGACGGTCGTTCTCCTCCGCGTATTTTTTCAGGAAGAAGTCGACCAACAGGGGAATATCTTCCCGACGCTGCCGCAGCGGCGGCAATTCGATCGTGATGACGTTCAGGCGATAGAACAGATCTTCGCGGAAACGGCCCTCGCGAACGGCTTGCCGCAAGTCAATGTTCGTGGCGGCGATGATGCGCACATCCACCTGAATTTCCTGCACGCCGCCGAGATGCATGAACTTGCGGTCCTGCAACACACGCAGAATCTTGGCCTGCGTATCGAGGCCCATGGTAGCGATTTCATCCAGGAACAGCGTGCCTCGGTCGGCCATCTCGAATAGGCCTTTTTTTGAGGCGATCGCGCTGGTGAACGCGCCCTTCACGTGGCCGAATAGAGTGGATTCGAGCAGGTCAGTCGGCATCGAACCGGTATTCACGGGAACAAACGGCCGCTCATGCCGCGGCGAATTCAAATGGATGGCCTTGGCGATGACTTCCTTGCCGGTGCCACTCTCGCCTTGCAACAGCACGGTTGAACGGCTATTGGCGACCTGGGCGACGAGGTCGAAAATCTTCAGCATCGCGTCGCTCTTGCCCACGATATTTTCGAAGTTGTAGCGCTGTTTAAGGGCGCGCTTGAGCTGTACGTTTTCTTCTTCTGCCCGGCGCCATCCCACGGCGGCGCGAACGTCGGCGAGCAACTTCTCGTTGTCCCAAGGCTTTTGAACAAAGTTAGCCGCTCCCGATTGCATCGCTCGCACAGCATTCTCCACCGTGCCATAAGCGGTGATCATGATGACCGGCAGGCGCGCATCATGTGCTCGGAGGTCGGTTAAAATCTCCATGCCATCGCGCCCGGGCAGCGCCAGGTCGAGCAGCACGAGATCAAAGGGATGCTCGCCCATTCTTTGCAATCCGGCTTCGCCTGAGCTCGCAGTCTCTACCGCGAAGCCTTCCATCTCGAGCAGCGTCTGAAGCGACTCGCGAATCTCCGCCTCATCATCGATGATGAGCACCATCCCGCTCGTGCCCTGCGGACCGTTCACGAACGGCCGTGAGATCACAGCGCCGTCGGAGGTGTCAGGTCGATTCAACTCAGGCATGGACTCCCTTCCTGCTCAGCGGGAAATCCAGGATGAAGGTCGTCCCTGTGCCGGGTTGGCTCTCCACGCGAATCTTGCCTGCATGTTCCTGAATGATGCCGTAGGTGACGGAAAGTCCCAGCCCCGTTCCGCGGGCCCGGCCTTCACGCGCGGTGGTTTTGGTAGTGAAGAACGGGTCGTAAATCCGCTGAATGTGCTCCGGAGCGATACCTGTTCCGGTGTCAGAGACAGACACGCTGACGCTGTCGCCATTGAGTGTTGCCACGCGCAATTTTCCGCCGCCCGCCATGGCGTCTTTGGCGTTCAGGAACAAATTCAAGAATACCTGCTGCAATCTTCCAGCATTACCCTGAATCGCCGGCAGCTTGGGCTCGGGCACGTTCTCGACCGTAATCTTTGCCACCTTGAACTGGTGCTCCAGCAGCGCCAGCGTATCGGAGATCACCTTGTTCAAATCCACATCTCCAGTCTCGCTGCCGCTGGTTCGCGAGAAGTTCAACAGATTATTCACGATCTCAGAAGCCCGGAAAGTTTGCCGCGTAATCTTCTCCAGCAGCGCGTATTTCTGCGGATCGCCTTGCAGTTGCTTCGTCAGCATCTGTGTGTAAGACGATATGACTGCCAGAGGAGTATTCACTTCATGCGCGACTCCGGCGGCAAGCAACCCGATGGACGAAAGCTTGTCGGCCTGCGAAAGCTGCACCTCCAGCTCAACCCGCTCGGTGATGTCGTCCATAATGAGCAGACGTCCGATCACTTCGAACTTGCGCGTCACCAGCGGCGCAAGCGCTACGTTCACGGTGCGCACTTCCTCCGCCGGAGTCTTCAGCCGGAACTTATACAGATTACGTATGCCCGGCTCTTCCCGCATGCGCTTGAACTCGTCGACAAATTCTCTCGGGAAAATCGCTTCCAGCGGCTGCGTCAGCGTCTGCCAGCGTGGCAGCGCGTACATGACTTCCATCTGCGCGTTCCAGCTCTCGATGCGGTCTTCCATATCGAGCGCCATCACGCCCACGTTGATCGACTCGACAATGTTCTCGTTGAAGTCTTTCAGTCGCTCGTATTCCGCCACTTTCTTCTGGAGCGAAGCATAAAGCTGTCCGTTCTGAATAGCGATTCCGAGATAGCCGCCCAAAGTTTCGAGCAGCTCCATATCTTCGCTGGAAAGAAAATCGCCCTGCCGTGTCTTGCCCAGGCCAAGCACAGCAATCGTTTTCTGCTGTGCGCGGCAGGGAATGTAGTAGTTCAGATCGAGCCGGGCGATTGCCTGCTGCGCTGCAGGAGCCTCACGCGGCACCTGGTGTGTGTTCTCGAAGAACAGATGTCCGGCCTGCTCCGGTCGCGGAGCGCTTAGAAACGACAGATCGATGGCGCCTGGCGCAGCCATACCGAAGGATTTGGCAAGCACAAATTGCCCCGGCTTCTCGCTCGCCAAAAACACCGCCATGCGATCGACCGTCAGCGTGTGCGACAGGCGGTCCATCACCGAGGTCAACAGCGTGTCCAGGTTGGTTTCGGAGCCCAGTTCGCGACCGAACTCAAGCAGCGTGCGGCGGTAGTCATAAAGCGTGCGATAGAAGAACTGGTCGACCCGATCCTGGATCCACTTGCGCACTGGATCGAACAGCAGCGCCGTAACAACCACTGCCAGTATCAGCCCGACCGGGCCTGAGCTTGGCCGCCAGTTTTGCACCAGCAAGGCCACGCTAGTCACCAGCGCCAGGTACAATCCCACGACAATTGCCGCCGCCAGCGTGTAGACTACGCCGCGCTTGAAGATCAGGTCCACATCCATCAGGCGGTAGCGGAAGATGGCATAGCCGAACGTCAGCGGCAACAACGCGAGCGAAAGCGCCGACACCTTCATGCTCGCGCCCGGCAGCGAGCCCATCAGGTACGGTACGACATAAAAAAGCGTGTAAGGAACGATGGCCAGAATCGTCCCGCGAGTCACCCACTTCAGTTGTTGCCGCAGAATCGTGGTGCTGGCGCGCCTGTAGCTATCCCAGAGCACTATGGCCGCCGCCAAAAAGAACAGCGATCCATACGACATTTCCATGCGGTCAAGATTCCACCGCAGCCGCTCGCTGGCCTGCAACCAGCGCAACGCAAGAACGTGCATGGCCAACAGCGCGGCCCCCGGCAAGTACACGAGCGACAGCAGCCATGGACGCTGCCGCACCAGAGGCCGTTTTTCCGGGAACGTAAGAACGAAGTGCAGGAACAGCGCCGGTTGCAGAACCCCCGCCGTGATGTTCCCCCAATAAATGATCCAATCGAAGTCATTCAGTTTGCCCGTGTACTTGAACGAGTAGGCAATGAATGAAACCAGGCAGAAAATATAAAAGTGAGTCGACCCGGGCGCCGTCCAGCGCCTAAGCAGAACGTAAAGTCCGATGCCTAGGTAGATCAGCGCGATCAGCCGCAGCCAGTTGTTCAGCGACCGTTCCGCCGGAATCAGAATCACACTCGAATCGATCGGAACCGACCCACGCACCAGCGAATAATCTGCCTTCGACCAGACGCCGACCCGGTAGAGCTGCTGCTCCAGTCCGGACATGTTCTGAACTTCCCGGCCGTTGACCGCTATCAGTTGATCGCCGGGCTTAATTCCTGCTCGTGAGCCGGGTCCGCTCGGTTCCACGCGGTCGGCGGTCAGTCGTCCGTCATGCTCCACCCACCACACGCCATCGTCGGGTGTCTGGAACTTCCATTCAGCCTTGAAATTCAAGGCCCCGAAAACTACCGCTGCGATAGTGAGGAGGAAAAGTACGACCGCAACCGATCGAACTTGGCTTTCGCGGTTCATGGAATTGGGCGGCGAATCTCCCACCCTCCTGATGGGCGGTAACAAAAACTGGCCGCTATCAGGAACTGGTTTGTTTTGGATGAGCAAGTTCGCTGCCATGTGGCTTCCCATCTTGGGAAGAGCTAAGTCTTGCATCTAAAGCAATTTCCAAGATTATAGATGCAATTGCGGAACGTGGATACATTTATGCGGAGGTTTGTGTGAATTCTTGTATGTGACTGGAGAGGAAGACGTTAAGTATAGCATTGCTTCTGGGGGGACAGCCGCATTTCCGACCCCTTGCGTCGGATCTATCGAGCGTGAAAGCTTGCCTAGCTTCAAGCGGTTGGTCCTTCGCACCCCTGATTACGAGCCACAAGATAATCGCTGGTTCGCCCAGCGTTAACGTGATGCTGGCCAATCGGTCCATGATACCTGCGCAACTTGGCAGAAGCAACGACGTAAGGTTGTACGCGCACGGCGCACCTACTGCGCCTTCATTTTGTCGCGAGTTTGTGGAACAGCGGACATGGCATTGTAAGTACGCAAGTGTTGCAAGAACTCTGCGTGAACCTGTGTCGAAAAGTCGCTCGACCTCCAGCGATGGAGGAAATCCGCCAGGTCATTAGCGACTACATGACGTGGGAGGTTGTGGTCAACACGCCCGAGGCCATACTCCAGGCGCTCGAATTGAACAACGCTACAAAGTCTCGTTCTGGGACGCACTCATCCTGCAGGCGGCCGAACAATCCGGCGCAAATACCCTCTACTCGGAGGATTTGGCCCGGGAACAGAGTTACGGCACAGTGCAAGTGGTGAATCCGCTGATTACGTAGTTTTAGCGAATCCGTCAGGCGCAGTCTGCGTCCCCACCAGCACAGCCTCCGGTTCTAGGCGCACCCCCCAAATTTCTTCTACGCGGTGTTGAATCTGGTCTTTCAGCGCGAACACGTCGGCCGCAGTTGCGCCTCCGCGATTCACTATCGCCAGCGCGTGCTTGGAGGAGATTCCGACCCGGCCAAAGCCGAATCCTCTCGCGAAACCGGAGCGCTCGACCAACCACGCGGCCGATACCTTCTTGCGGGTTTCGAGTGCGGGATAGCTGGGCAGAGTTAGTCCCCGGGCGGCAGCGCGGCACTTTAAATCCTCATGTTGCTCTTCGGAGAGCACAGGATTCTTGAAGAATGATCCCGCGCTTTTAGAATCCGGATCTCCGGGAACGATCAGCATTCCTTTTAGGGCGCGGATGTGGCGCACGGCCTCGCGGGTTTCAGCAAGATTGGGAGGCTCGCGGCCCTCGAAGTGGCGTTTCAGGTCGGTATAGGTGACTCTTGGCGCTCCATCCGGCGTGAGCGCATAGGTGACTCGCAGGACGATGAACCGGCCGCGCTCGCTAGTATTAAAGATACTGCAGCGGTACCCGAACCCGCAGACCTCGGCGCAAAGCTCGCGCACCTGGTTATCCTTCAAGTCGATAACCTGCACCGAAGAGATGGTTTCGCTGACTTCCTGTCCATAAGCGCCGACGTTCTGGACGGGAGTTCCGCCGACACTGCCGGGAATTCCGCTGAGGCATTCGACTCCCGCATAGCGCGAGGCGACCGCGCGGGAGACAAACTTATCCCAGCATTCGCCAGCGCCGACATGGAACAGAACCCGGCCGCTTTCGTCGAGTCCTGCGCGCTGATCGATGCCCTGAATGGCGATCTTGAGTACCAGACCAGGCCAGCCTTCATCGGAGACGAGCAAATTGCTTCCGCCGCCAAGCACGAAGAGCGGCAGATCGCGCGAGCGCGCGAATGCAACTGCTTCCTGCACGTGGCCAATACTCTTAGCTTCCACGAAGTAGCGTGCGGGGCCTCCGATGTCGAACGTGGTCAGTGGCGCGAGGGGAATGTTTTCCTGCACGAGCATGGAATTCATTTCAATATACACAGCGGCATGGGCGAGTGCGCGGGCAGCGCGCGTTACTGGAGTTCAGTAAGCGGCACAACGCAAAAGCGTTTAACCGCAAAGGTCGCCCGTTCGGTCGCTTTCGTTCTCTCAGGGCAGGCTAAGAAAGGCCGCAAAGAAGGCGAAATTATGCTGCGAAGTTGTTACGTCGTTACGCGCAGCCACTGTGCTTGGCCGCCCTCGCTGTCCGCCTGCATGAAGTCAACGTCGATGGCGATTCCATTCGCCGTGACCGAGGGCGGGAATTGGACGAGCTGATATCCGCGGTTCGGGATGGCCGGAACCGTGCTCTGCGAACGCCAATAATGCTGAAACGAGAGGCCGTAGAGTTGTTCGCCGTTCAGGATGGCCTGGTAGCCTACGTATAGGCCGGGGATGTAGCCGGCAGAGTTGACGGCGTTGTACCAGGACTGACAGTAGTCGGCAACGTCCTGCGGCGCTGCGGTTTTGTTCACGCCCTCGAGGTCGCACCAGACGTTCACTCCGGAAGGGAAGCCGATCTGCTCGGCGTTAGAAGCGGCGTTTTGGCCATCCTGCTGGCCCATGATGGCCGATGGCGACCAGCCTGGATTGCGGACGTGCTGAACTGCCATCAGGGCGAGGCCGGAATTCAGAATGTTTGTGGCCTCCTCATTGGTCAGGTCCTGCGACGATTGTTCACGGAGAGAAAGATAGCGAACGCAGAATTTGTATCCGAGAGCATAGAACTGCAGCGCCAAGGCGGCGCTGACGATGGTATCGGTGTCGAAGCCGAGAACCGAGGGAGTTGCGGATTCGACTGCGCCGGGGAGGAGCATTCAATTTTCGCGAGTATGTTTACTTATTGGCTACACCAACCATCCCCCTTATGTCCCCTAGTGGAATCAGCGGGTTAGCGGGATTTTGCTTGCAAATATTAGACCCGGAACGGGTTAGAGGCAAATATTAACAAACAAACAAGTTATGAGCTTCGGTCGCTTCTCCCGGTTTTGGGGTCTTTTTTGTTAGCTTATTGATAATAAGTACAGTTCCTATGTTCTCTCGTCGATCAGAATGAATCATTGCCGCCTCGAAGTCAAGAGAAATTCTTACTTTGCTTCGAGGGTGCGATAGCTCCCGCCGTGTTCGTTTACTGCAGTGTGGCAATGGTGGGGTAAGCTCCCGGTTGCGGGCAAGGTCAGTTGTCACATTGAGGCTGTGGAAAACTTGGACACGCTCGCGCCCATCCTTGCCGCAAGAGACGCGGCAAGGATGAGGCACCCGCGGCCGCCGCTCCGGCAGAAAGCTGTGGAAGGAAGAGGCAGCCTCTTTGGTGATGGCGTTCGGTGAAAAAAATCGGAAGGTGCGGCCAGCCCCGGTCAGCCGAAGCCGCCGTAACTTCCTAGTGGCCAACAATCAAGAGGTGCGTTACCCCGCATTTGGGCGTACAATTCTGGCGACTGGATTACGCGAAAGCCGTGCGCAGTCTACTCTCTGAGGCTTTCCGTAAGGAGCCTTCTATGAAATCACAACTCCCATTGGTTCTTTTGGCAGTCTCCGCTCTTGCGTTGGGTATGGTCACCAAGGGCATGGCACAAAGTAGCGACGGCAAGGTCGCCCTCCACGTTGTTCCCAAGCAAGCCTACGTGTGGGTGGACGGACGCGCCATCAGCGAAGCCAGCAAACATCACATGTTGAGTCTGAGCGCCGGCGAGCACAAAATCGAGTTGGCGAACTACGGATACACGCCGGAAACACGCAATATCACGATCGCCGCCGGTAAAACCACAGATCTCGATGTGACCCTGCAACCTGTTTCCGGAACGGTTTCGGGCCCATTCGGCGCGATGACGTTCGACGGTGACCCGCGGGCCGCTGTCCTTCTGAACG
>JASHOH010000233.1 GCA_030041215.1 Candidatus Sulfotelmatobacter sp. | reverse complement strand
TCGCGTAGTTTATCCGTCACCCAGCGCACCATCCCGCCCACAAAAATTGCGAATGTAGTACCCAGCGGCAGATACATCCCGACTGCGAACAGCATCACGCTTTTCACTTCAATCAGAATCATAGAAAAGCCAAGCAGGATTCCTACCACCACCAGCGGCCAAGCCATGTCACCTCCGACAATTCCTTTGGAAAGCATCGCCATCAGACCGGCTTGCGGGGCCGGGAGAGCGCTGCTCCCGAAGTGATACGCCTTGTCCAGCACGGCTAGCGGAACAAACAGAACCAGCGACGCGACCACGACGCCGAACAGATCTCCAATCTCCATCTTTGATGGCGTCCCCCCGAGAATGTAGCCGACTTTCAGGTCCTGCAACATCTCGCCCGCCACGGCTGACGACACGCAAATCACCGCCGCCACGCCCAGCACAGCTGCCACTCCTCCCGTCCCAGAAACTCCCAGCGCAACCATCAGAAGCGCCGCGATTACCAGCGTGCACAGCGTCAGACCGGATACGGGATTGTTCGATGATCCAATCATTCCGACCAAATTTCCCGAAACTGCCGCAAAAAAGAAACCCAGCACGATCATGACCACGCCGGCGACTACAGACGCGGTAATCACCTGCGAGTGCGTAAGATTACCGGCGCCTCCGATGAAGTAATAATAGAGAACGATCATGGCGACAAACACGGCGGCGATGCCGCCAAAGATCGCTTTTGAAGGCAGATCGCGCTCGGTGCGGCTCGTCGCCGCATGGGCCGCGGCAGATTTCTTCAAATCAGAAACCGCACGGCCCATCCCGGCCGCAAGCTGCTTGCGCATTTTGAATAAAGTGTACGTTGCTCCCACCAGCATTCCACCCACGGCAATCGGACGAACGATCGAGTAGTAAATCGCGCCCGCCAGCAGCGACCATGGGATCTCCTGCCCAGAGGGCTGCGCTGCCTGAATGTAAGGTCCAACGGCGAATGTTAGAAGTGGAACCAGTAATCCCCATGCAAGCACACCGCCGGCAAAATTCAGCGACGCCAATCGCGGACCGATGATGTATCCAACGCCTAAATACGCCGGGCTTATATCAGGAGGAGTCAGCAGCGTCGCGCCTCCGGTAACTGTGGTCGCCACATTCGGGTTCGTACCCGTACGCAGCAGCAATTTCTTCCCTAATGCGCTAATGCGCACGGGAAAGGTATTGTTTGGGGAAAAAACGTTCACCGCTCCCAGCAGATACATGAGGCCGCCGAATCCCATATTTGCAAACAAAATCTTGGCTGCTTTCGCGCCCTGTTGCCCTGCCTTGTGAATTTCCGACGCAGCCACCGACTCCGGATAGGGAAGGTCGGGATCCTCTACCATCACGCGCCGCAGCAACGTCACAAACAGAATTCCGAGTGTCCCACCGATCACCATTAATGCAACGCAGTTCCAATATCTCTCTCGAGTCAGTCCCGGCCACAGACCTGCCATCACAAACGCCGGAATGGTAAACACCGCGCCCGCCGCCACCGATTCGCCTATCGATCCCACGGTTCGCGCGATGTTTTCTTCGAGCAGCGACCCCTTCATCAGCCGGAGTATCGCCATGCCGATGACAGCGGCGGGATACGTCGCCGCAATCGTCATTCCCGCCTTCAATCCCAGGTACGCATTCGCCGACCCCAGAATCGCCGTCATCACCAGGCCGATGAGCAAGGCGCGGAACGTGAACTCTTTCATTTCCATCGTTTCAGGGACATAAGGAACGTGTTTTTTCAGGGGCGGTGGGGCGACCGTGCTCATGGGCGAAATCCTCGCAAAATAGAATGAATGCCTACGGCTAGCTTACACGCGAAATCACAAACGGCGGCACGTTAGCACGTGGACTGCGGTAATTACAAGTGTCCGCAGTCAGGTTTGAAAGAGGTTCGAGGTTTCAGAGGTTTCAGAGTTTCAGGTTTTCAAAGTGGATCCCGACGCCGCTTCGGCTGCCGCAAGTCTCTTTCTGGTCTTCTCAAATCTTGAAACCTCCGAAACTTTGAAACCTTGAACCTTTGGAACCTGGACCCCACCCCGACCACTTGGGGTAAAATGTTCCTAGTCTGTCTGGCCGCCCTTCGCATTCGTCTTTCCGAGGTGTAACGTGCCGAAGAACTCCCCCGATCAAGTCTGGTTTCAGAAATACCTTGAATTCCATTGCGATGATTGTGGCAGCAACACCGCTTACAGCTCTCGGCGCCGCAGTTTCTCCGAGCGCTATCTGCTGCCGCTGTTCCTGCTAAAGCCGGTGCGCTGCGCGGAGTGCTACCGCCGCGACTATCGGCTCTTATTTGTGGCCGTGAAAGAGCGTATTCCGGAACCGGTCAAGAGGTTAGCAACTCCGGCTCCGGAGCAGCGAAACGTTGCTTAGCGGACCCGTCGCCGCTATACTTTACCCAGACCCAACCGCATGGCTTGTCATCGGGGCGAGCTTGCGGCCGCAACACGGAGGGCTGTCTTCAGCAGTAGCAGCTATAGAGTTCGGGCCAGCCAGACCCACGCAGCAGTCGCAAGGCCCTTTGTTGCCTTCAGTTGGATGCGCCAGGTTGCAGTTAGCCTGTTTTCCGTATTGTTCCCTTCCGATTGCCGCATTTGTGGCGAGCCACTGTTTGAGCTTTCGCGGCTTCCGGTTTGCCGCGAATGTCTCGCCACCATACGACCCATCGGCGAGGAAGTTTGCTCCATTTGCGGAGGGCGCCTCTTTTCCCCTTATGCACTCGAGAGCGGCGAAGCCCGCTGTGGAATGTGCCTTCGCATCGCGCCCATGTTCGCACGGGCTGTGGCTTACGGCAGTTATGAAGCCGGCCTGCGCGATCTGATTCACTTGCTGAAATTCGAAGGAGTGCGGCCGGCAGCCGCAGTGCTCGGCCGCATGCTGGCCGAAGCAATCTCTAAACTCGAAGCCCCTGTGCCGTGGAGTGAAGTAATTGTGGTTCCGGTCCCGCTGCATCACGCGAAACGCCGTCAACGTGGCTTCAATCAGGCCGAACTGATCGCCCGTGCTGTGTTGAAGAATCTGGCCGACCCAGCTCGCTTCCGGCTGTATCCGCGGGCGCTCGAAAGAAAGCGCGAGACTGCGTCCCAGGTGGGCCTCACCAGCCATCAGCGCCGCGTGAACCTGCGGGGCGCTTTTGTTGTGGCCGAGCCCCAAAACGTCAAGGATAAAGAAGTGTTGCTTGTGGACGATGTCTATACCACGGGCGCAACAGTTTCAGAGTGCGCGCGTGTTTTGCTCCGCGCCGGAGCATCTAAAGTTTATGTGGCCACCGTGGCGCGCACACTGAAAGCATCGGCGCAGCACTTGGAAATTTCCGGCGAGGATAGTCAGACAAAAGAGATTTCGCCAGCGGAGACTCCTCTGGCCAAAGCCGTAGGAATGTAGATTATGTCAGCCCGAATCGATAGCGATACGCCACCGGGACATCCCGCCGCCGGCATGCTTGCGTCGGCGGCCATGCACCGCGATAGCAACGGCAATACGCTGCACACGCCCGTGCTCGTGCTCAACGCCTCGTATGAGCCCATCAATGTGTGCGCCGCCCGCCGCGCCCTCGTGCTGGTGCTCAAGGGCGTAGCCATGACTGAGGAAGAAAACGGCCACTTCCTGCACGCGGCGCGCATCGCCATACGTGTGCCGTCGGTGATTCGCCTGCTGGAGTACCGCCGCATTCCGCACCAGAGCCGCGCTCTGTCGCGCAAGAACATTCTGCTGCGGGATCGCAATACTTGTCAGTACTGCGCCACGGTTCTGCCCTCGAGCGAATTGACGCTCGACCATGTGATTCCCCGCTCGCGCGGGGGCTCATCCACATGGGAAAACCTTGTTGCCTGCTGCCATCCTTGCAATCGCCGCAAGGGCAACCAGTCTCCTCTTGAAGCCGGCATGAAGCTGATGCGCGAGCCTCGCGCCTTCAATCTCCACACCAGCCGCCACATCATGCGCCTGATGGGACGCAGCGACGATAAGTGGAGGAAGTATCTGTTTTACTAGCTGTCAGCTTTCAGCCGTTAGCTCTCAGCAAAAAGCGCCCGTAGGAGCGCGGGCGCTGGTATTCTCTCGGCCTGCTCCCTCTGCATGAGTGCAGGTTCCGGCCACAAGGCCTGGGAAAGTGCCCAGCTTTGCGGAAAGCTGACGGCTACTTTTGAGGCGGAGTCGATTGCTCCGGCTTCTTCTGATCCTTTTCGTCCGCCTTCGGACTCTGCTCTCCCTTATAGATAATCTTCACGCTCGATCCGAACCGCTTGTAGTCTTCATACTTAACAATCTCGCGGATGTGAATATCGCTCAGATTGAAGTGCAGCGTGTCATCGGCGCGCGTGTACACGGGGAACCAATACGCGCCGTCGATCTGCTGCCGCCACGTCGTGAACTTCGGGTATAGATGTTCTTCCTTGCCCTTCTTCTTCGTGTCCCGAATCTCCGGCACCGCCTGCCCGTAGGTTTTCACAATCTGAAAATCGTGGTCGTCCACCCAGATCCGTCCCTGAAAGTATCGTTTCTTGCCCACAATCTGCTTGGGAGCAATGTCAAAAACGTAGCAGCGCAACTCGTCTTCCTGCTGCTGGCCAACATAAAGAATGTTGTATTCCGGAATCTCGTCGCTGGTCAGCACAAACGGCAGTCGATGGCGAAAGTCCTGGATGTCACCCTCATCGAGAGACAGCCCGCCTCGTTCAAGAGTTGATTGCGGCGCGAACACCACGTTCTCGATGCGATGACCCTTGTCGTCAAAGAGCACGTCGAAGACTTCCCGGTATTGAGGTTTGCTGTCGTTACCAGTGTTGTCCGAGGTCCCCGCGGTGCTGTCCAGCACCGTAACCGTGATGTCCTGCCGGTAGGTGTACTGTTCGCGCGCCTCTTTAAACTCCTTCTCCTTGGCGGCAAACCGCTTGATGATCTCCTCCGGAGTGATGTCCTTCGGCTGAGTGTTCTCCAGCGGACCTTCCTGGGCCAGGCACGGTAATAAAGACACGAATAGGACGGCAAGCAATACCAGGACTCGATACATCCGGTTCATAAATCTATTTTATCGAAGATTGCAGCCTGATCGAGTGCGCAGAAGACTGCGGCGTGGCGCTGGTGAATCCTTGGCTGGCATAACCTAGACGAGTCACACCCGCGCCTTCTCGCGATTGTCATCCTGCGCGAACCCACGTGGTTGTCGTCCTGAGCGAAGCGAAGAGCTTGCCCTGAGCCGAAGGGCGAAGGGACCTATGCATTTTCTGTGGGCCCGTCACGTGAGCTCGGAACAAGCCGATTGCATAGATTCTCCGGCCCCCCAAAAAGCGCGGGCCTCAGGATGACGAGCCTGTAGCTGGGCGCTAGAAGCTAGAAGCTCTCCCCTGCTACACTCATCCGTTTGCCGAGGAGCAACGTCATGCGCCGTCTTCTTCCCCTTCTTCTGCTCGCATTCACAATTCCCGCCCTCACCCAAACCAAGCACCCCTTCACCTTCGAAGACATGATGAAGCTCAAGCGCGTCGGCGAGCCGCAGGTTTCGCCCGATGGCAAGTGGGTGATCTTCAGCGTGGTTGATGTCGATCTCGCGGCGAACACGAAAACGCCCCATGTGTGGATTGTGCCGCTGGGAACGCAAGCTCCCTCGACTGCGGCGAAGGATTCGCAAGCGAATCCTTCGTCCTCGCTCGGGATGACAGGGAGTAAGAGCGGGATGACACGGGAGCGCGAGATCATCGCCGATCAGGACGCCGACCGCCCGCGCTGGGCGCCGGATGGAAAATACTTTGCGTTTCTCTCGGCCAAAGGAGGCGAATCGCCGCAAGTCTGGGTTGCGGGCTTCGACGGGGCGTCTGGCACAGTTTACGGAGTGACGAGATTGACCGAGATCGCAGGCGGGGCGGGAGGTGAATTGTGGTCGCCCGACGGCAGGGAGATCCTATTCACGGCGGATGTTTACCCCGAGTGCGACGGGGAGCCCTCGGCTGAAGACGCCTGCAACGCGCAGAGGTTCGCGGACGCGGCCAGATCGAAAATCAAGGCCCAAATTTTTGACCATCTGCTCTATCGCCACTGGAATGCCTACAAGGAAGGGAAACGCAGCCACATTTTTGTCGTCCCCGTGCTGCACCTGCCGATTCCTCACATGCTCGATGATCTCCAACCGAGATGGCCCCCGCCCCGCGACCTCACTCCTGGCGATTATGACGCACCAGTCTTCTCTCTCGGCGGGCAGGATGACTACGCTTTCTCACCCGACGGAAAAGAAATTTGCTACACATCGAATCACGACAAGAATCCTGCGGCCTCGACCAACAATGATTTGTGGATCGTACCGGTGGACTTCCCGAACGATGCAAAACCTGCGGACGTGCTAGCCAAGACGAAGAACATCACCGCCGACAATCCGGCCAGCGACTCGACGCCGCTCTATTCGCCCGATGGACGCTACATCGCCTACCGCGCCCAGCAGCGTCCCGGATACGAGAGCGACCGCTTCCGCCTCATGCTCTACGACCGCAAGACGGACGAGAAGAAGGATCTGACGGAGGATTTCGATCGCTGGGTCGGATCGATTACATGGACCCCCGACTCGAAACAACTTTATTTCACGGCCGAGAACGAAGGAGGGAGCCTCATTCTCAGGATCACGGCGGGCGGAGGACGCCTGACCCAAGTCGAGCCGTGCCGGTGCTGGGGCTCCGGAGGCGTCTATGATGACCTTCAGTTTTCGCCTGACGGAAGGGTGCTCTTAGCCACCGAGAATACCCTACAGTCCCCTGTAGAGATCGTGGCTTTGGGGAGTCTGTACGAAGATCGGCCGTGGGTGTGCGTGTGCGATAGCACTCCTGTTGTGACCACCCCCTGTCCAACGGAGCTTGAGTTTTTGAGTAAACACGGGATTCACAGTCTCGCGGCAACGGCGTCGCAGGTCCGCCTGACGCATATCAACGACGCCACGCTCAACCAGGTCGCACTTTCGCAGCCCGAAGCATTTTGGTTTCACGGAGCAACCGGCGATCCGGTGGAGGGGCTTCTCGTTCGTCCTCCGGGTTTCGCGTATGGGGACAAAAACAAGAAATATCCCGTGAAGTTCCTCATTCACGGCGGGCCGCAGGGCGCGTGGGGAGACGACTGGACCTATCGCTGGAATGCCGAGCTGTTCGCGTCACCAACTTCGGCGACGCCCAGCGGATACGTCGTGATCATGATCAACTTCCACGGCTCGACCGGCTACGGGCAGAAGTTCATCGACTCGATTAACGGCGACTGGGGCGGCGCTCCGTTTGAAGATCTCATGAAGGGCCTCGACTACGCCGAAGAGCATTACCCGTTCATCGACAAAGACCGGGAGTGCGCGCTGGGCGCCAGTTTTGGCGGATACATGATCAACTGGGTCCTCGGCCATACCGACCGCTTCAAATGCCTGGTGTCGCACGATGGCGACTTCAACAACGAGGCGTCCTGGGGCACGACCGAGGAGATGTGGTTCCCCGATTGGGAGTTCCATGGCACGCCCTATGACAATCGCGAGATGTATCGCAAGTGGTCGCCGCACCTTTTCGCCAAGAATTTCAAGACCCCGACGCTTGTAATCCACGGGCAGAAAGACTACCGGGTTGATGTGAGCGAAGGCTTGCAGCTTTTCACCACGCTCCAGATGGAAGGCGTCCCGTCAAAAATGCTCTACTTCCCCGATGAAGGCCACTGGGTGCTTAAACCGCAAAATTCGCAGTTGTGGTGGAAAACAGTCAACGACTGGGTCGACCAATGGGTGGGAAAATAACGGGCTTCGGCCCTCGGCGGCAGACTCCCTCCAGCCCGCGTGGGTGCTACAAACCTTGTCATTCCGACGGCTCGCGTCAGCGAGGCGGAGGACCCGCTTTTTTCCGATGCTGTGCCCCTAAATACAGTAGCGCAGAACTACTGGCTTCCCTCCATTCGGGCAGCGATGGAACTCACTCGCAAGCGGCCTGACGCGGCTCTTGCCCTTCTCCAGATTCCTCCACCACTCGACTTGGGCCAAGCCCCGCCATTCCAGTTGGGATCCATGTATCCTGTGTACCTTCGCGGCGAGGCGCTCCTCATGAAGAAGCAGGGGAAAGAGGCCGCCGAAGAGTTTCAGAAGATAATTGATCACCCTGGGCTCGTTCTCAACTTTGTACTTGGTGCGCTCGCCCGCCTCGATCTCGCACGCGCCTACGCTCTCCAGGGCGATACTGCCCAGGCCCGCACTTCCTATCAGAACTTTTTCACCCTCTGGAAAGACGCCGACCCCGACATCCCCATCCTGAAACAGGCCAAAGCTGAGTACGCCAAGCTGCAATAATGCTGCTTCAGACACGAACCCGCCTTGCTACAAGGAACTTCGCCTATGAGAGATCCTCTTTAAGCTCTACAATCCCCGCCTTAGATGTTCCTCCGCGCTCAGGTTCGCTCCCGCCAGCAGCAGCAATCCTGATAAAAATGCCCAGAACATCATGCTCACCGACAACGAAAAGGGCCCATAAACCTCACTGAAGTTGAGCCAGGGCAATGCCGCGATGTATCCGTATTTGAGCGCCTCAGAAAGCAGTCCCATGATGATTGCCGTCGGCAGCACAGCACGGGCAGGAACCTTCCCGTTTGGCAGGAGCCAATAGATCAGGAAAAATATTGCGATGCTCGCCCCGATGGCAAAAACTTTCATGACGGCAAAACCGACGAGATGAACGAAGCGGCTGCCGTGCCCACGCAGCAGAAGCGTCATCAGCGAAACGTTGCCGGCCGTCATCGCCACCGACAGCAGTGCCAGCACACCGCATGCGAACGCCAATCCCAGAGAGATCAATTGATTTCCTATATATGACCGGTTGTTCGGAAACCGCCACACGCGATTCAACGCGACCTCCAGGGGCATGAAAACACCTGAAGAAGTCACCAGCAGGATGATCAGCGAAAGCACCTGCGCACGATGCCGCGCGTTCGCCATGGCCGTCAGATTGCGAATTACAAAATCCTGCCCGGCAGGCAGGTAGTCGCGCAACAACTCCACCACCACTTCGTACATCACCTTCGAGTGGAATACCCGCCGGATCAGTGTCAGCAACAACACCACAAACGGAAAGAACGACAGGATCGAGTTAGCGGCAACCGAAAAGGCAAACGTGTG
>JASHOH010000232.1 GCA_030041215.1 Candidatus Sulfotelmatobacter sp. | reverse complement strand
TATCGCAGTGGCGAACGCCGGCGACGCACTCTTATGAAGACCGCCGTGAGGTTGTGCAGGAACTCGCTTACCAGCATTGGGAAAGACGCGGCCGCCCATTCGGTTCGCCTGAGGTTGATTGGTTTGCGGCTGAAGACGCCTTGCGGTCATATCTTTTGGCTTCGGGCGTGGAGTTGGCGCCAGACGGGGACCTATATCACTGACGATGTCGTTCTCAGGTACAGGTAATTACGTTGAGCCAAGGTGAGCAGCGAAGTTTATGATGAAGAACCGTAAAAGGATGGAGAAAAGCCTGTGCATAAATAGTCCAACAATCCAAGGAGGCGCACCGTGAAAGAACCAGAATCATCACCAGGAAAACCCGATCGCGACGATAAACAGAAGCGCGACGAGCAAAACCGCCGTCAGTTTGGTTACGGCATCGCCTACCTGGTCACAACACTCGTTGTATTGTGGCTGATCCAGCTACTCGTGCTGGCCCCTGCGGCCCGGCGATCAGAGATTCCTTACAGCGACTTCAAAGACAAGCTGGCCAACGGTCAAATCGTACAAGTGACCATCGGCGACAGAAGCATCGCCGGCGAGATGAAGAATCCCACGCCGAGCGCATCTCAGCCAACCCTCCCCTTCAACAGCGTACCTGCGCTTGGCGGCGACCCCAAGCTGATTGAACAGTTGCAAAACGCAAAAGTGACTTATCGCTTTGAGCGAGCCCCCAGTCCCTTGGGTAGCATCCTGTTGGGATATGTTCTGCCTATGATAATCCTCGGCGGTCTCTGGTATATGGCCTACCAGAAGGCAGGCGGACCGGGCGGCGTCTTTGGTGTCGGCAAAAGCAAAGCGATGGAAGTCCGGCCTGAGGACGTCACGGTCACGTACAAAGACGTAGGCGGGGCTGATGAGGCCATAGCCGAGCTTCAAGAGACCGTCCAGTTTTTGAAGACCCCAGAGCAATTCGCCAAACTTGGCGGACGTATCCCGAAGGGTGTAATGCTTGTCGGTCCGCCAGGCACCGGCAAGACTCTGTTGGCCAAGGCCACAGCCGGCGAGGCTCAAGTTCCATTCTTCGAGACCAGCGGCTCGGAGTTTGTGGAGATGTTCGTCGGCGTGGGTGCTGCCAGGGTACGCGACCTTTTCGATCAGGCTCGCCAGGTTGCCCCTTCGATCATTTTCATTGACGAGATTGATGCGATTGGCCAGAGTCGCGGAGGGATAAATTTTGGAACCAACGATGAGCGCGAGCAGACCCTGAACCAATTACTGGCCGAGATTGACGGCTTCAAAAGCGATACCAGCGCGCCCGTAATCATTATGGCAGCGACGAACCGCCCGGAAGTACTCGATCCCGCGCTGATGCGGGCGGGCCGCTTTGATCGCCAGATTGCTATCGGCAACCCCGATCTTGCCGGCCGTGTGGAGATCCTGAAGATCCACACTAAGAAAGTGAAGCTGGATCCTGCTTTTGACGTGAACCAGGCAGCGCGGATCACGGCTGGTTTCAGCGGGGCGGACCTGGAAAATGCGGTCAATGAGGCGGCATTAGGGGCTGCCCGGCGTAATGCAACGGGAGTCACAATGGATGATTTCGAGTCCGCCATCGAGCGGGTTGTCGCCGGTTCCGAGAAGAAGTCTCGTGTGATGAACGAGCAGGAACGCACCACGGTTGCCTACCACGAGTCCGGCCATGCATTGGTGGCTGAACTGGTACCGCACGGCGAACCGGTCAGCAAAATCACCATCGTCCCGCACAGCCGTGGTGCCTTGGGCTATACGATGCAAATGCCCACTGAGGACCGATATCTGCTCACCGTCGACGAACTGCGCGATCAGCTCGCCGTCATGTTGGGCGGCCGCGCCGCTGAGATGGTGGAATTCCATACCATCAGCACTGGCGCCAGCGACGACATCATGCGGGCAACCGATTTGGCTCGCCGCATGGTCACTGAGTTTGGTATGAGCGAAAAGCTCGGCTCGGTGCGCTATGCTGGTCAACAACTTCAGTACCTGGGTGGAGCGGTTCAGGACAATAGCCAGGTTAGTCCAGAGACCCGGCAGGTGATCGACAGCGAAGTTCAACGGTTTGTAATGGAGCAGTATAATCGGGCCCAGTCATTGTTGAAGGATCACGAGGCGGCGCTTGGGACCCTGGCGCAAGAGCTGCTCAAGAAGGAGACTGTGAGCGGGAACGACGTGAAAGAGGCTCTTGCGAATAGTGCGGATTCTGCCGCAGTCGGCGCCCACGTCCCAGAACCGGTTAAAGCATAAGGGGAACGATACTACCCGACATGTACAAAATCGTACTGCTTCGCCATGGAGAGAGTATCTGGAACAAAGAAAACCTCTTTACCGGGTGGACAGACGTCGACCTTTCCCAGAAGGGCATAGAAGAAGCCGAAGAAGCGGGCGTCGCGCTTAAGCAGCAGGGATACACCTTCGATCTGGTTTTTGCGTCCGTGTTGAAACGGGCAATCCGCACTGCGTGGATTGTCTTGGACGAAATGGATCTTATGTGGATTCCTATCGAGCACGATTGGCGACTCAATGAACGACATTACGGCGCATTGCAGGGGCTCAACAAGGCTCAAACGGCGGCGAAATATGGAGAGCAGCAAGTGAAGCTCTGGCGCCGGAGTTACGATATTCGGCCGCCGGCGCTTGAAGAAACAGACCCGCGCTATCCGGGAAAAGATCCACGCTACAAAAACCTGTCGAAACAACAAATTCCGCTAACAGAATGCCTTAAAGACACTGTGGAGCGCTTTCTGCCCTGCTGGCATGAACTGATCGCCCCCAGCATCCGGTCGGGCAAGCAAGTATTAATTGCGGCCCACGGGAACAGCCTGCGAGCGCTGGTGAAATATCTGGAGGACATCCCGGATCAGGAGATCGTTGAGCTCAACATTCCCACCGGCGTGCCGCTGGTCGAGGAACTTAATGACGACCTCAAGTCTGTCCGTCATTACTATCTGGGAGATCCCGCGCGAGTCCAGCAGGCGATTGAGGGAGCGGCAAGCACAGGCAAGAAACGCTGATGATCGATAGCGGGAGTGGACAGCGATGTTCTCAGTCGATGATCGAACCGGAAATGTGGTCACGACCGTCGCTCTCTTCCTGATCGCGGCTGCTATTGTCTATCTCGCTCGCGTTACGTTTCTCATTCTTCTGGCTTCTATTCTGTTCGCGCATCTGCTGGAACCGGCCGTTAGGGTTGTACAAATGCGCTCGCCACTGGGCCGGGGCAATCGCAACTGGGCGATTGGCCAGGTGTACCTGTTTGGTACGGCCGTGTTTGGAGGTCTGGGGTATCGATTCGGTTCGCGTATTGCCGCCCAATTGAAGAACTTCAACTCAGCTGTGCCCGAAATATTGCACGGGCTGATCACTGGCCAGGTTGTCCCTCGTCTGGAAGGCGCGCATGGCTTGAGCGCGGTCCAGCAGCTTCAGGTGCACGATTGGTTAGTTCAGCATCGGGATCTCATTGCCGAAGCTTTCCAGCGAGGCGCGGCATCCGCAGCACATGTGGCGACGAACGCGGCCTGGCTGCTGGCGATTCCTGTTTTAGCCATTTTTATCTTGAGTGACGGACGTCAGATGGGAGAGGCGATCATCAAAGCTGTTGAACGGAAGGGCCAGCCCACAACTTTCGGACGAACTCTGCGGCACGTTAATGAGACGCTCGCCAACTATGTTCGCGCACAGCTCATACTGGCCGCCCTCTCATGTGTCTTCTACACCACGGCTTTGCTG
>JASHOH010000231.1 GCA_030041215.1 Candidatus Sulfotelmatobacter sp. | reverse complement strand
CAGCAGAGCGCGGCGATGGCTGGTGTTTCGACCGAGTTTGTATCCTGCATTGCGGTGACGCATGGCGTTTCTCTCTATCTCAATTGAATTTTCCGCGGCGGAAGAGCGCCGGGCGCGCGGCCCGGCCTCAGCCGGCTGCGCTTAAAAGTTTTCCGCCTCGCCCTGCGGTCCGAGGTCGCTGTCGAGGTCATCGTCGTCGTAGCTGCCGTAGTTCGCAGCCAGCGCTGCGGCGGGAAGAACGGAGGTCGGTCCGGGAACGGCGTTTCCGTGCTCGTCGATCTTCATGCCGAGCGAAAGGCCCATCTGCGCGAGGATTTCCTTGATCTCGTTGAGCGACTTGCGGCCGAAGTTCTTGGTCTTGAGCATTTCAGACTCGGTCTTCTGCACCAGCTCGCCGATCGTCTGAATGTTTGCGTTCTTCAGGCAGTTGTAGCTGCGCACGGAAAGCTCGAGTTCCTCGACGGAGCGGTTCAGGTTCTCGTTGTGAATCTCGGGCTTGCGGTCTTCCGCAGAAGAAACTCCGGTTTCGATCTCTTCCTCGAAGTTGATGAAGATGTTCATGTGGTCCTTGAGCAGCTTCGCAGCCAGGCCGACGGCGTCGGCAGGAGTGATCGAACCGTTGGTCCACACTTCGAGCGTGAGCTTGTCGTAGTCGGTGATCTGCCCGAGACGCGCGGCCTCGACGGTGTAGTTGCACTTGCGCACTGGCGAGTGAACTGAGTCGATCGGGATAAATCCGATGCCGAGATCTTCGTCGAAATTCTTGTCGGCAGAAACGTAGCCGCGGCCGCGCTTTAGGCGCATTTCCATATCGAGCTTGCCGCCTTCGCTGACGGTGGCGATATAGACGTCTTTGTCGAGAACTTCGACGTCGCCGTCGGCCTCGATCATGCCGCTGGTGACGACTCCGGGCTGATCGGCGCGCAGATAGATCGCTTTCGGCGCATCGCCCGCCAGCTTGAACGGAATCTGCTTCAAATTGAGGATGATGTCGGTCGCGTCCTCAACTACGCCCGGGATCGACTGGAACTCGTGCAGCACGCCTTCCATCTTCACGGCAGTAACGGCCGCGCCCTCGATCGAGCTCAACAGCACGCGCCGCAGGGCGTTGCCTACGGTGGTGCCGAATCCGCGCTCGAACGGCTGCGCCCAGAAAATTCCGTACTTATCGGTAAGCGTGGACTGATCGACTGCTAGACGTTTTGGTTTTTGAAAACCTTTCCAAAGCATTTGTTTCTCTCCTTCGGCCATGTGGCTCAGTGCGGCTCGCCGAGTGGTCCAACTCAGGTCAATGCCGCAAAGGCTGATCTGGCACGAATTTTCTGGACCAAAGCTTGTGAGCGACAAGCGCGAGATCCTTCGCTTCGCTCAGGATGACGCCAGCGGGCGCCCGCTTTCGCTCACGCGCGCTAAACAGCGTCACTTACTGTAAAGTTCCACAATCAACTGTTCATTCACCGGCAGTTGAATATCTTCGCGCTTGGGCAAAGAAAGCACCTTCGCCTTGTAATTGTCGCGATCGACTTCCAGCCAGGTCGGCGTAGTGCCATGGCTCGCGTATTCCTTAGCCAACTCAAGCACAGCTAGCTTTCTGCTGTTCTCGCGAATCGAGATCTCCTGTCCCGCGCTGACCTGGTACGAAGGAATGTTCACCTTCTTGCCATCGACGGCGACATGCCCGTGGCGGACTAATTGCCGCGCCTGGCGCCGGGACTGCGCAAAACCGAGACGGTAAACGACATTATCAAGACGGCGCTCGAGTTGTTCGAGCAGCTTCGCGCCGGTGACTCCGCGCGACTTGGCGGCCTTCTCAAAGTAGTTGCGGAACTGCCCTTCGAGTGTGAAGTAAATGCGCTTGGCTTTCTGCTTCTCGCGCAATTGCAGACCGTAACCAACGATTTTGGCTTTACGGTCTTTCCCATGTTGTCCGGGAGCGAAGTTGCGCTTCTCGACAGGACATTTATCGCTGAAACATTTCGAGCCCTTGAGGAACAGCTTCATGCCCTCGCGGCGGCATAGACGACAAACTGCATCTGTATATCTGGCCAATTGGTTCTCCTTTTAGATGACCGGTTTACAGGTTTGGCTTCACCCTTCGTCCCGGTGAAAAATCAAGTTTGAAAGTTTCAAGGTTCAAAGTTGTTCAGATAATTGTATTGACTCTAAAACCTTAAACCTTTGCAACCTTGAAACTTCGGCAAACTTTGGCAGCTGCCTACACACGCCTTCTTTTTGGCGGCCGGCATCCGTTGTGCGGAATCGGCGTCACGTCCTTGATCGAGCGGACTTCAATCCCCGCCGAGGCCAGCGCGCGCACCGCACTCTCACGACCTGATCCCGGTCCACTGACGAGCACATCGACGGTGCGCACACCGTGATCGCGCGCCATGTTGGCGGCGTTGGCAGCGGCTTGCTGCGCGGCAAAAGGCGTGCCTTTGCGCGATCCGCGGAAACCGAGCGACCCCGAGCTCTTCCACGACAGAACGTTGCCGTTCATGTCGGTGATGGTCACGATGGTGTTGTTGAAAGACGCCTGCACAAACGCGAGCCCGTGAGGCACGTGCTTGCGCTCTTTCTTCTTGAACGTCTTCTTTTTTCCTTTTTTCTCCGGTGCGGCTGCGCCGCCCGCTGCTGCTGCTGCTGGTTTTGCCATAGTAGCCTTTAGCTCTTAGCCTTTGGCCATTCGCTTGAACCTTAGCCGTTGAGCTAACGGCTAAGAGCTAACAGCCAAAAGCTTGTTTTATGTCTTTGCCGTCGCCTTCTTACGCGTCGCCACCGTGCCCTTGCGGGGACCTTTGCGGGTACGCGCGTTCGTGTGCGTGCGCTGGCCGCGCACCGGCAGGTTGCGGCGGTGACGGAATCCGCGATAGGAGCCAATTTCGATGAGCCGCTTGATGTTCATCGAAACTTCCTTGCGCAGATCGCCTTCGACCATTCCTTGCGATTCGATCACGGTGCGGATGCGGTTGACTTCCTCTTCGCTCAGGTCCTGGACCTTCTTCATGGGGTCCACCTTGGCCTCGTCGAGAATGCTGCCCGCGCGCGGATGACCGATGCCGTAGATATAGGTCAGCGCGATGTTGATGTGCTTCTGGCGCGGAAGATCGACGCCTGCAATACGTGCCATGTTGCTTTATGCCTCCGAACAGCCTTGTCAGCTGCGAGCTGCGAGCCGCGAACTACGAGCAACCTTGCGATCCGTGTTAGCTCGTAGCTCGCCGCTGGTAGCTATCCTTGCCGCTGCTTGTGTTTTGTGTTGACGCAGATCACCCGCACTACTCCTTTGCGGTGGATGATCTTGCACTTGTCGCAAATTTTCTTTACCGATGCTCGGACTTTCATAATTCCTGTTTTGCTCGGGCGATTCTGTCCGCGAGATACCTCGCAATCGGCGTCACTTATACCGATAAACGATTCTGCCGCGATTCAGGTCATAGGGCGAAAGCTCGACTGCGACCTTGTCGCCCGGGAGAATACGAATGAAATTCTTGCGCATCTTGCCGGAAACGTGCGCCAGCACCTGATGCTTGTTCTCCAACTCCACTTTGAACATGGCGTTGGGCAGCGGTTCGAGAACCGTTGCCATGACTTCTATAGCGTCTTCTTTACTCATGCACCTCTCGGAGCTGTCAGCTATCGGCTGTCAGCCATCAGCTTTACCTAGTTGCTGAAAGCTGAGAGCTGACCGCTGAGAGCTTGTTTATCGCGTCAAAATCACCGGCCCATCTTTCGTCACCGCTACGCAGTGTTCGAAATGGGCGCTGAAACTGCCGTCAACCGTTACCGCGGTCCACTTGTCGCCGAGCACCTTGGCGTCGGGCTTGCCGGAATTTACCATCGGCTCGATTGCGAGCACCATGCCCTCACGCAGCTTTGCGCCGTGGCCGCGCGAACCGAAATTTGGTATCTGCGGCTCTTCGTGCAAATGAGTTCCAATGCCGTGGCCGACGAATTCGCGTACCACGCTGAACCCTGCCGCTTCCACGTGCTCCTGCACCGCCGCTCCGACATCGCCGATCGAATTCCCAACCCTCGCCTGCTCGATTCCGCGGTATAGCGATTCCTCGGTCACCTTGAGCAGCTTCTGCAATTCCGGATCTACCTTTTCGCCAACCGGAACTGTAATGGCGGCATCGCCATAATATCCATCGAGCACCACGCCGCAATCGATCGAAACAATGTCGCCTGCTTTCAGTGTCCGCTTTTCCGACGGAATGCCGTGGACAATCTCATCGTTCACCGAAGTACACAGCACGCAAGGATAATCGTAATATCCCTTAAACGCGGGCTTGGCTCCGAGTTCAGCGATTTTTTTTTCGGCAGCGCGCTCGAGGTCCATCGTTGTCACGCCGGGCTTAACCAGCGAACGCACATGGTCCAGAACCTGGCGCACGATTCGGCCGCTTTGCCGCATGCGTTCAATTTCGGCTGCCGACTTGCAAACAATTGCCATGCCTGACGCTAACAACTCTGCACAAAAATCTACGAGTGACGCGCCTCGAGAATCCTGAATATCTGCCCGGTCACTTCATCCATCGGCAAGTCGCCGTTCACCCAAACCAGCCTTCCCGTGCGCTGGTAATAGTCCACCACAGGCGCAGTCTGCTCCTGATAAGCCTTCAAACGAGGCTGAATCACTTCCAACCGGTCGTCATTGCGGGTGACCAGCTTCGTCCCGTCCAGATCGCAAACTTCATCGTTTCGGGGCGGCTGGAAGTGGACGTTATAAATCCGCCCACAGGTGGGACAAGAACGGCGTCCAGTGATCCGGAGCAATAATTCATTATAATCCACGTCCAAGCAGATCACAATTGGCCACGATTGCGTCGGCCGCGGGTTTTCAAAGAGCTTGTCTTCCAGCAGCACATCCAGCCATTGGGCCTGCGCCGCCGTTCGCGGGAAGCCATCCAGGATGTACCCACGCTTGCAGTCCGGCTGGCTCAGCCTTTGCCGGACCATGGGATACATCAAATCGTCGGAAACCAGCTCGCCGCGAGCCATGACCGCCTTGGCCTTCAGGCCAAGCTCCGTTGCCTGGGCCACGTTGTACCGCAGAATGTCGCCGGTTGAAATCTGCGGAATCAGATATTTTTCCATGATGCGCTTGGCCTGGGTGCCCTTGCCGGCGCCCGGCGGTCCAAGCAGTACCACGGGACCTATATCGCGCGAGATTTCCTGCGCCATCGGCTTCGCGAAATCCTTCCGCGACTTAGTATTAACCGCACCTCATACGGCAAAGGATTGAGTAATTGTGAAATTTGCTAATTGAGAAATTGAAATGCAAGCCCAATCGAAACAAAATTACACAATCTCTCCATTAAACAATTACCCAATCGTCACGACCAGTTTCTACGCCCGCGAATGCGTCCGCTGCGCGGCGTAAATCCATCGTAGTGGCGCATAATCAGTTGCGCTTCGATCTGCGTCACCGTATCCATCGCTACGCCGACCACAATCAGCAGTGACGTCCCACCGAAATAAAAGTTCACGCCAAGACCGTTGGTCATCCATACGGGAAGTTTCTCGAACAACGACCCACCCAGCCACACTGGCAAGTGGTTCAGGTGAATGCCGGCGATCATCCATTCGGGAATGAACGAAATGATAATGAGGTAAAGCGCGCCAACCAGTGTGATGCGCGTCAGGACTTCATTGATATAGTCAGCGGTGCGTCTGCCCGGACGAATGCCGGGAATAAACCCGCCGTACTTCCGCATATTGTCTGCGACCTCGCTCGGGTTGAACACGATCGAGACGTAGAAATATGCAAAGAAAATAATGCCGATAGCGTACAGCAGTGTATATAGCGGCTCGCCCCAGCCCAGCGCGCGAAACAGGTCGCCGAAATAGCGGCTGTTTTTCAATCCATAGCCCACAGTTTGCGGCAGCGTGAGAATCGAGGAGGCAAAGATGACGGGCATCACTCCGCCCGCATTCACGCGCAGGGGAAGATGGGTTGACTGCCCGCCCATGACCTTGCGTCCTACGACGCGCTTGGCATATTGCACGGGGATGCGCCGCTCGCTGCGCTCCACATACACAATGAACGCCACGACGGCGATCATGAAGATGATCAGGCCGACCATAAGCGGAAAAGTAATGGCCCCCCAGGTTGCGTTCTTCGCCTTGTCGAAAAGATCCTGAACGCCGCGCGGCAGGCCGACGACAATGCCGGCAAAAATTAGCAACGACATGCCGTTGCCGATGCCGCGGTCGGTGATCTGCTCGCCCAGCCACATGATGAACGTGCTGCCGGCCGTCAGCGTCAGCATGGTCATCAGAACGAAGCCGGGGCCAGGCGTAAGCACGAAGTCGCCGGCCTTCTGCAGGCCGATGGCGATACCGAACGACTGAATCGCGCTCAGGATGATGGTGAGATAGCGGGTCCACTCGGTAATTTTCTTGCGGCCAAGCTCGCCCTCTTTTTGCAGTTTGGCCAGCGGTTCATAAACGACAGTCAAAAGCTGCAGGATAATCGATGCCGTAATGTACGGCATGATGCCAAGGGCGAAGATGGTCAGCCGGCGCAGGTTGCCGCCCGAAAACAAATCGACGAAACCGAGAAATGATCCCCGATTCTGGTTGAAAAACTCTTCCAGCTTGATGAAGTTCACGCCCGGAGTCGGCAGGTGCCCGCCCAGACGGTACACCGCCAGCATCGCCAGGGTGAACAGGACCCGGTTGCGCAGGTCGGGGATACGAAAGATGTTCGCCAGCTTTTCAAACATTACTGCAAGACCTCAACCTTGCCACCTGCCTTGGTGATTTTCTCCTGCGCTGACTTGGAGAATTTGTGAGCGCGAACCGTGATGGCGACCGTCAGTTCGCCATCGCCGAGAACTTTCACTGGATGCTTGGTCTTGATGACTCCCGCCTTTCGCAGAACTTCAGGCGTGATCGCCTCGCCACGAAGTTCGGGCCCCAGAGACGTGAGGCGCTCGAGACTCACGATGTTGTATTCCTTGCGGAAGATGTTGGTGAAGCCGCGCTTGGGCAAGCGGCGGTGCAGCGGCATCTGGCCGCCTTCAAAGCCCCGGATCATGCGCGAACCGCTGCGTGAGCGCTGGCCTTTGTGCCCGCGCGTCGAGGTTTTCCCCATGCCGGACCCCATGCCGCGCCCGACGCGCTTGCGCCTCTCCGACGCTTTCTTCGGTGCGTGAATGTTAGATAGATTCATAAAATCAGCTTTCAGCTATAAGCCGTCAGCTTTCAGCCGTGAGCGTGTCGCGCTGATGGCTGATAGCTGATGGCTGACAGCTACTCGACAATCTCCACCAGATGCGGCACCTTGGCCACCATGCCGCGGATTGCCGCCGTATTTGGGCGCTCGATCACCTGGTTCAGCCGCGTAAACCCCAATCCCTTCACCACCCGTTTCTGTTTCACCGGGGCGCAAATGAAAGAGCGCACCCACTTCAACTGAATCTTGCCGCCACCCGCGTTTGTTTTCTTCGCCATCATAATTCCTCAATACCATCGCAAAACCTGACCACCGCCGTGGAAGAGCGGCCCTTCAGGGCCGCGTTGGCCTGCTTCCAAAATTCGGGGGCTTTAGCCCCTGACGTTGTTTACAGTTCCTCCACCGCTTTCCCACGCATCGCCGCGACACTCTCTTTATTCTTCAAAGACTTCAGCGCATCAAAAGTCGCTTTAATAACGTTGTGCGGGTTGGTTGTTCCGATCGACTTGGTCAGCACATTCTGCACGCCCGCCGACGTCATGACCGCGCGCACTGCACCGCCGGCAATCACACCTGTGCCTTCCGGGGCCGGTTTCAGTAGCACCCTGCCGGAACCATAGCGTCCAAGCACGAGGTGCGGAATCGTGGTTTGAGTCAGATTGACCTTGATCAGGTTCTTCTTCGCCGCCTCGATTGCCTTGCGAATGGCCTGCGGAACTTCCTTGGCTTTGCCCGCGCCGTGTCCGACGACCGCGGCCGCAGGATCACCGACAACCACGAGCGCCGCAAAAGACAAATTCTTGCCGCCTTTGACGACCTTGGTGACGCGGTTGATAGCGACCACCTGGTCTTTCAGTTGAAACGCATTTGCATCGAGTTTTTTAGTTACCGTTGGCATTCTTGAACTCAGCTTTCAGCTATCAGCCTTCAGCCTGTCGCTCTCGCTGATAGCTGAGAGCCGACAGCTGAAAGCTGTTTTCTAGAACTGCAATCCCGCTTCTCTTGCCGCGTCGGCGAGCGCCTTCACGCGCCCGTGATAAATGTAACCTCCGCGATCGAAAACTACTTTGCTTACACCCTTGGCTTTGGCGCGCTCGGCGATGGTTTTGCCTACACTCTTGGCCGCGGCCACGTTGCCGCCGGTGCGCCGATCTTCCTTGTTGCCCTCGGCGGTGCTGGCGGAAACCAGCGTCTTGCCATGCAGGTCGTCGATGATCTGCACATAAATGTGATTCAACGAGCGGTACACATTCAGCCGCGGACGCTCCGGCGTTCCCTGCAATTTCTTGCGTATGCGCTCGTGAATGTTCCCGCGCTTCTGGTTCTTGGAAATTTTCGTCAGCATCTTCGATCAAAATCCTTCTGGAGATCCCTCGCAAAGAACGCTCGGGATGACGCCAGCGGGCTCCCGCTTCGCTCACGCCCGCTAAGCGGCGTCACTTCGCTCCCGTCTTGCCCACCTTCTTCTTCAATCTCTCGCCCACGTAGCGCACGCCCTTGTTTTTATAGGGATCAGGCGGTCGCAACGCGCGCATTTCAGCCGCGACCTGGCCGACCTGCTGGCGGTCGATTCCAGTCAGCGTAATTCGTGTTTGCTTGGGATCGATCGCCGCAGCGACGCCACTGGGCAGGGGATACTCGATGGGGTGCGAATACCCCAGGTTGAACACCACAATACCCTTGCCCTTCAATTCGGCGCGGTATCCAATGCCCACGATTTCGAGTTCTCGCATCCAGCCTTTGGTCACGCCCTCAACGGCATTGTTCACCAAAGCGCGTGCCAGGCCGTGCAGCGCCGCCTGCGAATCGTTTTCGCGCAGGGCAACGATGTGCCCATCCTTCTGCTCCATCTTGATGCCGGACGGGAGCGGGGTATCCAGCTTGCCCTTCGGTCCCTGCACCAGAACGGTGTTGCCTTCGATTTTGACCGTCACCCCTTTGGGGATCGCGATCGGCTTTTTTCCAATTCGTGACATAAAGCTCTCAGCCTTCGGCTATCAGCTCTCAGCTTCTATCGCCATCGCCCTTACTGCCCGCTGACGGCTGATAGCTGAAAGCTGCTTTTCTACCAGATCTCACACAACACTTCGCCGCCCACGCCTTCTTTGCGGGCTTGGCGTCCGGTCATGACGCCTCGCGGTGTGGTCAGAATGTTGATACCCATACCGCCCAGCACGCGCGGGATCTCGCTGCGGCGCACATACACGCGGCAGCCCGGCCGCGAAACGCGGGCGGCATTCGAGATCGCCGCCTCATTGTGCGCACCGTACTTCAAGTAAATTCGGATGACCTTGTGTCCTTCTTCTTCCGTGGCCTTGAAATTCGAGATATAGCCTTCTTCTTTCAGAATGCGTGCGATCTCTGCCTTCAACTTGGAAGCGGGGACATCCACCTTCTGGTGCCCCGCCTGTAGCGCGTTGCGCACCCTCGTCAGCATATCGGCCACTGGATCGGTCAATCTCATCGTTTGCTTCTCCTCTAGCCACCAGTTCGCTCCGCACAGCGGAGAACCCGCGGCAGCCGCCTACTCCATCACAACCTGTCATTCCGAACCGAGCCGAAGGCGCGGTGGGGAACCTGCTTCTTCTTTCGGCAGAATCGCGCGTTTGGCGCGCATCCCTACCAGGACGACTTCGAAACGCCCGGAATCTCGCCGCGCAGCGCCAGCCCGCGGAAACACAGCCGGCAGATGCCGAACTTGCGCAGATACGCCCGCGGCCGCCCGCAGATCTTGCAGCGGTTGTGCTTGCGCGTGGAAAACTTCGGCTTCCTGACGTGATTCGGTTTTACTTTGCTTTCCGCGCCGTCCTTCACTCGTTTTGCTGTTGTTGCCAAATTAGCTCCTAGCTTCTAGCTGCCAGCTTTCAGCTCTCAGCTGTCAGCTTTTAGCCAAAGTACTTCGATGTCCAATAACTCAATGATCTATTCGCTCAATCACCCAATCATCAGGCCCGGAACGGCATTCCCAAATGCCGTAACAATGTCCGCGCTTGGTTGTCGTTCTCGGCGGTCGTTACAATAGTGACGTTCATTCCCTTCTGCTTGTCGACCTTCGCGTAATCGATCTCGGGAAAGATCAACTGATCGTGCAGGCCAAGTGTGTAGTTGCCGCGTCCATCGAACGACTTCGTCGAGACTCCGCGAAAATCGCGCACGCGCGGCAGAACGATGTTCACTAGCCGGTCGAAAAATTCGTACATGCGGTCGCCGCGCAGTGTCACCATGCAGCCGATCGATTGCCCTTCGCGCACCTTGAACGCCGCAATCGACTTCTTTGCCTTTGTGACCACCGGTTTCTGCCCGGTAATCAGGCCGAGTTCGTTTACAGCGGGATCGAGCACCTTGGCGTTCTGCGTGGCCTCGCCGATGCCCATGTTGACCACGATCTTGTTCAGCCGGGGCACGGCCATTGCGTTCTTCAGGTCGAGTTCCTTCAGCAGCGCCGGCGCCACTTCTTTTTCAAAGCGGGTCCGCAGCCGCGGACGCTCCTTCGCGCTATGCCGCGCCTGCTCGGGCGCTTTCTGCTCCTGGGCAGCTTCCTTCGATTGTTTCTTATCTTTTGCCATTTTCAGCTCTTGGCCTTTAGCTCTTGGCTTTTGGCTCTTTTCTGAGATCCTTCGCTCCGCTCAGGACGACGCCAGCGGGCTCCCGTTTCGCTCACGCCCGCTAAGCGGCGTCATTTATCCAATGTCGTCCCGCATTTCTTGCACACGCGCACCTTGCGGTCGCCACGAACTTCGTGACCAATGCGCACCGGCCCGCAGGTCGGGCACACCAGTTGCACGTTCGAAATCGCAATGCGGCTTTCCTGCTCGGCGATGCCGCCCTTGATGTTGCGTTGCGGATTCGGCCGCACGTGCTTTTTCACCATCATCACGTGCTCGACCAGCAGCTTGCTGTCGTCGGGAAACACCCGCAGCACGCGCCCTTCCTTGCCCTTGTCGCGCCCAGTGATGACTTTCACCGTATCGTTACGCCGAATGTCGACTCGCTTATGTAATGTGCTTGCAGCTGTCATTCCTTAACCCTAATTTAGCGATTGCGCGATTGGACCCAACAATGAATTGGGTTTTTCAATCGCCCGGTCACTCAATCACAGAATCACTCAATTCCTAAATCACTTCCGGCGCCAGGCTTACAATCTTCAAAAACTTTTTTTCGCGCAGTTCACGCGCCACCGGCCCGAACACGCGCGTGCCTACCGGTTCGCCGGCTTCGTTGATCAGAACCGCCGCGTTCTGATCGAAACGAATGTAAGTGCCATCACGACGACGGTGTTCCTTGCGCGTGCGAACGACCACAGCCTTCACGACTTTGCCTTTCTGTACCTGACCGTCGGGAGCAGCTTCCTTCACGCTCGCCGTGATGACATCGCCCAGCCCGGCATTCAGGCCCGTGGCTCCGCCGAGCGGCAGAATCATCTGCAGCTTGCGCGCGCCGGAGTTATCGGCCACCTCCAGCATGGTTCTCATCATCACAGCCATAGCCAATCTCCTCTAGTCATCCTAAGCGAGACGCTTTTTGTCTCGCGAAGGACCTGGCGCGCCGCGCCAAGCGTCGCGCTTTTTGCGACGCTATAAGGCGCGTTTGGCGCGCTTCCTTAACTGCTTTCCTGCTCCAGCGCAATCTCCGGCACCAGCGCCGTCTTGCGGATAATGTCCTTCAGCTTCCAGCGCTTTAGCTTCGAGAGCGGACGCGTCTCCTCGATGCGCACGAAATCGCCCACGTGCGCTTCGTTTTTCTCATCATGCGCATAGAACTTTTTGTGCCGCGCCACCACGCGTCCGTAGAACGGATGCGCCTTCTTGCGCGTGACCTGCACTACGATCGTCTTCGCCATCTTGTTGGCGACAACCTCGCCTACCACTTCTTTGCGCCGGCCCTGGGCCTTCTCGACGGGTTTGGTTGCGGTTTCCGCCATTATTTCTTCTCCGTTGCGGCGGCGCGCTGGCGCTCGCCCAGAATCGTTTTGACGCGGGCGATGTCCTTGCGCAGTCCGCGCATTTTCTTCAGGCTTTCGGTCTGGCCCATGTTTAGCTGAAATTTCAGCTTGAACAACTGATCGGCCAGGTCCCGCCCCTGGTGCTGCAATTCTGCGTCGGTCAAGTTTCGAATTTTGTCTGGCTTCATAAACAAGCTCTCAGCTATCCGCCCTCAGCTCTCAGCTTCGACCGCCGTCGCCTTTCTTGATAGCTGACGGCTGAAAGCTGATAGCTGCTCTTAATGTGCTATCTCTCTGCTCACCACCTGTGTGCGCAGCGGCAACTTGTGCGACGCCAGCCGCAGCGCCTCATTGGCATCTGCGCTCGTGACGCCTTCCATCTCAAACAGAATCTTTCCCGGACGTACGACCGCGACCCAATGATCGGGCGCGCCCTTGCCCTTACCCATACGGGTTTCAGCCGGCTTCTTTGTCACCGGCTTGTCGGGGAACAGGCGGATCCAAATCTTGCCGCCACGCTTGATGAAGCGCGTCATGGCCACGCGGCTGGCCTCGATCTGCCGATCGGTGATCCAACCCGGCTCAAGCACCTTCAGCCCGTAGTCGCCAAACGCCAGCGTCGATCCGCGCCATGCCTTGCCGGTCATGCGCCCGCGCTGCTGTTTGCGATACTTCACTTTCTTTGGCATCAACATAAATAAGCTCTCAGCCTTCAGCCGTCAGCTCGAATTCCTAGCCCTGCGCATGCCTCAGGATCGTCGTCGAACGCTTGGCTCTCAAAATTACTCAATTGCAAAATTTCCCAATTACTCAATCCTTAAAAAGCTCCCGTGGTCTGCTGCGCTTCGCGCTTTTTAGTCTGCAAAATCTCGCCCTTGTACACCCACACTTTTACACCAATCACGCCATAGGTAGTGCGCGCTTCGGAAAATCCGTATTCAATATCGGCGCGCAGCGTGTGCAGTGGCAACCGCCCTTGCAGGTACCACTCCGAGCGCGCGATTTCATTTCCGTTCAAACGGCCGCTCACGCGAACCTTGATTCCCTTGCATCCGAAGCGCAGTGCCGAATCGACAGCTTTGCGCATCGCTCTGCGGAAGCCCACGCGCTTCTCCAGTTGCAGAGCAATCGCCTCCGAGACGAGCTGGGCGTCGAGTTCGGGCTTGTGCACTTCCTGAATATCGACAAACACTTCGCGCGAGGTGCGCTTCTGCAGCTCGCCTTTGAGCTTGTCGATCTCGGCGCCCTTGCGCCCGATGATAATTCCCGGTCGCGCTGTCTTAATAATGATGCGCAGCTTGTTGCCGGGACGCTCGATCTCAATTGCACTCACGCCGGCCGACTTGAGCTTCTCGCGCAGCTCTTTCTTCAGCTTGACGTCTTCAAGCAGCAGCTTGTCGTAGTCGCGCTCGACAAACCAGCGCGATTTCCAGGGCTTGGTATAGCCCAATCGAAATCCGTAAGGATGAACTTTTTGACCCATCCGTCTCTCCTAAAATCTCTACCAAACTCTTTCGTTCCGAACACGCCCTCTCAAACCTGCCATTCCGAACACGCGCGAAGCGCGCGTGAGGAACCTTGCTTTTTAGATCCTTCGCAAAAGACGCTCAGGATGACCGCTGCGTGTTTCCGCTTCGCTCACGTCCGCAAAACGCGGTCACTTCGCCGCAGCTTTCTTCTTTTTTCCCGCTCCTGCCGATTTTTTCGCCACCGGCACACGCCGTTTCGCAGGAACTGCACCCGTCGGAGCAGCCTCCGCGACCTGGCCTGCTCCATTCCCGCGATCGGCCAGGACCAACTGAATGTGCGCGATACGCCGCTGATAGCGGTACGCGCGTCCCTGCGGCGCCGGACGAATCCGCTTCATGCGCGGACCGTCGTTGGCGATTGCGCTCTTCACGTACAGGTTGTCGATGTCGACATCCAGGTTCTTTTCCGCGCTCAGGAAGTTCGCATTGTCCAGCGCCGATTGCAGCAGTTTGCCAATGTGCGAGGCCACGCGCTTCTTCGTATAGAGCAGCGTGTTGCGCGCGTCTTCCACCTTGCGCCCTTTGATCAAATCCAGCACCAGGCGCGCTTTCTGCGGCGAAACCCGCAAGTACCGCATTTCCGCTCGAAATTCCATAATCGTTTCTCAACTCTAGGCTCTTAGCTCTTGGCTTCTAGCTAAAGGCTAAAAGCTAATGGCTAAGGGCTGAATTACGCCTTCGGTGGCGTTCCTGCTGCCGGCGCCGCCGCTGGAGCCGACGGAACTATGGCTCCCGGCCCGCCCGGCACAGCCGCCGGCTTGGCCGCGACTTCCGTCGCCGCTTTCATCGAGTGGCCTTTGAAGATGCGCGTGAAGCTGAACTCGCCCAGCTTGTGTCCCACCATGTTCTCGGTGAGGTACACAGGGATGAATTTCTTTCCGTTGTGCACGGCAATCGTGTGCCCCACCATTTCCGGGACAACCGTCGAGCGTCGCGACCATGTGCGCAACACTTTTTTCTCGTTGCGCGAATTCATGGCCTCGACCCGCGCCATCAGGTACGCGTCTACAAATGCGCCTTTTTTGGTTGAACGTGCCATAAAAATCAGCTTCTAGCTGTTAGCTCCTAGCTCTTAGCCAAATCCAAACCTTTGTCGTTCCGAACACGCGCGAAGCGCGGGTGAGGAACCTGCCTTTTCGCGGCCGGCTCCTATGCAAGTCCCGCGTCCCGAAGCCTGTTGTACGCCTCATCGATAACTTTGCTGAGCTCATCCAACAATTGCTTAGGATCGTCGATCTTCAATTCAGGCGTCAGAGGCTCACCGCCATACGTCAGAACAACTGTCCCTTTTGCTTTGTCGAATTGTCTGAAGATTGACAATTTTCCACCTAGTTAACAAACTACTTGCTTCGCCGGTCGCTCACAATGAACTTATCCGTGCGCTTGTTGTTGCGCGTCTTATACCCGCGCGTCGGCTGGCCCCAAGGCGTCACCGGATGCCGCCCGCCCGAGGTCTTGCCTTCGCCGCCGCCATGCGGATGATCGACCGGGTTCATCGAAACGCCACGGTTCACCGGACGCCATCCCAGCCAGCGCGTACGTCCGGCTTTCCCGATCGTGATGTTCTCATGATCGAGATTGCCCACCTGGCCAATCGTCGCCATGCAATCCTGCGAAATCTTCCGGGTTTCGCCGGAAGGCAATTTCACCAGTGCGTAATCCGATTCTTTCGCCACCAACTGCGCCACTCCGCCTGCCGAGCGCACCATCTGCGCGCCCTTGCCTGGCTTTAATTCCAAATTGTGGATCGACGTGCCGGGCGGAATGTTCCGCAGTGGCAGTGCATTGCCCACAAGAATGTCCGCATCTGGCCCGCTCACAACTTTTTGCCCGACCTTCAATCCTTCCGGCTGAAGAATGTAGCGCTTCTCACCGTCGGCATACGCCAGCAACGCGATGCGCGCCGAGCGGTTGGGATCATATTCGATCGTCGTCACGGTCGCTGGAATGCCGGTTTTATCCCGCTTGAAATCAACGATGCGCAGTTTCTGCTTGTGCCCACCGCCGCGGTGCCAGCTGGTGATGTCGCCCGAGTTGCGCCGTCCGCCGGTGCGCTGCTTCGGCTCAATCAGCGGCTTGTACGGACGCGTCGTCGTAATGTCGTCGTTGACCAGCGTCGTGCGAAAGCGCAACGTCTGTGTTGTCGGTCGATATGTCTTGATCGGCATAAAAAGCTCTCAGCTCTTAGCTGTCAGCTCTCAGCTTTGCCTTACCGCGACCGTCGCCCCTACTGATAGCTGACGGCTGATAGCTGATAGCTGCTCATAAATTCTGCGCGTACTCGGGCATCTTCTCGCCCGCGCGCAGGCGCACATACGCCTTCTTCCAATCCGGACGGTAGCCGGCAAACTTCCCCCGCCGCCGCTCTTTCCCCGGATATGTGGCAGTACGGACTGAGTACACCTTCACTTTGAAAATCGTCTGCACCGCCTGCTTGATTTCGGTCTTCGTGGCCTTGGGCGCAACCTGGAAAACCAGCGTGTTCTGGTTTTCCTTGATCGCCAGGCCTTTTTCCGTGATCACGGGACGGCGAATAATCTGATACGCGGATTTCATCTCTAGGCCACCTCCGCCGCTTTTTCATGCCGCGTGCGCCGCCGTGGAGCAACCGCGGCCTTCTTGGCGCCTTTATCTTCCACCGGCCTGCGCTGTTTCTTGGGCACGCTGTTCAGCAGCGACGCTTGCAGCTTCTCAATCGCCGGTTGCGAAAAAATCACGCGATCGTAACGCAGCAAGTGATAGGGATGGACTTCGTTGCCAGCAACCAATTCCAGCCCGTCGATGTTTCGCGAACTCAACTCCAGATTTCGGTTCGGCGCCTTTGCGGCTTCTACAAGCAGCACCGTGGAATCGACCTTCAGAGCATCCAGCGCTTTGCGAAATTCCTTCGTCTTCGGTTCCTTCACATCGAACGCATTCACTACGATCAGCTTGCCATCGGAAAACTTCGCGGCCAGCGCCGAGCGCAGCGCGCCCAGCAGTTTCTTGCGCGGAAACGCGTAATCGTACGATCGCGGAACCGGTCCATGCACCGTGCCGCCGTGACGCCACAGGGGCGAACGGATCGATCCGATACGGGCGCGTCCCGTGCCCTTCTGCTTCCAAAGCTTCTTGCCCGAACCGGAAACCTGCCAGCGGGCTTTTGTTGCATGCGTGCCTCGGTGCTGCCCGGCACGATAGTGCTTCACCGCCTCCCACAGCAGGTCTTCATTGACGGCGCCAAAAATCTCGTCCGCCAGGTCGAACGTTCCGACCTTTTCGCCGTTCAAATTGTGAATGTCAATCGTTGCCATTGTCCTAGTCCTGAGTCCTGAGTCCTGAGTCCTGAGCAACTCCTCGCAGTTCAGGACTCGCGACTCACGACTCTCACGCTTTCTTCGCCGCTCTCTTGGCCGCCTTCAACGGATCGACCGTCGCCGCGCCACCAAATCCTCGACGCTCTCTCGGCGGTTTCTTCGCTTTCGTAATCACAATGTATCCGCCCTGCGGACCGGGCACGCTGCCTTCGACGACCAGCAAGTTCTCTTCTTTATCTACGCCCAGCACGCGCAAATTGCGCACGGTTACGCGCTCGTTGCCCATATGTCCCGACATGCGCATCCCCTTGAACACGCGCGACGGGAATGCGGAGGAACCGATTGATCCCGTGATCTGAAACATCGACCCATGCGACTTCGGGCCGCCGCCAAAATGATGCCGCTTCACTACGCCTTGAAAGCCGCGACCTTTGCTGGTTCCCACGATATCGACAAACTTTTCGCCCTCGAAAATCTCAACCAGCACGCGGTCGCCGACTTTCACCGCGCCATCGCCGTCGCCGTCAGTTTCAAGCGGAACTTCACGCATAAACTTGACTGGCGGCAGATTGTTTGTCGCCAGATGTCCCTGGGCTGGCTTGGTCAGCTTCGACTGCTTCATCAACTCAACCAGTCCAATCTGCGCCGCTTCGTAGCCGTCCTTCGTGGCCGATTTGTGCTGCGTGATCACGCACGGGCCGGCCTGCAACACGGTAACGGGACGCACATCGCCCTTCGAGTCGAACAACTGCGTCATGCCGACTTTTTTTCCCAGAATTCCTGTAACTCTCGTTGCCATTTCCTTCTCCATCCAGCATGGCCGAACCGGCTATTGGCTGGGATTACCCTGGCAGAGATCCTTCGCTCCGCTCAGGATGATCGCTGCGGGCTCCCGCTTCGCTCACGCCCGCAAAGCGCGATCATTTATGCTCTTTCCCGAACGCTTTAATCTCCACGTCCACGCCCGCCGGCAGATCGAGCTTCATCAGCGCGTCCACCGTCTGCTGTGTCGGCTCGAGAATGTCGAGCAGGCGCTTGTGCGTTCGGATCTCAAACTGCTCCCGCGACTTTTTGTCCACGTGCGGCGAACGCAGCACGGTGTACTTGTTCTTCATCGTGGGCAGGGGGATCGGCCCCGCAATCTGCGCCCCGGTGCGCTTCGCCGTATCGACAATTTCTCCGGTCGACTGATCGAGGATGCGATAGTCGTAAGCTTTCAACCGGATGCGAATTCTCTCTTTTCCAATCACCGTTTCGTCTCTCTAACCCCTCCCGGCTGTTCCGGAAGGAAAGATCGTGCGGAATGTTGCAATCCGCTTCTCAAACTCCTGTCATTCCGAACACGCGCAAAGCGCGGGTGAGGAACCTGCTGTTTGCTTCGCTACTCACACCGCAGAGCTTCGCTCCGCCGGACAGCCGAGGGCAGCTGTCCCTACATGTTCATCGCCTTACTGCAATATCTCCGCAATCGTGCCTGCACCCACCGTATGCCCGCCCTCGCGGATCGCGAACCGCAACCCTTTC
>JASHOH010000230.1 GCA_030041215.1 Candidatus Sulfotelmatobacter sp. | reverse complement strand
CTGCAGATTGAACCGGTCCGCTGGCGCGCCACGCTGGCCGGGTGCACGGTCACCGTGCATCAACATCTGGACGGAACCTTCACGATTACTCATGGTCCCCAGCGTCTCGGGCACTATAGTGCGGAAGGAGTGTCGTTGGAGAAGGAAAAAATCAGCGCGCGTGGGGCTGCTGGCGATTAACCTAAAACCGGACATTTTAATTTGCTACCAACATGAATTCAGAGCAATTGGGTCTGGCCTTCAACGGATTGTCGTTGGAAAATCCGGATATCACTCAAAATGGCCCGTAGGGGTTTTGAGCGTTATCGCCTTCCATGAGAAGGCCGGTCGGAGTTCCGTGCTTGGAACTTGGGCCAGGCGTTAGACGCAGTCACCGGAACTCGGCTTTGGGCTTTTGTTTTTCTCTTCCTGGAATGTTTTTGCTTTACGCCGCCATTGCCACCGTGCTCGGCTGGCTGTTGTGCAACGGTTTGTACACTTCTCCACTCACCCACAGGTGATGCAGCAACACCGCCAGTTTTCTCGCGGTCGCAACGATGGCTCGCTTCTTCCCGTTTCTTCCACCACGTTCGGCCAGCTTCAGGCCCCAGCGCCGCAGGTCGCAATCGACACCGAATGGTCCTAAGATATGCTGCGCTCCCTGCACCAGCAGTGTGCGCCTCGTATTCACGGCAGTGGTCGCGTAGCAGTAGTTGGTGCCGTCCACCACAGCCGTGTCCGTGTGACCTGCGACGGACCTGCGCCCGACTATGCCATTTGGCTGGCGGCGAGGTTGAGCAGATTCAGTTCCTGCTCGGGCACGCATCGGTTCAGAAGACTGAGCAATATCTGGGTTGCAAGCAGAAACGCAACCAAGCTGTGAAGGACAACGTGGGACTGGAGGACCTCTGGTGTTTACTGACGACCTCCAAGCCGAGTTCCCAGGACTAATTCTTTCTCGGAACTGTTTTTTACCGGCTTAGAACTCCAGCTCGGCGACAAGCTGCACGTTCCGGGGGCTGCCGTTGCCGAAATAAGGGTTAAACGAATCCGGCGTGCTGGTCAACTGGAAGCCCGAACCGAACGTCGTGGATGGGCTGGCAAAGTTCGGATGGTTCCATATGTTGAAAAATTCCGCCCGTAGGCGCAACCGCCAATCGTGAGAGATCTGCTGAGATTTGACAAATGACATATCAAAGTCATTCAGACCCGGCCCGCTGAAAGCGTTTCTTCCTAGATTGCCGTAAGTCCCAGGCAGAGGCTGCGTGAAAGCTGGCGGATTGAGATATGGCCCTAACGGATTGAACGGCACGTGAGGATTACCGACCAAATTCGGACGGTCGCGAAATTCGCCCGTGCCAGAATTGTCGAATGGCAAAGTTATGTTGAGCGGCGCGCCAGTTTGCAGAGTCGTAATGCCATTCAGTTGCCAGTTTGCGGCGAGCGCATGCAGCCAACCGGGCAGACCGGTGGGCGCTGGTATGCGCCAAGCATAAGAAATAGTAAAGCGGTGGCGAAGGTCGAAATTCGATGGGCCATAGTCGCGGCGCAGGTTGCGGCTGTCCTCCGGCGGCCCTTGATAAAATCCGCCGGCGCCTGACGCATCATCCAGCGATTTGGAAAACGTATAGCTAGCCCGAAATGTCACGTTGGCGGCCGAGCGTTGGGCGGAGACCTGGAGGCTGTTGTAGTTCGAATACGCGATATCGGAAAGTGTGTTGATCACGCGAAATTGAGGGAATGCAGCCGCAAACGGCCGGCGAGCCTGCTCGCTCACAGGGTCGGAACTACCGGGAGTTGGCTGATTGATATCAATCACCACGGGCAAATCGGTGCCGCGCGTGCCGTAATACGCGATGCGGAAAGATTGTTGCGCGCCTATTCGTTGTTCGAATGCAAGATCAAAGTTCTGGTAGCGAGGATCGGGGAAATGAGTGTTCACTGCAAAAACATCGAATGGCGGCTGGGGTGCTGCGCCAAAGATCGGGATACCTGGGCCAAACGGCACGGGCGCCGGCGGCGTAATCGTGAAGATTGCACTGGAACCGATAGGATTAAATATTGGCCCTGCAAGAACGGAGTTCGCGTTATTGCTCTCGTCCATCCATTCATCAAACGACTGGGCATCGAAATACATTCCCCAACCCCCGCCTAGCGTGCGAGAGCCATCTAATCCGAGCGAAAACGCGGCGCGTGGTGCAAAGTCGTTGAGGTTCGGCTGATATTCGTGCTCAAGTCCAGCAGCGCCGACCAGTACCAGCCCAGCGTACGGAAGGAAGTTACTCATCCTGCCCTGCTTCTCGGCGGGCACCGAGAATTGATCGTGGCGTAATCCAAGGGTAATCTTCAGGGCAGGCCGAAGCTGCCAGGCGTCTTCGATGAAGGCCACCCAGCGATGCTGGCGCAGGTAGCGTTGTGAGTAGCCACGCGTAATGGCGGTGACGCCAGGCGTGGGCAGGCCAGCCAGCAGGTCCACGAGGCTGGCAATCGCGAAGTCGCTCGAGAGTTGATCGCCGAGCTGCGAGCCGTCGAACACCAGCCGCCCGCGCATGCCAGTGTCCGTGAAGGCATTCTCCTGGAGCAATGTTAAGCTGCCGCCGAACTTCCATTGGTGGGCGCCGCGATTCCAAGCGATCTGATCCGAGAAATCGTACACGTCGCTGACGCGGCCGCGCGGCAGCGAGGAAGGAGCGCCGAGATTTTCGTATTCGCCGGGCGCAATATCGATTTCGGGCAGACCGAAGTCGCGGGCCGAACCCACTCCGGTGTTCAAGCCGATCGCTGTTACGTTGAAGTCCTTGTCTCCAGGAAATGTTGTTTCGTTGTAGCGCGAATATCCGAATCGGGCAGAGTTGAGCAAGCGCGATGACAGAACTCGTTGCCACTCGGTAGCAAACAACTGCACGATATCGTGGGATTGCGAAGCATAAGCTGGCAGCCGCGAGCCTAATCCCAACCCGAACTGTCCCTGAGGAAAACTCTGACGATTTGCGCCAAAAGCGTATGAAGCGGAGATACTATCCTTGCCCTTCTCGCCGTGATCCGCCTTCAACGTCAGCGTGTTGCCGTCGCTGCGCCCAATATCAGAAAAACTAAGCGGACCGTGGCCGAGGGAGGCGGGGTAGAGCCCGAGAATGGGCGAGGCCAGCGCGTTTAGCGGATGCCCAGCTCCCTGGACGAGCGACGTTGCCGTGGCAATTTCCGCCTGTGTGGGAAATCGAGATGCGAAGGTAACTCCCACTCGCTCGTGCTGCCCTTCATACGAACTGAAGAAATAGCAGCGATACGGCAGCGGGCCACCCGCAGTGAATCCGAATTGGTTATTCCGAAATTCAGGACGCGGGTGGCCAAAGGCGTTGTTGTAGAAATTGTTAGCGGCTAGCTTGTCGTTATCGAAGAATTCAAACAACGACCCATGCAGGTGCGGTCCGCCGCTCTTGATCGTGGTCAGCACCGCCGCCCCTGACGGGCCATACTCGGTGCCAGTATTGGTTTGCACTTCGATTTCCCCGATGGCATCGAGTGGCAGCAGAACTGCTGGAGCACCGAAGGCACCGCCCTGCCCGATCGCTTCTGCCGCGCGGAACGGGTCGAGGTTATTCGTACCGCTGACGATATAAGTATTGAACTGCGCGCGGCTGCCGTTGACGGGAAACGATCCGAACGTACCCCCGGTTGCGCCGGCTCCGGGGATGAGCGTCTCGAGATTGCCTGATGCCTGCCCGCGTACCGGCAGCGTGCGCACCTGCTGTCGCACCCCCACGCTGTTGACCTCAGTCACCGCGTTTGCCAGCGCTCGCCGCGGGTCAAGCGTGATCTGCAGTTGCCTGGTCTCACCTGCCTGCAGCGAAATGCCCGCCGCTTCGATGCTCACATACCCGCTGTGCGCAACGCGCAACCGATAGTCGCTCGCAGGCGCAAGGTGGAGAAATTCGAACTGGCCGAGGGGATCGCTCACTGCTGTTGCCTTCACTTCGGGGCGAGCTCCGATATAGATCAGCACCTGAGCGCCCCCGACTGCATTCCCGCGGGTATCTGAGACTCTGCCGCGCAAGGTACCGGTAGCTGCCTGGCCAACTGCCAGAACTGCAACAAAGGCGGAAAGAAGAGCCGTGACCGCGCGAATTTGAGTAATCCGGCGGCACCGCTGTGTCAATCTGCGTGATGTATTCGTGAAACGCGTTTTTCTGCTCTTCTGATCTGAGTCTCTCGTTGCTTGCAAGATCGCTCGCAGTTCGCTGACCCGAGGGCATCATATCTCCAATCTACGCATTGTGGATAACTGGCCAAACTCTGAGTGAAAAACGGGGAGTGATGTTTTTTGTGACAGATTGCCCACAGGCAATTACCTGGTGAGAAGCCAGGCGCTCAACACGTCAACTACTGTATCGTCGGGAATCCAGACACTAGCCATAAACGGGCTCCGAGACAATTTAGCATCAAGCTGAAAGACCATACTGGCTGCGGCTAAGGAGGCCGCTGGTATGGTCCATCGCAACACATCGAAACAGTTTAAGGCTAAAACCATACTTCGACTGCCCGATTTGCAGCAGTCGAAGACCGCCGTGCTTCATTCACTTGGGGCCACCAGTTCGCAAGAATCCTACGGGCATGCCATCGACGAATTCATCGGCTGGTATTGCTCCGAACCTCGTTTGGCCTTTAAGCGAACTGTCGTCTCGATACAGGTTTCTTTCTCGAAGAGAGAAAGCTGCACGTTCCACGATCAACGTTTGCCTGGCCGCCGTGCGGCGGTTCGCATACGAAGCCTCCGACGCTGGCCTTCTGAGCCCGGAACTGGCCGCCGGCATCCGCCGCGTCAAAGGAGCAAAACATCTGGGCGTGCGGATTGGCAACTGGTTGACCGTTGACAGTCCAGAACCCTGCTTGCCCAACCCAAGGCAAACAGCTTGCGCGGACAATGTGGCGCACGCGATCGCCATTGCAGCCACTTCTCAGTGTGGTCCGGAAGATTCGTTGTACTGCCGAACCAATGCACTCCGAAGCATTTGGCGCCGGGCAACGCGGCACAACATCTGATTGCCAATTCCGAACGGATTCGTAAAGAGCTCGGCTATACCGAACCTCCAGAAACAGACGAGGCCATCCATCGGACTATCGAGTGGGAGCAGATTAATCCGCCGACTGGTGCTACGTTTCATCAATTCGACTATCCAGGAGAAGACGCAGCCCTCAACTCCTAAACGCCCTGCTAAAGAGGCGCTTCTGAGTCACTATCGTGGGCAAAGCAGACAGAGAGCCTGTCCGTACGTGGACTGGGCTCGCTGCGCTCGTGGGACGGAGAATGCGTCCGTCCCCACTGTGTAGACAAGAAATCAAAATTCGTATCGCAGCGCGAACTGCATTACCCGCGGTTGAGTGAGCAGGCTGGTGTACACGCCGAAATTTTGCGGCTGCTGTGTCAGCGATGTCAGCAGCGACGAGCCGATTCCTTGCGCATTGAAGCGCGTAAGGTTCGGAACGTTGAACACTTCCCAGCGGAATTGCAGCGTGTGTAGCTCGTTGTAGGGCATTTTCCAGCGCTTGACCAGGCTCATGTCCCACGTGGCGTAACCGTCTCCGCGCAGAACGTTGCGCGAGCCGACCTGGCCCGGAAGAGGCAAAGTAAAATCCTGCTGGGCCGCAGCGGGATCGGCAAAAACATTGACAGTGCCATTTGTTTTGAACTTGCCGGTCTGTGGCCTCGCGGTCATCTGCCCGATCCCCGTCAAAAACCAGTCGGTCGGCCAGCGCTGGCCGCCATCCACGCTGAAGGGAAAGCCGGTGGTCCAGCGCGCCAGGCCGGAAAGCTGCCAGTTTCCAATGAGCGCGTTGGTCACACCACTGGCGCTGCCCGCGACGGCGCGTCCTTTGCCGAAGGGCAGTTCGGCAATCCAGTTGAGGTTGATCTGATGCGTCAGATCGAAATCAGAAGGTGCGCGGGCGAGGTTCGGCGAGAAGGCGTTCGCCAGACGGCTGCCAACGAGGCCAATGTTCGTATAGCCATAGACTGCGAATCCCACGCGCGACGCGGCGGAAGTAATGTCAAGCGACTTCGAGAACGTGTAGTTGAAATCGAACTGAACGCCATGGCTGAACTGCTTGCGCAGGTTGGCCTGAAGCGCGTGATAGCTCGAGCTGCCGATTGAGCTCCAGCCGTACATGGAGAACGCCTGGTTATTGAGGAACTGGCCGGAATTGTTGCCCAGTAGTCCCGGCGGGCCATTGAAGTAGTAGGAGCCGGAACCGATGTTGTCGCCAATGCCTCCGTAGGAGTCGATATCGGCAATACCGACAATCTCGTCGCCAATCACCGACAGGCCGGGGTTGTAATACATATTGAAGACTTCTTGAATGAGGCTGTCGGTGGGATTGGGTGTCGGGACGAATCCGGTTTCAAAGGTGTCCGTATAGTAAGAGGCGCCCGGCCGCAACGGCTGGATCATATCAATCCAGTATTGCGCCGTCGGGCCGAGCTTTGCCGCACTCACCTGAGAAAGGTTGGAAGGCTGACCCGCGCAGGGGCCGGTGGTCGGGGAGGAAGTGGTAATGACCGCCTGGTAAAAGTTTGCCGTGCCGCCAAGGCCACAAGCCATGTTGGCGGCAGC
>JASHOH010000229.1 GCA_030041215.1 Candidatus Sulfotelmatobacter sp. | reverse complement strand
AGCCCGTGCCGCCGCATCATTGAATCATCCCAACATCCTGGCTGTATACGACATTGGCGTGCACGAAGGCTCGCCCTACATCGTTTGCGAGTTGCTCGAAGGCAAGACTCTGCGTACGGCGCTGGCCGGCGGGGCCTTGCCCACACGAGTTGCCCTCGACTATGCGCAGCAAATCGTGCAGGGGCTGGTCGCGGCCCACAGCCATCGCATCATTCATCGCGACCTGAAGCCGGAAAATCTTTTCGTCACTACAGACGGCCGCATAAAAATCCTCGACTTTGGTGTGGCCAAGCTGCAATCGTCGCCTGAAGAGTCCGCACGCCCAGTAGAACAGCTGACCACAGTGACCAAGAGCGGCAGCCTAATTGGCACCGTCGCCTACATGTCTCCTGAGCAACTGCGAGGCAAGGCCGTCGATCATCGCAGCGACATCTTTAGTGTGGGCGCGATTCTTTACGAAATGCTGACCGGCCGCCGCGCTTTCCACGGAGAAACCGAGGTCGATACGATTACGGCAGTCCTGCGCGAAGAACCTCCCGACAATGACTTTAAGCAAGCTCGAGTTCCTGAATCTTGCCGCGAAATTGTTCGACACTGCCTGGAGAAGGATCCTGAGAATCGTTTTCAGTCCGCTCGCGACCTGGCCTTTGCTCTCTCGACAATGGCAAATGCCACGCCCGGCAGAATACAAACCCCGAGAACCAAACCTCTACACGCAAGAATCATCCCTTGGGCCCTGGTAGCAGTGCCTCTGGTTGCGGCAGCGATCTTGCTTGTGCTCCAAGTAAGCGGGAAGCGTAATCCACCCTCGTACCAGCGCCTGACCTTCGAGCAGGGCACGATTTACTCGGCCCGCTTCGCCCCCGACTTTCGCAGCGTCCTCTACGGTGCGGCGTGGAACGGTGATCCGCTCCACATCTTTTCCACTGTTGGCGAATCCCATTTAACGCAGCCCCTCAATCTTTCAGACGCAAACCTGCTCGCGGTTTCTCGGACCGGCGAACTGGCTCTGGCGCTGCACGGATCGCGTCGCGCGCATCTGGAAATCGAAGGGGCCACTCTGGCGCGCAGTCCGCTCGCAGGAGGATCGCCGCGCGAAGTGCTGGAAAATGTTCTGTGGGCTGACTGGGACTCAAAAGGCGAACTGGCGGTCGTTCATCATGCGGAGGGACGGGACCGAATTGAGTATCCAATCGGGCATGTGCTGTTCCAGAGCAATGGTTGGATCAGCCATGTTCGGCTGTCTCCTCAGAACGACAAGATCGCTTTCATGGACCACCCTTCCTTATGGGATGACCGCGGCTCGGTCTACGTGCTTGATCTGAACGGCAATGTCAGATTGACTTCTCCCGAGTGGAATTCCGATTTTGGACTGGCCTGGAAGCCCGACGGCAAAGAGATCTGGTTCACCGCAGCGGAAACAGGCAGCAATCGGACCTTGCTGGCAATGAAGCTTTCCGGAGATGTTCGCCACATTCTCGATCTGCCAACTGGGATGACACTTGAGGATGTAGCAAGTGATGGCCGTGTCCTCGTTAGCCTGGATTCGGAGCGCCTTGCCATGGCGACCATGACGCGAAATGGCAAACCGCGCGATCTTTCCTGGCACGATTGGAGCGTCGCCAAGGATATCTCGCCCGACGGACAGTCAATATTGTTCGAGGATGCCAGTGAAGCAGCCGGTGCCCATTATTCCCTCGCCATTCGCAAAATTGATGGCACACCTCCGATTCAACTCGGTGAAGGCAGCGGGGGCAGCCTTTCTCCCGACGGCAGTTGGGCGATTTCCATCGTGCCGGGAAAGCCGGGACAACTCAGGCTGATTCCCATCGGCGCCGGCCAGACGCGCACAATTAATCTGCCGGGGATCGAGCAAATTAACAATGGCACAGCGCATTTTCTAGCGGATGGGAAACACATCACGATCAATGCCAACGAACCAGGACATGGCGTTCGCTGCTACATCGTAGATTTCGAAGGCGGAAAACCTGTGCCCATCACGCCCGAAGGAATTACGAATGGTTTGGTATCACCCGACGGACGGTACGTTATCCACGAAGATAATGCCGGAGCAGTTTCCGTATATCCGGTAAACGGCGGTGAGCCTCGCCGTATCCCTGATTTAGAAGCCCGCTTCGTTGCGCTGCAATGGTCTGAAGATAATTCTTCGGTCTATGGCTATCACCCAGGCCACATTCCGACCAACGTATACAAGGTGGAACTGGCGACGGGTAAGGAGACTCTGGTGCAGGAAATACGGCCGGACTCTTCGGCTGGACTAGTAACTATCGCCCCCGTGGTAATGACCCGTGATGCGTCCCGCTTTGCGTACGGTTATTCTCAGGTCCTCTCCGTGCTCTACATCATCTCGGGCGTACGGTAGAGCGTTTCTCCAGTTGCTGTAGCGTGCGAATCAAGAAGGGGAAGGGCACGACTTCAGTCGTGCCGCATAAGGCCGCCACGAATTCCAGGCTTCAGCCGCTGAGGGCCGCGTTATATTCCACCAGAACGTCTCTAGTTCCCTTGGGCAGTTGAGGGCCTGCCTTGAGTACTCATGGGCCTTCGGTCACCGAAAGAAATGAATCCGGCGTGCCCCACTTCTCGCTGCCTTTGCGAGAAGTGGGAGCTTCGACAGAGCGAAGTCGAAGGGAACCTGCTTTTTGCCCGAGGGCCCTCCAAAATTCAAAGTAGCCCACTACCGAAAGACGCTAACGGCTTACCATCGCACCGATCATGGACTGAAAAATCTTCATGCCATCAACGCCGCCGAGCACGGCTTCAGACGAGCGCTCGGGGTGAGGCATCATTCCCACCACATTGCCTCCTGGGCTGCAAATTCCAGCGATGTTGTCGAGCGAGCCGTTAGGATTGGCCGCCGCTGAAATTTCTCCCGACGGAGTGGAATAGCGGAACACCACGCGCTTCTCGCGTTTCAACTGATCAAGCGTCGCTTGATCGCAAAAATAATTTCCTTCCATGTGTCCAATAGGAATGGTCAGCACTTCGCCTTGCGAGCAGGCATTGGTGAAAGGAGTGGCAGCGTTCTCAACCCGCACCTGCACCGGCCTGCAGACATATTTCAGCCCTGTGTTGCGCATCAGCGCTCCTTGCAGAAGGCCGGCTTCGCACAGAATTTGAAATCCATTGCAGATACCCAGCACCAGGCCACCGGAATCCGCGAATCGCCGAACCGACTCCATGACCGGAGAAAACTTCGCAATCGCGCCGGTCCGCAGATAGTCGCCAAAGGCAAAACCTCCCGGCACGATAATGGCATCGCAATTTTGCAGATCATGCGATTCATGCCAGAGACCCGTCACCGGCTGTTTGGCTACCTGCTGAACGGTCCAGTAAGCATCATGGTCGCAGTTGGAACCGGGAAAAATGATGACTCCGAATTTCATTGTCTGCCTTTGTTGGTGTGGGATAACTCAGTTTAGCACTGCCTTCCCGCTGCGCAATCGATTTGAGCCTATAGGAGGAGATATGGCCGGGAGGCAGCCTCAGGTTTGGTAGCGTCCGGGGCAAGTCGGTCAGCGTAAGTTGTGATGTAAATCACTGACAGTATAGAAACGCTGCTCGATTATTGCCAATTATCCGAATCGCGTTGAGGAGGCGGCTGCGAAGACTGCATGTTGTTTCCGACTGTTCTATGCCGTGCTGTTGCTCAGCTTTCTGGGATCCGTGACGATGGGACGCATTCAGAAGAGGACGCGGGGAGCAGTCGTGATCCTGATCTTTGGCTCTGACTCTGACGATACCTTGGCTGCCAGTGTGCGGCGGCAGCGGAAACCATAATCCGGGGACCCCGCGGGAACGAGTCGAGTTGACAATCACTGCAACCACGTCGGGACCGAACTCTCTTTTCCCATCAGGTTCAGATTACTCTGACGGTTCAGTGACAAACGTGCCTGGTTCTTCCTAAGCTGCCAGTGTCCGGCGCCGGAGCCAGACCTGAGGGACAGCGGCCAGCAGCTGACTGGATATCGCGAGTCGCCTGTGATCCTTCAAGACATTGTCGTGAATAAATCACAAAGGAGGAAATAGTGATGAGTAGAGAAATGGAAAGGTCTCTGACCGCGGGCGCGCTGTTGCTCGTGATCGCTGTTATTGGCCCATCTGCCTTTGGGCAGGCTGCGGGGCCCGTACAAGTCGCTGCCAACACCGATGCTCCGGCTGTTTCCAGGCCGGCGGCAAATATCGCACCATCAATTTCCGCGCTGCAGGCCCGCATTGACGCCCAGCAGCAGGAGATCAACAAGCTTACCGCACTGGTGGAGAAACTCGAGGCGAGGCAGGAACTGGTCGCTTCGACAAGCCCCATCCTGCCCAATACGAGCGTCGGCTTTTCGCCTCCCGGTGGTTCGCCGACACCTTCGCCCGCGCCGTCTCCGGCACCGCCGGCGCAGTCTTCCGGCTACACGGCGCCGCGGGAACTGCTGCCCGACATTGGCCAGATAGGCGCCGAGCTTGGTTTCTTTGCGGGCGGCGGCACCTTCCCGTACAAGGATGACACCGGCTTTGCCACGGGCGGCTTCATCGATTTGCCCTGGAGGAATGTTCCTGGAGGCAAACTCTCCTACGAAATCATGATCGGCCTGCAACGGTCGGTGACGACGCAGCAGACAACATCTGGCGTCAACGTGCTGGTGAATACAGCCCTCAACAACTACCTCGTCAGTGCCGGGTTGGAGCCGCTCCCTAGCGTTACCGGCTACCTCACCACTCCGCTGCCCGTCACGAGTACAGTGGAAGAGCGCGCGAGGGTACTCACGGTAGCGCCGTTTGAACTGAAGTACGCACTAACCAAGATGGGCAGGTTCCGCCCCTACGGCGTGGTCGGTCTTGGCACGTACGTGTGGATTGGCTCGGACAACAACATCAAAACCTTCAACGCGGCGACTGCCCTCGGGTCGCTGGCAAGCCTGCCAGTGGGAACTTCGACCCTTGGCGCTACCCTTAATTCAATCCTGCAAGGCTCGCAGATCGGCGGCCTCGCCCCCACAGCGCCGGAACTGGCTGCGCGTGGCGTGCCGCATGGCCAGGGCAATCTGCTCTTCGGCGGCCAGTTTGGCGGCGGCGTTGAGATTCGGATCACGCCCAGACTGTCGCTCGGAGGTGACTTCCGCCACAACCAGGTGGAAGGCAAGGACGCCACCTTCAACACGTTTGCTTTCAAGCAGGGCTTACACTGGTAAGAAACCGGAGGCGGAAACATGTCCAGGAAAAATGACAGAGCAAATCCGGAGGCGATCTCGCGAAGGCAGGTTCTGCGGGCAGGCGGACTTTCGGTGGCGGCGGGAGTTGTGGCTTCGGTCACGCCTGCGGCCGCCAAAGAAGTCCGGTTTGCGGGCGACCTGGCAATTCTGAATGTGGCCTTGGGACTGGAGCATCAGGCCATTGCCGCCTACGACGCTGGCGCCAAGAGCAAATTGCTGAACGCGGACCAGCTCAAACTGGCCGTCAGCTTTCAAAACGACCACAAACGCCACCGCGACGCACTGACCAGCTTCATTAAGCGTTTCGGCGGCGCGCCTGTCGCGCCCAAGACGAGCTACGACTTCGGCGCGATCACGTCGGCAACGGACATCGTCAAACTGGCCCAAAGCCTGGAAGATGGTGCCATGGGCGCATATCTGGCCAATGCCGGCAAGCTCGAGAACCGCGAGATCCTGAACGCCGCGGTTCCCATCCTTGAGGACGAAGTGCGCCACAACACCGTCTTCAAACAGCTGCTCGGCATGGATGTGACCGAGCGGCTGAAGTACTGAAGGCGGAAGGAGGAACAGTTCATGAAGGCAGAAAAACCGGAAGTGAACTTAATGGAGCCCCTTCTCGCGGAGAAAAACTTGCGCCGAGAGTGGCTCCGTTTCGCGGGCACGGCGAGTGCCGGAGCCATCCTTTTCCTGCTAACCGGCAAAACGAAGGAGCTTTATGGGCAATCTCTGCAGGGCGACGTGGGCATTCTGACGGCCGCGCTCTATCTTGAGCACGAAGCCGTCGCCGCTTACCAGGCCGGAGCCGAGAGCAAACTGTTGTCGCCGGGCGTATTCAAGGTTGCGGTCGCCTTCCAAAGTGACCACAAGTATCACCGCGATGGAATCAGCGGGGTGCTGAAGTCGCTGGGGGTTGAGCCCAAAGGGCCAGAGAAAAAATACGATTTCGGGCATCTGCGCAGCGAAAAGGACATTCTGCGGCTGGCCCGGGACCGGGAAAACGGCGCCGTCCTTGCTTATGGCACGCTGGCGTCGAACATCCTGACCAAAGCGGTGCTGAACTTTGGTGCGAACGTGCTGGTGGATGAAGTTCGCCACCGCACGGTTCTCAACGCCGCGATCGGCGTACCGAACTACTAAGCAAGGCACCCGAAGGGGCCGGGGCTGGGCCGGCTGGCCCAACCTTTCGGGCGTCTTAGCGGGCACTCTCACAACTGAGGGTGCTCCACCCTTCGCGGTTTTCGAAGGGTGGGCGGCAGAGTGCCGGGTTGCCCCACCCCTCCCGCGCCTTTTGCGGGAGGGTGGGCAATTTGATCTTGACTCACGACAGCGAGACAGCACAAAAGTCAACTACCCCGCCCTGTCTCTGCAAAGAGCGCAGAGACAAGAGCCTGCCCTAAGCGACCCCGAACGCAAGGAAGGGGGAGCCGAAGGGCCGGGGCAGCCGCGGGAGTAATATTATTCGGAAAGGCTGGGCCAGCCCCCTAAACTCCCTAACTCGATGAAACTAAACGAGGACATAGGGGGAGGGGAAGTAACCAGATAGTAAAACTCGGAGCGAATCGGCAGATCGCGTCAGAAAGCTGCGTGAGGTAGGTCAGGCAACGGTTGAAAGTCCAAATCTCAAACCGCAGACAACGCTAAGAACTGCCGCGGAGAACGCGAAAAAACTCAGGCTGCCAGGCAGCCTTTGGGAACCAGACCCCGATAGAGATCGATATAGTCATCGATCATGCGTTTCGCGGTGAAGCGCTGGCGGGCACGCGCGTAAGCGCGATCGGCGTAGGCCTGGCGGAGTCCGCGATCGGCATCGAGACGGCGCAGATTTTCGGCCAGGCTCCCGCCATCGTTGGTGCGGAAGTAAAGCGCAGCATCGCCCCACATCTCGCGAAAATTCGGGATGTCATTGGCAACGATTGCGCAGCGCGAAAATGCCGCTTCCAGGGGCGCGATGCCCAGCGGTTCGTAGCGGGCAGTGGCCGCGTAAATGGCAGCGCGGCTGTAGAGAGCGCGTAATTGCGCTTCCGTCTGCGGCCCGCGAATGGCAACGCGACTCTTTTCGGTCGCAACCTGCACGTCGGCGCGGATGGGAATGCGCAGTACAGGCAGCGTCTGCTCCGCCCCAACAATGCACACCGGAAACGGGTGCGCGTGTTGCGTCAGCAACGAAACCTGCTTGCCGGCATCTACCAGGCGTCCAACAGCCAGTACCGAATCATCTTTGCTCACGTACGGGTTAAAGAATATGGGATTCCGCCCCGGATAAATAATGGTTGCGCGACGCGGCCGGCGGTAGGTCGAGATAACCGTGTCGAGCATACAGGCAGACGGCGCAACCACGACGTCGGCTCCGGCAATGCCTCGAATCACGGTTTCGCGATACCACTGCAACCAGCGGCTGGGGCGCGGGGTACGGCCCTGCACCGCCTGTGTCCAGCTGATGAGATCGCCGTGTGCCGTGATCACGCGAGGCACTTCCACTTTCAGGTCACCATGGCAGAACTGATGCAGATGCAGCAGATCGGGGTCGACTTCGCGGATGAGGTTAACAAGAAAGTCCGATGATTCTGCGAGGTCGCTGGGTGCGCCGTCCATCCACTCCAAGCGGAACGCAGTAGGCCGGTATTCAAGGCCGTGCAGAAGATCCATCCACGCTGTCTGGTCAGGTAATGGGATCTCGCCGAAGCTGACCAGGGTCACGCGCAAGCCGCGGCTGACCAACCCTGTGACCAGCTCACGGGTGTAGGTCCATGAACTCGAGAGCGTATCGGTCGTGACCAGAACGTGCAACAGAACCTCCGGGAGCGGGTCGCCGCCATTAGAGTGGCATCACCCAACGTTGGCTCATTTTAATGCGGATGGGGTTCCGTTGTGCAGATTAAATTTGAGTGGAAGAACACCACTCAGGGCTCGGAGGGGGCGCACCACCGACAGAAAGGCCCACACGGTGCAGGAGGCACCATCGCGCTGCCAGTCCCCTAGGGCGTCAGGAGTTTCACCCTGCCCCCAGCCGCGCCCGCATGCCGCGGGCAAGGTCGTCGATGATGCGAATTTTTTCCGCAGCCGGCGGCGGGACTTGTGGCACAGCCATGACTAGTTCGCAGGATAGCAGCAAGGCCGTCAGCGACTCACACATTTCGCTACGGATCTGTTGCTCCACTGAAAGCCGCGCCTGTTCCTCTTCCCGTCTGCGCCGATGCAGGGCCGAGCGCACCTCGCGCAACAGCCGCTGCTTGCCGCTAATTGCAAAGTTGACATAGACGGGATAGGCCGTGCCCAGATGTTCAAGCAACTGATCGCTTTCGCTGGGTTCATTCTCCAGCAAAAACTGATCGAGCACCACGGCCGAGTAAACTTGCTCGCGCAACCGGGAAAGCCCCTGGGGCAAATCTTCCACCCACCGAGTGTCTTCCCCGGTTGCCTCTTTCAGCATGCCAGCGCATTCCTGACCCCGCGCCGAAGGGGTTATGAGTAAGATCATGTAGTTTTCATAGCAACCTGGTCGCCAAGGATCGTGTGACTGAAAATACAGGCTTTAGCCTGAGCCAAGAAACCGGCGACTCCCGACATGAAACGGATAACCCTGAACTCGTTCTATGACGGGACTGTTCATCTTCGGTTAGCCCACTTAGCTTGCTGGGCCGGCTCCATTCGTGCTCTGAGCGAGAGCATGCGCCGATGGAGCCTGGCCTCAGGGAGCGCAAGCGCCCGAATGACCCCTACACGCTTTGAGCCGCGTAATCTTTCAGCTTGCGATACAGCGTAGTTTTCCCGATGCCGAGCAAACGGGCCGCTTGCAGCTTGTCACCATTGAGTTCGGCAATGGTATTGAGAATCGTCTGCCTTTCCAGCTCTGCCATGGGAACGATCTTGGGGCGCCCGTTTCCATGGCCGTTGCCGGGAACCGCACTCTGCGCTCCAGCAATAGCCGGCGGAAGATCGGCGACATTTATGACTGGCCCGCTGGTGAAAGCACAGGTGCGTTCCAGGCAGTTTTCCAGCTCGCGGACATTCCCCGGCCAATCATAGGCCAGCAGTACTTTGATGGCCTCGTCAGAAAGAATCTTTTCCTGACCCGAAGCGCGCGCTGCTCGCTCCATAAAGTGTGTGATCAACAGAGGAATGTCCTCGCGGCGCTCGCGCAGAGCTGGAATTCGTAGGCTGAGCACGTTCAGGCGGAAATACAAATCGCGGCGGAACGAGCCTTCCGTCACTGCCTGCTCGAGCGCGCGGTTGGTTGCGGCCAGAATGCGGAGATTGATGGGAATGCGCCGCGTGCTGCCGACGGGGCGGATTTCCTTCTCCTGAATAGCGCGCAAAAGTTTCGCCTGCAAATCGATGGGCAATTCGCCCACTTCATCGAGAAAGACCGTTCCGCCTTCTGCCATGGCAAGCAAACCATCTTTGGCCTGATTCGCACCAGTGAACGCGCCTTTGACATAGCCAAATAACTCGCTCTCGATGAGCGACGGCACCAGCGAGCCGCAATCGACCGGAATGAACGGCTTATCGTGGAATGGGCCGGAATAATGGATGGAGCGGGCAACCAGTTCCTTGCCCGTGCCGCTTTCGCCAAGAATTAGCACGGGATGAGTGCTGTTGGCTGCCTTGGCGATAATTCGATAGAGCTTTTCCATTTCGGGAGCGCGGCCCACGATGCCGCCATAGCCCTGTTTCGACTTCAGCTTCTCGCGCAACATGCGGTTCTCGCTCTTGAGCTTGAGGTGGTTCGCGACGCGCTCCAACAGCAGCTTCAATTCATCGATGCTGAAAGGCTTAGTTACGTATTCGTAAGCGCCGTTTTTCATTGCCTGCACCGCCGATTGCACGGTTCCATAGCCGGTCACGACAACGACCAGCGCTTCGGGGCGCTGCGATTTGATGTGCCGCAAAGCTTCCAGCCCGCTCGCTCCGGGCAGGCGGAGATCGAGCAAGACCGCATCGATGTTTTGAGTCTGGAGCAGGCGATAGGCATGCTCCGCGGAATCGGCAACGTGAGTGACGAATCCCAGAGAAAGAGCCACCTCGCGGCAAGCGTCGCGAATCGAACGCTCGTCGTCGACAATAAGCAGGTTCAGAAAGTTGGCGCCCATCATCTGGGGAGCAACAGCGACGGAGTGGCTTACAGCGGCGGACGTCATAATTGTGTTTCCTTCTTCTCTTCTTGAAATGGATTTATCTTCAATATTGCAGAGCTGGAAATTGCTGAACTCGAGGGAAGCTGGACCGGCGCTTCCGGCAGCGCCCGGGGGAAGAGAACCATAACGCGCGTTCCCTGCCCCGGCGCACTGTCGAAGTGGATCAACCCGTGATGCGCGGTAACTATGCTGCGGACCGTGGTTAATCCGAGCCCCGTTCCCTGACCGGAATTCTTGGTTGTGAAAAATGGCTCAAACAGCCGCTGGCGCGTTTCGGCCGACATTCCGACACCGTTATCGGTGACGGCCAGCATGACGCAGGCAAACGCGGTGGAATTGCCGCGCGCTTCCTTCGTGAGTGGCTGAAATTTGCAGGCGCTCGTTTCGATGATGATGCGTCCACCGTTTGGCAACGCATCGCGTGCATTGAGAACTAAATTGAGCAGCACCTGCTGAGCCTGGGGTGCGTCGATCTTTACCTGCCCCAGATCGGAGCCAAGATCGAGATGGAGCTGAATGTTCTCGCCGAGCAGACGCGTTAGCAGTTCGCACATGGAACTGGCAATTTCATTCAGATTCAGGGGACGAACGGGAGTCGTCTTTGGACTGGCGAACACGAGCAACTGTCCCACCAGCGCCGTGGCTTGCGCTACCGCGGAGCGGATTTCGCTCGTATACCGGCGTCGGCGGTCACGTCCATCCAGGCTCAACAGCAACAGATCGCAGTACAGCGTGATGCCAGTGAGCAGGTTATTAAAATCATGCACCACGCCCCCAGCTAGTCGGCCGATGGCCTGCCACCGTTCAGATTGAAGCTGATTCTTTACCCATACAACATCCGCGCTGCTCACCCGCTCCGCCATGAGCAGTGCATGATCGCCCGCACTGCGGCTTCCGGGTTCCCGCCACGCTTTCCATTTGATTTTTTCACTGGGGCGCACCGAACTACGCGTCTCGACCTCGATCCAGTCTCTTTCGCAATCCAAAACAGAACGCATACCGGATTCGAGCATCTCAGCGCATTCCGCCCCAGCCAGCTCGCCGATCGGCAACGCTCTCCGATTAATCCCTTCCAGCCCAAAAATCTCCTCGAAAGCCGGATTCATTTCCACGATGGAACCTTGCGAGTTGCAGCGTGCTACCGCAATGGGAGCATGTTCAAAAACGGCGCGAAATTCACTGCGGGAATCGTCTCGCGACGGAACTGCTGGCCACGGAAATGGAGTTGCCGTACTCATGTTTCTACTATCGCGCTGGACAAATCCCGGAAGAAAGCCCAGCACGGTCGCTCTGATACCTCGGTGTTCCCAAAATGGGAGAGCCGCTCTACGGCAAGCGATCCGCGTTTATCGCGTTCCACTCGTTCAGCGGCGGTTCCACTATAGGAGTCAGGGTCTGGGTCAAAGAAAGTGCAGTTGTCACTAAGAATCGAAAAATGGATGATTATTCACTTGACTAAAGTGGAAAACTGGCGCACAGTGGCGGTTAAGCCGCCGCAACCGAGACCGCGTCCGACTCCGAAGCGGCTGCCCCGGAGGAAATACGTGACGATTGGCGCAGGATTCATCTGTCGAGATGGAATTGTGATAGCTGCCGACACCCAAGAATCCACTGGCTATGCTGGCTACATGAAAGGCGAGAAATTCAAGATCGATTACTCTCAGCAGAGCACGTGGTCAATCGCCATTGCCGGAGCCGGAGACAGCAATTATGTCGAGATGTGCGCCCAACAAATTCTCCGCTCCTGCGCGATTACGCACGATTCCCCTTACCCCCGGTTTGATGTGATCCAAGCGCTAGGCATGGAAATATTCAGCCGACATTTTTTACCCTTTAGTGGTTATCCTCGGGATGACCGTCCTATCGCCGACATGCTAATTGCGATACAGGAGAAAAATGGCCGTCAAGAATTGATCGAATGGAATGGGACATCATTCGTCTCTTACTTTCCGTTCAAATTTATCGGCGCGGGCGAACAAATGGGTTCTCATCTAGCTCGTGGTTTTGGCCTCTCAACTTTCTTCACAAACGAGACCCACAAAGTTGCAGGTTTGGCGATTTACATCATTAGCCAAGCGAAAGCCACGGTAGAAACATGCGGAGGCAACACGGATGTGGTTATTCTGCGAAGCGACGGCAAGACCCGGCGAATCTACGCAGGAGAAGTAAAAGCCTGCGAAGAAAAATACAGACGTATACATCTCGGGAAAAGCCATTCGCTTGCCGATAGGATATTGGCTAGCCCGCCTGAATTAGACGATGTTTAATAACAAAAGGCCCCGACTCGCGCCAGGGCCCTTTCAAGTTGAGAACGGTTCCCCGAAGGAAACCGCCTACTTTGGCGATATGAATTGTATGGGGGATGAATGCATGGGGTCAAGACACTACAGTGTAAAGACGGATGCAGGGTTTCTGGTACCCCCTGTCGGATTCGAACCGACATCTCAACTTTCGCCAAAGTAGTGTCCTGATTCCGTTGTACGAAGGGGGCGGTAACAAACAAGGCGATTATGGGGTAAAACTCGGAATCAGGCTAATTACTAAAGGGCGCTGTCCATTTGGACGGAATTAGGCCGTCAATTGTTCAAATGTGAGCACCGGGGCTGTGACCATATGGCGCAACGTATCAAGGAAAAGCGTGTGAGACTTGCGACGATTGAAACGGAATGTCATTTCGTTCAGGTAAGCCGCGAGGTGCTTGGGACTGACGCGGTGCCAGCTTCCCACAATCCCGCGCTTGAACAGAGAGAATGCCGATTCCACTGTGTTTGTGGTTACGCAGAATCCATCCTCATACCGTACGTACTCATCGGCGCTGTGATTGACCGTCTTACGCTTCGATACTTGGGATTTGGGAAGGCCGCGAGGATAAAGCACAGATTCGTCGGTAACGATCATATCCACATCTTCGCTGACATGTTCGGTCATCACTTCGCGGATTGCGGCAGAAGTAGCCTCTTTGACGTGGACGAACTTCAGTTCGCCGCCGCGCTTGATAATTCCAATTACGACCGATTTATTCTCGCGCCCGGCTGCTATTCCCTTGTGCCAATTTTTTCCGCCGATATAAGTTTCATCGATTTCGATAGTCCCGTCGAGCATCTTGTGAACTTCAGTCATGGCAAAGCGGATTCTGTGGCAGAGATACCAAGCGGTCTTGTAGGAGCCCTTGTTCTTTCCCCAGATCGTGCGCTTCAGTTGCAGTGCGCTCATGCCCTTCTTTGCTTCGCAGAGCAGCAGTGTAGCCATAAACCATTTTTGCAACGGAACGTGCGTATCATTGAACACAGTGCCAGTGGTTACGGAGAACTGGTAATCACAGCCCTTGCAGTAGAACAATTGTTTTTCGGTAGCCAGTTCTACGGCAGCCATGTTGCACCGTGGGCATTCAACCCCGTTTGGCCAACGGAGCCGGACAAGCAACTCCCGGCAACGCTCATCGGTATCGAAGTGGGTAATCACGTCAACTAGGGTCATAGGAGTTCTCCATTGGACGCGAAAGGAAAACGGGAGCAGTTGAAACGAGTACCAACACGTAAATTGCTGGCGAGCATAAAACGCGATTTACGGAAGCAATTGCGCGCGGCTCGGGCAGCCTCTAAACCTAAGCCGAAATAGCAGTTAGCTTCCATGTGAGACATCATGGCACAAGCCTATAACTTTTGTCAAGTGAATAATCATGGAAAAATGCCTGTGGAAAACTCGGCAAGTGTGCCGCTTTTGTATGCGATAGGCACCTTTATGTGTGGGAGGAACGAGAAGAATTCGAAAAGCTTAATCTGTGGTGGAACTTCCACCTTGATGGCCTGCCATGACTTCCGACTAATCCAGACCAAGCGGAGCTGTCAAACGGAAAGTCAGATCCCGGCCTTTCGGGATCCGGACACCATCTGACTTTTGCTGCAAGCCCCGGGCAAACAGGCTCGACGTCTGCAGCGGGAGTTGTTTGCCATCAACATTGATCGCGCTCAGACTTAACCGGATGTAACCCGAGACTGGGAATGAACCCGGCTGGTAGCGCAGTGATCGCGCCGATTCAACCTGTACCGTAACGGGCGCACCACGATCGATGAGGGTGTCTCCATTGACAGTCAGCGGCGCTGCCACAACAGCCGTGAATGTGTCACCGGGATGAATCTTCATACTGGAAAGCGTGTGCTGCAGCTGCACGGTCACAAGCATCCCGGGAGGCACGATACGAGCGGGAGAACCGCGGAAGGGCACGGTGCCAGTTGACAACGGATTAGCAACCGGCGAGGCCTGGGCATCGGCAGGGGCGGCTTGATCATCTCCCTCGTGAAATGGAATCTTTTTTTCAGCGGGTGGCAGAGCGGAATCGGCGGGCTGATCGGGCTGAGAGCGCTCACATGCCAGACCAAAGGCTAGTCCTGTGGCCAACAGAGCGGACAAATGACAGCAGTGAAAAATTCTCCCCATTGAACGCATCGTCGCCCATCCTCGCCGCAAATGGGAGTGGCAACTGGAGTACCAGAGATACATCCAATAAAATCAGCTACATAGCGGGTGCCAGCCGACGCATCCATGTAGAACTTGCGTATTTCATCTCCAGAAAAACAAAATAGCGGAGGATGGCTGACATCCACCTCGTGAGTGTTATGTCCTTACACTGATCAGTTCTTAGGGCTTTTGGGTCGTATTAGCCCCGGCTTCCTGGCAGGTCGGATTGGTTTCTTCCTCTCGCCTTCCCTGCCCCCGATTAAAGTCAATGCATCGGTAGAGTTGAACGGGAACTGCCGCACCGAGGTTTGCCCCGTTGTGCTTAAAGTAATGTCTACCCGGCGATGACTGGCCAACCGGATCACCCCGACATTTTTGAGAGCCCGTTGCCTCTCTTCCGTTGTAAGTTCGGGGTTGTTCACGATCGCATCCCGTACCTGGGCGTCAGTGAGGCTGTTTTCCCTCCCGAATGCCTTGGTGTCCACGTTGCCCTCGGGAACACCTTGCTCGACCAGGAAACTCTTGACGCGGGCGACCCGCTGCTCCGAAAGTTTCTGATTATATTCGGCCGTGCCTCGCATATCGGCGCGGCCACCGAGAATCAGGTGGGCCTCCGGTTTGTTCTGCAAGTATTGTTTAAAGTCGGCCGCGAGCGCGATCAGTGTCCTCTGCTGGCCGGGTAGCAGGCCACCCTTCATGTCCCCCGGGCGAGGCTGGTTGGTCGGAAAATAGATGCTGTGCAGGGACAGCCGTTGCTCGAGATGTACGATTTCAGGTGGTGGAGGAGTAATTACGGTCACCCGGGTCGAAGTCTGTGAAATTAATCCGCGGATGTCAGTGCAGGTGGCGTTGACCGTGATTGCGCCGGGAGCAGCCCCTCCGGTCTCCAAAGTGGCCGAACTGCCACTGCCGGAAATTGTTCCTGCACTGGCAGTCCAGTTGGCAACCGAAGTCGAGACGCCATCCGGGCTGGAGCAGTTTGCGGATAGATTCACGGTTCCGCCTGCGAGCACAGCTGTGGGATTCGCCGAAATCGAGATGATCGGCGGGTTCCTGGGAGGCAACGGCTTGACGGTGAAGTTCGCCAAGCAACTTGCCTCGTTGTTCTTCTTTTCTTTGGGATCGCTTACGTTCACCCTGACAGCGTAGCGGCCGGGCGCAGCGTTCGCGGTATCAACCTGCGCGGTCGTATCTTTGCCCATCACCACCCCACCTGAGGCGCTCCAGGAGTACGTCAGAGTGTGTTTCGAGCTGAAATTGCTGGTTGTGACTGTGGCCGCAATCGGCTCACCGACCATGACCTCGGCGGGTTGAACGGTGCAAGTGGCTGCGGGAGCAACAGGTGGCGCAACATCGAAACTAAATACGAGACCGGTGCGCAGTCGAACTCCTTGGAACGAAGGACGGCGCAGATCGGGGAACTCGGGAGCGGCAAAATCCGCATAATTGTGCAGTCCCCACACGTAGTCGGTTTGAAAAACGCGCCACGCGATCTCGTGGGTCACGGGCAGGTCCATTCCGCCCCCTAGAATGGCGCCGATTCCATTGCTGGAGTTCAACCCGTTTACATTTGCTCGATTCAGGCCCACCACCGTGTGCAAAAAGTAACTTCCATTGTCTGTGCGCCAGATGAACCGGGGACCCACAGAGTATGTGCACTCGTTGTTGCTGCTGCCCCAATTGTGGCCAACGTCGAATTCCGTGCCCCAGTGTGGATCGAAATTGTATGTAAGATCTTCCCCCAGACCGGCCGGCATATCAGGAATCTTGAACGGGGTTGGATTACTCGGGTCACCGCCCGGCGCCGGCACCGTGCCGCCGGGATGGAGCCATTGATAACCGATAAACAGATCCCACTTCGGATTCGAATCGCTCTGCGCGAGGGTTGCATTGCTCATCAGCCCTAAAGCCAGCAAAAGCAAAACACTTCTGCACAACGAGCCCCGAGTAGGAAGGACTGACATTTCCGAGTCCATCGATTCCACCGTTGCCTGCGCACCGACCCGCGCCGGCCCGCGTTGCAAACCATAACGAAGGACCGAACAATCCACAGGAAAACTGTAAGAGAACCGCAACCCATTGCCAACAGAGGACGAAACGCAGATGTTTACCATACAGTGACGTTCGATACGAGCGCCTCAACACGGCATGGCCGGTTTTGGAACTTCGAAAAGGCCGCGCATTGGCGCACTGGCTTGCTCCACAGGAAGCTGGCCGCGTATCGTTAGTAGAATGAGGTAGAACCAGGCTGGGATTCAACAGAATCACTTGCGGGCACGAACGAGCGGATGAATGCCGAAAAAGTATTAATCGTCGAAGACGAAGAAAACGAACGTACAGGGCTGGCCGAGTTGGTTTCCTCCTGGGGTTACAAGGCTGAAACTGCCCGTGACGGCGTAGAAGGATTAAGCAAAGTTGCCCAGTGGTCCCCCGCAATTGTGGTCACCGACCTCAAAATGCCCCGCATGGGCGGCATCGAATTGTTGGGGCATCTTGCCGAACAATCGCAGGCCATGGCTGTCATCCTGGTTACCGCCCAGGGCACCATTGACAGTGCCGTGCAGGCGATGCGCATGGGCGCCTACGACTACATCACCAAGCCCATCGACACGAACCGCCTCCGCACGATGCTGCAAAACGCATCCACGCTGGTGGGAACGCGAGCGGAGCTGGAAACCGCCCGCCGCAAGCTGCGCGACAGCGGCTCACTCGGCCAATTGCGGGGATCGTCTCGCAAAATGCAGGAGATTTTCCGGCTGATCGAGCTCGTCGCGCCCAGCACCGCATCAGTGTTGATCACGGGGGCAAGCGGTACGGGCAAGGAGCTGGTTGCGCGCACGATTCACCAGCTAAGCTCGCGCCGCGACCGTCCCTTTGTCCCCATCAACTGCGCCGCCATCCCAGAAACACTTATCGAAAGTGAAATCTTCGGACACGAAAAGGGCGCTTTCACCGGCGCTCTCGAAAGGCGCACAGGCTGCTTCGAGCTGGCTGAGGGAGGAACGATCCTGCTCGATGAAATCGGGGAGATGCCAGTCGGAACGCAGGCCAAGCTGCTGCGAGTTCTCGAAGATCGCAAGCTGCGCCGCCTCGGCAGCAAAGTCGAGACCGCAGTCGATGTTCGCGTGCTCGCCGCAACCAATAAAGTTCCCGAAGAAGCGGTCGCCAGCGGCCAGTTGCGCAGCGATCTTTATTACCGCCTCAATGTTTTCAACATCCACATGCCTCCCTTGCGGGAACACAAGGAAGACCTGCCTGAACTGGTGCAGTTGCTGCTTTCAGAAATGAGCGCCAAGCACTCACGCAAAGTTGCGGCCGTCAGCGAAGCGGTAATGCACCAGTTCAATAACTATTCGTGGCCGGGAAATGTGCGTGAGTTGCGCAACACAATCGAACGGGCCATCATCGTTTGCGACAGCGGCATGATCGAAACCAAACATCTGCCGCCGGGCTTCGGCCAACCACCCTTGCGCGCAGCCAGCAATGACCCGGACGCAGTCCGTCTAGGCGTGGGCACCACCGTTGGCGAGGCCGAGAAGATGCTGATTTTAAAGACCCTGCAGTCCACCAACAACAACAAGACGAAGGCCGCAGAAATTCTCGGCATCAGCCTGAAAACCTTGCATAATAAGTTGAAGGAGTACGGCAGTGCTGCCGCCGATTCGGCCTCTGAAAAAGAGGAGGCTTAAGCAGTACCCCAGTACTCAGTTCCCAGCACTCAGTTTCTTTCATGCGACGTAAAACCACTATCGTTCTTGCCATCACCCTGCTGGTTACCGTGATGGCCGTTTCGTTTTCCTATTTTTATCTTCAGCAGATTCTCGGCCAGCATATTGCCGACGCCTACGACAGCGCCGACCGCCTGGCCAAGCAGCTGGTTTACTTTGCCGAAAACGATCTGCCGGATTTGAGCAGCACAAAAATCGATACCAACAATCCAGAGGCTATACGGCGCGCACTCACCGAATACCTGCCAATGGATACAAATATTCTGAACAATCTGCAATCGGATATTGCGCTCTGGCCCTACGTCTATGATGTGTCGATTGTTGATTCAAGCGGAAAGGCGTTGTTTCACACAAACTCGCAGTTGCTCGGCAAACAGGTTGCCGAACGTCCACCCTTCTGGACGGTGAAGAAGGCTCACTTTAGAAAGCAATTCCGGCTTGTTTACAGTCCGGCGACCGTCTACGACATAAGCTCTCCGCTATTTCTCAATGGAGCTCCATTCGGCACAGTCCGCGTCGGCGTTTCCACTGTGCTTCTCAAAAGCGAGATTACCCCACCGCTGATGAGTGCACTTTATCTCTCGATAGCGGCCATTGTGATCTCCTTTTTTCTGGCGGCCGGCGTTTCCAACCTGGCGCTCGGCCCGTTGCGCGAGATCAGCCGCAACCTCGATAGCGTCAGTTTCGGACAGCCTGAAACGTTGGCAGGGAATGAATCGGAGCACGACGAACTGGGACTGGTCACCCTGAAGATCGCAAATCTCGGACGCCAGATGCGCGACAGCCGCGAAATCTTCTCCGCCCTGAAAAATAACGTAGACCAGCTCATGTCGAAGCTCCAGGACGGCTTGATGCTGTTCACGCGCGATTCTCGCGTCGTGCTGGTAAGCGCTCCGGTGGAGCGCTTTCTGGCGCGGTCACGAGGCGAATTGCTAGGCAAAACTGCCCGTGAGATCTTCTCGCCCGGCGATCTGCTCGGCGCTGCTGTGCTGCGTGCGTTCGAGCGCCGCACTCCCTTGGCGCAGCGCGAGTTTGCCGCCACGGGCGGCAGGCGCGTGCAAGTGTCTCTGGATTTCATTCAGGAGAAAAGCACGCATATCGGAGCACTTCTCACCATACGCGATGCCGAGTCCGTGCGGCGCATTGGCGACGAAATCGAAATGTCGCGGCGGCTATCGGCAAGCGGACGCGTAACCGGCGGGGTTGCGCACGAAGTCAAAAATCCGATCAACTCTATCGTGCTCCACTTGCAGCTCTTGCAGAGCAAGCTCAAGCAACTCGATCCCGACACGCGCCGCCACATGGATATCATTGGCAATGAAATCCATCGCCTGGACCGCGTCGTGCAAACGTTGATCGATTTCATGCGCGCCCGGGAACTGCGTCTCGTCGATGTCGATCTGCGCCGTCTGCTCGACGATGTCGCGGTGCTGGCCGCGCCCGATGCCGAGCAACACGGCGTCATTATCAAGCGCAACCTGCCGGAGGAAACTTTGCACATTAAGGCCGATCTGGATTTCATGAAGCAGGCGCTGCTCAACGTGGTCCTCAATGGAATCCAGGCTATGCCACAGGGAGGCGCTTTGGAGATTACCGCGCGCCGCGACGATCATTCAGCCGTGGCTGAGGTCCGCGACTATGGCGCCGGCATTCCCCAGGACGTGCGCGACAAAATTTTTGAGCTGTACTTCACCACAAAGAAGGAAGGCAGCGGTATCGGCCTGGCGCAAACATATCAAATTCTCGAATGGCATTACGGCTCGGTGGAATTCGAATCGACTGAAGGTGAGGGCACTACCTTCCGTTTTCGCCTCCCATTGACAACAGCGAATCTGCCGGCCGAACACGAAGCTGAAGCGCACTCCAATTTTTGAAATTTGCAACCCGGCACTTGCAACCGAAGACCTGCGTCATGCAACCAACCATGTACAACACACAATTTTTGCCTAAGGATTGATTATGAATCTACCCGCAATCCTCGGGTCGTTCTTGCTGTTTCTTGGATCAGCTACCGCCGAAACGCCACCTGAGACTCCTGACTTCGTGCAGCAACAGACACCCTCCGCACAAAGCTCAGCAAACTCGTCCGCGAACTCCTCCACCCAAGCCCCAAAGCAAAGCAAACCCCGTCGGCATAAGAAACCGCTTCCTCCGGATTGCACAAATGCACCTGCTGCGCTAAATCCGCAACCGGGCAATTCATCAGCCTCGACGAACGATGCTGTTAATCCTGGCAACGCACCGCAGCCAGCGAGCACAGACAACAATGGCAACGCAAAGCAAGGCGCCTCAGCGGATGCCAGCGTGAGCAACAGCGCAGCGGCCAAATCTTGCCCCCCTCCGAAAAAAGTAGTCCGTAACGGAGGCTCAGACGAACCCGCCATAAAACTCACCGGCGACACGGTGGGAGGAGGAGAAGCTGCCCAACAACGCTCCACTGAGCAACTGACCAGCACAGCCGAAGCCAACTTGAAGAAGATCAGCGAACGCGAACTGAAACCAAGTCAGAAGGAAATGGTAAATCAGATTCAGCAGTTCCTACAGCAGTCCAAGGCAGCAACCGCAGCCGGCAACCTGGAGCTGGCGCACAATTTCGCACAAAAAGCCCAGTTGCTATCAGAAGAGTTGGCGAATTCCAAATAATCAGATTTGCTGCTCATCTCCCCTTCGCTCTCGCGCTATTCACCTTCGCCAACAAATCCTGCGACAGTGACTGCACAGGACCGTTTATTTTTACTGCTTCCGTCAACACATCGCGGGCTTCGTTGATGCGATTCAGCTTTGCATAAGCAAATCCCAGGCGATACAGCGCAATTGAGTATTGCTGCTCATCTTGCCCCTTCAGCAGTGCCACCGCTGACTTTAATTCTGGAATGGCCGCCTGCGTTTTGTCCTGCTTGATGTAGGCATATCCCAGAATCGAATGCGCAGTGCCGGCCGACAGTTTGCGGCTCTTGTCGGCATCGGGCGCATCGGCTTTGGCAACCGCGATGGCTTTTTGCGAATACGTCACAGCTTTGGCCAGACTGCCAGGGTGAGGGTCGTCGACGTACGTGCCGGCCAGCAACAGCAGCGCCGGAAGTGAATTAGGATTTGCAGCCAAAGTCTTCTCGCCGTAGCTGAACAGTCTCGCCTGATCATTCAATTGTCCGGGCCCCAGTGTATACATGGCATAGCTGGCCACGTCGTTCGAAAATTTCGAGTCGGGAAATGCAGCCGAAAAACTTTCGATTTCCGCCATGCGGGCCTTGGCATCCTGCTCGCTGACGATAGCGTTGAAGCCTGCCGATTCGAGGAAGTCGCAATTATTTTTGGACGCGTTCTTCTCGTCTTCAATCTGGCGGTTGAAGTCCTCGTCGCCCATACCCTCAGGCTTCTTCTGTTTCGCGATCGAAGCGCACACTTCCCCGCCCTTGGCGGCATAAGTCATGAGGCGCGAATTATCTTTTTCCTGCTGCGCAATGGTGGCCTGCAAGACCAGTATGTCGAGATTGCGCGGAGAACCGACCAGTGCCTTATCTCCGTACTCGAGCGCTTTGTTCAGATCTCCAGAGGTCTGATACGCCTGCGAAAGCTGCCAGTTCCCGTAGGCCACGGCGGCCGGATTGGATGCATACCTCTGCACGAAATCCTGGTACATGGCGAGCTTTTTCGCGGCGTCCTGCTCGGCCGAAATGGCTTGCAGATCGTGATCTTCGGGCGTGCCCGCAGGGATGACAATCTTGTCAATTTGCCCGAAAGCGAGCGCCGCAGGGAGAAGAAGACAAAAGAGGAGCGTTTTCAGGACAAATGCCTGGCGATTCATAGGGCACCTCAACCCTGGAAGTCGGAATCCACTTTCGCTAGCAGGCGAATCGTAGCGCCGAACGCGGCGGCACGCAAGGGCAGGGGTCACCGGATCGTTGCATGGCGTCATCCTGAGCGGAGCCGCTTTTCAGGCGAAGTGAAGGATCTCCTTGCCTACAGGTCATTGGATAGGAGATTCCTCGCCCCGCCGGTGAGAACGCGGGGCTCGGAATGACGCCGCGACAACATGCATAGTAATCAACACCTCTCCGCTGTTATTCTTCCCCTTCCAAGGAGCACTCATGTTCTCTAACTTGCAGGGCCGTAACGCCGTCGTCTTCGGAGTCGCCAACAAGCGATCGATCGCCTGGTCGATCGCCCAGGGGTTGCAAGCCGCGGGAATGAAGCTGGCCATCACCTACCAGAACGAGCGGCTGGAGCAGGAAGCTAAAGACCTTATCCTGTCGCTGCCTGGCGCTGAAGCCTACATGTGCGACGTGAGCAAAGACGAAGAAATCGACCGCTTATTCGTCATGCTCAAAGAACGCTACGGCAAGCTGCACACCTTGGTGCATTCCGTCGCCTTTGCGCCCGCCGACGAACTTAAAGGAGACTTCGTCAACACCACCCGGGAAGGCTTTCGCGTCGCGATGGATGTGAGCGTCTACTCGCTGATTGCAGTTGCGCGAAGGGCCGCAGTGCTCATGGAAGATGGCGGCTCGATCATGACGATGACGTATTACGCTTCCGAAAAAGTCGTGCCGCGCTACAACGTAATGGCCGTGGCCAAGGCGGGACTCGAATGCAGCGTGCGTTATCTCGCATACGAATTGGGAAAGAAGAAGATTCGAGTGAACGCGATTTCGGCTGGTCCAATTAAAACCCTTGCCGCGCGGGGCATCGCCGGCTTCGGCGACATGCTGAAGGAACATGAAGAGCGCGCGCCGCTCGGCCGCCGCGTCGAAGTCGAGGAAGTCGGAAGAACCGGGGTCTTTCTCGCGTCGGATGCAAGCAGCGGCATCACCGGCGAAGTGATTTACGTCGATTGTGGGTATAACATTATGGGATTTTAGGACGAACGCGACGCCTCGCGTATGTCAATGCACCCAAGGCACGGGTTCAACATCTCCGACGGAGCGCGGGATTTTGAGCCTGTTCGCGTATTTCCCCTTCAATCCGAACGTTCGAAGTAGGACTAACTCCAGATACCATTTTCCAAGCTGAAAGACCTCAAAATACGCACGGGAGCCCTCTAACTTTCTTCGCCTCTGAGGATGGACAAGTCCATTTCTCACCTCGACAAACGCCTGGGGACCATCGTTCCAGTTAAACTCTTTGGCGGATTGTAGCGTTTGTTCAAGAAGAGCGGGGATCGCCAGTGGCACGGCACAGGAGTCGAGAAGTAGCCTCAACTGATCCGCGGCTGGTAGCTTGAGAAAACCATCAACGGAGATGGCACCGCGATGTTGAACCAGCAGTTGCCAGGCCAGGCGTTCGAGGGCCGCCTGCAGCAGGACTATCCCGCCGTCCGGTCCCACGTGGTTCGTGTTTGCGCGGATATACCAGTACACCGCGGCCCGAATGGCCTCCCTCCAATCTGGGTCTCCCATTAGCCGTGAGTATTCTGGAAATATCTCCAACATTGGTTCCCCATGGTAAGCATCCAGCCAGTTGCTTGGACTGTCTCGGACATCGACCTTTGGAGCGCCCCACTCTTGCATCGCAACCGCGCCCGAAGTGTCCACGCCGACGATCAGGGCTGGCGCGACCCATCGCTCTGCACAAAATCGCAAAAAAATAGCGAGCGTGTCCATGACGCTCTCCGCCTCTGCGCAGGAAAACGCCGCTCCGTCAGCTCTGCGAACCACAAGGTGGTGAGTAAATGAATAGGATTCGCTCTGGATCTCGGGAGGATAGAGGACGGTTTTCTCGCCTACCGGGGTGAATTCGAAAATCCACACGCCATCCTCGAGACAAAAGTGCAATTTGTTGGGGCCGCCAAACCAATACTGGTTGAAGTTAACGACTGCAGCATTTACCCGGACAATGGGCGAGCCATTCTCGACCACGACACGGGACGCCGGGATCAGCGTAACGCGGAGGATGTTGTTCTCGGCTTGGGCGTCCATTCCCAAAACAAAACACTCTATAGGGGCCTGGCCCGGTGATGCCTCAAGTAGGTATGGGCCATCTGGAATGAGCACGGGCCTATGTGGGGGCAAGGGCCTGAGACAGTCGACCTGAATCGAGTGCTCTCGTCTCAAGTCGAACGTGACCCGACAAAGACAACTCATGGTCCCGCTCTTGCTCCTGACCGGAAACCTGCCCTCGGCTAGCAACATTGAGGGAATTTTATCAGCCTAGCAATCCCTTCTTGCCCGCGGCACACCTGCTCACTGAAGGCTACCCACATAGCGATCATCTCATCAGGAACGAGAAATCCCCGAACACGTACTCGTGCTTTCCGTCCGTGATAATTGCTTTGACCTGACCGCGCCGCACTTGCTGAATCGCACTTACAACCTTCGGCAAATATGCGGGTTCGGCAACCGGCACATTGTGTGACGGCAGAAGAAGTTGAAGATGAGGCGTAAGCGCCGCCAGCTCTTGCATAGATGCGACGTAGGCATCCAAATCAGTTTCCGGGCGATACAAATAAATCGGACCCAGATAGAACGAATCTCCCGTAAATAGCAGGCCATTCTTCTCGTCGAGTAAAGCGATCGCATCGGGCGTGTGCCCGGGCGTGGCGATAACTTTCAATCTGCGGCCGCCGAGATCGATTTTGTCGCCATCATGCAGCGAGTGGGTGATGTGAAATGGCTTCGTTGAATACGCCTTGGCGTCGAATCCCTCCGGCAAACTTCGGCAGAGTTGGCCCGGCGCCAGCTCAGCCTGCGCATCATCCTTTGAACCGCGGGCATTGGTGCGAGTGAAGTCCGTGTCCATGCCATAGATGTCATTGAAGCGCCAATTATCACCGACGTGGTCATTGTGCGTGTGAGAGTTCACTACGCTTACCGGAAGCCTGGTCAGTCCTGCCACGACCGCCTGAATATTACTGATGCCCATGCCGGTGTCGAACAGCAACGCTCTGTTGCTGCCGAGAATGAGATAAGAAATGACCTCTTCCAGCTGCCACGGTTCGTAAATGGCAAACACTCCGGGACGGATTCGGTACACCTGAAACCAGCCATCGGCATTGGGCACGCGTTCCAGCTTCGCGTAGGCAGGACGCGGCAGCTTCTTGCACCACTCTGGCTGCTGCGCAGCCAGCGAGATTGCAAAGACGATAATCAGCGACACGATGAAAAGTCGCTTCATTTTTTGCTCGCAATGCTGATCTTGCGTACGCTGTCGCCTTGTCGCTCCAGGGCAATCTCCACATCCCGCTCGCGCAGAAACCGCGGAAATTTCTCTCCCCACTCGATGAGTAAGATACTGTCTTCCGATCGCAGATCATCCAGGCCTAGAGTTTCCAGTTCACGCTGCGTATCTACGCGATACAAATCGATGTGATACAAGTTTGCCTTGGGTCCACGATATTCATGCACCAACGTGAAAGTGGGGCTGGTGACGTCTTCTTCTTTGGCGGCTTCGAATCCGGCGGCGATTCCCTTCACCAGCGTGGTCTTCCCCGCGCCCAGATCGCCCCGCAACAATACCAGCTTCGGCGGCGTGAGTATTTCACTCAGCGTGCGGCCAAAGGCGATGGTTTCTTCGGCTGAGTGTGTAGTGATCTCGCTGGTGATCGCCTTTGACACCTTCGAGGAATAGGGCATGAACCATCAGTATAAGAGATGGAAATAGTCCGCACTGGGAAGGGTACGAGTTTCACTCGTGTGCATGATGGCGACCACATAGGCACGGCTTCAGCCGTTGAGGTCGCGTTCTTGTTGCCTTATCGTTCAGCGTTTTGCGGAACTGAAGTCTATACCAATTGCTAGATCGTGCCCACCGTGCTCAGCATGGCGGATTTCAGTCCCAGAGAATTGCGCGTCGCTACATGATCGAGCGAGGTGCGCAACCGGCGGTGGTCCTCATCCTCGAGCGCGACAAACCGAAAAGGCTGGAACACGCCGTCATTCGTTTTGCGCATCGGACTTAGAATTTCCGCCATCGCCCTCACCGGGCCCGATTGGGTCTGGAATGCAACTTCGACAAAGTCTCCCCGGCTGAGGGAACGCGGCAATTGCAGCAGGCCGCCAGTCGTGGAAATGGTTTGCAGTTTGGCTTTGGCTTGGCGGCCGTCTTCCAGGCGAATCGCAGCCGGAACGTTCTCTCCTAGCTGGACCCGGGCCGCTCGCCGCGAAGGGTGCGGTTGGGGGAAGTGGGTCATAACTGACGGAACTATGACACGGGATCGGCGCAGGTAACAGGTTACGGAAGCCGATGGCCGAATTCCCGCGCGGGACACGGAGTTTCAACGCCTAACAAACGCAGGCTCAAGCACAATATTAAGGTTTACTGTCTCGCCAACGTACGGGAGGCCAATCGGGAAACTAAGTTTGCCTCCTACCAGCGCACAAGTTTTTCCTGCGCCGCCTGTCGCATGACCCTAAATGCCACCGGCAGCCCTTGCAGCAGATCGGTTGCCACCATCGCGTGCTCGCCCACAATCGCTTTCATTACATCGCCGGCAAACCCGTGCAGGTGAACTGCCGCAAGCACTGCTTTGAATGCATCTTTCGGATGCTGGGCCATCATCCCCGCGACGATCCCAGTCAGCACGTCGCCTGTGCCCCCGGTCGCCATCCCGGGATTCCCTGTCGTATTCACCCAAGCTTCACCATCTGGCTTTGCCACGAGCGAGCGATAGCCTTTCAGCACCACGATGACATCGTGTTCGCGCGCAAAGCGGCGCGCCACGCCCAAACGATCTTTCTGAACATCCGCAACGCTCGATCCCACAAGCCGCGCCATCTCTCCGGGATGCGGCGTAATGACAACGAATCTGTCATTCCCGTTCAATTCACTGGCGCGCCCATCGAACGCATTCAGGCCGTCTGCATCGACAACAAATGCCGATTGAAGTTCGGCGAGCAGAGTACGCACGAGCTCTGCGGTTTGCGGATCGCGGGAAATCCCGGGCCCGATTGCGATTACGCTCTTCCCCTCTGCTAGATCTTCAATCCTGTCGCGCGCGCTGATAGAAATCGCGCCCCCATCGGTTTCGGGCAACGGCTCCGTCATCACTTCGGGGTGAAATGAGGCCACGGTCCCCAGAATCGATTTCGCCGTCGCAACCGTGGAAAGACCCGCTCCGGCGCGAAGCGTGGCCAATCCGGCCATGGCAGCCGCTCCCGCCTTGCCCAGCGATCCTCCCACGACCAACACATGCCCGTAATTCCCTTTGTTCGAATCCGCCGGGCGCAGCGCAACAAATGCGGCAAGATCGGGCGCGGTAGTCACATTGAGTTGCAGCGCAGACGTGATCGCCTCTGGCGGCGAGCCGATTGGGGCGACAACGGTGGGTCCTGAAGTTAGCTGGCTGAACACATGCGCGGGACGCGGCGCAGTAAACGTGACGACAGCATCCGCGCGCGCAATCGTCCCCGCTTGCGCTCCCATCGCATCGGCATCCGCTCCGGATGGAATGTCAACCGCGACCACTGGAACCTTGCCGCCGTTCATCAAAGCAATGGCTTCTGCATAAAGCCCGGTCACAGGAGGCTTGAACCCGGTGCCCAAAATCGCATCTACATATAAATCAGCTTGCAGCGATTGCCCAAGCTGCTGTAACTCTTCGCTGGAACGCACGCCAGTAGCCGCGACCGGCAGTTTTGCGAACATTACCGCTGCGTCGCCGCGCAATTCCTTCGGATCGGCCAGTACGATGACCTGAACATTCTTCCCACGCTCGTGCCATCGCCGTGCGGCCACGAAGCCATCGCCGCCATTATTTCCCTTGCCGCAGAAAATCAGAATGCGGGCCGCTGTCGAATAATGCGATAGAACGTAATCGGAAACAGCTCCGCCCGCATTTTCCATTAAGGTGAGCGAAGGCACGCCGAAGCGCTCGCTGGTAGCGCGATCGATGGCCCGCATTTCTTCCGCGGAAACGATTTTCATGAAAGAGTCATTGGTCCTTGATCGTTGGTCGTCGGTCGTCAGTCGTTAGCCTCGGAGCCGCAGTCCAAACTGGGATTCCAGTTTCGATAGCCGAAGGACTAACGACCATCTGCACTATAAAACAAAAAGGCCCTCCGCGCAGTGCGGAGGGCCCGACTGTAAAACCACTAATCGGCCATGGAAGGCGATGCCTTGGCGGGCGCCGCACCCGATTGCATCGCCTGCACGCGGCTGTGCTTGGTGCTGTAGGTGAAATACACAATCAGCCCTATGATCAGCCAGATAATCAGCCGCGCCCAGTTCACCCAGCCCAGCTTGTACATCATGTAGCCGTTAGAAACCACGCCCAGAATCGGCACCACCGGCACCCAGGGAGTTCGGAATGGCCGGTGCAATGTGGGATTTGTGTAACGCAACACCATGACCGAGAGCGACACGATCACAAAAGCCAACAGCGTTCCGATGTTCACCATTTTTCCGATATCCTCGATCGGCGTCAGACTACCTACGATCGCGGCCAGCAACCCCACGAGAATCGTGTTTTTCCATGGCGTGCGGAACTTGGGATGAACATCAGCAAAGAACTTCCTGGGCAGAAGGCCGTCGTTGGCCATGGAATAGAGCACGCGAGTCTGGCCCAGTAACATCACTAGCATCACACTGGTCAGCCCGGCCAGCGCGCCGAGAGTGATAATGTGCGAGGCAGTCGAGAGCCCGCGATCCAGAAAGGCCAGGGCGACCGGAGCTTCAATGTTGATCTGCTGCCAGCGCACCATGCCCGTCAACACAGCGGCAACAGCAATGTACAAGACAGTGCAAATTGCCAGCGAAGCGATCATGCCAATCGGCAGATCGCGTTGCGGATTCTTCGCCTCCTGAGCTGTCGTGGATACAGCATCAAAACCGATATACGCAAAGAAGATGTAAGCCGCTCCCGCTCCAATTCCAGCGAACCCATGAGGAGCGTACGACGACCAATCGCCGCCCCAGTTGCCGGGGTTCACGTAACGAGCACCCAAAGCGATCACGAACAACACCACCGAAACTTTGATGGTTACAATCGTCGCGTTAAAGCGTGCACTCTCTTTGATTCCGATTACCAGGATCAAGGTGATGACCAGCGCAATGATAAAGGCAGGAAGATTGAAGCCGATCTCCATTCCGAACAGATGTGGCGCTCCGAGCAATTCGTGCGCGCGCTGCAACAACTCCGGCGACTGCGAACCACAAATCGCGCTGACTTTGTCGAGAAACCCCTGCGACCCCGGCACCAACGTCGGATCAGCTGCATGAGCCATCTCGCGGCCAATCGTCATTTCGGCGGTTTTGAGTGCGGTCCAGTGATCGTAGGACATCCATAGCGGAATTCTGAGGTGGAATATTTTAAGCAGTTCTATGAAGTGATTCGACCATCCTGAAGAAACCGTGCTGGCGCCCATGGCGTATTCGAGAGTGAGATCCCAGCCGATGATCCATGCCAGCAGTTCGCCCAGGGTGGCGTATGCATAGGTATAAGCGCTGCCGGCCAGCGGAATCATGGCGGCAAACTCGGCATAGCAGAGGCCGGCAAAAGCGCATCCCAGGCCAGACAGCACGAACGATAAAGTCAACCCCGGTCCTGCATACTGCGCGCCCAAGCCGACCATCACAAAAATTCCTGCGCCGATGATCGCGCCCACGCCCAGCGCAGTAAGCTGAAACACTCCCAATGTGCGTTTAAGACTGTGCTCGCCCGATTCGTGGGCCTCTTGCATGAGCAGGTTCAGTGGCTTGGTTGCCAGCAGATTGGCCATTCGCTTGGGTTTCTCCTTGAATTAGGCGGAACGCGTACTCGCCCTCGCCGACCACGCGTAATATACCGGTATTCCCAGCAGCACCACAATCAACCCCGGCCACGTGTACTGTGGCTTGTAGCGCAATAATACGACATCGATGAACAACGCCATCACAATATAAATCGCCGGCAGCACCGGGTATCCAACCGCCTTATATGGCCTTTCGGCGTCCGGATGAGTGCGGCGCAGCACGAATAATCCCACGATGGTCAAAATATAAAAGACCAGCACCGCAAAAATAATGTAGTCGAGCAATTGGCCGTAGCTGCCGGAGATGCACAGAACGCAGGTCCAGATCATCTGCACCATCAGCGAAACGGCAGGGGTTTTATATGTAGGATGCAGTTTTGCGACGCCGCGGAAGAACAGGCCGTCTTTGGCCATCGCATAGTAGACGCGCGCGCCCGAAAGAATCAGTCCATTGTTGCAGCCGAAGCTGGAAATCAGAATGGCTGCGGCCATCAGCCAGCCGCCGGCAGCCCCGAACATTTGTGTCATGACGGCAGTGCCGACGCGGTCTTCGGCAGCATACTTGATCCCGCGCCCTAGAACCGTGGTTGCGGTTGGGATTCCATCGAGAGGAAGCACGTTCAGATAAATGAAGTTGCAGGCGATGTAGAGAGCGATCACCACGCCCGTGCCGAGCGCAAGCGAGAGCGGAAGATTGCGGCTCGGATTCTTCACTTCTCCCGCGGTGAACGTTACGTTGTTCCAGGCGTCGGCGGAAAAAAGCGAGCCAACCTGTGCCACGGCCAGGATGGTCAATGTCCCAACCATTACGATTGGCCCGCCTACGCCCACCTGAACTGCATGTTGCGCCGAGAGGGCCGCGTTGCGCCAGAAATGCCCGCTGAAGTTGGCGGCGATAGCCTGCGCGTTGCGGCCGAGGGCAAGACCTAATACAACCAAACCGAACAGCGCCGAGACTTTAGCCGTTGTAAAGATGTTTTGAATGAACGCGCCAGTTTTCACCCCAAAAATATTCACGACCGAAAGAAAAATCACCAGCAGGATGGCCGCCAGATTCTGCGTGTTGATACCAACTTCCATGTTGCCGAGCACCATGGGGCCAATCGGAATCGGCGGAACTTTCCAGAGATGCAGAATCCAGTTCGTAGAGGAAATTGATGGAAAGAAAACGCCCAGGAACTTGCCGAATGCCACCCCTACAGCTGCGATGGTGCCGGTCTGGATGACCAGGAATAATGTCCAGCCATAAAGAAAGCCCCACAGCGGGCCCAGCGCTTCGCGCAAATAGACATACTGCCCGCCGGCCCGCGGCATCATGGCCGCCAGCTCACCATAGCTGAGCGCGGCGACGATGGTCATGAAACCTGCGACAGCCCAGGCGGCAATTAAAAGCGCGGGAGAATCCACCTCGCGCGCAATCTCGGCTGAAACAATAAAGATGCCCGAGCCGATCATCGACCCCATGACCAGCATAGTGGCGCTGGTCAGGCCGAGTCCCTTGACCAGCTCCTGGTCTTGATGGCTGTGAATTTCCCAATCGCTGCGTGCAGCAGTTGCCGGTGTGCTCAGGATGCCTCCAGGGCTGATTTCGTCATTGGCCGTTGGCCGCTATACGCCCCTGACTTTACCCCAATATGCGAAAAAATTCCTCTGCTGATTTGCGCGGATCCCGTATCAAGTCAGATATCACCGCCACCGAATCCGCTCCCGCCTCAATGACCGACTTCGCGTTCGCCCGCGTGATGCCGCCGATCGCGACCAGCGGCTTGCGGGTCAACTGCCGCGCCCGGCGCACCCCTTCAAGACCCACGACAGGATCAGGCTTCTCTTTGCTTGCCGTCGCAAAAACGGGGCCGATGGCAAGATAGTCGGCTGAAGTCTTAGCGGCCTCGGCGACCTGTTCAGGATTATGCGTCGAAACCCCGAGCAGGCGATCCGGGCCGATGATCTTGCGAACCGATTCTGGCGACAAGTCATCCTGCCCGACGTGAACGCCATCGAAATCAGCCATGAGGCAAAGGTCGGCACGGTCGTTCATGATGAGCCGAACGGAATTCTCAAAACGGGGTTGCCCCACCCTTGTCGCGCTTTTTGCGACAGGGTGGGGACTTTGACTCTGGATCCTCTCTAATGTGAGGTGCCCCACTTCTCCCCTGTTTTGGGGGAAGTGGGAATGAAAACCGAGGCGTCTCCTCAGTTCCCGCGCCTGCTCCAACATCACGCGCGCGTTACCCGACTTATTCCTGTACTGCAGCAACGTGCAGCCCGCGGCAATCAGGTCTTGTGCAAATGAAATTAAGTCATAAGTCGAGGAAAAGCACGCCGCATCGGCAATAGGATAAAGACGAGGGACAACAATCAAGCCGCAGAGTCCTTTTTCGCGCCGTTCTCCGCCAGAAACCGTTCAATAAATCCCGTATCAAACTTCCCAGCTCGGAAATCGGGATCGGCCACAATCCTCCGGTGCAGCGGAATCGTCGTGTGAATGCCTTCAACAATGAACATATCCAGCGCCCGCGCCATGCGCGAAAGCGCCTCTTCACGATCGCGTCCATAAGCGACGAGCTTGGCGATGAGGGAATCATAGTAAGGCGGAATGATGCCTTCAGTGAACGCGGCCGTATCTACGCGAATGCCCGTCCCTCCTGCCGGATTGAATGCGGTGATCTTCCCCGCCGACGGAGTGAACTTCTCCGGATGTTCGGCATTGATGCGGCATTCGATGGCATGTCCACGGCGCTCGATCGGCCCATGCAGAACATCCTTCATCTCGGCGCCCGCGGCAATCATGATCTGGGACTTCACCAAGTCCACGTCGGTCACCATTTCTGTGACCGGGTGCTCCACCTGAATGCGCGTATTCATTTCGATGAAGTGCAGACGGCGGTCCTGATCCATCAGGAACTCAACCGTTCCGGCATTTGTGTATCCAACCTGCGCCAGCGACTTGCACAGCACGCGGCCGATCTGCTCACGCAGCTCAGGGGTCACCTGCAACGAAGGTGATTCTTCCAACAGCTTCTGATGACGCCGCTGGATCGAGCATTCGCGCTCGCCGAGACTGACGACGTTGCCGTGCTCATCGGCCAATACCTGGAACTCAATATGCCGCGGGTGCTCCACGTACTTTTCCATGTACAGATCGCCGTTGCCGAAGGCGCCCGCAGCTTCCGATTGCGCAGCGAGAAACAATCCCGGCAATTCTTGCTCGCTGCGAACGATTCTCATGCCGCGCCCGCCGCCCCCGGCTGAGGCTTTCAGGATCACTGGAAAGCCAACCTGCCGCGCCCACTCCAGGGCTTCGCCTTCCGACGCGATAATTCCATCTGACCCCGGCAGAATCGGCACGCCCGCTTTTTCCATGGCGGCACGGGCCTTTTCTTTTTCTCCCATCAGCCGCGTCACTTCCGGACGCGGGCCGATGAACTTGATGCCGCTGGTTTCGCAGACTTCGGCGAAGTTGGCGTTTTCGGCCAAAAGACCGTAGCCGGGATGGACTGCCTCCACATTGGCAATTTCCGCTGCGCTGATCACCGCTGGAATGTTGAGATAACTCAATGCCAGCTGCGGCGGCCCAATGCAGATTGCTTCATCTGCAAAGCGCACAGGCAATGAATGACGGTCGGCCTCGCTGTAAATCGCGACCGTACGCACTCCCAGTTCTTTGCAGGCGCAAATGATGCGCAGCGCAATTTCTCCGCGATTGGCAATCAGAATCTTCTTGAACATCACCTATCAGCTTTCAGCCGTCAGCTCCCAGCTTGTTGCGAAAGGGTGCGGCATGCGGGTCGATGACCGGCGTCATCCCGAAGCCCCGCGTTTTCGCCAGCGGGGCGAGGGATCTCGCGTGTATCGGAACAGTCGCATGCACAAACCGCACCATTGCATTTCTCGGAGCACTCAGGAACGGCCACCCGGAAAATTTTCCCATACCCGAATCGGCAGATGAATTGATCGAACAGCGCACTCACTTCGGCCTTATGGCGAACAATTCCTGGCCATATTCGATTGGTTGGCCGTTGCTGGCCATTTTCTTGACGATTTCGCCCGCCACATCGGACTCGATTTCGTTCAACAGTTTCATCGCTTCCACGATGCAGAGAACCTGCCCCAGCTCCACGGTGTCTCCCACCTTGACGAACGGCGGCGCGCCCGGCGACGGAGCTTCATAGAACGTTCCCACAATCGGAGATTTCACGATATGAAGCTTCTCTTCCGCCGGAGGCGGAGCCGCTTCGGGCGCGGCAGGCGATGAAGTTGGTGCCGCTTGAGAAGCTGGTACAGCGACCGGCGCGGCAGGGACAACGTAAGGCACTTCCGGGCGCGCGTGCGCAACTGTATGCGCGCCTCCTCGCTTTACCCTCAATTTGACATCGCCGCGCTCCAACTCAAATTCGGCAATGTCCTTTTCAATGAGGAACTCGATCAGTTCCTTGATCTCTTTTTGGTTCATTCGCGTTCGGTGGGACTGCTGCGACCTTCTTTCCCCTCGCCTGGCAGACCTTGGGGAAAACCGAGTGGTCAAAACCAACTTTCTCGAGGCAGATCGCCTGTGAACTGAAGTAAGAAGACTAAACCGCCGTAAAATCCTTGCTCGTGGGCGTCATCACCTCGCATCCGCCTTCTTTAACCACCACCATGTCCTCGATGCGGACGCCCCACTTGCCGGGAAAGTATACTCCGGGCTCAATGGTAATGACCATTCCCGGCTTCAACACTTCTTTCTGACTCACCGCAATTCGCGGCGCTTCGTGAATCTCTAAACCAACCCCGTGCCCGGTCGAGTGCCTGAAATACTTCGCCAGCCCGGTCTTGCGCAGCACCTTGCGAGCGGCAGCATCGACTTCCCCAGCGGTAACGCCCGACCGCACTGCTGCCATCGCCGTCTGCTGCGCTTCTTTCACTGCTTCGTACGCGTCACGGGCGTCTTTCGCGATGACCCCGGACGGATCGCCGACCCACACGGTGCGCGCCTCATCCGAGCAATAACCATGGAGTATAACACCGAAGTCGCAGACAACGAATGAGCCGGCCGCGATAGCTTGGTCAGAAGCTCTGCCGTGCGGCAGGGCCGATCGCGGCCCCGAAGCGATGATCGTGGGAAACGACATCTCCTCCGCTCCCGCGCGCCGAGCAGCGTATTCCATCTCCGCTGCCACTTCAGATTCTTTTACTCCCGGACGTAAGACCTGCACCGCGCGATCGAAAAGGCTGGCGCCCAGTTGCACCGCTCGGCGAATCTGTTCCAATTCATCTTCATCTTTGGTCATGCGGGCCTGCTCGACCAAAGCAGGCGCATTACGCAATCTCACGCCGGAAGGCAGCAGATCAGCAAGCCGTTTCTTTTCCGCCACCGTCAGGTGTTCGGCGTCAATGCCGATTGTCCACTGGCGTGCCCGTTTTCGATGGGTCCAAAGCCATTCCGCGACTGCAGCCAACAATGCCTTGCGCGCAATGATCACACGCGCCCCTTTCACCTCCGTCCGCGATTGCATGTCGTAGCGAACGTCGGTAAAGAAGACGAAACCAGAATCCGAGAGGAGAAGAAATCCCGCGCCGCCGGTGAATCCGCAGAGATAACGGATATTGGGAAGATGGCTGACCAGCAGGGCATCGAGCCGTTTTGCGGCGACTTGCTCGCGCAATTTTTTCAGGCGCAAGTGGAAGTCCATCCGAAAGAGTCTAGCAGGTGAACAGTGAGCGATGAGCAATCAGCATGGAGCCCTCAAACCTCAATTCCTCATTGCCTACCACTCACTGCTCATGGCCAAACAAAACCGCCGGCCTGGCAGTTTCTCCAGACCAGCGGTCGTTTACTGGGGACTCGCGACTCGGGACTTAGGACGCGCCACGCAGAACTTATGTCTGAATGATCCGCGGCGTAATGAAGAAGATCAACTCCTGATTCGAAGTATTGACCACAGTATGCTTGAACAGGTTGCCCAGCATGGGAATGTTGCCCAGCAGCGGTACCTGCGTAATGTTGATCGAGTTCTGTGTCTGGATGACGCCGCCGATCACCACCGTGCCGCCGTCGGTCACCAGCACCTGCGTCGTTGCCTGTTGCGTGATCAATTCGGGGTTGCCCTGCACTTCCTGACCGAAGTTGGGCGTTGTATTCTCCACGTCCACGTTCAGGAAGATCGTGTTCTCCGAAGTGATCTGCGGAGTTACCGTCAATCTCAGAAAAGCATCGACGTATGTCACAGTCGGCGGGCCGCCCAACTGCGCCTGCGTCACGATGGGCACCCGCACGCCCTGGCGAACCAGGGCTTGAATGTTGTTCTGCGTCACCACCCGCGGACGGGACAGCACCTTCAGCAAGCCGCGCGATTCCGCCATCGTCAGAATGGCGTCGATTCGCACGGTATTGCTGGCGTTCAGGAAGGTGAGACCGCTGGTCGGCGAAGTTGAGCCTAGGTTCGAGAAGAGTGGGATCGACGAACCGGTTGACCCGCTGGCTCCCGGAACCGTAATGTAGCCTGGCGTCAGATTGCTGACTGTAGTGGGCGAACTGCCGACCGCGCTGGCGCCCCCGACCGCACTGTGTCCGTTGCCCCAGCCGAAACCAAGCTGGGTTCCAATGTCGCGCGCGAACTGGCGCGTCGCTGCCACTACACGCGCCTCGATCTCGACTTCCTGCGTCTTGCGATCAAGCTGCGTCAGCAGGCGATCGATCACCGGAATCACTTTGGGAATGTCATTGACGATCACGGCATTGGTGCGTTCATCCGCGACCACATCGCCGCGGACAGAGATGAACTTCTTCAACGTCATGATCACGTCTTTGGCGTGGGCATAGCTGAGGAAGCGCGTCACAGAGACTTTTTCCACTGCCAAAGCTTCCGCTTCTACCTGAGCGCGCCGCGCATCGGCTTCTTTCTTCAACGTATCGACAGTTGCGATGCGCAGAACATTACCTTCCAGCTCCCGCGCCAAATCGTTGTTCTTCAGCACGATGTCCAGCGCCTGATCCCACGGCACATCATCCAACACGACCGTCAGATTGCCGTGCACGTTGGGATCGAGAACTACATTCAGGCCGCTGATTTCATGGATGAGGCGGAAGAAATCCTTCAGGTCCACATCCTTGAGGTTGACCGAAATCGGCTCACCCGTATATTTGGGTCCCGCGGAGGCTGACTGTTGTCCAATCTGCGCCTTCTGCTCCGCGGCAAGATTCACTGCCGGAGTGATCGCAGCGCCGGAAGGCGGGTTCTGCCCGGCTTGCGCCGCGTTCATGCTGACGGGCAGCAATTCCGGAGCGGTCTTGTCGGAAAATTTCGCTGCCGCATCCTGCGCACGCGCGGCAGGATCAGCACTTGCATCGGAGCTGTCTTTCTTGGGCTCATACTTCGGCTCGACGAACACAAAGTCGCTAGACGGCGCTGCTGTCGAGTCGGCCTTTTCTAGCGGAGCGGTATCCACAGGCGTCTTCGGTGTCTCCGCACTCACCGCTGTCTCCGTGCTCGGAGTTTTGGCCGCAGGAGCGCTTGCCATCGCCTGCTGCGGGTAAACCGTGAGCACGATCTTCCCATTTGCCGGCGGATTCAATTCATAGCGGCAGACATGCTTGAGATCTACGACCACACGCGTGGTCGGAGGCGTCTGGCCATCCATGCCGATGCGGATGCCCTTGACGTCTGCATCCCCCACAGGGATGCGGCTCTGCCCGGTCGCCATGACGGTCTCGGGGAGATCCAGCACTAGACGCGCTGGCGAGTCCGCCGTCGTGAGCTTCGGCGCCACATTGCCCCGAGTGCTGACTTCCACACGGATCTCATTGGCGTCGCGAACCACCTTAACGGCTTGCAGTTCGTTGCGCTGGCTCGCCGGTTGTGACGCCGGCATCTCAGCCGCTGACGCTATCAGTCCCAGCGCCAGCGACGTCATGATTGTAATTAGCAAGTGCTTTCGCATTTCGCTTCTCCCCACCCGCGGGCCTGGCCCGCGTGTCCTTCCTTTTTGAACTCGCTTCCTTGCTGCTAACTTTGTGCCTTAAACTGCGGGCACAGAGATCCGCTTCACCACTTCTTTCGTGAACGGCTTGCCCAGCTTGTCTTCCACCGTCTGCTGGAACACCACTGAATCGCCGGTGATCTTCAACACGTATCCGTTGAACACAGGGTCGTTCTCATGCAGGAAATACGCCTTGTTCAAGCTGTTCGTCACCACAGCGATGAATCCGCTCTCCGCCTTGACGACTCCGCGCAGACTGATTTCTGCGACATCGAGACATTTCTTACCGGTCGAGCAACCGGAGCCGGTAGGCTGCTCCACCACAGGGCTGAAAAATGGGTCCCGCTTGCCAGACATCGCCCATTTCTTTTCTTCCGGCTTCGGCTTTGGAGCTTCCGCAGTCTTGGCCGGCTCGGATGGTTTTGTTTCAGCCACAGTCTTGGCGGTTGAGGAAGTGGCCGGCTTGGCTGAGTCTCCGGGCTTGCCCGGTTTTTCGTTGGCCGCAACCTTAGTTGCTGCGGGAGCTGAAGGCTTGGCTGAAGTCGCTGCCGGAGGCATTGCCTTGGCCGTCATGGCCGGAGCGGCCGCAGTCGGCTTGGGCATGAATGCATCGTGCGGTTTGGCCGCTGCAGTCGGAGGAGCCGGATTCTGTTTCGCCTGTGCAGCCCGCGCCTGAGTGGGTGCAGTCTTTTGTGCCGTCTGGATAGGTGAAGATGCCGGAACCGGTGCTTTGGCCGTTGCGGTCTTCACGGGCACGGGTGTAGGTGCAGGAGCCGTTGCTTTAGCCGTCATGTTCTTAGCGGGTGCGGGCGCTGAAGCATTCTTTGTCGCCGCCGTCTGCGTGTGCAGCGTCAGGACGAAACTGTTTCCCGGCCCAGGCGTCAACTCATAACCGCATTGCTGCTCAAGATCGACAACCACGCTGGTTGTTGGAGGGGTCTTGCCGTCCATGCCGATGCGCACACCTTTTATTCCGTTACTTCCTACCGGAACTTTGCTCTGCGCGGTCTCCATGACCGTCGCGGGCAGTTCCACCAGCACGCGTGCCGGAGAACTTAGTTTGCTGACCTTCGGCGTCACCGCTTCCCGCGACTTGATTTCGATCTGAACGTCCTCACCGCTGTGTTTGACATTCACGCTCTGCAATTCATTGTTGCGGCTCGCGGGAGGAGCGGCGGCTGGTTTGGCTTGAGTGGTTGCAGCCTTTGCTCCTGGAATCGCCACTGGCTTCACTGCCGGAGCGGGAGCGCCCGCCGTCGGCTTGGCGGTTTGCGGCGTAGTCGCCGCCAGCGCAGCATTGCTATTGTTGGTCTGTATTTGCTGAAGCGCTTTCATCGTACTGCGCGTGTTGTCGATGACATCCGGATTCTGCGCCCCGGCTGCCCCCGTTATCATTGCCACTGCCAGAATGCTTGTCGTCAGCTTCATAAGCGATTCCTGTCTGCTCACCCCTGCCACTATCGCTTCGCCCCGGGAGCAATCGGCGCCGCGGCCGGTGCTGCATCGTGGCTGAAGTACGTGGTCGCGGTGAAACTTGCCGCCACACTCTCATTGGGCGCGTACTGATAACTATGCTTTACTTTCGCCTCGTTCGCTTTCTTGGTGGAAGCCACCAGCAGACCGCCGATGTTCACGATGCGATCCAAATGTCCCACCCGGTCAAAGAAATTCAGCATCCCGTAGTACGGGCCGTCCAGATCCATATCGAAGGCCAGCTCGGAGTAGTACTCCTTCGTTGCCCCTGGCTTGGCGGAATAACGCCGCAACCACACACCTGCTTTCTGCGCCTCACTGTCCATCATCTCGATGAAGCCATCTACCTGCGGATCATCGGGCACAATGCGCCGCTCGATATCCAACTGCTGTTTCAGGTTGGCCAGTTGCCGATCTATGTCTTTCAGCTTGGGGCGATAAGATTCCAACTCATTGTTCTCTCGGACCTTCGTCTGGAGCGCTTTCTCGGCTGCCACGTTCTTTTCGCTCTGGCTCTTGAACATGGTGAAATACAGCGCGGCAGTGACCAGGGCCCCTCCCAAAATCACCACTCCCCACTGCTTTAAGCCCGACAACTGAGTGAAATTTGTGTCCATAGCTCCGCCTCTACGACTTCCCTTTCGCGCAGGTCAGGGTGAACTGAAACGCCTGCATGTCCTTGATCTGATCATCCTGATACGTCTCTTTGATCTCCACGCTGGAGAAAAATCCTGTCTTTTGCAGGTTCGCGATCAGGTTGGCTACCGCGTCAGTACTCAGCGCAGTACCTTCCAGGTTCACCGCGGGACCGGTATCATCCATCTTGTTCAGCCAGACAGCTTCCGTTTCGTTCACGGTCTGCCCCAGCATGGCCAGCAGATTGACCGGGCCGGCCTGACTTGCGCGCAGGGAATCGATCACGTCGACGCGCCGCTTGTAATTGTCGGCCTGCCTCTGCCGCTCCAGATACTTCGCCTTCACGTCGCTCAGCTCGCGGTTTTTCTGTTCGGCCGCTTGCATCTGCGCAGCGATGGTTCTGCCCTGCTTGTCGAGCCGGTACCAGTAGCCGTAATTGATTGCCGCTGTCAGCACCAGCACGATCAGCACTTTCAACTTGGGCGAACCCATATCGCCCATTTCGATCGTGGGCATTGCCGCGGCAACGCCGCCGCGCTTATTTTTTCCCTTTGCGGTTTCCAGCAGGTTGATTCTGATCATAGGGATTCAAAACTCCTCAAGGCCAAGCCCACTGCCACTGCTAGCTGGCCCGGATTCTGCTCCACCAGCTCCGCTCCCATTCCTTCGGTCGGCGGCACCACGCGCTGGAACGGATTCAGCAGCTCGACCGGCATGGAAAATTCCTGCCGCAGAGCTTCCATCAATCCCGGCACTTTCGCCGAACCGCCGGCGAGATAAATCTTCTCGATGTGCTCGCCCGCGGCGCTGGCGCGGAAGAAGTCGAACGTCTTCTGAATTTCCAGCACGATAATTTCTGTCACCTGCTGCAAAATCGGCCCCTTCGCGTCCTCGCTAACGGTGCCCACCTTCTGGCCCAGCTTCAGCTTCTCGGCATCTTCGAAGTTCAGGTCGAGTTCCTTCTGCAACGAGTCGGTGTACTGATGTCCGCCCACGCTGACGTCGCGCGGAAACAGCGGTGTCGTTCCCTTCACAATATTGATGTTCATCACGCTGGCGCCAAGGTTCAAAAGCGCCACCACCTGGCCGGGCGCTGGCTGGTAGTTGTACTCGTAGCAGTTCTGCAGCGCGAGCGCATCGATATCGACGATAGCCGGGGTACGTCCCGCCATCGAGAGTACGTTGGTGTAGTTCAAAATCTTGTCCTTTTTTACGGCGACAAGAAGAACATCCATCTGCGGGCTGCCCGCTTCTTCGGAAAGAATCTGATAGTCGAGGCTGACGTCAGCGAGATCAAACGGAATGTGCTGCGCCGCTTCTTTCTCAATCGTCTCCGCCAGCTCCTGATCGCTCATCGAAGGCAGTGAGATTTTCTTCACGATCACCGAGTGACCGGAAACCGCCGTCGCTACTGCCTTCGTCTTGATCAGGCAATCGGCAAACAACTTCGAGATCGCGCTCGAAACTGTGCCCGAGTCGACGATCATCGAATCAACCACGATGTCAGACGACAGCGGCTCCAGTCCGAGATGCGCGACTTCAATCTGTCCACCCTTCTTCTTCAACTCCACAGCCTTGATGCTCGAAGAGCCCACATCCAGACCTACGATCGACTTTGATCCCATTCCAAACATGTGCCCGCCTTTGTTCCTTCCTTGTGTGGCGCGGGCACTCTTGCCCGCGTCGCTTTGTGCCGGCATTCCTGCCTGCCAGCTTTGCTACTGCGTCCCCGCAGCCTTCGTTGCTGCTTTCTGTTTCCTCGCTCCCACTTCTATCTGGCTCGACTTCTCTTCCATCCACTGGTCCAGCTTTGACTTCTTGAATCTCCAGCGATTCCCCAGCTTGAAAGCTGGAATCTTCTGCTCGCCTACGTACTTGTAAAGCGTGTCCGGACTCACTCCCAGGTACTGCGAAGCCTGGCGAATGTTCATCACTTCCCGCGAGTCGGCCATAGTTGCTGCTTTCCTTGCCTCTCTCAGAACCTCCGCGCCGAATTTCCGGCCCGCGGAATTGCTCGCCGAATCGTCCACTCCGTCCTGCTGCGGAGGACTCGGTAAGCCGAGCATATATCAGCGAGGAAAAGCCCCGGCTCAAAGCGAATCTCCGCGTTTTATGGGCATTTTTGCGGGTTTTCTGGAATAGCGAGGAAGGCGGAATCGGCGGAATGTCTATATGTTGTAGTCCTGGTAACAAAACACACAATTAGCAGTAGTCAAAGCAGGAGCAATCTTCCGTCACGCAAGCACCCATAACTGAAGTACTACAGACGGTACGGAAGTACTAACCCGGACGCTCAAGTTGATATGAAAACAGAGCTTAAAGCCAACTGCTGGAAATGCCGATCAGGACTAGATTCGAGGGTGAGATGGGCTTCGACTGGGGAGAAGCACTGATTCGATGATCACCCTGGAAGCAGTGCTCACAGCAGGAGTGACGGCAAAGTGATGCTCGCCCGAAGGGGATGTAAGGGGCAGTCTATCCGCCCGAGTTTTTCGTTGTCTTGCCTGAAATGTTTTCACGCGTTTTTTCACCATCAGACAGCAAGCTTTTTGCGGAGGGAACGACAAAAGGCGGTGCGGCGATAAGGAGGTTCTAAATGACACAATTTGATTGTTTCGTGGCTGGCTCGTGGATGTTCGTGCTCGGTTGGTATGCCGGAGCCATCTTTATGCAGAACCACAACGAGAAAAAGGAAAGATCGCGACCACGTCTTGTTGAAATAGCCGAGCCCTGCACCGAATGTGAAGCATGGCGTCTTCCGGTCGCAGCCAGCGCCAGCGCCGATTGACTGGAGAAGATTTATTGGGGAAATTAGCCGCCGCCGAGCGTCAACCACCGTGGAAGAGCGGCGCTTTAGCGCCGCGTCGAGCGTTCCGTATCATTGTCATCCCGACCGACGGATGGCCCGCCGCACGGACCTCGATCCCGGCAATCCAAGCCTTTAGCAACTCCGTTGGGAGCCTGGGCACTGGATCACTTTTCCACAGCCTAACCGTGTGACATCTACACTTGTCCACAGCTCACAACTTATTCCATCATTCTCCTGGAACAGGCAGTGCCCAGACGCGAAACGAGCCAGCCCCACGTCAAAACATAGCCTTGAAAAGCATTGATTACAAAGATCTTGATATCTAAGTGCTTTTGGCGCAGGTATTTGCCAAGAAAAGCGCGCTAAAGCGATGAGAGCAAAGAATTTAACAGAAGGGGGGTAGGTATAGCGCATTCCAAAAAAACAAATACCTCCCCCGGCACCCACATGGCAAAACTGAAAAAATTTTCCCGATGACCTGACGAACCGAAACTCTGAGCCAGCTCACTGCACGTCGTTCACTTTGCCGTTCATGAAGATAATCTTCATGTCTTTGTAGTAGTAGATCATCTTGGGCCCGAGCGTCACTTTCTTGTCCGGCTTGCCGAGAGCCGCTTCGACCTGATCGGGCGTCATGCCCTTATCAATGCTTGCGGGCTCAGCTTGCTGCTGCGGAGGCTGGTCTTGCGCGGCAGGCTGTTGCGGCGCGGCCTGCGCTGGCATGGCCTGCGCTTGACCGCCCTGATCTCCGCCTTGTTGCTGCTGGCCGCCTTGATCGCCAGCCTGCTGCGAATCGTCATTGCTGATGGAGAGCAGTTGCCCGATGGTGTCCTCGACCTGCCCGGCATCGGCGTTCGCAAGCGATCCTTTGGGGAACTGAAAAACTACGTTCGC
>JASHOH010000228.1 GCA_030041215.1 Candidatus Sulfotelmatobacter sp. | reverse complement strand
CCCGCAATTCTGTTGTGCCTTCTAGCTCTGCCCGCCTTTTCTCAGGAAAAGCAGTCCTCCGACAATCCGTTCAGCGCCATCAACAAGCGCGGCTATGAAAGAACAAAGGGAATCCTGCTCCGCTCCTCGGAAAAAATGCCGGAAGAAAATTACAGTTTCAAGCCGGTCGATACGGTCCGCACTTACGGCCAGATCATCGGGCATCTCGCCGACGCTCAGTATCTGTTCTGCTCCATGGTGTCCGGAGAGAAAAACCCTGGCCTTAACATCGAGAAGACCAAGACCTCTAAAGCCGATCTCGTGGCCGCGCTCAAAGACGGCTTTGCTTACTGCGACAAGGTGTATGACTCCATGACCGACGCCGCGTCGCTTCAGATGGTGAAGTTTTTTGGAAACGACATGCCGAAATATGCTTTGCTGCAGCTCAATGTTGGCCACAACATGGAGCACTATGGCAACCTTGTCACCTACATGCGGATGAAGGGTATCGTTCCTCCCACAAGTGAGCAGCAGGGAGCGATGCCAGCGCAGAAGCCGGCCGATTCAGGGCCAAAGAAATAAGCGCTTGTGTGGGCGGGCACTCCTGCCCGTCCACATGACCTCACAATTGGCGCGATGGCAGTTCCCTAGTGCGAGCGTGGCTACTTAGCGATACGGTGTCATCTTCAGTACTTCGGCACCTTGGGGTCGACCCGATCGGCCCAGGCCAGGATCCCGCCGGCGAGATTCTGGACCTTGCTAAATCCCGCCTGCTGAAGGAACGCCACAGCCTTCGCACTTCGCCCGCCCATTTTGCAGTGCACGACGATTTCGCGGCTGGAGTCAAGTTCATTCACGCGCTTTGGCAGGTCGTTTAGCGGAATCAGATATCCACCCAGATTGCAGATCTGATATTCGTGCGGCTCGCGCACGTCGAGAACAAAAACATCTTCTTTGGCATCAAGACGGCGCTTCAGCTCTTCAACTTGAATCTCGGAAACCCCATTGGACACAGGTTTTTCCTCCCCACGAATCCCACAAAACTGGTTGTAGTCTATCAGCTTTGTGATCGTGGGGTGCGTGCCGCAGGCCGGGCAGTCGGGATTCTTTCGTAGCTTGAGCTCGCGAAACTTCATGCCCAGTGCGTCGATCAGAAGCAAGCGCCCAATCAGTGGCTCTCCTGCGCCCAAAATCAGCTTGATGACTTCTGTGGCCTGCATTACGCCGACGAGTCCGGGAAGAATACCCAAAACTCCGCCTTCAGCGCAGGATGGGACCAATCCCGGCGGTGGCGGCTCGGGATAGAGGCACCGATAGCATGGGCCATCTTCGGTGGCGAACACGCTGGCTTGGCCTTCGAAACGGAAGATTGATCCGTAGACGTTGGGCTTGCCGGTGAGCACACACGCATCGTTCACTAGATAGCGCGTCGGGAAATTGTCGGTGCCGTCGGCAATGATGTCGAAGTCGCGAAAAATTTCCAGCGCATTGTCGCTGCTCAGCCGTGTGTCGAAGGTGCGAAGGTTGAGATAAGGATTGATCGCCTTCAGCTTATCGGCGGCGGAGTCCAACTTCTTGCGGCCCACGTCCGCCGTGGAGTGAATAATCTGCCGCTGCAAGTTCGTGTAGTCAACCACGTCGAAATCGACCAGGCCGAGCGTGCCCACACCAGCCGCTGCCAGATACAACGCCAGCGGCGACCCCAGACCTCCGGTGCCGATGCACAGCACACGCGCAGCTTTCAGCTTCTGCTGGCCCTCCATGCCCACCTCGGGCATGATCAGATGCCGCGAGTAGCGCAGGATTTCATCCTTGCTTAAGGTTTCTGGAATTGCGGTGGTGGCCATAAAATCCTCAGTCGCATTCAAGTTTTATTGGGACGGCGCAGTCACAGGCGCTAACAACAGGCAGGACACATACAACAGCCGGTTTTGGCGAAAGGGTTCACTGAATCGTCTCGACTAGACCCTGCCCCCAGCGATGGAAGGCACAATCGAAATGTTATCACCTTCGTTGACCGCGGTCGCCTCTTTCTGCAAGTAGCGTATGTCTTCGTCGTTCACATATAAATTAACGAAGGCACGCAACTTGCCATCTTCGGTGTAGAGATGGCGGCGAACGTCGGGGTGCTGTTTTACCAGAGCGTCCATGGCTTCGGCCACGGTCGCGGCTTTCACTTCTACGGTAGCTTGCTTGCCTACATACTGCCGTAAGGGCGTGGGGATGTGAATCTTGCTCATAGGGTAGTGTTGATCATAAAGGATGCAACAGCACCATGAAAAGATTCATGCCGTCGCTTGGTTTGTCCGAAATGGGCGGATGAAGCGGAGCAATCCGATAAGTCACTTCCCGCCCGAAATCTCATTTTCTAATATCAAAAAGGGAGAAATGTTATGACAAATTTTGATCCAATTCGGGGAAGAGTGATTGATGGCGGCGGCCAGGGCGGATTTCTGCGCCTCGTCGGCATTGGAATCGCCGCGTTGTTGCTGGTGATTCTGTTCTTCGCTTCCGTAACCAAGGTCGCCACCGGCCACGTCGGTGTGCTGACTCTCTTCGGCAAAGTCACCGGCGAAACGCTGGGCGAAGGAATTCACCTGATCAATCCGCTGAAGACCAATAACGAAATGTCGATTCAGACTCAAACCGTGAAGGAGTCGGCGAGCGTGCCCTCCAGCGAAGGCCTGATGATGAGTCTTGATACGTCGCTCATCTACCATCTCAATCCCGATCACGCGGCCGAAGTATTTCAGAAAATTGGCGCCGACTACGAAGACAAAGTCGTCGAGCCGACGCTCCGTTCTGCGATTCGCGAATCAACCGCATCGCACACTGCCAACGCCCTCTATACCGGCGAGCGCGAAATGGTCGCCAAGCAAATTTTCGAGCAGGTGAATACCGAGCTGAGCAAGCGCGGGCTGACCGTGGAAAACGTCCTGCTGCGCGATATTCAGCTGCCCGCCACGTTGAAAGCTTCGATCGAAGCCAAGCAGCAGGCCGAGCAGGAAGCGCTGGCCATGAACTTCCGCCTGCAAAAAGAAACTCAGGAGGCCCAACGCAAGCGCATCGAAGCCGCCGGAGTGCGCGACTTCCAGCAGATCGTGGCGCAGGGAATTACGCCGTCTTTGCTTGAATGGAAAGGCATTGAAGCTACTGAAAATTTGGCCAAGAGTCCCAATTCGAAAGTCGTGGTCATCGGCAACAACAAAAACGGATTGCCGCTGATTCTTGGACAGTAGAAGGTCGCGAGTCCTGAATCGCAAGTTGTGTTGCAAGCGGGGGCTAAAACCCCACATTTAAACTGGCTGCTTGTGGCGTGGATGCAGCCATGCCCTGATACGAACGGTGCGACTAGCTCACAACTCGGGACTCGCGGCTCGGGACTCGGGCCTAACTGCTAGTTTCCAAGCGGCTGAAAAGGCCCCAACAGAGAGGACACGCCCGAGCGCTTGCGCAGTTCGCTCAGCAGCGCGGCCGCTGCGTTACTGTACGTCTTGGCAGGATCGGAGGGATCTGCCCAGACTGCGTCGTAAACGATTTGTGCTGCTTCTTTCAAATCGATGTGCAGCGCTGCCTCACATACATCTACACGCTCCTGCAAACGGTCGTAGCAAGGCTTGCAAATCGTCGCCGGCTCACTCTCGTTCGCATGATGCTCGGTAAGGGAGCAGAGCACGGGCGCATTGGCTACCTCAGCATGAGCAGCGAATAACTGCGATTTGAATTCCTTTAAAAACGCCTCTCGCTCCTGCTCAAGGACGGCGTTGTCAGGTGCAGGTTCAGCAGTGGCTTGTGCCTTCCTAACCGGCGGAACAACCTTCGGTGAAACACGTTCCTTGCTGTTGCAAGTGGGGCAGGAGTCCAGACTGGCGGGATAATACAAGTGACAGTTTGCGCAAGGCAGGCCGTATCCGGAGGCCTTGCCCATAGCTTCGGCCCGCGCCACGCCCTTCACCGCTCGGGCGGCCGTTGCATGACCTAGTCCTGTCACATCCATGGTTCGCTCACCTCGAACCGGCTCATCCGGCTAAGTTCAGCACCGAGCCAGTGGACCTTACACACCAGTCTATGTATTTTTGCCGCGCTTTGGAAAATTCCGGGAGTACACTGCCTGATACTGTCCAACTGGCTGGGCTATCGTGAGCTGGTTTCTTTCATCAGCTTCACAAGTTCGTCCCGCCGCGTACGATAGAGCTGACGCTTGGGATCGAGCTGCGCGGCCGCGTCAAGCTCCGACAAGGCTTCTGCATAGCGATCCAGGCTCATCAGGCAGGCGGCGAGCGAGTAGTGATGATCAGCGGAAGGATTCAGCCGCAGGGCCTCGCGAAATTCTTTTTCTGCCGCCGCGGGCTGCTGTAATTGAAACAACGCAGTGCCGAGAGCTTGATGGGCAGAGTCCGAGTCGGGATTGAGCGCCACAGCGAGCCGCAGCTCGCGCACAGCTTCCTCGGGCTTGTTTCCCAGCAACAGAGCTTCGCCTAATGCGCGGTGTTCAGCCGAGCCGCTCGGATTCTGACGCACCGCGATTTGCAACTCCTCAATCGCGCTGCCGTAATCCTTCTTCGCCATGTAGGCGCGGGCAAGGCACGTGTGCCCTTGCTGCCACTCCGGATGCTCGCGATAAAGTTCGCGGAACTCCAGCACGGCGGCATCAAAACTGCCCTTATCGCACAGGGTATTGCCCAGATTGTTGCGGACCGAAGCTTCCTCGGGCGCTAGCCGTTTGGCTTCCTGGTACTCGGCAATGGCTTCATCGAAGTTGTTCTCTTCGTGCAGAATCAGCGCCAGATTAGAGCGCGCCTGCCAGAATGCCGGGTTCAACTTAATCGCATGCCGATAGGCCAGAATGGCCCCTGCGGGATTCTTATCCGCGTGCAGAACAATTCCCAGATCGTAATAGGTATCGGAATTACCGAGGTCGCGAGCGAGCGACTCCATCAAAGCGTGCGCCGCCGCGCCGTACTGCTCGGCGGAGTAAAGCCCAAGCCCAAGCATCTGGTATCCCTCAGCATTCCGCGGATCCATGCTCAGGGCCGTGCGCGCCTCAGCTATCGCGTTCGGTCCGTCATCAAGACGAAAGAAAATGTAAGCCAGCGCATTATGGTTCTCGGGGAAGTCCGGCATCAGCCGCACTGAGAGCGCGATTTCCTCATACGCGTCGTCCCAGCGTTCCTGCTGCCGCAACATTGTGCCCAACCCAAAGTGCAAAGCGGCGTTCTCCGGGTCGGATTTCAGCAACTGGCGAAAATCAAGCTCAGCTTGATGAAACTGCCGCGCGCGGGCGGCGGCGGCGGCCTGCACGAGCAGGCTGGGAATCTCTGCTGACTCGTCTTTAGAAGTGGAAGAGACGGGCGCTGCCGATGGCCTCGACGTGGTAAGAACTTCAACCAGGTTTGCCTCAGCGCCAGCGGATTCAAGCTGCTGAATTTCGTCTTTACCGGGGATTCCTGCGATTCCGCTCTGCTGAACGATTCGCACCAATCGGCTGCTGGAAATTCCAGAGGCCAGCCACGCCATTAACTCGGTGGAGCTTATCGGCCGGCTTTGGCCTGT
>JASHOH010000227.1 GCA_030041215.1 Candidatus Sulfotelmatobacter sp. | reverse complement strand
CTTGGGTTGCGAATATCTTCAAGCAGCACCGTGAACTCGTCTCCGCCCAGCCTGGCGAGAGCATCTTCACCCAACTGCGCCGCGCCTTCACGGCGCGCCAGCGTGTCCGTGTCGCGAAAGTTTGCCCGAAGCCGATTGGCAATCAGAAGCAGAAGCTCATCGCCTGCCGAATGTCCCAGGCTGTCGTTGATAAGCTTGAATCCATCGATATCCACAAGAAGAACGGCAAATCGGTAGTCCATATGCCGCCGGGCGCGCTTCACTGCATGTTGCAGACGGTCGACAAAAAGGGCGCGGTTGGGAAGATCGGTCAGGCTGTCGTAGAACGCGTTATGCTCAAGCATTTCCTCAGCCCGCTTGCGATCAGTGATGTCACGGTTTACGATGACCAGCTCCTGGACCTCGCCTCTATCGTCGCAGACAGCGCTCGCAGTGGACTCCAGGATGCGCCAGCTGCCATCGCGGTGACCCATTCGATATTCGAGACGCTGCGGGTTCCCTGTCTTGAATGCCTTTGCGGACGCCTGAATTACAAGCTCGCGATCCGAAGGATGAATCTGATCGAAGGAGCCGCCGGCTTTCAGTTCGTCGGCGGAATATCCGAGTATTTTTTGATAAGCGGGGCTGTTGTAGATTCGATTGCCGTTCTTGTCTACGACGGCGATCATGTCGGCGGCATTTTCAGAGATCAGTTGGAACAGATGGCCTTGCTCCGCCAACTGCCTCCTAACCCGCTGCAACTGGAACTGCTGGTACAGGGTGTAGATATCAAATAATAGAACCAACGCGGCGAGAGCACGAACCCATTCCCGAAGATCACCGCCGTAAAGCTCGGGCAAGCCGCCGTGCTGTCGGCCAAAAGTCAGGAATATGATTCCAGCCGTTAAAGCCAGCGTGATGGTGACAGCAAATCCCCACAGCCACCATTCCCGGCCCTCAATTCGGCGAGCCTGAAACGAACTGCTTTCCTGACTTATGCGCAAATCACGCTGGTCGCTGATAGACATAAGTAGTTATTACTGGATTCTATCTGAGAAATAATTAAGTCAAAGTTACCCAGGTCACGCATGCTTTAGTTCTATTCTGTTTTTGTAACAAACTCACGGCGGAGTAATTAGAAAGGGTGCGCTTTTCTCAAAACTGCATACTACCCGGACGCAGAAAGATCAAAGTGCGCATCCAGCCAAGAATCAAGCTCGATCTGGTGCCGCTGGCTGGCACATTTGAGGCTGATCCCGGTCTTTCCGTGTTTGTCATCCCATATTACGGTGCCGATTCCCAGCACCATTGCTTCGCTTTCGCGCAGGAACAATATGACCTGGATTTCTTCCCCTGGCTCTAAATGCACGCCATTCAGAGCCACGCCGGCACTACTCACATTCATAGTCGTGCATCTGAAGTCTTCCCCTGAACGGATGCGAATAACCAAAGCCGGAAGCTTCGCAGCACAGCGGAAGTAGCGCCTGCGTTCGCGCACCATCAGGTCATAAGAACCATGCAAGACACGTCGAATCTCTTTCCCGTCGAAGGGACGCTCGAACAGGACTTTCACCCCGGCCGCCAGGGCTTGTTGTCTATGGTTAGCGTCCGTAACACCGAAGACGACAGCATTCCTGTTCGAAAGGCTCTGCCGCATGTCGTTCAGCATCGCGACGGGATCGTGCATGAAGTCGAAGTCGATGAGAACCGCTTCGTACTTCGCTCGATGCAATTCCTCGGCAAATCGATCACGCTCGGCGCTTGCCTGTACCTCAATTCCAAGTTCCTGGCATGCGTCGGTAAAGGTGGTTACCAATACCGGGTCCGGTGTAACGAGAAACGCGTGCATTGCAGGCCTTTCCATTTCATTCTCCTGAGCGGCAGACGGGCGAAACGCACTGTAATCTTCGCCCTTTTCTAACTGATTTATCCACTCCCGAAGGGAGCGTCCCCCTGACATGAAGAGAAGTCTCCAGGTGCCAAAACGAGTTCTGATTTAGCCACACCCGGCAACTTACCTGCACACCACGTTACTCCATATCTGAGTGTGGTTCCTTCTTATCCGCCCCTGTTTACTATCCCGGCACCTTGTTACGAAATCCGAACAAATGACCGTGCTTTCGCCAGAGGCCGTGGTTGAAACAGGCGTATTTAGATCCCCCCCGAGCAGTAGTGCATTGCTTATTTTATTTGTCTTCTGCCGGCCCTTTCTTGGCAGCAGGGGCGGGGAACAGAACATCCGCACAATCCTCCAGAAGTCTCTTTGCGTTCGCGTCTCCGTCCCAGGCTCGTCCTAGCAAGATTAAGGCTGCCTGCTCACGGTTGATTTGTCTGAGTTCTGGCGGGCAGTATGGTTCCCTGGGCTCCATTTTCCCCTCGGGCGGGACGGAACTCGCTCGTGCCGTTTGTTCACCCCCCAGCTTGAACTGGAGCGCTGCGGGCATCCCAGACCCCACTGAGGAGATACTGCACCAAAAGCGGGCAGTTATTCATGGATTGACGTTCTTGTTCGGAAAATGTAACAAAGGTAGCGAAGTGTAGGTAGTTGCCGAAATATCGGCACCCTTATCATCCCGTCAAGCTTCTTGGTAGTGGGCTAAGTAGCCCACTACCAGTTTCTTTCTTTACTTAACTCCACGCACCCGCGTGCTTGCGACCGGCTGCACACGCTTTGCGTGAATTCTGCGGTGCGCCTGGTTTTGTTTACTTAGCTACCGCGGCACAGACGACAGTCGCGACTTCAGGCAGCATCGTTATCCTGGTCGTTCAGATACTCCGGCGGGACATCGTCCTCCGGCACCTCCCGCGTGGTCACCTCTGAGACATCGGGATCCTTGGCGTTCTCGACACCTTCAATCGCCTCAGCTTCAAAAGCGTTACCCTCCTCGGCCAGTTCTTCGACGCTTTCCGAATCTGCCTCAGCCGTGTTCGGCAACTGCTGAGTATCGCCGGATTGCCCGGCTGAATCGGCTCCTAACCCTTCATGCTTGCGCCTTCTCCTGTTAGCCATAACCTGCCTCCAACATGGTCAGATGCATGGCGTGCAGGACTGGTCGCGTTCTATTGTTTTGTACGGCACATCTGTAGTGGCGCGGATGCTGGCATCGACTGGCGAAAGGCGACACTTTCCCCTCGCTTTCTAGTCGCAGCGTTGTCGTTCTTTAGCTCGGGGCATTCAAGCGGCAGCTATTTATCTTTCCAAGCAGTATCAGGCGACTTCTCCTGGATGCGGTCGATGACAGCATTGGCCTCGCGTATTGCGCGGCCTTCATCGCCAGTGCGCTCGAGCGTTTCATTCGCGACTTTGCGCCAGACTTCGCCCAGCTTCCCTGTCGCCAGCTTATTGTGCCGGAGGGAGTCGGAGTCGTTTAGCCAAGGCATGGGAATCAGGACGCCTTACGATGCTCGCGCTTTCTGGTGGCAGCGCCTTTGATGGCCTCCTCTTCTAGTATGCCGTGCTCACGTTTCGTCGCAACGGCTTTGGCGGCCTCCTCTTTCAGTTCGCCGCGCTCACGTTTTGTCTCAACGGCTTTGGCAGCGGCTTGCTTCCGGTGTAGCTGCGGATGAGCGCGGTCATGCAGTTCGTGCCAGTCGGTCTCGGAAAGGTCCACGTTGTAGTACTTCGCGGCCTTCTCGATGTTGGCGAATGCCAAGGCCCTGTCCTCATCCGAAACGTCAATGACCTGATCAAAGCGTGCAACAGCGTTGCGCACGTGCGTGGCATCGGTCAGCGGTTCTTTCCGCTGCTTCGGAAAGGCAAAGACCGTGTCAGGCAGGTCGCTTTGCATTGTCAGGTGACCGTGTTTCTCATGAGGTTCCCAGGTTGCTTCAATAGCTGTAGCTTTCATTTTCCACCTCTCTAGTCGGCGTGCTGCCGTTTTTCACTACAACCTTCTCTGATGCGCAGCAGTGGCGATCGGCGTCACATTAAACATCAGCCTCCCGCTGCTGCTCGTATTCGGCCCCGAGCTACCGCTCGGGAGTTTTGCGTCTGGACGGTTGAAAAAACAAAAAGAATAACAATCTCCGATTGCATAATCGCTAATCACGATCTCTTGTTCAGCAAAAGGGGGGCCAAATTCTACAGCCACGGCAAGGATGGAAAATCAATCAGTTAGCAGGCAGTAAGCGATTATATTACATCATTAAATGCTGACAGTGCTGCTCGGCATTTCGTCACAATGGCGACAAACGGTCATCAACGCCAGGAACCTAGCTGGCGCCTCCAGTATCTAACCTGCGTTCGGCCGAGTATGAGGAAATCTTGCGTCCTCGATCCAAGTTGCACGTGGAGCATAAACTGCTGTGAGAAAAACCTATATGGCTCACCCATGTTTCAATGTAACCAGCTTCTGCCACCGTCAGCTCGGGCCATGTGCCCAATGGTGTGGTGCGGGGCTGCCGAGTGCTTAACGCTTCTGCAAAGGAGGTCATTCTATGGCGGATACGGGTCAAGATCGAGAAAGTAAACAGTTCGTCGAAGCTCATCAGGCTGAACTCGCCCGGGAATCGAAAAATCTGGTCGCTAAAATCAAAGAGAGGCTATTGACAGGACCTGAAGCAAAGAAGCGGACACCCAAGCAAAAAAAGACGGGCACCTCGATAGCTCACTAGAACAGATCTCAACTGCTCAACTTCTCGTCAGAACGGCGATGTATCGCCATCTTGAAAACCTTTATGTGTGTAGGAGTCCCGTGCTAGGGCAGGGCTTACCAGGTGTCGGCAGTTGGATATTGCCGCCTTTCCATGGCATCGGGCTTCAAGCCGGGCTCCTTGAGGCGAATGGCATTTTGTGTGCACCAGGATCTACGCAAAGGAGGAGTTATGCCACTTGACACCTATGTTGTGCTCGCCAATCAATATGAGAAAGAACAGGACGCCCTTGCTGACTACGATGCCGTCCGCAAACTTTATACTGATCTCGGGATCATCGACACCTATGACGCCGCGGTGCTCACCCGCAAGCCGGACGGGAACGTTGAAATCGTCAAACGCGTAGAGGAGCCGACTCGTCACGGTGCAGCAGCAGGACTTCTGGTCGGTCTGGCGGTTGGCGCCATAGTCGCCCTGTTTCCAGCTGCTGGAATCGGGCTCGCCGCAGGAATGTTGGGGGGTGGTGCGATTGGGACAACGGTCGGCGCCATTGCAGGGCATGTCTCCAGGGGCATGAAGCGGTCTGATCTCAAAGAACTGGGCGATCTGCTCGATAACGGTAAGAGCGGACTCGTCGTGGTTGCGGCTGCCGATGTTGCAGACAAGGTCTCAGCGGCCATCACCAGGGCGCAGAAGCGTGCGAAGGCCCAGCTGCAGACCGACGTCAACGCCATGAAGAAGGACATCGACCGCATGGCCGCGTAATAAAAAAGGAAGAAAAATTACTTTCTTGCGGCCATCTTCTCCCCGGGGTTTGGATGGGCCTCCGAGGGACATGATTGCGCCTGCCAGTCCGAACGGATGATACTGCGAAAGAACTGGGAAGACTGTCGTCGAAGCAATCGATGCCTTTAGTGCTGTGTCGAGGAAGAGGTCTGTAAACCCGCTGCTCGGGGATTCCGATACTTAAGTTCGAGTGTGGTCGTCCTTTATATAGTGAGCGATCCAAGACCGTAGTTCCCGCAGGTGTCTCTCGTTCAGCGGGATTATGAAATCTAAACACTAGGAAAAATCACTTGTCATGATGAAGAGTGGTTTGGTTTCGAAGCTTTTGTAGTGCGGGCGCAGCCGGTCGATATTGTAATGCTCTTTGACGTTCACCACTTTCTTCGAAGCGGTAACCACCTCAATCGGCATGTCATCGTAACGCCCGTTTTTGAGCACTACGAGCCTGCCGTGAACTCTGCTGAGAATCAAGTCGAGTGCAAGATTGCCATAGGCCATCGGCACGATGGAATCGATGGCGTCGGGATCGCCACCGCGGACCAGGTACCCGAGTTTTTGATTGATGACGTGCACGAGCATGCCGTTGTTGTATCTCGGCGAGATCTCCTGCAGTTTTTCCGATACCAGATCGCCGATCCCGCCCAGCTTCTTGTGCCCGAAGGCATCGGTGGTTTCCTTTTCAAAAATCATTTCCCCGCCTTCGAACATTGCTCCTTCCGACACTAATACAACGGAGTAGCGGCTGGGGTTTTTTCCACGGTCGGCCACCAGCAACTCCGTCAAGCGCTCGATATTGAATTTGTGCTCCGGAATTACACACCGATTCGCCGCCCCGGCCATGGTCGGCAGCATTGCGGTGAAGCCGGCATAACGGCCGAACACTTCGAGCACCAGGAAACGTTCATGCGAACCAGCGGTAGTTCGCAGACTGTTAGCCATCTGAATCGTGCGCGTCACACACGTGCTGAACCCGACGCAGTAATCGGTCCCCGGAACATCGTTGTCCATGGTCTTGGGAATCGCAACCACCTTCACGCCTTCTTGATACAAGCGCACCGCATAGCTCAGCGTGTCATCGCCGCCGATCGGGATCAAGTAATCAATCCCCAGCCACTCAAGATTCTTGAGCACTTCCGGCGTCAGGTCATTTTTCTCCGCTTGATAGGTGCCCGCCAAGTGAGCAGGAACGTGCGATTTCTTCACCTGACTGGGATTGGTACGCGAAGTATGCAAGAAGGTCCCTCCGGTCCGGCCGGCTCGGTTGACGAGCTCTTCGGAGAGAGGCTGGAAGTTGTCGCTATTGTCGTAGTCCTTCTCACGGATGATGTCGATCAGGCCCGCCCATCCGCGTCGCAGGCCGATAACGCGATAGCCCTCCCGTAGCGCCCGGATTGTGACCGCACGGATGGCTGGATTCAAGCCGGGTACGTCGCCCCCGCCCGTGAGGATGCCGATTACACCTTTGGCGGTATTGAAATTGTTCATGGTATCGGATCTCTTCCCCCACAGAGTACACCACCCCTTTGCCCTTTATCATGGGCGGTTCCGCAGCGATTGGACGGGTTCCGACTGAATTCGAGACTGTTGAAGAAACAACGCCCCTTTACTTCTGAGAAGCGGATAATAGATGTAGTGGAACCGAGGCTACCGGCGCACGGCTAGAAAGAAATGCCCGTTTGGGGCTGGCTGTTCTGAGGCATAAGCCAGCGACACAGGATGAAGTGAAGTCACGGTTTCACGAACTTGAAGACATACATCGAATCGCTGCAAGCGAAATGACCGCCAGCCATTTCACCTGTCCTCGATTCCGGAGGGACCACATGAAAGTCAACCAGATCATGACCAGAAATCCGGTTTGCTGCTGGCCATCCAGTTCTACACTCTCGGCCGCCTTGCTGATGCAGGAGAGCGATACCGGCATCGTGCCCGTCATCCGGGACCCATTCACTCCTACATTGGTAGGTGTGGTGACCGACCGTGACCTTTGCCTGCACGTGGTCGCGGCCGGCAGGGACCCGTCATCCACCTGGGTTGATGGATGTATGACACCCGATCCGATTTGCTGCACTGAACAGGATGATGTTTCCTTTGCCCTCGACCTGATGAAGATCCATCAGATCCGGCGTCTGCCGGTGGTGAATGAAAAACACGAGGTTGTAGGCATAGTGTCACTCGGCGATGTAATAGGTAAGGCGGGAATTGAAGCGAGCGTGATCGCGGCGACCTTGCAGAAAATCTGCGAGCCAATGCATGGAACCAAGCAGAAGGCTGCAAGAATCATCGCCGCCGCTTGATTATTTTTCTCGGAAGATGAGATCGGGTGGAATTGCTTTTTTCTCGGTGACTAAGGCCCAAACTGGCCGCAACTGCCTGCTATCCTTTGATTACGGCAAGAGGCTCGAGTCTGGCAATTTTCCTGCCGATCCCGAGACTGTGGACGACTTCAACTACCCGTGACACGTCTTTGTAGGCCTGCGGAGCCTCTTCGGCCAGGCCGCTCATCGACCGGGCACAGATCAGAATCCCGCGGCTTTTCAACTGGTCGCGTAATGTTGATCCACGAACCACCTTCTTGGCTTTGGCTCGGCTCATCACTCGGCCTGCTCCATGACATGTAGAACCAAACGTTTGTCGCATGGCTTCGGTAGTACCAATCAACACATATGAAGCCGTGCCCATGGAGCCCGGTATCAACACGGGTTGGCCAAGGTCGCGAAGATCGCTCGGAAGAACGCTCGATCCCGGTCCGAATGCCCGAGTCGCGCCCTTGCGATGAACACATACTCGAACTGAGCGGCCGCCTACATCGTGCTCTTCGATCTTGGCCATGTTGTGCGCAATGTCGTACACCTGAGACAGTTCGAAGTTCGTGATCTTGCCCGTCAATACTTCGTCAAAGCTTTGCCGGATCAGGTGCGCCAGCAGCTGACGGTTGGCAAAAGCAAAGTTGGCGGCACATGCCATGGCATGGAAGTACTCCTGCCCCTCTTTCGAATCGAATGGCGCGCAAACCAGCTCGCGGTCCGGCAATTCGATGGCGTAATCTCGCGCGGTCTTCTGGAACCGGCTCACGTAGTCTTCGCAAATCTGGTGTCCAAGACCACGAGAACCGCAGTGAATCTGAACCGCAACATTGCCTGAGAAAATGCCGAGACGCGCGGCGGTGGCCTGATCGTAAACTTCAGCGATTCTGTCCACTTCAATGAAGTGGTTCCCGGCTCCCAGAGTTCCGAGCTGGTTGCATCCGCGCTCGCGGGCTCGGTCTGAGACGAAAGCAGCATCCGCGCCGGGGATTCGGCCGAACTCTTCCGTGTGATCCAGGTCTTCACGCGACGCGTATCCTTTATCCAGCATCCAGTGCGCGCCCTCGTGCAGCACGTGGTTAAGCTCGGCATCATTAAGATGTAAATGTCCGTGAGAACCCACGCCGCTGGGGCAATTCGCGTACAAGCGAGAGGCAATGTCTTCAAGATGAGGGGCGATCTCCTCGGCTGACACAAGTGAGACCAGGAGCCTCACGCCGCAGTTGATGTCATACCCGACGCCGCCGGGGGAAATTACCCCTCCAGGCAAGCGCGTTGCGACGACGCCCCCGATGGGGAAGCCGTAGCCCTGATGGATATCGGGCATGGCAATGGCGTGTCGGATCACCCCTGGCAACGTGGCTGTGTTAACGAGCTGCACGAGCGAATTGTCCGAGAGGGCCGTCTCCAGCAGGTCTTCATCGGCATAAAGACGCGCTGGCACACGCATATCGGCGCGAAAGGTTTTGGGAATCTCCCACACATGTTCGGCCACACGCTCGATGTGTGCCTTGCCAAGCAACGCCGTCTCTACGAGAACGCTACACATCCAGCACAACCTCCGCTTCAAGACCCTGGGGAATCTCGCGTATTTGCAAATTGTGAAAGGTTACCGCTTTGATGTGTGTAGAGTTTCGGCTGCAGTGACGCGTTTCGACTCGTGCGCGCAGGCGATGATTCTGGAGCTCATCAATGTGAACCCGATCACAAACAACTCGATGCACCTGTTCCAGGTACAGGATCTCATTGAGCCAGTTCACCAGCAGCGACTCACGATCGACTCCTTCAACTTGAATCGCTTGGGTTGCCGATGGTTCTCCCGCCGGTGGCGGTCCATCAAGGGCCTGCATGGCGCGGGCGCCATTTTGCAGCAACTCGGCCATGTCGTGGCCGGTGACGCGAAAAGCCCGGTCCGCCGTGTGCTCGATTTCCTCAAAACTTTCCATCCCGATCACCGGGTCGGAGTGTCAAACTGAAGGCGGCAGATCGCTCGACCATGCGTCAGCAGCGATCAGCCAGCCCTTGCCGACCCGCCTCCACACCGTGAGATATTTGCCATGGTCTTCCCTTCTTGTCCCATTATTCCGAGGAATGCTCATGCGGTACGTGCCCACATCCCAGGCGGTGGGCCCTTGTTGCTTGATGTAGGTAACATCGAAGGCCAGGTCAGCCACGCCATGGCTGAGCGGCAGTTTCAAATACTCGCGAATAGCATCGCGCCCGTGAACGGCTTCATGGTGCGGCGGAAGATAGACCGCATCTTCGGCGTACGCCGCAACTACTTCGTCGAGTTCTCCCGCATTCCAATGCCGGGCCCACTCATCGCCAATGCGGCGGATCGTAAAATCGGCATTAATTTTCCGGCTTCTGCGACCCGCGCGCTGTACTTTATCTCTCGTGCTTGCAGGACGCCTCTTCACAGTCGATCGCATATCCAACCCTCCTTCCGAATGCGGCTACAAGAGCGGTGTGACATCTGCATCGTGTTTCACCGGTGGCTTCGGCTTCGGGCGTTGAGTGATCTCCGGCGGCTTCATGAACCATTGCTCAGGCTTAGCCTGCCGACCACCTTGGGTCGTCAATGCTGATCCTGCAGACCGCTTTCTGCGAGCCAGCATTCTCGCAGCAGTCGCTTCCGCCAGAGCCTCGCCCCGGTTTGAAAACTGTCTCTGCATCATCCCCTCCTTATTTCCGTTCTTTGGCGAAGAGTCAAGCAGCGTGCAGCATCGAGCTGAACGCAGTTCTTAGCAGGTGGCACACGTCTTCATCGCTGACCGGCCTGAAGTCCTCGTACCACTGCGAGACAGCCAGAAACGATTCCGGTTCTGCCACGCTAACGAGTTCGTCTGCTTCCATACCTATCGCATTACAGCCCGAAGCTGGAGCAACTGGAACGGCAACTACGACTCGCGCCGCGCCTCTTCGGCGAATTGCCGCAATCGCGGCCAGAATACTGCATCCCGTGGCAATGCCATCGTCCACGAGAATGACGGTCTTTCCTTCCAATCGCAGCGCCAGACGGCCGTCTCGATATAGCCTTTCGCGGGTTTCCAGTTCGCTTCGTGCCGCCGCGGTCACTCTCTGGATATCCTCTTCCGACACGCACATCGCCTTAACGAGGGAGAGGTCCAGCACCTGCACGCCGCCCTCGGCAACGGCCCCCATGGCCAACTCGCTGCTCCAGGGGCTGCCGAGTTTGCTCACTACAAAAACATCGAGCGGGAGGTGCAATGCGCCGGCAACCGCCGAAGCCACAGGCACGCCACCGCGGGAAAGCCCCAGCACTATCACGTCGTTACGGTCGGCGTAGGCCAACAGCTTGCCCGCAAGTACGCGCCCGGCTTCACCCCGGTCCGCGAACGGAAGGATTTCAAGATCTTCGTCTTCATCTCGGAACAACATAAGAACACAAATCCATCGTCGGCACGTGGCCGGCCTCTTCGCTCTCACGGGTCAGCGCTTCTGCAGCGGTTTCTTAAGCCGCCATTGCCGGCTTGCCAGGACGCTCTTTCTTTTCTTCCGTCACCGCAGGCCGCAAACTTGCCATCTTAGCCAGCGCTTTACATGTCAAAACCGTTAACTGGATGGCTGCGATCGCGCCCAGGATGGCGGGCACGATGTAGACGTTCTCAATCTTCCCGGACCAGTGCCCAAAGACCGGGGAACCTAACCACGCTCCCAGCCAACCAACAATCATCTTGCCGAACAGAGCATCATTGCCTTCCAGAAAACGGTAGCGAATCCCGTTGTGGTAGATGACGGCAACGACTACTCCGACGAGAGTGAGAATCACAAAGGGAAGGAAGCTCATTCCCAGCATAATTGCACCTCCTCAGGACCAGGGGGAGACCACGATTGGTCTTCGTGAAGAGCGAGGTCCAGAACTGGGTCAGATAAACAAGGCAGACTTCGAACCTCGAAAGATTCGGTCAGCCAGCAAGCTCTTTACGGCTACTATTATTCTACCCCCGCGTTCAAGACCTTTTAGAGGAGACGGCGCAGTGGCGTGGCGCTCTACTTCTTTCACGAAACCAGAATTATTGAACCCTGAATGGAACTATGCGAATCGAAGCACGACGTGGAGGTTCCTATGTACGTTGTCACTGGTGCATCCGGTCATACTGGAAGTGTCGTTACGAAAACTCTCCTAAGAAATGGTGCCAAGGTTAGGGTGATCGGACGGAATCCCGAACACCTGAGAAGTCTTGCCGCCGAGGGCGCAGAACCATTTGCTGTTGATCTCACAGACGTTGGTAGTGTCACCAAAGCATTGATGGGCGCGGAGGCAGCATACGTGATGATGCCTCCCAACCTCGCTGCTCCTGATGTCCGTGCGTTTCAGAACCGGGTCGCTGACGCTACGGTTGCGGCTCTCAACAGTGCAGGGATAACGCATGTAGTCACTCTGAGCAGCATCGGGGCGGATAAAGCCGACGGGACAGGCCCGGTCGTGGGATCGTATTACCTTGAACAGCAGCTTAACCGGATCGACCGCTTGAATGTGCTGCACCTTCGTGCTGGCTACTTCATGGAGAATACCCTCGCTCAGATCGGTATCATTCAAAAGATGGGCATGGCTGTCGGTCCGCTTCGTCCCGATCTAGAACTTCCCATGATCGCTACACAGGATATCGGTGAAGCAGCCGCGAACGCTTTGCTGAGTCTGGATTTCCGCCAAAAGCAGACCCGTGAATTGCTGGGCCAGCGAGACATCAGCATGAGCGAGGCTATCCAGATCATCGGGAGAGCTATTGGCAGAACTGATCTTCGATATGTTCACGCCCCCGATGAACAAGTACGGCCTGCATTGATCGAGCTTGGCATGTCGCCGAACATGGCCGATCTCATTCTGGAGATGTCCGCCGCCTTGAACTCCGGCTATATGCGAGCGCTGGAGGCGCGTTCGGGACAGAACACGACGCCGACCTCTTACGAGACGTTTGTAGCTGAGGAGTTCGTACCGCCGTATGAGCGTAAATCGGCGGCGGCGTAGCAGTTAATAGAAGTTCAGAAACGGCGAATGTTGCTCGTTCGAGCGGCAACAGACGCCATACCGCTGCCAGAGCCGAAACCACGGGCTATGCGCAAGCATTTCATCGTGCTTTCGATTCGCAGCTGTGAGGTCGCTAGGGCCGAGCGGTCTGCTGTCCGGCACTGCGAAGATGCGCTCTAGCCACTCGATTTCAGCAAGGGTCTGTTCAACGCCCATCTATTCCAATATGGAACACAAGGATGCCTTAGTCAAGCGTGGCATGCACGATGAAACGTTTCGGAGCTCTGCCAATGTAGTAAAACGGGTAGCAAGTCACCAGTGTTAGAGTCGGTTTTCCCCTTGATCGCAGAACGCTTACGTCTCCGGGGCTCACGATCTCCAACTGCTCGACAATATACGTCTCAACCCGCTCCGGTCGTTCCAACTCGATGTGATCGCCGACTTTTATGTACTTTAACCCGCGGAAAAAACCGTCACGGTGACCTGCAATACCGACGTTTCCACTCTCGCCAAAGTGTGCCGTGCCTGCGATGTGACCGACTCCACGGTTCAACGTTAAATCATCGGTGCCTTCCAATACCGGGGCTTCCACGTGAATTCTATTGATGCGGATCACCGCTAACGGAGGCGCCAGCTTGTTGCTCAAACTATCTTCGTACTGCTTGGTCCGCTGTCGCGACCACAAGACAAAATCAGGAGGGGAAGCAACTGGCTGCACGACGGGATTCCGCTGGGGGCTAGTGTTGAGCGCCGACTGCTTGAAGTCCTCAAAGCGGCGCATCGCTGCCCGGGACAGGATCTGCTGATGAAGTTTGGCTGCCGCACAGAATGCGAGCAGCGCGAATCCTAAGAGCAGCAACCAACGTTGAAGATGTTTCCTCAGTTTCATACACCTATTCCTGCTGCTTAACACGCTTCTCGCCTCAGCACTCGATACTGGTTTCCCGCCATTTGACTGGTCTCAGTAGTGCACGTCAGCGTCCAAAGATCTGCCGCGCGAAAGCTGGTCGCCGAACTTTTATTTGCAGCTAACTGCACGATCGGGCGCTCGCCTGCCTGGTTCAGGCGGAGCCGCATCATCCCGAAATTTCGTGAGCTCCCGAAGCATTTCGTGAATTCAAATGGCCAGAACGCACGGATTTTCAGCCATTTCCGTTTGGCGCTTGCGTTGCATCCGCCAGATGCAGACGTCGGATCGAAAAGAAGTGAATCAGCTTCCCAAGACAGGCGTCTTTTGGCGTCGCGCTAGCGCGATGAAGTAAGGACACAGGACCCACGTCCTTGTCCAACAGGTTTCCAAGACCAATTTCAAAACTGAAATGGAGAAGAGAAATGAAATCGCACAAATTGCAAATCGCCATGTTCTGCCTGGTCGCGCTGGGCACGCTGTTTGTCTCGAATAACGCCAACGCTGACGCGTGGAACAAAGCCACCAAACTAACTTTCACCGAGCCCGTGGAAGTTTCGGGCACAGTTCTACAATCCGGAACATACTGGTTCCAGCTGATGGACAGTCCATCCGACCAGCACATCGTTCAAATCTGGAACGCCGATCGCTCCAGATTGATCACCACCATCTTGGCCATCCCGAACTACCGTCTGCAGCCAAAGGGGCACACGGTGATCAAGTTCGACGAGAGACCGGTCGGTACTCCCGAGGCCATTAAGGCCTGGTTCTATCCCGGGGACAACTTCGGACAGGAGTTTGTCTACCCCAAGACTCGCGCAACACAGCTGGCGCAGGATGTGAATGAGCCTGTGCTGTCCGTGCGTGACGAACAGGCAGCGGCTCCGGCTCCTGCGCTGGAAACGACGCCTGTGAAGGCCGTTGAACCGAGCGGTGAGGAAGTTGAAATTGCGGAAGTGGTCGAGACTGTTTCCGCAGAATTGCCAGCGACGGGCAGCTCGCTTCCCTTGTTGGGACTTGTCGGTCTGCTCGCGGTCGGTGCGGGCCTTGCGCTTCGCTACACCCCGAGCAATGATGCAGTCTAATGGGCAAATAGCGTATCGTAGCGCCTGCGGCTCCGGACGGGGCTGTCAGGCGCTTCGGCGCTGGTTGGAAGTGTTGTCGCCGTAACCTGAACTCGCTGCAAATTTGGAGGTGTGGCATGCACTATACTTGTCGACTCTTGTTCGTTTTTCTGCCATTGGCTGTCATCTCGACTGCAGCACAATCGAATTCTACGTTGGCGAAGATTGGAGATTCAGCCGTCTGGCAACTGCCGCCGCAATTCACCACGACAGCCCGTGCTGCTTGCGATCGATCAGCGTCCTCTGATTATGCCGACTGCATGATCGGTCAAATGGCAAAGGCCGGAGCCCCGGCCGACGCCGTGCGCTTTACGCGCGAACTCTACAAACAGAGTCATGGCGAGTTTGGCGTGATGACTGGATTTCAGAACGAAGGCCCGGTCGCCTTTGCCTGGATCACATATCCTTTGCGGGCCAATACCAACTATGGTCTTTTGCTCGTGAATGGTAAACCGCGCATCGTCAACGTTGAGGATCTTAAGCTTCTCGACGTCAAAACCATGAAACAGAGTGCTCAGTTTCAGGACGCCAAGAATCAGTTTCCCAACATCAATATCTGGCCCGGAGATCGTGACGGGAAAATATGGCCGAACTCGCAAGCCGGCCCCAATGGCGGAATACAGTTCGCGGTAGCCTACCCGCTGCGCGACGGCTGTCATTCCTGCGCGAATGCCGGGCAGGCCATCTTCAACTGGAATTTCGACGCGAACGGGAAGTTCCTCGGAACTTCGTACGACGGAATGCTTGATCCGCCATTGCAGTAGCGCGGGCACATTTCAGATTTTTCTCCTTCCCCGGGCTTAGACTCGACCACTGGATCACACAATGGTCGTCGATGAGCCTGCCTTCTTGTTTCAGTCGTGTCTCACGAATTTTCAGGAATTTCTGGCCGGCTCGGGAGCGTTCAACCTGCATAAACTCACTGCCTTCAAGGACTCGCAAGTTGGCACGGGGGTTGCAATGTGCAGACGCGAGAAGTCTGCACCGAGTTCGGCAATCACGAAGGAGAAATCACAATGCTCGAATCTGCCGCCAAAATCAGCCTTGAACAGCTGCCGGGAAATCGCAGGTTCCATGTCCACAAGGACGATTCGGCGTTCGGCACGCTTACCTATATAAATGACAAGAGCGTCGAGTATCGATACGAAGCTTCTGCTGCTACACTGTGCTTCATCCGTGGCACGGGGAAGATCTCGATCAACGGCAGCCAGATTGAATATAGCGGCAAATGGTTCGACATTCCGCGCTTCGTCGAGTATCAGATTCTCCCGGAGACAGACACCTTGATGCTCACTGTCCTGAAGCCAACAGGAGAAGTAGACGCAGATCCATTTGGAGGAAACATTCATGATGCGCACATTGTGTCTTAGTCTCGTCTTATCGCTCGCGGCGGCGATCGCACCCTCAGCTGTTTCTGCGCAACACTCATCGCATGCTCCTAGTCAGGCGGCGCCATCCGCGGCCGAAATCTGGAATAACCTGATGGCGGGCAATCGCCGATTCGTCGCCGGCAAGCCGCAGGCACGCGACCTGGTTTCACTGCGTCAGAAGCTGGCTTCCGGACAATCTCCCAAGGCGATCATCCTGTCTTGTTCCGACAGCCGGGTTGGGCCTGAACTGATTTTTGACCAGAGCCTGGGAGATATTTTTGTCGTGCGCACTGCGGGAAACGTCGCTGATGCGGTGGCGCTCGGCAGCATCGAGTACGCAGTGGATCACTTGCATAGTCCTCTGCTGGTTGTGCTGGGACATCAGAAGTGTGGCGCTGTCAACGCCGCCTGTTCCGGCGAAAAGATGCCAAGCCCGAACCTGGATGCCATCGTGGAGAAGATCAATCCTGCCGTGGCTCAAGCGAAAAGTTACGCCCACGGGGATGATCTCGTCGAGTCAGCGATCAAGGAAAACGTGCATCAAAGCGCCAAAGATATTCTTGCGAACAGCGAGATCATTCGTAATGCGGTGAAGTCTGGCAAGCTCAGTGTGGTCGAGGCAGAATACGAGCTCGAGACCGGCCGAGTGACGCAGCTCAATCCACCTGCGAGCAAGCACAACTAGGCAATCGCCAATTTGCTCGACCCAAATCTTGCATTGGCGCAGCCTTGATTTGTGTCTATGGCAGTACTCGCACAGCCCATTGCCGATCATTTTTCCTGAGCCGTTGTTCCCTTCCTATACCTGCTCTTTGATGGCTAACTTCCACGTCTCTCGAACTCTCGGGAATTTCCGAAGACGTTGAGAGTTTTCACGGATCACGACGCTCGTGTTTTCAACGGGTTGCACTTTGGAATTGAGGCTGCATTACCGGCAAGCGAAATTCAAGCCAGACTTGGCAATGAACTGGAGGGAAGAATCCACATGCAATCACGAATTATGAGTGTGTTTTGCGCCGCACTAACAGTGGCAGCGGCGATTATGACGTCCGCTTCCATGAACGCGGAAGAGACATCGACAGCCGCCGTGTCCGTAAGAATGACGGTTACGGCAAGCGTGCCGACCGACAAACGCATGCCTGAAATTAGCCAACAAGACATCATCGTCAGACAGGGCAAGGAACGTCTGAAGGTAAGTGAGTGGATCGCGGCCCAGGGAGAACATGCTGGACTCGATCTGTTCATCCTCATCGACGATGCCGCTAATCCGAGCCTAGGAGTGCATCTGGACGACCTGAGAACGTTTATCAACGCGCAGCCGTCGACCACGGCTGTTGGCGTCGGCTACATGCGAAACGCCACGGTTCAGATCGTGCAGAACTTCACGACTGACCATGCAGCAGCCGCTGAGGCCCTGCGCTTGCCGTTAGGTAACGCTGGCGCGTACGGAAGTCCGTACCTTTCCGTGATCGACCTTATGAAGCGCTGGCCCGCCACCGACAACCGACGCGAGGTGTTGATGGTGACGGATGGCATCGACCGCGCACGTCGCGGCATTCCGGGCCGCGGTCTGTACATCAACTCCGATGTGGACTCAGCCTCCGATGTCGCCATGCGGACCGGCACGATCATCCACACGCTCTACGCGCCCGGCGTTGGCCGTTGGCACCGCAACTACTGGGAAGCGACCAATGGACAGATGGGCCTTGCGAAACTGTCGGATGTAACTGGAGGCGAGTCTTACTTCCTCGGCCTGCAGGCGCCGGTAAGTTTTCAGCCCTATCTTGACCAACTCCAGAACGTGCTCGACAACCAGTATCTGCTGAGCTTCTCAGCAAAGCCCGGGAAGAAAGGGCAGCTTCAGAACGTAACCATCAACACTGAAGTTGCAGGGGTCGATCTCGGCTCCGCGGACGGCGTGTGGGTACCAGCCTCGAAGTAAGATCTTGGAGGGCCCGCTGATCATCAAGGGCCCTCAATTTTAGTGGCTAGGAGATTCGCCATGAAATTGTCGAAGTCGATTGATCTTTGGTCCGGCCTCGTGATTCTGCTGACCGTCGGCCTGTTTGGTTTGTCACTGGCTGTCAAGGGAATCACACACGAAGTGTTTCTCGAGTCAGGTGTTTTTCTCGTGTCGGTGAAACTGATTCTCATGGCCGGAAAAAACGCCGCGTCCGAGGAACGCATGGAGCGCTGCCTCAATGAGATCAAGGCTTTGCTCGCCCGCGACACTGCACGGCGTGCGATCTAAGAAGAAACATCAGCGGGCAACGAACGATCGCATCCGCTAATTTTGCTGAAGAAGGAAAAACCAGAGGAGAAAACTATGGAGAGAATTTGTGCTGTATTCATGCTGTTAATCATCGCTTTGCCTGTGTTCGCACAAAAGAAGGAAGAGGAGCGAGTGGCCAACGCTGGCGAGGTCATGAAGGAAATTCTGAATGTCCCGGACGATATTCCGCAGAGCGTCATCGACAAAGCGGATTGTGTAGTCGTCCTGCCATCGGTGCTCAAGTTTGCGTTTGGATTTGGCGGAAGCTATGGAACAGGCGTCATGACCTGCCGTGGCGGAGCAGACTTCAAAGGTCCATGGGGCGCTCCGACCATGATGGCGCTCGAAGGTGGAAGCTTCGGACTCCAACTAGGCGGCCAGGCGACCGACTTCGTGCTGCTGCTGATGAGCCCGCGATCGGCGCGCAGCATTCTTGACAGCAAGGTAAAACTGGGCGGAGACATTTCCGCTGCCGCGGGCCCCGTCGGACGCAACATGTCAGCCGAAACGGACGTGACGCTGCGAGCCGAAATTCTTTCATATTCCCGGTCTCGCGGATTGTTTGCCGGAATCTCGCTCTCTGGCTCGACTCTGCGCCCGGACAATGGCGCCAATAAAAAGTTGTACGGAAGAGCAATCAGCGCGCACGACATCGTATTCAACAACGAAGTCGCAGCACCTCAATCGGCGAAGTTACTGCTCGATGTACTGAATAAGAAATCGCCGACGAACAAATCGAACGGCTAGGGGTGATGTACTTATGCGAATTAAACCACGGTCAATCCTGACTTCGTTTCTGATCATACTGATCGGCTTGCAAGGGCTTGTGCCGTTTCTTTCGGCCCAAGAGGCTATGCCCACACCCGAGCAACTGGACCAACTTCTGGCTCCAGTGGCGCTTTACCCGGATGCCTTGCTCTCGCAGATCACCACCGCGTCGACGAATCCGCAGGAGATTCTGGATGTCGACGCCTGGTTGCAGCAAAACCACGGACTCACAGGAAGTGCCTTGACAGAGGCAGCACAGCAACAAGGGTTCGATCCGGCGTTTATCGCGCTGGTGAATTTCCCGCAGGTGCTGGACATGATGGCCGAGCACATCGATGACTATGCGGCGATCGGCCAGGCCTTTGCCACGGACCAAGAGGCGGTTGCTGCGTCGATTCAACGCTTACGGGCGCAGGCCTACGATTCTGGAGCGCTGCGCAGCAATCCGCAGCAGACAGTGGAAGTGCAGCAGTCGGCTGGTCAGCCAATCTATGTAATTCAGCCGGCGAACCCGCAAATTGTCTACGTACCCGTCTATGACCCGACCGTAGTTTATGTTCGTCCGGCTCCCGGCCCTGTGGTCACAACCACGATGATTAGTTTTGGGGCGGGCATCGGGATTGGCTTCATGATCGCAGATACGCATCCCTGGGGATGGGGCGGTTGGGGATGGAATTGGGGAACTCGGCGCGCTTACTATAACCACGGCTACTGGAACGGTTGGGCGAGTCCTTATCGTCCACCGTACCGTTCGTACCGCCAGCGGCCGATTGTGTGGGCCAATCGTCCCGGCTACCGCGGCAATTGGGGATATCGCCCGCCACACTACCGGCCTCCAAGTCGCCCCGTGCCGAGGCCCAGCCATCCGGGAAATAATCGTCCTGGGAATCGGCCTGACGGCCGCCATCCATCACCGAGCAGACCAGCGCCCGGCAAACCAGGCGCACCTGAAAAACCGGCAACGCCTGCTCCGGCGAAGCCCGTGCCCAATCAACCGCATCGACCACCCACCCGGCCGGGAACCCCAAACCGTCCGGAGCAAGGCGAGCCGAAGCCCGGTCGACCGACGACGCCGGGCGAGGGCAAACCGAGTCGTCCGGAGCGACCGTCAGGCCAACCGACCACGCCTGGCGCACCGCAGCAACCCGGCTCGGACCGCTCAAAGCCAAGCCGACCGACGACGCCGGGCGAAACCAGGCGGACTCGCCCGGATCGGCCATCGGCACAACCAACGGCTCCGGGAGCACCGAGCCAACCGGAGTCGCGGCGTCCGCGACGAAATCGACCGACGACGCCAGACCAAACCAATCCGGCACCGAAGCAAGCCCTCCGGAAGGCCAGGCAAACCGGCGTCGGACAAGCAGGATGAGAGTCCGCTCGCAAGCCTTGACGGCCTTCCCAAGTCATCGCTCGCGTCGCTGTCTCCGGATCAGCCTCTGGTCATCGATGGCTACTCGCTGCGCATCCTGACAGCACAAGGAGACGATGCACCCGGTGGCGCCATGAACTACATGGTGAATGGCGAGCTGACCGGCGGCTTCGCAATCCTAGCCACGCCCGTCAAGTATGCAGAAACCGGCATCATGACGTTCATGACCGGCATCGATGGCGTTGTATACGAGCGTGATCTGGGGCCCGACACTGCAAAGATAGCGGCCTCTATCCAGCAATTTAATCCGACTGACGATTGGTCGCCGGTCGAGTAAGATATTACGCCAGAGAGGTCGGAACCGGACTGGAGTTTTCCTATGACCATCACACGCTCGCGTTCGGGGTTTATTGCCCGGCATGGTGTACAACTGCTGATGTGGGCGCTTGTGGTGGAGATGCTCGCATCGCCGCTTGCAGATACTCATCCCCGCGCGGGCGCAGTGCTCGGACTTTGCGTGCTGTTGATGGTGCTCGTCGGCATCGGCCGAATGGCAAACCGCACCATTGTTCGCCGGACTGTGTTTCCGATCGCTGCACTGTGGATGATCACAAGAATCTTCGAGGCCTTTGGCAATCGCCATGACTTCTATGCGAATCTTTCCCCCTTGGTGGGGCTCGTTTTGTCATGTTCGATTCTGTGGGCTATCTTTGATTACTTCAACTCTGGCTCTCGCACTCCAGGAAATGCGATCGCCGAGGCATTCATCAGTTACCTGGTAATCGCCACGGCTTTTGGCCAGGTCTATTGGATCCTAAACCGTTTTGTTGACCACGCCTTCAACCAGGCGATTCCGTACACGCAGCACGGAACATTTCTCTATTTCAGCATGGTGACCATCACTAGCGTAGGCTACGGTGGGATTGCACCGGTGAATCCTTACGTGCGTATCGTTGCTGCGCTTGAAGCCATGGCCGGCATCTTCTTTGTAGCGGTCGTGGTCGCGCGCCTGGTCTCGGCCTACAGACCAACGACACCACGGCAGAGCGATTCCGAGGCTTCTGAAGCGGCCGCTTCCACGTGGAATTCCAGCCGCGAATCCGCGCCTGCCAGGGTTCTCGATACCGTTTCCTCCTCTTCGGAGGCGTAAGGTGCGCGGAGTTGACGATGGATCAATCCAACCTGGATTCGATGGGAAGCTCTGAGCGTCAAGCAAGGCCCCAAAATGTCAAGCAACGCAACCCTAGTTGGTGTAGAAGCGATGCTTATCGATCTTGAGCGCGCGAATTTTTGAGTCGAGTGTGGAAGGTGGCATGCCCAGCTTAGCAGCTGCGCCGGACGTGCCGGAGACGCGGCCTTTACATTCCGCAAGAGCCGCCTCGATGAGTTCTTTTTCCTGCGAAATCATCTCCTGTGCGAGCGGACGATTGGGGCGCGCCACGTTCGCAAGCCAGCTCTCATCCACTGAGAAGGTCTCCGAGTCGCTTAGGATGACCGAGCGCTCGATTACATTCTGCAGTTCACGGATGTTGCCTGGCCACGCATACGCCTGCAGACGATCCATGCTCTTCTTTTGGATGTTCCGGATGCGTTTCCCGGTCTTGTGCGCGTAGCGATCGATAAAGTGTTCGACCAGCAGGTGAATGTCTTCCTGGCGTTCGCGCAGCGCCGGAATTTCCAGCGGAAACACGTTGATGCGGTAGTACAGATCGCTGCGGAAGGTGCCGGCTTCAATGGCCGCGGGCAGGTCCCGGTGTGTGGCTGCGATGACGCGCACATTGGCTCGAATCGTCTGATTGCCGCCTACGCGCTGAAATTCCCTTTCCTGCAGAACGCGCAAGAGGGCGACCTGGGTCTCGGCGGGAAGTTCTCCGATTTCATCGAGGAACAGCGTTCCCCCTTCGGCCTGCTCAAAGCGCCCAATGCGGCGCTGTAGCGCTCCGGTGAAAGCTCCTTTCTCGTGTCCAAAGAGTTCGGATGCGATCAGATCGCGCGGGATGGCAGCGCAGTTGACGCTCACAAACGGGCGATCGGCGCGATCCGAACTCTTGTGGATGGCGCGGGCAATCAACTCCTTGCCGGTGCCTGTTTCGCCCGTGATCAGAACTGTGGAGTCAGTGCGCGCGACCTTCGTGACGCGGGCCAACACGGCCTGCAGACGGGACGACGTGCCGACAATCTCTTCGAACATCGCCATCGCATTAATCTCTTCCGGCAGCGCCAGCTTCTCCGGCTGGGACTGCTCCTTAGATCCTTTATGGTCTTCGATGTCAATCCGCATGCCGCACCAGCGGACAATCTGGCCGTTTTCGCCGTGTAGAGGAAACAACTGGTGCAGAAACCAGCGGTATTGACCATTCTTGTTGCGAACCCGGGCTTCGGCTTCGATGGAAATCCCGTGGGCGATCGCATCCCGGTAGGCTGCCAGGAGCGCATCGAAATCTTCCGGATGAATGATTGCCTGGAGCCGCTTGGCCGGCGTGACCGCGTCAATCGGTCCCACGTATTCGCGCGCTGCGCGATTCGCAAAGGACAAGGTTGCATCCGGCTCGAGAGTGAAGATGTGTTGGGGAACAGCATCCATGATCTGCTCGAGGTGGCTCGCCATCATGGAAGCAGCCGAACCGACACGCATCAGATTCCGAACCGGCTGGACATTTAGAATGGGGGCCACGGATTGGTCAGAATAGGGAACGCTAAATTTCTGCGTCTCTCCTGCGAGAATCGAAGCCGTTTCAACATCTGAAACCAGGTAATTCATAGCAACTCTCCACAGCGAATGAACTTCGTTCCTGATGGTGTTACTCTGCAGCCGGTGCGAGCTCGAGCGCATCTTGCGATAAGCAGTTTTTTTGGTATCGCTGTAGGGTGTCTGTGGAATACCACTTTCGAGTATTCGGATGCGTTGGGTTGGAAAAAACGCGTCGCAGTTTTCCACAGGCATGGAGGGGACGGGAAGTTGCCTGGAAGAGAGGAACAACCTAAAACCTTGGCACGCGAGGGATGACGATCTTACGCCGGCCAAAGAAGTAGGCGTCGAGGGAGATCGCGCCCGGCCCCAGCAACGTAATCGCGAGTGCCACCCCGACCGTGTCGAAGTGCAGCAAGCTCAGGAAGGCAGACGCCCAGGCCGGATGCCAGAAGTAAACTGCAACCCCGGCCAGGGCCGAAACACCCGCCACAAGCTGGGTTAGGAAGCCCAGTACAAACGAGGCTCCGATTCCAAGAGCAAGTGAAACAAGCAGCCAGACCCCGAGCTTAAGGGCCTGAGGGTCCAGCATGAAAGCGGATGCTTCGATAAGAAGCTTCGCGCCAATCGCGATTCGCAAGACCAGCAGGCCGATGCCGGGCAAGCCACGCGGAAATGTCCTGTACCACCGCTGCAATCTCTCGTCTCCTCAAACACAATGGTGAAAGCACTACATGCACAAACATATCCGCACCCAGGCGCGTACGAATCGCCCGAATTCTAAATTTTTGAGTATCACTAAAGCAGTATTCGGCGATATCCCTGAAAAGCGTGCGGGTGAGATTTCTCACCCTCTCATAAGCGAATGATGCCCCGCCGAACAGCAATCGTGATTGCCTGGGTGCGATCGTTGGCACCGAGCTTTTCCATGATGTGCTTGATGTGAACCTTTACAGTACCTTCGGAGATGAACAGCCGGTCGGCGATGTCGCGGTTGCGGTTGCCCTCGGCCACCTGCTGGAGGATCTCGACTTCGCGATCGGTCAGCGTCTCGTCGCTCATGTGGTTCGCGAGGTGCGCCGCAATCTCTGGGGGAATTGCCTTTTTGCCGGCATGCACTTTGCGGATTGCTTGGAGAACTTCGTTGGGCGGCATGCTTTTGAGCATGTAGCCCTTCGCTCCGCCTTCCAGCGCGCGCTGCATTTCCACATCACCCTCGGACGACGTCACAACGATGACTCGCGCTTCCGGGAACTCGCTGAGGATCGTGATCATGGCATCGATTCCGCTCATATCCGGGAGCCGCACGTCCATGAGAGCCACGTCTGGCCGGAGCTCACGGAAGAGTTTGATCGCCTCGTGGCCAGTCGAGCCCTGGCCTACGATTCGCATGTCGGTTTGATCGTTGATCAAAGCCGCCAGCCCCTCGCGTACGAGCGGATGATCGTCGATACTGAGAACACGAACCTTTGACGGTTCACTCACTTCTGTTGCTCCTCACTTGCTTTCTGGAGATTGCCTCCCCGCTTCCCGGGAAACAACCTCAGCAGCCGCTTCCAGAATTGACCGGTGGTGGAGGCATCCTGAAACGCCAGCGGGCCGGGAACCGAGAGTTCAATTTCGGTTCCGGCATCGACGCCGCTCAGTACCTCCACTTTACCGCCGATCTTTTCTGCACGCTCCCGCATGCCCGCGAGGCCCCAGTGTCCTTCCCGGCCAGTCCGCAGCAGCTGGGAATCGATGCCGCGACCATTGTCTCGCACCAGGACCCGTAAGTTGCGCGATGCATAATCTACCTCAACTTCAATCCTCGTGGCCTGAGCGTGGCGGAATGCGTTAATCACTGCTTCGCGGGCAATGAGGTAGACCTCATCTCGGACCAGCGGCCGCAGCACGCGAGGCTGGCCTTCGGCGGCTGCGAGAAAGTCAATGTTCTCCGGTAGAGCAAACTCCTTCGGAAGCAGAGAAAGAGCTTGCTCCAGTCCGTCGGAACTCGGCTGTCGGGAACGAAGAGAACGAAGGGCTTTGCGGCCCTCCTGGCTGACCTGACGCAGCAGATCCACGCCGCGTTGCAGTGCAGGCTTGGCCGGCGAGTCATCCTGCAATCGATTATTCGCAAGATCGAAGTGAATGGATGCGCTGTAGATTCCCTGCAGAAGCGTGTCATGCAAGTCCTGAGCAACACGCGTGCGTTCCGCGAGTCTCTCTTCGAAGCGGACACTGAGTAGTCGAGTAAGCTGCTGCATGCGAACGCGGTACACAATCAGTGCCGTTAGTCCCGCACAAAGCACCACGACCAACCGAAACCACCATGTTTGCCAGAGTTGAGGTTCGACTTTGAGGTCAACCGCTGCCTCCGTGCTGTTCCAAAGGCCGTCGCTATTGCTCGCGACTACGCGAAACCGGTAGAGCCCCGCTGCAAGATTGTTATAGGTCGCTTCTCGTGTCACCTCGGGTTCACTCCAGCTCTTGTCAAAATCATCCAGCCGGTAACGGTATCGGACTCGCTCCTCGTTCGCCAGACTCAGTCCGACAAATCGAAACGTAATCTTCTCCCTTCCCGCCAACACTCTGGGTGACGTCCTGAGGTCGAGGGGAATCCCATCCGCGAGGACAGCCTCGATTTGAACAAGAGCTGGCGTCGGATTAACGGTTCCCCGAGCTGGATTGACCACTGAGAGGCCGCGGTTGGTAGAGAACCAAATGCGTCCGTGCGAGTCTACGACGAGAGACTTGTCCCGCCTCACGCCCTCAGTGCCAAGCAGGCCATCGGCGAGCCCATACTCGCGTACATCTGTTATTTGCTTATCGTTCGAAGCGCGACGTCTTGCCTGGAGAACGTGATCGGCAGTTGCAATCCAGAGCGAGCCGGTTTTGTCCTCTGCAATTCCGAATATTGGTTCACGGAAAGACTCCGGCTCGGCCGCGAGTGTGTGTATCTGGCCATCGCTGAAATATGCGAGCCCTTCGGCAGTTCCGATCCAGATCACTCCGCTTGAATCTTGGAACAAACAATCAATGTCTGCCGATGGCAATCCATCGGCTACCCGGTAGGTGCGCCATCCATTTGCCGACTTCGCAGTGAGACCGTCTGGGGTGCCAAACCAGATGGTTCCGTCTATGCCTTCAATGATTGACGACACCGTATTCGACGCCAAACCATTCTTGGTGGTGTAATTCGTGAAATGTCCGTTCTTCAGTTCGCTGACTCCAGCAGTAAGCGTCGCGGACCAGATTGTGCGGTCGCGACCCTCGAGAACAGCATAGACGCTGTTCTGGGCCAGGCCGTCGGACCGCGTGAACGTCTTGGCAATGAGTTCACCATCGACAGACTGCAGGTGAGTCAGCCCTCCATACTTCCGTCCAACCCATATGCCATTCGGCCCGGCGCTGCTTATGGAATAAACAACATCTCCGGCAAGTCCAGCCATTGCGGCGGATCCGTATTTTCCACCTTTCAGCCGCCACAAACCTCCCTCGGTTGGTGCAATCCAGGTGTTGTCGTCGGGGCCGACATACAACGCTCCAGCGCTTTGCTGATGCGGGAGCGGATATGTGATAAACGCGCTGTCACGTAGGCGCTCCAGGCGCTGTGCGCCGCCTATCCACAGGTTTCCTTCCCGGTCTTCGAAGAGCGCCGTCACCCGACTCCGCGCAAAAGGAATTTCTTGCGCTAAGGAAGAGACTCCGCCTTCGTTGATCCGAACGAGTGTCTGAGTCGTTCCGACCCAGATATTCGAGTCGCGATCCCGCACCATAGAGAGCACTTCGACATCGTGGAGAGACGCAGGTACCCCTTGGCGCGTAAGTTCCGATCCGTTCCAGCGCCGGACACCCTTGTTCGTTCCGATCCACAGCTCGTCCTTCTCAATTGGCAGAAAGCAGTTGACGCGCAATTTGGGCGAGACCGGAGTAACAGCCTGAACGTGTCCTCCGTAAAGAGAGAAGAGTCCACGATCCTGCGTCCCGAGCCAGATCTTTCCGTCGCTGGTTGCGCCCAGCGAAATCACAGCAGCGGTGGGTTCCATCAGCCGATGAGGCGCGATGCTTGTGGACCAGGTAAAGTCAGCAGGGGCCCGATTTTGGTCTTGCCCCGACGGCAACGATTCTGAGGCAGCCGCGAAACTCCCGTCTTTATACACCAGGACGCCCACCGCGAGCGAGGAGAGCAAGATTGCATGTCCTGCTCCCTCCCCTAGTGCGGTAATGCCGTTTTCCGCCTGACCTTGCACAAGACTGAGAGTTCCATCGCGGTAGCGCAAGAGCTTCGTATTCTGTAACAGAATCCACAGGGTCCCCTGCCGATCCACGAGAAGTTTTCGCACAGGACCGATCGCGGAGGTTGCCGGCTTTGCTTCGAAGCTATGAAAATTGATTCCATCAAAGCGAATCAATCCTCTGTCCGTTCCTATCCAGAGATAGCCATCGGGAGTTTGCGCAATAGAAGTAACAGCACCGCCCGGAAAACCCTTGTCGGTTCCCCAGGAGTTGTGAATATACTGCGAGACCATCCGGTTGGGATCAATCGCGAATGCAGAAACTGAATAACACACAAAGGCCAGTGCAGCGACAGCCAATCCCAGCGACTGCCAAGACGGATACCCAGGATTACGGGAGGTATTCGAACTTTTCGATGACAACTTCACCTCCCTCCCGCAGGGGATACTTGTCGCTGGGAATTACGTAAAATTCCAGCTTGACTTCTTCCTGGCCCGGCGAAGGTACACCCGTGGTAAATTCGTGCTCAGCCACAAGCGCGCCGGCGGTACCATCACGCGATGAACGTGTCGTCGTGAACGTGACGCTTCCAGATTTCCAGTGCATGGAGTATGTAAGGGGACCTGCTGGGGCCTTGAAGGGATATACATTGTCGGGAATATAAAAGGGTTGAACCCCGTACTGCGCATTGTTCGGATTCGCCGCGTCGCCCCATCGGCTGATTTCGACGTCCATTTCACGGTAGTACTCATCTCCGTGCCACTCGTCGAAGGTATACATGCTTAAAACCTCGGCAGGTTCTAAATGGGAAACGTCGCGCACTGTCAAAATGTAGGTGCCGTATCCAAGACTGCGGGTTAGGGCCAGTTGGGCACAGTACCACAAACCTGACTTATTCGAGATCCGCAAATGCAAGGCACCGCTGGCATCCGTCCAGGCATTATCGGGATCGTATAGGTTGTACGATCCTCCGCGATTGCTTGAGATTGTACGTACGGCCCAATCGTATCCGCTAAACTTCAGAGGTTTTGTCGGAGCGAAGGTCGGCGGGCCAGAGCCTTTCACGATCGCGACCGAGGCCACCAGGCCGCCCGGAGTAGGAGTCACGTCCAAGGTGAGGGGCGGGCGGTACCCCGCCTCTACCAACAGGGCAGCATACTCGAGTCCGAAATGAGTAGGGGTGCTCCACGTCGAGTCCGATTGAATCGGAACAAATGGACGATCAGAATAGGGTTGAACCCACCAAGGCCCGCTGTGCGCATAGATTACGATCCGCTCACCTGGGTGAGAGCCGTGAACACGTCCGGCGATCGTGTCTACCCTTTCCGGGCCACCCTGAGCCGCTTGGGGGATTCTGGTGAATTCAATGGAAGGCGCGCTATCGGACCTTTGTGATTTGCAACTGTTCAGTATCAAGCAAAGAGCCAGCAGCAGCACTTGCAGCCGCATCACCGTTAACTGTAATGGTGGTTTCATACGGACCCGCAGACGTTTGACTTAACCTTCGCCCACCTTCCCAGATGTTGCAACAATCTTATTACATTCATGCTACGGGATACGGGTAGCGGCCAAGAGGTTTGCGACGCCCGACAGGCCGCCCGCGGCTGGAGCGTTAATCTCTCCCTCACAGCATCGGTCACCTAGTTTCGTCGAAACTAAATCACCGTCACGAAGTTTCGTGAAATCCCTGACGTCGCGATCTTTCCTATCCCTGCAAGTATTGTGCTTTTAAGAAGTTGCGATTTGGAGTGAGAGTTGCTTTGAGTATCACTGTAATCGATCACTGAGCTCGGAAGGAACGAGATCAGGCAGTTTGAAAGCTCACCACTTAGAGGAATGATGAAATGAAAAATGAAATGTGCCTGGCTCTTATAATTCTTGCTATAGTTCCGGCGTCTGCGCAAAATACGCAGAGTTCGCAGTGCTCGGCCAAGGATGATGCAGTGGCTGTACTGGGGCAGAACTATGCCGCTCGCGTTGACGGATTGCTTCGGGATGTTCATGCCAGGCTGCAAAACATTTCCGCAGCCGTGGAAGCCGGACGCCTGACGCCCGAACAAGCGCAGAAATTGAAACTTGCGGCAACGCGGGACATCATTTCTCGTCTGGACGCAATGGCAGCCATCTACGATGCCCGCCTTGACTCGGCCTCCGCCGCGGATAAAGCAATAGACGCCACCGTTCGCTCAAATAGTACAGTCAGTGTGGAGGAACTCAGGCGGGAACGGGCCAGTGCGAATTTGAAGCCATGCGATCGCGAGCTTACCCGATGACCGTCATCGAACATGTGCTTTCCCGCATGAAAGCCATTGGGATCACCGATGTTTTTGGCGTTCCCGGTGATTTTGCCTTTCCAGTGAATGATGCCATTTGCACCGACCCCGAGTTGCGGTGGGTTGGATGCTGCAACGAGCTCAATGCAGCTTACGCTGCCGATGGATATGCACGGATTAAAGGTGTAGGCGCTGTCTGTACAACTTATGGGGTGGGCGAACTCAGCGCGCTTGCCGGGATCGCCGGATCGTACGCGGAACATCTGCCAGTTTTTCATTTGGTCGGTGCCCCGAACATGTCGGTGCAGTCAGCACGCGCCTTGATGCATCACACCCTGGGGAACGGCGAATATGACCTGTTTCACCGCATGGCACAGCCGGTCGTTTGCGCGAGCGCCATCCTCACACCGCAGAACGTTGAGTACGAGACTGAGCGGCTGATTGCCGAAGCTCTATATCATCGGCGACCCGTGTACATGGCGTTTCCAGCCGATCTTGCCAATCAGCCTGTGCTGGGCGGTGCCCAACCAATCTCGATTGGATATAGCGACCCGAACTCACTTGCGGCCGCTACGGACGCCATTGTTTCGGCTCTTGCCAAGGCAAACTCTGCTTGCATCTTGCCTGGAATCCTGGTAGCGCGCGCAGGACTGCAACCTGAATTACTTGCTCTTGTGCACGCTTCGGGACTGCCTTTCGCGACCATGTTCATGGACAAGTCTGTCCTCGACGAACAGCATCCGGCCTATATCGGCATGTATGACGGTAAGTTGATGAATCATGGTGTGGGCGCCTTCGTGGAAGGCTGCGATTGTGTGCTCGCAATTGGCACACTGTTCAGCGACTTCAACACTGGCGCCTTCACGGCAAACATCGACCCCAATAAGTTGATCAGCATGGTACATCATCGGGTGCGCATTGGATCCAGGGTCTATCCAAATGTTGAGATGGCAGACATTCTCGCGACGCTGGCTGAGCTGGTGCCGAGGCGCGACTGGGGAGTGAATATCGATCCACCTTCACTCGGCGCGCCGACGGGCGCTGGCGCGGACCCAATTACAGCCGAGGCTCTCTATCCACGCTGGGCGAACTTTCTCGAACCGGGTGACATTCTGGTCGCTGAGACCGGAACCGCCTCCATGGGACTCGGATTCGTTCGGATGCCCACAGGAGCTTCATTCCACAATCAGACGCTGTGGGGATCCATCGGGTGGGCTACACCCGCAGCTTTTGGCGCGGCATTGGCGGCTCCTGACCGGCGCGTGGTGCTGGTGACGGGTGACGGGGCGCATCAGTTCACTGCTCAGGAGATCTCACAGTTCGGGCGCCGAGGTCTTCGGCCAATCATTTTCGTTCTCAACAACTCGGGATATCTCATCGAACGACTCCTTTGTAAAGATCCCGCCATCACATATAACGACATCGCTCCATGGAATTACGCTGAGCTGCCAAACGTATTGGGTTGCAGCAACTGGTTCGCGGCCCGAGTAGACACATGCGGAAAGCTAGACCAGGCCCTGGACACGGCGGCTCGTGCCAAGACCGGCGCTTACATCGAAGTGGTCACTGACCCTTACGCTGCCTCGCCGCTCGCACTCAAGCTTCACGAAAGCTTGCAAACGCTTTACAAGTCCTGATACTCGGCGCGCGGAGCACTCGACTCTGTCCATAGGTGTGTCTGGCGACATACACTGTCTGGTTTCGACAATAAACATCGCAAACCGCAATTCCTGATTCCTTTCCTCGCGAAGTCTCGTGAATTTCCGAACCATGAATACAATCCACATTACCTAAGTTGCGCTTTTTCAGCTGCTTGGCTTTGGCTGGCAGCTTGCCATAGCACAAACCTGAGAGATAACGCAGTCCGTGGAGTCCAAATGATCCGCTGCTACGTAAAAAAAAGGATGCTGAGTAAGCAAGGGCTGCGCCGTTATACCCTCATGCTCACCATCAAGATCTTGATCAACGCATTCAGTATCCAAACCTGCGCCCAGACCGCTAACCAGGGATGGCCTGTTCTCGAATCCGGCCTTGCGCAGAAGAGCGCCATACAGCGACTGGCTGCGGTCCGGGTTCTCGGTCTAATATCCAATGACCATCACGCCACTGAGCTCGCCGAGAAAGCGTTGAAAGACAAGAACAGCTCAGTCCGGGCCGCAGCGGCGACCGCACTGGGCTAGATGCACGCGTCCGAAGCGGATGGCAGCTTGAAGCAGGCGCTTGACGACAAAAACTTGTCGGTTGTGATGGCAGCCGCACATGCTTTGCACTCGTTGCACGACCCGGCATGCTATGACGCTTACTATGAGATATACATCGGCGAACGCAAGAACGATTCGGGCATGATCGCGCAAGAGATGAAAGTACTCCATGACCCGAAGCAGCTTGCACAAATGGGATTAAGCGAGGGAATTGGCTACATCCCATTCGCCGGCATTCCGTGGGGGGCCTTGCAGACGATCATGAAAGACAAAAAGAGCGGTGCGGCGGCGAAGGCTGCTCTGATTTCTGCTCTCGCGACCGATCCGGGGGCCCGCACCGGCAAAGTGCTGCTGACCACAAGCCAGAACCGGAACTGGGTGTTGCGAGTCGCCGCTTTGGAAGGAATCGCGAAACGGGGAGATGCTAGCCTTCTGACGGGCATTGAGCCTAGGCTCTCCGATTCCAAGCGCGAAGTGAGATTTACAGCAGCTGCCGCCGTTATTCATCTGGATGACATCGCGAAGACGCAGGCAGCAGGAGACACTAAGATTGCTCAAACAGCCCTGCCTGCAAGCGCGAAAGAACCATACGCAACGCAAGCCGCGTTCCAAACGTCCAAGTAAGTGCGCTACCGTAGGGGCTGAGGGCCATAGGGAATACTACGACCAAGCAAGGTTTCGGCGAGGACAGGAAGAAGCTCTCTGGGTGTAACGGAGACACACTTCGACCAGACACTCTGAAGCGGGCCGAGAGTACGGTGTGTGGGCGAGTGATTTTCATGCAGCCGTGGCCAGGAGCGGGGGAGAACGGAGTTGGAGTTGGAGTTGTGTAGCTGAATCGTTCGACGACCACCATCGGTCTGTCGCACTTGAGACAGCGCCACAGCACGTGCTCTTATTCTGATCCCACAAAAGTGGTATTGTCTCGCCACATGATAGCGGGATTCTAAAATCCTACAATTTGGGGTTGCGGGCACAGCTCAGCTTGTTCCACACTCACGTCACGGCCGGAAGCTGTTAGACAAGAACGGTTCTCACGCAATGCATCGTTATTGGTCCAGCAGAGTTGAGAGGCGGTCAACGCGTGCAGATTAAGGGGGTTGGATATGAGTTCAGCCGCAACCATGGGAATTCCTGGGGTAAGCCCCATGAGCGTAGCGCACATACTTGGCCATCGATCGGAGCAATCTTCCCTCTCGCAGCTCACACCTGTCGTCTTCATTCTCGACGACGACATCTCTGTGCGGGAGTCGCTGGAACTGCTCATCCGTCGTGAAGGCTGGCAGCCAGAGACGTTCGCATCCGCACAAGAATTCCTTGCTCGTCCAAGGGTTGACGTTCCAAGTTGCCTCGTGCTTGACGTTTCTTTACGAGGCGTGAATGGTCTCGACCTGCAGAAGAGCCTCGCCGTCGAACGTACTGACATGCCGATCATTTTCATCACCGGGGATGGCGATGTGCGGACGACAGTCCAGGCCATGAAAGCAGGAGCTGTCGAATTCCTGACGAAACCATTGAGGATTGATTTGCTATTGGGCGCCATCCGAGAAGCCCTCGAACGTAGCCGTGTTGCTCTTAATCGTGAGGCAGAAATGCGCTGGCTCCGTGAGTGCTACGCATCTTTGACCCCTCGCGAACGGCAGGTCATGGCGTTGGTAGCTTCCGGTCTGTTGAACAAACAGGTTGGTGGCGAGCTCGGCATCAGCGAGATAACGGTCAAAGCACACCGAGGCAAGGTGATGCAAAAGATGCAGGCCGACTCTCTCGCGGAGTTGGTCAGAATGGCTGCGAAGCTGCGCCTTGGACGCGGCCTGATCGGATCAAATTCAGTTCCGGTTATGGTTTAGCTTCTCGAAGTACTCGCGCAGCTAATTTCGCCCTTCAAACGGACTTTGCGTTCGATTTGTCTGAATCACCGCATCCAGCCTATTCCAAATGCGTGGCACACTTCGCTCTATGCACATGCAGTCCAGTGAATAGGGGAACTTCACTCCACAATCGCAGCATACTCGATACGTCCGGCGATCAATTGTGAAAACACGGCTCAAATGACGGTGATGGCAGCCAAAGATAAAATCGAGGACGGTCATGACTCTTTCCATAAATACTCCTTGCTCGCAAGGCGATCAGGATGAAGAGCGATACAAGCAGGAGTCGCAATCCCGTTTCCCTAATCCCACCTGCAGACAAAAGCTTCGCACGATGGCTGTTGAGAACACATCACGAGATGTAGTGTTTTTTGGCTACCACCACAGGCTTGTCAGCATGTACCACGATTGGGGACGATCGGAAGGGAACTTAATTTTGATTGTCCGGTGAATTTCTCGGGATGATGACTTCCCGCCGACCGAACAGGCGGGCATCGACCGAAAATGCTCCGGGACCGAGACAGACTAAAGAGGCTGCAATTACAACGGCTAGAATCGCCGTCATCGGGCTCTCAAACAAACCAACGCGCGGACCCGGGAACCACGAGAACATGCTAAGCAAGCTGCTAGTCGCCGCCGCGATAGCGGCCCATCGACTCAGGGAGCCAATCAATAGCAAGGCGCCGGCCACAACCATGAGCGCGGCGATCACCATGATCAGCACCTCCATTTCGTGCTCAGCTCCGAAGTAGGCTATCCCTTGCGCTATGAAACCAGCTCCCGCAGCTGCACGCAATAATAGAAGGCATGCACCGGGCCATCCGTCTGGGAATGTGGAGAACATTTGGACAGCGAACTCTTCTGCTTACACCAACGCATAGCATAAGAGTTTGCGACGAGGTTGAAATCCCCTATGCTTGGAGTCTTTTCCTAACACTATAGGGGTATATTCCAGAATTGTTTGGAGTGGTTCTAAAGCTGAATAATTCCTCGGCGCACAGCGATTGCGACCGCTTGGGTTCGATCGGAAGCACCCAGCTTTTCCATAATGTGCTTGACATGTACTTTGACAGTCTCTTCAGTGATAAAGAGCTTTCCTGCGATGTCACGGTTCCGGTTTCCTCCAGCAATCTGCTGGAGAACTTCTACCTCGCGGCCAGTGAGGTGCTCGTCGCTGTAATGCTCAGCCAAGTGCGCAGCGATCTCGGGGGGGATTCTCTTTTTTCCCGCATGCACCTGACGGATGACTTCCACGAGTTCCCTGGGCGGCATGCTCTTGAGTACATAAGCTCGTGCTCCGGCTTGGAGAGCTCGTTGGATCTCCACATCACCCGCAAACGTCGTCAGAATGATGATGCGGGCCTCAGGAAATTCGGAGCGAATCGCAATCATGGCATCGATGCCGCTCATATCGGGAAGCCGGAGGTCCATCAAGGTCACGTCAGGGATGTATTCCCGAAAGCGCAGAATCGCATCGCGGCCGTTGAATGCCTCGGCTACCAGCTGGAGATCCGGCTGGTTTCTTATGACCATGCCAAGACCCTCATGCAGGAGAGGGTGATCATCCACGCTGAATACGCGAATTTTGGCGGCCTCGGCCATCTACCCCATTTGCCCCCTACGTTTCAGCCCTTTGGGATACAACTGACAACCACTTACACACATCCGCCACGATAGTGGGATTCAAGAGGCATGCGCTCAAGAACCTATTATCCCCAGAGCAACCAAATCGCACGCCCTCGATTATACCCCTGGTTATTCAGGTACCCGCTGCTCTCTTCTCAGATGCCTTTGGTACAGATCGCATAACCACTTCGATGACGAACTCGAAGAAGAGGATTCGAAGGCAATATCACCGGGAACGCAAAGCTCAACTTCAGTTCCTGCTCCAGCGCGGCTCAAGACTTTGAGGCGGGCACCAATTCTACCGGCCCGCTCGCGCATTCCTGATAACCCCCAGTGGCCATCTCGTCCGGATTTGAGCACATTGGTGTCAATCCCGCACCCGTCGTCACGGACAAGGACGCGCAACTGGCTGGGGTCGTAGTCCAGCTGCAGGTCAATTCGGCTGGCGCGGGCATGGCGGAACGCATTTACGAGCGCTTCTCGCCCAATTCTGTAAATGTCGTCGCGGACGAGTGAGCGCAACGGCATACACGACCCTTCCACCACGACGCGAAAGTCAATCCCTTCGGGCATTCCAACCTCTTGGGGAACACGCGAAAACGAATTCTCCAGGTCTTGCGCGCTCTCAATTGACGACCGCAGACCGCGAAGCGTGTTCCGGCCTTCGTCCACAACTCGCCCCATCAATTGCAAGACCCGGTTGAGGGCCGGACGGACGGGTGAATTTTCGGGCAGTTGGTCCACAGCTACATGAAGTTGCATGGAGGCACTCAGCACACCTTGCAGTAAGGTATCATGCAGTTCTTGAGCGACCCTCGTGCGTTCGGCTAGCCGTTCCTCGAAGCGCAAATTTAATCTCTTGCTCATTTGACGCAGTCTGAAACGGTGCGCTCCAAATATGATGGCGGCGCCCACAATCACGCATAAAGGCACAAACCACCATCGATGCCAGAAGGCCAATTCGCCCTTCGTAATTGCAGATGCAAAGACACCTTCGGTTGGCAACACGTTTGGTGTGAGGGGCGGGTGAAAGTCGGGGCCGACGAGCAGGGCCGCGTATTCGGCCCCCGGATGTGTCGTGCTGCTCCACTCTGAATTGCTCTGAATTTTAGTGAAGGGTTGATTTGCGAACGGCTGCACCCACCATGACGTTTTAGCGTGGGCGTAGAGCACAATCTGCTGGCCCGGCCGGGCGCCGAACACACGTCCGCTGATGGCGCTCACCTTGTCAGGATTGTCCACGCCAGCCAGAGGCACATCCGTGAATTCGATCGTGGGACGGGTGCTGAGACCGAGTTGATGTCTCGCCGACTGGCAGCCACAGAGCGCGGAGCAAATGACGAACAGAACGATGACGCCGGGGAAATCGATCGGAGGAACACAAACCGAGAAGCCCGTAATGCGGGATGACAGGGAAGAAGTGACCTTGAGGGTTCTCCGCATTGAGATATCGCTCTTGATGCCGCCTCCTGTCAAAAACTGAAACGCGCTCCGAACTGGCCTACTCGAGGTCCCGGAAGGCCATTGAGATCTTGCGGCAGGATCTCGCCAAAGCCAGCAGTGCCAATTTGTGTGTTGGGGCCACTAAACCCATGACGATTGAGTACGTTAAACATCTGAAAATATAGACGTAGCTGATAGTGTTCGCCGAACGACTGCGCCTTGCTTACCCCGAGATCCTCCGCCGCGAAACCAGGATTTCGGAGCCCGGCAAGATACCCGGGCGCGTTGCCGAATTCTCCATTGGGCGGGTTCACAAAGCAAGCCGGATTGAAATAGTTTCCGCCGACCGGAACGTGCGGGTGCTCGTTGAAATCGCAGCCGGGGACGATGTCGGAGTACACGTTTGTGATGCCTGGATAGTACACATTGGCCGGAATCCGCATCGGCATTCCGCTGGCATAATGAAAATCTCCACTGATCGTCCATCCACCCACTAAGGCATTGACGCCAGGGCTTCCCTTGGTGAGTAAGGCTTTTCCGCGACCAAAAGGCAGATCGTATAGAGCGTATCCTTTGACAATGTGCGTCTGATCGAAATCGGAGATCGTGTGCCGCTCCTGCTGCAGGTTATAGACGTCCTGCAGTGGCCCGGCGTAGTACAAATCTTCGAAGGCAGTATCGGTGTCTCCATGAGAGGAGGACAGGTTGTAACCGGCCAGAATTGATAATCCGTGGGTTGTCTGTTTCTTAACCGTGATCTGCAGCGATTGATAATCGGTATTTCCCCGCGGCGAACCGACGAAATAAAGCGGCCCGTAGGTCAAGGCGACATTTGGGAACGGCGCCACCGAGGCCCAGCCAGGTCCGATGAAGCCGGGTATGGTCACTGTGGCATACTGCAGGCCTGCTTGCACAATGGCCGTGTACGCGGACAATACAGGTTGGTTCGCGTCCACATATCCGCTCTCAAGATGGTAGCCGTGATTTTGAATGACATTGGCCTCAACCATCACGCCACGGCCAACTTCGCGCTGCACTCCGGCGGACCACGCCTGGACATTACCCAACTCCAACATGCGAGGATCGATCGAGACCATCCCGTATTCAGTGAAATTGGGATTCTTGCCGATATTCACTGCCGTGCCTGGATAACCCTCATCCCAATCAAACGGCGTCAGCACTTGGTTGTTCAGCACAAAACCGGGATTGAAGCCATACGGGATTCCGCTGTAAGTGTTTAAATTCAGCGGAACGTAAAACACCCCGAACGACGCCCGTGCTACCGTCCGCGGCGTCAGTTGGTACGCTCCTCCGATATAGCCAGAGAAATTGTGGTAGTACTGTTTGGTCTCGAACGAATCGCCCCCGTTGTTGGCGAATACCAGAGCTCCTGGCTGGCCAGTAACAGGATTGATCGCGGTGGTGTCGAAGTTCGACCAATGGCCGTATTTCTCGTGATAGCGGCCGTTGAAATCCCAGCGCAGATTTGCGTTCAGCGTGAATCGAGATGTGAGCTTGATATTGTCCTGTGCGAATAACGACACCGACTTGCGTCTTCCATAAGTATTGTTGGGCTCGCTAACCGATGCCTGGTTCACATCTCCTAATAAGAAGCTGGCAAATCCGAACCCCGCATTTGGTCCGAAGCTGCCTGCGGTTTGCGCCGGATCGAAGATGAAGGTGGGCACTCCGTAGTCGCCGTGGGAGTTGAATTGCTGCACCCGAAATTCGGCTCCGAATTTCGACGTATTGCGGCCGTGAACCCAGGAGAGCGTGTCGTCATAGATAAAAGTATTGGCGGCATAGAAATCGTTGAACTGGCTGCCAAGCTGTGTCTCGTCGATGGGCAAACCGTCGACGTAGGTATGGTCCGTGCTGTTGATGCCCTGGAACTTGATGATGGGGAAATTTCCTGCGCCAAAATTACCCAATCCTAACGTCGTCGGCCAATCACCCTCACGTGACCGCGCTTCACTCGGATTGCGGAAGCGGTTGAAGGTCACGCTGAACACGTTCAGCAGCGTACTTGAGATGGTCCAGGAATCGCGTGCACGCAGCGAAGGGGCTGTTGTGTTGTGGTCATATGCATTGGCCATGGGCCCGCCGTCTGAAGATCCGGCTGACCAGATTCCGCCCTGATCCGAAAGCAGGCGCGGAATATACGCATAAATGATCGATCCATCCAGACGGTGTCTTTCTGTCGCGTTGTAATCGATCTTCATACTGTATTCATTGCTTCGGTACCAGGTGGCCGGGCTGTTGAGTGGCAGTGCATTGTTATTCGTGAGAGTCGGCGCAAGCGGTTGGTAGTACTTCTCGTAGAGGCCCACAATCCCCTGAGAAACGGCGCTGATGCGTGAGGCAGGAATGACATTTCCCGGGAAGGCATCCCCGGTCTGCGGATCAATAATTGCGCCCTTGTAGACAGTTTGGCCTGCGCTGTCGGTTCCGAGCACGACCGACGTATCCAGAAGCGCGCTGAAATTGCCGCTCAGAAAAGCCGTCGTAGGAACGGTCGAGGACAGCGCGCCGATTCCGTCGTTGGCAAAGGTATACCGCTCCCAGGCTGCGTAGAAAAACAGCTTGTCTTTCTTAATCGGACCACCAAAGCTGGCGCCATAGTCATACAAGCTGTCAACCGGTTTACCGAAGCCTCGCTGACAACTCATGGTCTGCGACGGATCGCCGTCGGCGGCGTTCACGCAAAACGCCTCGTTATAGATGTCTCCCCAGGATCTCGCGTCGAATGCCTCGTTGTGCATGTAATAGAGGCTGCTGCCATGCCAGGCATTCGTTCCCGACTTCATTTCGTAACGGAACACGCCGCCGCCGGTGCGCCCATTATCGGCGGTAATGCCGGCGCTCGTAACTTGAAATTCCTGCACGGCTTCCATCGGAGGGCTAGATTCACTGAGATAACCACCAATCTGTGACACCGCCGAAGTGCCGTCAATCATGACCTCTTTGGTGTCGCTCAGACTGCCATTAATGTGAGAGGCAAAATCTTTGTCCGATGGGTTGGCGCCGCTCCCCTCCACACCGGGTACATAGTCAAACATAAAAGCTGCAAGATTCCGGCCCCCTTGTACATTAAGAGGCAACTCCGTGACCGCGGCATTGCCTAAATTCGTTGAGATTGACGACGTCTGTGTTTGAAGCTGTGGTGTGTCTCCGACAACGGTCATGGTCTCAGTCTTCGAGCCAATTCTGAGGACGATGTTAATGTCAGTTGCCTGACTGATCGCAAGATCAAGACCCACACGGCGGTACTCCTCAAACCCATCCTTCGAACAAGTAATCCCGTAATGACCGATGGCCAGGTTCAAGAACGTAAACCGACCAGACGCGTCCGTTATGGTAGTGGACTCGAGATTAGTGTTCACATTGGTCACGACGAGCTGCGCTCCCGCGACCAGCGCTCCGCTAACATCTTTGACGGTTCCGCTGATCGTGGCACGGTCGGATTGCGCAAACATTTCTCCGGCGCTGAAGAAAAACGCCAAGAAAAGTGCGAACCGCAATTTCATTTGACCCCCGCAATCCCACTGCTACGGACGGGCAAGGCAAGCGTTGGAGGGCTGCGCCGTCGCTGTTCGGAAAGTGAAGAAAGCTTACACGATTGTTGTCAGGTCTGCATCTCATCTCATGAACCTACTTTCTGCCCGCAATCAGCAAGCCATCCGTAACAATTACTTGCGCGTGTACACACGCACGTAGTCCACCAGCATTCGCTGGGGGAAGAGAGTCGAATCGCCGGGGCGGCCCGGAAAATCTCCACCAACCGCCAAATTCAACAAGAGAAAAAATGCGTGGTCATACACCCACGGTTTACCGGCCGGCAGATCCGCCGGGGTTCGCGTGGCGTAAAGCTTGTCGTCAACATAGAAACGCACCACTTGCGGCTCCCACTCTATGGCGAAAACGTGGAAAGAGTCACTGAACCGCCCCCTGGGCAGCTGATAAGCAGCGGTTAATGGGTTCGTGCCAGAGTATCCCGGACCGTGCAGGCTGCCTTCGATGGTGTCCGCTTCGGAGCCGCTGCTTTCCATAACATCGATCTCCCCGCAAGCCGGCCAGCCCTTGACAGGATAGTCGTCGCCGAGCATCCAAAACGCAGGCCATGCGCCTTGCCCCGATGGAATCTGGATTCGTGCCTCGAATCTGCCGTAGCGTTGACTGAAATGCCCTTCCGTCTTGAGACGCGCCGATGTGTAGTTGCGCTGAACGGCGTCCGGGCCAACGAATTTTTCTTTGATTGCCTCGATTACAAGATTGCCATTCTCTAGGCGAACGTTTTTGCTGCGAGGAGTGTAGTATTCAAGTTCATTATTGCCCCAGCCGTTTCCGCCGGTCTCCACCACCCACTTACTCGGGTCCGGTGGAGAACCGTTTGCCCCGTTAAACTCATCGCTCCACGTCAATATCCAACCAAGCTTCGTGGCAGATGCGGTTATCGCCGCTTTCGGGCGTGCCCGGCCTTGCAGACATACAGCAAGAAGGACGATTGCAGCCAGGGGATGGTGTTTCACAATGGCGCAGATATAGGTCAAAGTGTTTCGGCGATTCGATTGATGGGCCGGTTCACTGGGCACTGAATCAAGTGTTCAACGAGCCAGCATAAACAAGAAATACAAGACGCCGAATCCCTTGGTTTTGGAACCTTGCGGTACCACTTTCGAGGTATGTGACGAGGACACTGCGCCGAATTCGAATGGAATCGACGGCACGTATTCGCTGGATGCGCCACGCCATGCGTTGAGGAAAATGGGGGGAACTATCCGCCACCAAAGCGTCCTATTTCAGCTCGACCGGAATGCTCACCGTGCCAATACGGCTGGCTACGCCACGTGGCTGTACGTAGTGTCAACCTCGATCCGCCACTCTTTGAGAAGCCACTCGGGGATGTAGACGCGGTTCCGGTTGCGCTCACACCATGCTTTTAGCGCTGCAGATGTCACATACTCCGCTTTGGTTAGCCCCAACCGCTTTACCTGCACCTCGAACTCAGTTCGAAGCGCTAGAGCATGCGGCCGCGGCTTGCCCCAGTTCGGATTTCCGCGTTTGGCCATGGCCTCAGATGATACGCCACTCCGTTTCCCTTGGAAATCGCACCCGAGGGCCGACCTGGCGATAGAGTGCGACTGCCATTCTGCCTCCAGTACTTTGTTACCGCGCCGGAAGCAAAATGATTGAAATTTGGTAGGCAGTTGGTAGTCACGTGCTGTAAATAGTAGAAACAAAAGGACTGGCGGAGAGGGAGGGATTCGATTACCGCCGTTTTCGCTATCCTGCTGTGATCCCTACACATAGCGATAGTAGCCAGTATTTATGGGGCTTGCAAGCACATTCGCAACTTCGGCTACAGTTTCTATAGTTTCTCTTATCGCCTGCAATTCTACCGAAATGGTATCAGTCGGTATCAGGTGCGATGTCCGGCTCCGCTGGTTTTATCGAGCTCTTTGGTGAAAAGCGGCCAGTTGATCTGCCAAGTGCAAAAATCAAAAAATGACAGCTAAGTTTAAGGAGCTCCCGGGAAGGAGTCAACCGTGTGAGGGGGTTATACGCATTGAGGGCAAATTGCTACACCCCTACTCCCCAGGGGGTAAGCGCCGGGGGCGTGGTCTGTCCGGAAGGCTGACCGAGGATTTCGTTTCCTGGCATCGCTCTCGATTCCCGTAGTTCCAATTGCTGCTGCCGCCGCTGGGTGGCCTCAACGGGATCAATTCCAGGCTTTTCATTGGTTTTCGCAATGAGGTAACGCCATCCCTCGTATTGATCTGATGAGTCTTGGCATGCTTCGAGCTACTGCAAAGTTGACTCTGCGAGTTGCCTGCTTTTGACCACTTCAACCACTCCGCCCGAGCGGTATGTCCGGACGTTGTGCCGGATGATGGCATAGGAAGCGCTAAGTTCTTCGCGTGTCAAAGAGAATCCATAAGAAGCTAACTTGGAAGTTTACCGAGTGCCGTGCCCAAGATGGCCAGGCTTGCCTTTCAAATTCTATGACGCCTGTGCTCTCGTGACGAATCGTGAGTAGAGTCATGCTTCGGCTTCGGGCGAGCTTCGTTCAGTCTCATCGCGCGGTCATTCAAACGGAATCCATTCAGAGATTCTATGGCCGCCTGGGCTTCTGCATCATTGGTCATTTCAACGAAAGCGAAACCGCGAGGCCCTTCGGTATCACGATCCTTCACGATGATGACGGTTTCCACTGACCCGTAAGCCGCGAAAAGATCCTTCAATTGTGCTTCGGTAGTTGTTGGATCCAGGTTTCGAACAAAGATATTAATCACAATTTTGTCTCAAATTCGTTAATTAGAATTCCAAACTACACTACAAAAGCAAAAAGAGGCGATCTCTTCTCGATCTCGCCTCTTCGCAGTGGTCGGCAGCTTAGAGCGCCTGCACGTTTTCTGCTTGCCAGCCCTTGGGTCCTTTGGTGACATCGAACTGCACCGTCTGGCCCTCCTGCAGGCTCTTGAAGCCTCCTGCCTGGATGGCTGAGAAATGCACGAAAACGTCTTCGCCATTTTGACGGCTGATAAAACCGTAGCCTTTGGCGTCATTGAACCACTTTACTGTTCCTTGTTCCATGTGTTTGTACTCTTGTTCCTTTGTTTTGATAGTTACGCTGGAGGGATTCGGAAGAAAATCTGCGCAGGTTGCTTGCTGTTGAGGCGAGAACTGCTCACGACCGATTCGGTCTAACGCACATAGTCATCGTACGCGAGGGCCGCACAATTAGCAAGGTGATTCGAATCGAGCGGAACGATGGTTGCACACCCAAAGGTCGTCCTCTCACTGACGCGCGCTTCAGCATGATTGTGGCAAACAGCGTATACTGAAACTACTTAACCCCGAAGATACGCCGCCAAAGCACCCTGCGCCTTCGCGATTGAGAGATCGAGAGGCGCATGTTCGGGCAAGCGTTCACCCTGAGTCGGCCATCCTGCTCCATGGCCAGCGACTGCCGTCGAAAGCGTGCATCTTGATACGCCTCATGACGCTGATCGCGACCTTTACCCTGGCCGCAGCCGTACTATTTCGCTCCCCACCCGATTTCAGGATGGGCCTGTGCATCATTGTGTCGGTGGCAGCGATCACACTTGCCGTTCGCAGTCTCTTCATCGGCAAGCTCGTAGGGACACTCCTCTTCCTTGCAGTTCTGAGCGTATTTACACCGTTCCGTCGGACTCAGTTTTCCCACTCAATCATCTCCATAATCGACATGGCGACCCTGGCGCTCTTTGCGGTTTCGCCGATCCTCCTTCGAAAACCTACTAGTCAATCTGTGCTTAAGGACCCTAAAGATAATGTTGCGATTACCCGGCACTAACTGCCGAAAAATAACAGGAGCTCATGATGTCCGCACTCAATGGCGACAAGTCCAGATTTAACCGCGAGCGCAAACAGAAGATCGCTCGACGGCAGCGAACCCGTGAACTCCTGAAACGGGAGGCGACGGAACGCAAATCGCCGGATGTTTCAGTCCCCGCCAAAGGAAAGCAGGTGATGGCATGAACACTCCGCTGCTGACATTACCGCTTTCCACACCGATTCCCGATCCAGTCAAGAAAAAGCGAGTGTTGCTGATCGACACATCGCATGCGAAGCGCGATTTGCGCGCAGAGGCCCTGCGGAAGCTTGGGATTTATGTCGATAGCGCCGCCGATATCGCAGAAGCACGCTCCTGGTGGCGACCTGCCTTGTATGACCTCGTGTTGATCAATATGGAAAGAGGAGAGGGCCTGCGCGACAAGTTTTGCGACGATCTTCGCAGCGCCACGCCACCGCAGCGGCTGGCCTTCCTGGTTGGCCAGCCAGAATATCTCGTGGATTCGCCCAACCCGGATCAAGAATTGCTGATGGAGCGCGGAGACGAACAGGAGGCCACTGGCAATGCGAAAGTCGCCTTTCCGGCCGATTCGGGAGACTCGCAGCGCTGGGGCATTCTGGAAGCTTCGCGGCGAATCTCCGCAGTCCGCTCGGCCTCGATCGCTCGCATCAATGCGATGCGCGCCGTGCCCCCTCCGCTACGAGATCCGGAAGGACGACCATCGAAACCAACACCAACCAGCCTAGATGACTTACTGAAAGAGGAATTGCGATGAAGAACCTTTACGTTGGAAATCTCCCCCACAGCACGACCGAAGCCGAGCTGCGAAATCTTTTCGAGACCCACGGCACGGTAGAAAGAATCACGTTGGTGACCGACCGTGATACCGGCCGCTCCCGTGGTTTCGGGTTCGTAGAAATGGCCGATGCCAGTGCAGCCGACAAGGCCATCGCGTCGCTCAACGGAACTGATCTTGGCGGCCGCACGTTGACGATTAACGAGGCCAAACCTAAATCGGAACATCCCAGAGGTGGAGGTCGTCGTTTTGGCGGTGGAGGCGGCCGTGGGCGCGACGACTACCGTGGCCATCCACGTCAGCCGCGCGAACCGCGCTGGTAGTTGTGGGGCGGACGCTGCTGTCCGCCGACTTTCGAGCACACATTGCATCCGATCAGGCAACAAATGCCCGTCGGCGAGAAACGGAGATGCCAAGGGGGTACGTATGCCAAGAGGCCGATCAACATTCACCAAGCGTCAGAAGGAACAAACGCGGCAACAGAAGCAGCGGGACAAGGCAGAGCGCAGGAACCAACGCAGACAAGAGGAGGCTGTTGCCGGCAGCGTCGACGAGATGGACGAACTGCGCAAACATGCTGCCGAGCAGGCAGCCCTATTCGATCTTGGAGCAGAGGACGCGGACATCGCGGAGTAGCCACCTCCGACCGGCGTCGGCGAGTAAGTTCGATTACACGTGGACCTTCCGCATCATGCTACTTGGTGATGCGGGGCATACTGGCAACGTTGCTTTGATATTTGTTCTCTAATTCATACTCTTCAAGCACCTTCAAGCAACTTGTCAGTTTACTTACCCGCACGGGTCCCCGCCTGCAGATTTTTTCTAGCGTGTGCTGATTGATTCCACGGCGCATGAATTCCCGCTTGGGGACTTTCGCGATCCGCGCCAATTGTTCGTCATCCGCAACAGCATTCCCTCTCCGCCTGTACTCGATGGTTTTGAAGTCGAGCAAACGCAAATCTTCGCCCTCTTCCCAATGCCGGTCGGATTCTTTACCGATGTAGACCGGCCAGTTCGCGACTATGTGCGCGCGCTGCAACAATCCCCGCGTGTCGAATTCGCATGGCTGGCCGTCCGGCCCCAGGCTTTTCGCTTCGGGATGGTGCCGGTACGAATCCAGAAGCATGAAGAAATTCTTTGCGACTGCTCTGCGACCGTCATATTTGTTCGTGAGTTCGTACACCGGAGATTTGTGATCGTGAATGTTGATGCACTTTGAGCGCATCCATTGATCTCGTTCTGTAGAGAATGCGGTTAATAGCGTGCATTTATTTGGATCAACGCCTTGCGGATAGCCAAAAGGCGCTACTTGCGGAATCATCATGAAGTTGTTTGGCCGCGTGAGCGGTCCTTTCGCGAGATACTGCAACGCGTGATGCGGAGTGCTGAGTGTGAGCTTCATCATTACAGGAAGATCGAACCACGATGGCTTTTTCCGTTCAAGTCCAAGCACACCCCGAACGATCCAGTCCCACGCCTCGAATATCCACTGCGGTGCGTCGTGCGTCCAATCGTCGGGAGAATCCTTCGGCGGATAAAAGTAGCATTGGCCGTACTTACCTTGAGAGCAGCAATGTTGAGGATTCTAGGAAGGTCGGAGACGGCTTATTCGACGTTTTTCAGGAGTAACAAAGCAAAATGGGAACGAAAACAGCCGACAAGTTCAAGTGCCCGAGTTGTGGTTCGTCGCGAACCCAGCCATTGTCAATGGCAATCTCTTCGGGAACCCGTCGCCGAAGGACGATAGGAATTTCCCGACGTTCAATGTGGGGTTCAAGCAGCACTTACAAATCAGATCTTGTGAAGAGCCTTCCGCAACGACCGTCAAACGCAGGTGCCTATCTGCTAATGTTCCTCGGGATTGCCGGACTGCTATTCGCTTTCCTTCTGGTTTCTGATGATAAGAATGCAACTGGATTCGCGATAGCGGTTGGGTTTGTCGCATTGCTGTTTCTGCTTGGAGGAATCGGCACAAAGAAAAAGCCAGATGAATTGGCTACAGCACAAGCCAGTTGGGACCGTCGCTGGACGTGCGCTCGTTGTGGAAATCAATGGGAACCTTGAGTCGTTGGAACGTGGTGCAAAATAATTGTTCGTAGCCGTCGCAGTTGCATAAAGAGACTAACCGAGGGAGAACTCAGGAGTCTCCTCAAGCCTGATCTTAGACAGTCGGGCAAGCAACGTGTCAGTGATCCAGCCACACGCCTCCGATGGCGATGCAAATTCGTACAAAGAGGCATTCTCGTGGCTTCTCAGAAGGCCACGTACAAACCGTAAGATTTTCCTTCGGCATTCGTAAACAGCCAATATCGTTTTATTTTGCTGCATCGCAATTACCAGTTCAGCGCCCACACCGAGGGAAGGTTCGCCAAGATATGCAACAATAACGTCTGCGTTACTTAACTCATTCAAGTCCTTCGTTGTGATATTCACCCGATTCATTCTTGGCCGAAGGTTTGGGGTGGGTCGCCACAACTTGCTCCTAGAGAGCGAGCGTAGGCGACGTGTCCGCCAGAAGTCAATCAGTTGAGTTTGCGGTCTCATCAGTTCGTTCGCTGTTCTGCGGATTACCGAGACAAGAGCGTCGTATGGCTATATTCATCTCCGCCACCGATGAACATTCCGGTAGCGATGGACAAGGGCTATTTCTCTTTGCGGGATATGTAGGGCCAGAAAAAGATTGGTCAGAATTTTTCCTTCCGGCATGGCAAGAGCGAGTGCTGGATGGTCCGCCAAAAATTCCATATTTACATATGACTGAGATTCGCAGTCGCAGGTTTCGAGAGCGCTATGGCCTGTCACATTTGGCTGCTGACGACAGACTCAATGCAGCAGTCTCCGTCATAGGCACAATGGGTTCGTTTGACCCCATTGCAGTTGAAATAGATGCCGGGCATTTCAAGCGGGCTTTTGCGGGCGTCAAAGTAGTACACCCAGATGCAAAGCAATTTGAAGCAAAGCCGTACGAGCCAGACTATCTTTGCTTTCTCTCGTACGCGCATACCGTTTTGGACTATATCCATGAGAACTATCCACACGCTGAGAAGCTGGATTTTGTTGTCGAGCAAAAAGGTGTAATCAGCCGCTATATCGGTGTATTCCATTCCGGCCTAGCTGATGCGCTGAAGCAAATCGGACGGCCTGAACTTAGTCAGATAGTTGGCGCATTGAGTGTGGTAGATAAAGAACGTATCCCATGCCAAGCAGCTGATATGTTGTGCTGGCACGCTGCTCGTTTCGAACATGCAGAAGAGGTAAAACCTCAGGATATTCCTGACGCCGAGCGCTATCTAAAATTAAGGAGGCGCAAGGGGCTTTGGTTCGACTTCAACGCGAAACTAGTTTCAGATATGGCGTCGGCACTTTTGCCGAATGAGAAGAGCGTATAATTCGCGGCGCTATGGAGATTGATCAGAGCCGACTCCGCGAATTCATTATGTGGCTTTGGGAAATCATCGAGAAGCGCGATAAGGAACTTGCCGCGCATGGGGTAGTTCTTATGCTCCTCGGTTCGTCCGGCACCCTCCCACAGAAAGACCTTGATGATCTGCTGAAACGCGCGAGGGAGAACCCGCCACCCCTTTTACTTGCGCGTCACAAAGAAGCTCGGGAAACACTCGAACGGCTTCTGAGCCAAGAAAATCCCGAGGATGACCTTTTGCGATTTCTTCGAGAATGGAAACCAAGCGGCCCCGTTCATTAGTTTTCTACCCTGTCACGGTAACTCCTTTCTTCTCACAGTTTGGTTAGTGTAATCAATTATTGCCCTTATCTCCGTGGTCCTTCGTTTCCTGACTGGCGGATCTGAGATAGCGTAGCGTCGTTTCCAGGTCAGAGTATCGCGACCGCTGCTCGGTGCGATCCGGAAGCAGATCGAAGCCGCACGCTCCATGGCGCTGCCCAGGGGCGCGCTGTCCAAGGCCTGCAACTACACGCTCACCCTGTGGGACAAACTCACGCGCTTTCCGGAATATCCCGAACTGGAGTTGAGCAATAACCTGGCGGAGAACTCGATGCGTCCTGTCGCAATCGGACGAAGGAACTGGATCCACATCGGAAGCTCGCAGGCGGGACCGAAGATCGCGGCGATTCTGTCGGTGGTGGAAAGTTGCCGTAGATTGAAACTCCCAGTGCGCCACTATCTGGCTGAGGTTCTTCCCGGACTCGCTGGTCGCCCGATCCAGTGCCTCCCAGACCTCACTCCGGCTGCCTGGGTCGCCCAGCACTCATGACAAGGTTGTTGACGCGATATTCCAACAGTTTCGTTACCAACGTGACCGGCTGACGGCGGAAGCTCGGTTTATCATCGGATTGCGGCCCGAACGGAAACGACCACACGAGAAGGCAGCAACGTTGGAAGCAACGGGAAGCTCTGCATGGATCAGTGCCGAATCGTTCCATCCGATGTGTTAGTGTTCAAGTTTCCACCGAGCCTCGCGTGGATGATGCTCGGATGTTCGCTCGTCTCCATTGGTTTTGTGGCCTTCGCGCTTGCTCTGCCACTGATCGACCCACGTCATGCTTCGCCTGCGGTAGAGCTGCTATGTATCGCGGTGTTTGGATCATTGGCCACGCTGAGCCTACGATCATTCGGCCGTCTCCGCGACAGCGTTGCAGCCAACTCCGACGGCATCTGGTATTTACCGCGAAAAGGCGGGTTTACCTTCATCGCTTGGTGTGACGTTGCGAGCGTGAACGCCCATGATACTCAACAGAGGCTGGTGTTAACCGATGCGACAGGTGATCGAAGTATCAGGCTGGAGTATCAGCTTGAGGATTTTGGACGGCTCCGCGAATTTGTCCTTAGTCATACCGCCGCGCCAACGCACCTGCATGCAAGCGCCACGAAGGTCTTCCACCGCACCTGGATAAACAAAGGCATTTTATTGAGCGGCACGGCATTGTTTCTTCTTGTTGCATGGCTAAGCCATCATCAAGGTCAGCCAGGGCCGTCACTCTTCTTCATAGGATTTGCGGCCCTTTCACTGGTGGCCATCACGCAGGATCCAGTAAGTGTGGAAATCACGAGGGAGGCGGTCGTTGTGGAATATCCGGGCTGGAAGCGGACCATCCCCTTTGATGCCATCAGCGGTATTGCGCTCAAAGATGTGCGTAACCGCGGCAACGTCTGGACTGCCGTAGTCATTCAACGGCGGCATGGCAGGCCCATCAGGTTGTTCAGGTTCCGTGAGGGCTCCGTGGCGTTGCACGACTCGCTCCAATCGGCATGGCAATCGGTAGACGGAGATCGCGAATCTGGCCGCCCAAAATAGGATTCGGTTACCGGTCACCGTGCTTTGAAGCAGGCCGCAGGACACATCGTCAACCGTGTCTTAGTCTGACGTTTACGGATAAATGTGGATCTTCCCTCTCGGCGTTTCCAGCACAAGGGGCTGATCCCCGTTTAAGAACGGCTTGATGTGCGGGTATTGAATGTCGCGCCCTTGCTTGCGGGAACCAGCAGATGCCCCTAGCAGTTGCTCTATGACTGGAAGAAACCTGCCTGTAGGAGCTTGGTCAAGAATGTACTTTCTGAAAATGGCGAACGAGCATCTTAACCCTTCCAGGCACAGAATCGGGTACGCATCCGCCAACGCCCGCGCATAATCAGCGTAGATGCCTCCTTCCTGTGCCTCACTGTTCGGATCTGTAATGAGATCTGACAAAGCTAGACAGACCGACCCTGCGTGCGTAATGTCACAGACGACTGAATAGATGTACTTAATTGTCATGCCGGAGGTAGCGTCTAGAAACGTGCAGATCCCGATCAACTTCGCAACTGTCGGTGTCTTCGGCTTTGCGACGGCGGGCGCCTCACGAACTATGTCCGCCAGAGATACGTTCGGCTCAGACCTCGATAAGAGCAGAGGGACCAGGTCTGCTTTGCTGGCATGTGAATAGCTAAGGAACAAGTTTTCCAGTTCCGTACTGATGGGTATCGTTCCATCAGGCAGGTTTCGAACTTGATTGAATGCCGTGACAACTGCCCAATGGTATGCGACGGCTTTCGTTGTGGTTTCCAGTGCAGACCTCAAGAAGGGTGCTGACGCCACTGGCTCCTTGTATGTGTCTAGTAATTTCCGAGCGTAGTAGCGTAGAAGCTTGTGTGACGAGCTCCTGAGATGTTCCAGGCGCGCGTCAATTTCATACCAGTAGCGCCTTATCCCATTGGGAGGGTCTTCTGCTAGAAGTTTCTCGTATTCCGCGATTGGCAGAAACTGATCGTAGATGTTGGAAGGAACTGGGAAGAGCGGGCGGGTCAGGAAATTGGACAGAAATCTAGCATCTGATTTCGTTCCTCTGGCGTCTTGTACCAGTCCTCCAATTGCTTCTTGCAGCCGCTTAATCAAGGGCTTGTCCGGCACTTGCTCTCATCGTTCTGACCACTGACTTGGACAATTAACAATGTCGCGCTCTTTGAAGCCGAGATTAAGAAGAACTCTATTGCTATCGTGCTTTCCACCCGAATGATCGTCCGGTGTCAGTATTTTTCCGGTCGCGATTTTGCCAGCAAGCATGATGAGGTATTTTGGAGGGTAATTGCGCCCCTTGTACTGCAAGGAATACTTGCGTGAATTCCGGCGTTCTGGATCCCAGTTCTGCCTATCGATCTGCTTGATTGCCTGCTCGATGTGCTCGCGTGTAATCCGGTGGATGACCTCGCCTCGTTTCATGCGTACGTATTCTAGCCTTAGTCACCCTGGAAAGTAAGCGATGTAAAAACGATCCAACCCACACTCCTGCGCGACAACAACCCTGTTCTTTATTCCCCATCATCCGAGGCACACTGTCTTCCAGACTAGTGCGAGCAACCGTCCAACAAGAGGGCTCTGATTGCTGGCTCCTGCCTGACAACGTGGCTCCAACCAACCACCGCGAATACCCGCTTCTGCTCACAAACGGCGCGGGAAATAAAAGACACCATGAATTGGTCGCGGTACTCAGTACTAGCGCGGGAAATTTCGTTGAGCAACGTCTCTGTGGATGACGGATCAACCCAACGATTAGGAGCGTTTTTGTAAGATCCCAGCCCCGGAAAATACTTGGCAAACGTCGGTTCTAGCTCCGAGATTGCATTAGGCGGCACATTCTTCAATGCGGTCTCCGCACTCAATCTGCCGATCTCATCTTCGAGATACTCTTGTCGAGTCTCGTTAGGGGATTTCAGCCTGTCGTACCCCACCATATCCCGCATGACGTAAAAGACCTTGACCTGTTCGGGACGGTATTTTTTTACGAGTTCAGCGATTTCATCGGCGAACGGGGGTTCCATACTCTTGACGTTAAGATGAGACCCAGCCAAATACCTGACTAAGCCCCTTTCTTCACTGTTGCGAATAGATTCACTTCTTGTGTTTTCCGCAGATGGCAATTCGGGACCCTCGTAAAACGCAACATCAGGGTCGAACTGCTTCCAAAACATCTCTATTTCTTTTAGCTGTTCGTCACAGGGGTCATTTGTGTGTTGGACACCAACATAAAAAAGTGCGCCATGCGGTGTGTATATATTTACAACGTAGGGCCACCTATACGGGATTCGTGAATACTCTTCCCACGACATCGTGCGGTAAGTCTGAGCGGAAGCCAGTGGAAAAGAAACGATGCAACTGAGAGCTAGGGCGAGAACCCACATGTAAGAGTTCTCCTTGACCGGCGTTTGTTTCACAATCAACTCCTTTCCAAAACGGAGGCAACAGAGTCCGTAGTGCGATGCGTTCAAGACTTCGGTACACAGACCCATCTGACTTGTCCACCGCTACTGTCGAGAACACAATCCTCGTTCGGACCGCATGGAGGATCGCAACCCGGACCAGACATCAAGTTGCGGTCGACACTAAAACGAATTGAATGAACGCTCACACCATTGAGACCTGCCTCCCGTAGTACTTTATGAACGGCATCGCTGATATGCTGGTGCTTGTTATGCACCGCTGTGGCCATCTCGGAGCGGCCGAGATTGGAAATCTGGGTCGCCTTTCGCGTTGGAACCTTTCGTTTAGGCATGCATCATTTTCCTTTCTTCATTGGAGTTGTAGCCTTTTGTGGACTTACACTGAGAGTGGCGATCACGGGATCGTTTCCTTCCGACAACAGTTGAAGCCCGACGTCATCCCGTACCTTATTCGTGACCTCAGGTGACAGGCTTATCACAATTTCCTTTTCTTCCTGTTTAACGATTCGCAATTCTGCTTTGTCAAACAACACTTTCGTCACCTCATCAAGATGTTTGCCGGTAAACTTCACGGGATGCACGTCATGCTGCACCACTGAAACCTTTTGATCTTTGTCCAACGATGGTCCAGGCGGCGGAGGCTCTGGCTTCGGGATGTCTCCCATCAATGGAGATCTCGGGGCAGGCGGAGGATTAGCCGCAGTCGGTTGAGGTCTGTTTACGAGCAACAGGTGGTGATAAGATTTGAGATCTTTCGTCGGAAGGTCGAGACTCAAGGTCTGAGTGTGCTGGTCCAAACATTTCAATCCACCAACCGCAGGTATCGGCGCGGCGGGTGACAGGAGAGTGAATTCCTTCCCTGCATCCAGCTGAAGTACCCAATCGGTGCACAGCCTGTCAGCAGCATTGGTCGCAGAAATGAGTAGCCTTGCCTCTTTATCTCCTCCTAGACGCGACACCTTTAGAGTAGGTGTGTAATAGGGCAAACTCGCGGTCCAGAGTGGGCCAGCAAAAGGAAACACAACTGTGAACAGTGGCGCTCCCTTGGCGAATGCCGCTGCTGGCACAAAGGTTGTCAATTCGATAGGAGAAGATGGCACCTGCGAAAGATAAGGGGTGCTGGGAATAGGGGTACCATTCACCAGCACGATAGGAGCATTAAGATTCGTCTGAATTTGCTGCAAGGTCGCGAAGTTTCCGGCGGTGTTCGGAGTCACCACAAGATCGGCAATCACTTCGTACATATCATCACCCATTGGATGAAGACGGAACCCTGCCAACCTTAATCCGCCGGTTGGAAGTGCACCAGTGCGCGGTTCAAGTGGTTGCGCCTGACCGTAACGTCCACTCAATACGCCGCCGTTCGCCGCTGCTCCAGCGGATGCCGTTACCTCAAGCTCATGATCGGACTTGATGACCAATCCATCGGCAGTACTGCTGTAGGTTTTGCTTCCCAATCGGACTGTGGTTCCCGGAAAAAGATTGCTGCCGGTCACAATCGCCACACCGTTGCTTGCATCGGTGGGGACCCACTCTACCGTCTTAATGTAGGGCGTTAAACGAGATTGCGACCATTCGGTTGACGGGACATCGGTGTCAGCGAAATCGGATTCCACTTTGTCAGGCAAAGAATGCTCCCACCAGTGTCCCTTGTGAGTGGTGGTTTGCGTCTTCCAGTCGTACCGCTCCCAACGCGTAACAAGGTGCATTTTGATTTGTTGGATTGGTGGACCCGTATCCGAACACGGCAGACCGAGGACAACTATCATGTGCCGCAATCCGGGATCAACGGACTGACGCCCAAGTACGGGACGGAATTGCCATCCAAACTTCAGTGGCGTGCTCTCAGTAGCGGGATTCTCGAAGGAGATCGTGTCCATGTCGCGATAAAGATAAAAAACCTGACTGCGCTTTTGCCCTGCTACGCCGAATGAAAAAACGCTAGATGCAATAGCTCCACCGAACCCAATTGCTTTCTGGCTTAACGTGGCCGCGTTGTGAGACCCCTCCTCAGGCATCAGCGCGATTAGGGAAAGCTTTCCGTTGGATTCGCATGCACTACGATCAGGTGCGGACGAGTCACCCGTGGGAGCAGATGTGCCGCCAGTAGGAGGGGATGCGGACATCTGAGCTGTGATCTCGACAATGGCGGCGGCATCTTTGGCGTATTTGTCAGGCTCCAGATCGACATCAAACCCCACAACTGCTTGAAGCCGTGCCATGTTGCCATGGAGACGGTCAGTCAGAGAACGGTCGAGCAGCATTCTCACGTTATAGAGCTGATATGTGAGATTGACTTCGTCAGAAAGTAAATCGGATCCATTTGAACCAAATGTCGGCGTGTAGGTTGGAGCCGTCTGAAGCGTGGGCAACGCTGGCGCCTGAGGACCCAAAGGCGTAGTAGAAGTCGTGCTTGCAGCAGTTGGGGCTGTACTTCCTGTGCCCGCATTCAGTGTCGGTGCCACATTGATCGTGACGGTAGGTGTGGTTGAGGTACTGGGCGAGGTTGGAGCGGCACTAGATGCTGCGCCCGTGCCAGCAAAAACAGAAGCTGCCTGAGATCCTACAGCTGCGTTCCCAAAAGCGGATAGGCTGAAGTCACTGCTCTGATAACCTTGAACGTTGCCAAGTGCCGCTGCCAGTGCTTTGACATCCACGAAGTTCTTGTTCTGAAGCTGCTGCGAGAGGTTGTCCATCATCAGCGTCAATTCACGAGAGTCATAAACCTTTGGAGTCCCAACGTGGATTCCATTGTCCTTCTGCGCCAAGGCGTTTCCTGCCAGGCAGGCGAACGACAAGATCGTCATTAGAACCAATCTGGCGTTTTTCATCGCTTCACCCTCACCTTCTCAGCTTCCAGCAACAACAACACTATGTTCGTGTTTTCGCGTACAGATGGAGGCACATTAAACAGGCACACGAGGGCTCTAAGACATTTTCTTGGCTGCTCGCAATGCCTCCAGTGGAGATCCCATTCTGAATATATCTGCTACATCCTGGTGTCCTTTCTTCGTTGCCACTAATGCCCCTGCCTCCTGCAGAGTGTCCTTTTCGTGTTCGCTCTTAAACCACTTGGCACCACCGAATCCTATTACGAGCGCGTTTGCAACGTCTCCAGTAGTGAACAAGAGTGGTGTTGCATTGGGACCGATCAGGTCGAACGCCCTCAGAGTCGCCCACGAACCCACTGCCGCAACGCTACCTACAATCACCACCCCGAGAAACCCCGGCTGCCATGTGTGAGTCTGGGGATCCTTCCCTGGCATGTGTAGTCCGCTTTCACCTATAAATACATTCACGGAACCGCCAAGTGCACCAATTGCCGCGATCAGCGCGATAATCCAGTAATGCATTTGAAGCTCCTTTCGTTTGTCCCACGCCGAGCCATAGCGGTCAGGAAGCAAGTGTAGTCTGCACGCTCGGTGAACCACGACGACCGACTTGGAGCGTATTTTTCGCTCAATGCGACTGGGCGCGACAGGCTCTTGAAATAAAGAAGCCGACTTACCACCGGTGGAGTCACGCGACCACCTGCGGCAACTCGGCTGTCTCTAAAGTGCGATCAGGGTCCCGTCGAACTACTTTAAAGACCCGCAGCTTTCCGTCCTCGGCTCGCGCAGAGTTTGGCTTCTAACACTGTAGGTAAACTCTGAGAGTCGTTGTCAGTGACTCCGATCACACAGCTGTTAACCTGTTCGGATTTCGTAACAAACGCACTTTGCTGTTGATAACCGATCTGGGACAGCAGGCGACGTGCGAGCCTCGACGACTTCACAATAAAGCTGAACAGCCTAGGCAAGTCCTCAGTCCGGCACAAGCCAGGGATACTGCGGAAGATCCCTTTCACAGGAGAGACAAAGCAGATCCCTCCCAAGCGAAAGATCCGGTTTGTAAGCTTGGGCGATCTTCGGAAAGGGGAGACCGGTTTGTAAAAAGTTATCTTCCAACCTGAATCTCCTATTAACTTCTGCGAGACGCTAGCACCTACTGTGGTTAGGGCTGCGAGATGATCAGGTCGACCGTTAAAGGTTGTTTCCCGGGAACAATAAATCCACGCGCAACTGCGTTTTCTGATTTCAAGCCAATCGCGTGAAACGCCTGCAACAATTTAGCAGCTCGTGCTCGTATGGCTACTTGATTTTCGATCGTGCTCTCGCCCCCCTGAATCAATTCAATCTCAACGTTCAGCATCGGATACTGGTTACTAATGTCGACAAACCTGTGTAAGCGATCTGACTTAGCCGCATCATCTTCGGTCACATCCGTCATAACTGCCACAAGCCCACGGCCCGTGCGTTGGAGGTCTGGGAACACCGATTGAAGTTCGGTGCTGGCTTGGTTTTCGATTGCAACGGCGGCTGCTTGCTTTGCGGCAAACTCGTCCACGGATTTCTTCAACGCATAAACGAAATTCACCTCAGCCTCTACTTGTCCCCGCTGAGCGCGAAGCGCCTTGGTCCTGTCGCGAACCTCACGCTCTTTCTGCACCTTCCGCTGATAATCAGCATTTGCAGCTTCGAACTCGGCACTTGTCCTTTCGACTTCCCCTTTTGAATCGGCTATGCCCTCTGCATTCTGCGCTTTGTTAAGCCGTTCGACGGCTTTGTCATACTCGTTTCGCGCTGCCTCAGCTACTTTTCTCTTCCCCTCCAATTCCGATTCGAGAGCTTGGGCAGCCTGTTCAAAAGTGGCTTGCTGCATCTCGATGTTGTGCAGCTGCGCATGCGTCTCATTGTTTAATTGGTCGACAGTGTTAGCGCTCGCCTCTTGGAGGCTCTGCGCAACAGAAGGAAGGATTCTTCTGGAGTCGAGATACTGAGCCGCTGATTGTTGAGCACGAGGCTGGTCGAATGGATCGGAACTGAACAGAACCTCCACTTTGGCAGGCACTGTAGTGAGGTCGATGTTTTTGACAAAATTTTGGTCATCCTTGCCGTTACCCAACTTTCGTTTCGCGACCAATTGGTATTTCGTCGGTCTGAGCTCAGAGACGGGTACCATTAGATCCTGTTTGTGGAGATCAATCCTGGATTCTGGCTCAGCTTCGTCGTCAGCTTGCAGGGTAATACTGATATCGCTGTTCGACGCGTTGTACAACATCAAGAAACGCTGTGTAGAATTGAAATTCTCGATGCAGAAATCAGGACTCAGGGGAGCGACCACGCGAACCGTCTGCTTGACATCGGGGGAGACTCCCTGTACCTTCCGCAAAGATTCAGTCAGAAACGTTTCAATCTGCCTAGATCCGCAGTGACGGGTGGGGGACTTCGCCCCCCAGATGCCCAAAAGGGTTTTTGTGAAGCGTGCCCGATAAGCAAGCTCATCAGCATTCGCAGCTGCGATGATCAGAACTCTGCTTGCGAAATCAGGCTGGCTTTGAAGGTCTCTTTGCAACTGCTCATTATCGATTGCCCCGGAACCGCAAGTGTCCAGAAAGAGGAAAACAGTAGCTCTTGGGGGCATGTCGTGAAATGCATCGATTAAGTCCCCTCCACGAATGGCGTTTCCAGGGATATCGTCCTTGTGAGTGTCTGATGTCGCCACGTAAAACTCGCTTTGAACCTTGGGATCAAGAAGACCGTGGGTCAGGACGAAAATAAGGTGTACACCAGTTCGCGAGTCGTTCTGCAAGTCGCGAAACAGCCAGTTATGCAAGAAGTGCCAGGTGGTTTCGTTGTGCACGATGTATAGATCTGGCGGCGGAGTGATTTTAAGGCTTTCGAAGTAGCTTTTCAGGGCTTTGGCAGCCTCTGTGTTTGCGTCATTGAGATCCTTTTCATCCGGGCCGGACAATTTGGGATCGTCGAACTTAGTGACTGCGATGATCGTTACTCGAAAGTCTGGCGGCTCGTCCGCGGCATACACCTTTGCTCCAAAGAGGGCAAAATAGCACATCACCAACCCAGTTAAGAATGCGCGCATGGCTCGATGTAATTTAATTTGTCTTTGCTGCGTCCTGTGCCTTCATCGCGGCATTATCGATGATCTTGAGAAGACCTTCACTAGGCTGCTTCGGAGTGAACTCGATAACTCCGGCGGGTGAGTTCGCCCATTTTGCAAGATCGTCAATGTCAGCCTGCAGAGTGGACAACTCAACAGCCGCTAACGTGTCAAACCCATCCAGCAGGCCGGACATTGCGGTAATCTCTTTTTGGAAATCCGACTTCGAAAAGGACGCTGGTTTTTTTTGCGCGGCGTCTATGTCGTCATCTATTCTGGTCATGAGATCCTTTCGTGCCTTTTGCAGCGTGACTATTTTTGCCTGTATCGTTGTGTCGCGAACCGCTTGAATGTCCGCAGATTTCATAACGAGCACATCTGCCAGATAGTTCTTGGCAATTCCCCACTCTTTACTGACCTGTGTATAGTCGGTATTGTTCTCCGAGAGCAGTCGGTTCATGGTTGCGAGGTTCTGACTTGCGCTGACGCCTGCCGTGCCGAAGGCTTCTATCACGCCAAGTTCCTTTGAGACTGTCGCAATATCTTTAATCTTCTGCTTCGCCGCAGTAACTGTATCTGTCTGTGCCTTAGTGACTGCGGCTTGCACCTCGGGTTTACTCGCGTTCTTCTTGTTGCCCGTAAACAGATCCATAATCTTTCCGATCACAGGGAATGCAGTGTTAACAGCGGACGACACAATCTCACCAATCTGTTTACCTTTTGTTTGAGCCTGATCCTGAGTTGTTTGAGCCGTAGTCTGACCAGTGGAACTCGACGAGGTTTGACCGTCAGACGTGATCAACATTGAACAACAGAGTGTCACTGTCAAAAGCACTGCAGTGAAAGGTGTGCGCATGGTGCTCCTTCCTAGAAAATTTACGACAGCATTTCTCAGAGCGGAGTAACCACGAACTTGTACCTACCTCGCCCTAGGACAGCCGTTCAGGTAACGTCCACCAAAACACATCTGCGTGTGTGTGGGGCGCCGTTTGCCCGGTATAGGACACACTTAACCTTGCACCTTGGGAAATCGGCGAATCGGAAGCCCCCTCGGACGAGAAACGCTACTGCGCTTCATCCTTCTGTTCGCCGAACGGGCACAAAGATAACATTGCGCTCACAAAAGTCAAGGACTGAAGTGGAACTTACATCTGCTTGTTCGGATTTCGTAACAACGACTTGGGGGCGTTCCCATGGAAGCCTGCATGATTATTGAGGCAGAATGTGCTGGCGCAGAGACCGCATATATCTTGATCGACTCATATGACGAAAAGAGGATAGGCAGAGATGGACACTTTAAAAAGGGCGTCCAAGAACTTGAAGAAAAGTTTAGGACGGTCCTACAGCTTTCGTGACCTTCGCTCGTTGCGTCGAGCGAAGGCAGCCTCAAGCTTATCTCCGTGGTCCTTCGTTTCCTGACTGGCACTTCGAAGGTATCGTAGTGTTGTTTCAAGGTCAGAGTGACCGAGGAGATGCTGGATCGTCCGTGCGTCGACGCCCGCTCGATGCAGGCGGCAAGCGAAAGTTTTTCTCCACTCGTGTAGCCCCCATTGTCCGCAGACAGAATTGTCTTTGCACGAGACCTGTTCCTTGTGGCGCCTCGCGGTGCAATGTCCGCAGTTCAATTTCGCCCTGAAAGCGAGATCTTGCAGGTCTCGAAGGAAATGTCCGTTTGGCTTGCCGTCTGTATTCGGGAAAACCAGGTAATCAGACCCATGCAATTTCCGTCGTTTCTTCAGCGCGGCGATTACATCTTTGGTGAGACGTAGGGTCCTCTCTTCGTAGTCTTTCGGTACGAACTCTACGCCGAAATCCCGATTGATCTTCTTCGTTACGGATACCGTCCCTTGGGACGGGTTGAAATCCGACCAGGCGCAGTTGGCAACTTCCTGCTCACGCATCCCGGTCACAAGGAAAAAGTTCCAAAGCAGCCACTCTTCTTCGTTACAGGCGTCAAAAAGCTTTTTCGTTTCCTCCTCTGAATATTCTCTTACCTCCTGCTCCACGTAGGTCAGGGTCTTGTTCCAGAGCGCTTTCCATTGGTCGCGCGTAAAGCCCATCGATTCGGGCGTAACTTGCTGAAGGGGATTCTGCAGAAAGAAAGTGTTCACATTCTGGAAGATGTTGTGGACCGTCCTGTCGCCCACTGGCTCGCCAGTGCGGGGAGAGATCTGCTTGCGGCAGGCGGTAATAAATTCGAGCACATCAGCGCGGTCAATCTGGTCCAAGAACGTCTTGGCGCAGGATTCCTGAAAGAGCTTCACGTTGCGGCTGTAAGCAAGCCAGGTCTTGTGCGACTGGTTTTCCTTGACGAACGCGAGGTATTGGGCGGCTGCATCCGATATTTTGTGCCGCTGCTTGCCGTCCGAGGTCTTGACCTCCACTCCCGCTGCGATTGCCGCCAGAGCCTTCTCGCGTCGATTCAGCGCCATCAGGGCGGCATCAGGGTCGTTTCCTACGGAATCAAAACGGGGCTTGCCGTTTTGAAGCCAGCGGACCTTGTACTGACCCTCCGGGTGCTTTTCCTCTTTGCCATCGACCACCGCCACGAGCTTCTTCAGCCGCCCGTTGTCGGACATGGCAGGCTTAACGGTGGTCCATTTGCCCGCCTTGGTTTTGATCGTGATGTAGAGGGTTGCGGTGAGGTTTGCCATTCGACTATACCCGCGTATTTACCGGGGACCAGTCTGCAGAATGGCAGGGAAAATGTAAAGCGAAATGTAAAATGGAATGTAAGCTGTTGAAAACTTAAGTAATGGCGGAGAGGGAGGGATTCGAACCCTCGGTACAGGTGTTAGCCCGTACAACGGTTTAGCAAACCGCCGCATTCGGCCACTCTGCCACCTCTCCGCATTGCAAACAAAGGACTTGTCAAAAATAGCCTACTGCACACTTACTGCACAAGTTGATGATTTTTGCTTGCGCTCTCAATGGCAGCTTCAAGCTGAGTCATGGCTGACTCAACCTTTTCGTCTCGCACCTTGATGTACTTTTCTCTCGTCACTTGAACCTTGCTGTGTCTCAGGATTCGCTGCACAGTCAGATCGTCACAGCCAAGTTGAAACAGGTTGCTTGCGATCCCGCGTCTGAATGCGTGCCACCCTCGCCACGGAATATCGGCCGACTCCAACACCGGACGGATGACTAGTAGTGCCATCTTATCAAGGTCTGCCGTCTCGCGTCGAATGCCTGTGAACATTGGAGCCGTGGGTATCGGCTTTCCATCCGGCCCTAGCGCCTGAGTTGCTTTGTGGGCTTCGATCAGGCGCTTGAGTGTTGGAATCACCGGCACAGGCGCGGCACTCTTCTGAGTCTTTGGCGGATTGACTACGTTGTCCACTCGATCTATCGAGCGCGAGACGCGAATCTCTTCTCCGTCATAGTCTCCCCATCGAAGGCCACAAATTTCTGATTCGCGCAAACCCGCGAATGCTGCCACGCCGATTGCCGCCTTTGTCTTTGCATCGAACGGCAGAGCAAGCATGCTGAGAATCTCGGTCAGGGTGTAAGCATACGTCTCACCCGACTTGCGAACGTTCGGCAACATCACACCCACCATCGGATTACTGTCACAGTAACCTTTATTCATGGCGAGAACAAAGACAGCCGAGAGCATGAACTTCACATGCTGCAAAGTGCTTTTGCAGACATCATGCTTGGCCGCGATGCTCTCCAGAATCTCCGCTCCGTGTTTCGTGCGAAAGTCCTGCACTCGAAGTCCGGCAACTTTCTCGGCAATGCTGTAGCGAGTCCAAATTGACTTGTACTCGCGCACTGTTTTTCCTCTGAGGCTGCTTTCCGCATAAGGAAAATAGATCGTGTCAACGAAAGTACTGAGCATCATTGACTCCGATGCATCGTCCGATCTGACTCGCTCAACTAATGCACGATCCGCTGAGTCCGGTTTGTCTTTCCCTCGTACCTTTGCCACAGCCATTAAAAGTCGCGAGTGATCGCTGTCCAAATCGCCATTCGCAATTTGCTGAACAATCGCGAGGTATTCAGGAGACTTCCGCACATCAGCCTTGCTGCGATACTTGTTTCCATAGGCCACAAGTTTTTGAGCATGGTACTTGACTGTTCCGTCCGGCTTTCTCTCTCGCCATTTGGCAAAGAAGCACCGACTTCCTTTCTTATCAAACCAGATGCTAACTGACATGGACTTGTGCTCCTTTCTCCAGAGCATTCAGCCATTCAACTACTGCGCTCCAGTTGAACCGAAGCTCTTTCCCGATCTTAAAAAAAGGCAGCGGTTGAGCACTGCGAACCTTCGCACGATGGCGAGTGAGTCCGTAGGCTGTCGTTTTGCTGATCTTCAATCGCTGCGCGAGTTCATCCAAGCTGAGTAATTCATCTCCTTCTTTATAGCCCACGATCTTGATGGGCCCATCGACTCGCAGCGGATGTGATCTTTTAGATAGCCCTGCCCGCGAAATTTGCAGTTATATTCCCTCGTCAGTACTGCCATCCGTATGTCACTAAAATAAACAGCGGCCCGAAAAAACGGCTGGTCATTAACGTTCTTGCCTGGATTCTCGGCGATGAACGACTCGTATAGAGTCGCCCAAGCTTGCAGCATACCGTCCATGCGCGGGGAACTCTTGTAAGCCACAATTCCCGTATTGAACTCCGGAAAGCTTGCTGGAATATCGGGTCGAGGATACTGATGCCACCAATCAGTGTTCAAGTATTCCTCATGCGCAGCGGCACAGTCGAACCGGTCTAACAGAGCGAAGAGTTCGTGCACTGGATCTATCACGTAAATATCGGCGTCAATGAAAACCGTGCGCTCATACGGCGTCTGACGAAGGAGTTGAGCCTTGTCGTAAAACCCATAGTTCGAACTCTTGACGCGAATAACCCGCTCGAAATAGGGACTTTCAACAGGGAATTCACTGAACACGGTCACCGGCAGCTCTGGCATTACACGTTTCAGACTCGCCACCGAACTCAGCAGCAATCCGGTGTAGCGAGGATCATGCGTGATTACGTAGACCGCGCCGATCATGGATGCTCTCCAATTCGTTCCGGCACTGAACTGGAGGGAGTGGCTAGATTTGGGGACATGCCTAGTAGCGATGACAGTCTCTCGGCAGTGATAGGCTGCCAAAACCTATCGGGCGGCCGCCAGCTTAGCTGCGCGGCACCCAGTTTCGCTGGAATACTCAGGATCTCCTCTGGATTATCCAGCTGCATCCCCACCCCGAATCGTGTGAACTGATCGATGTACCCGTAAGCTGACCACTCTAGCCACTTGCACAAGAAACAGGGAATTTCGCGCAAGGTGCACTCCATAGCGACCGTTGAAAGCACAGTAATTCCGAACCACGTTTCGTCCAACAATTCCCCTAGTGGCCCATCAATCACGTATAAACTGCGCCTCTGCGGAACGCTCAGAATGCGATCAACGATCTTCTCGCGTTCGCGTACGCTCTCAAATGGATGGAGTTTTATAACTAATCTTCGACCCTCCGTTCGTGCCACGTTGCACAATCGGGGCAAAAGATCTCTATAAACGTCCGCCGCCCTTCCTCCCCGAACCTCGTAAGGTTCAGAGAAGAACACTATCGATCGCTTCTTTCCACCTTGTTGCCGTTGTCCGAGGCTCGAAGGGCCACGCGGAGCGCCTACTATTACCTTTTCCTCCGGTACTCTACATGAGTGCACAAGATAGTCTTTTTCTAAGACGCCTTTGGCTAGAATTGCATCGGCATGACATCTCTTCAACATATAGCTCCCATCTAAGGCGCCATGATGACACGAGATAGTGGGCAATCCTTTCTGCTTGGCAAGGAGCAGCGGAATATGGGTATGTGAATTGCTGTCATCTGTGCACAGTACGGCGCTAACCGGCTCGGAATAGAGAACTCTTCGCCAAGCATCGCGGATCTCTAGTCCTCGTGCGAATGCGGACGGAAAGTTATCGAAGCCACCCAATTTGGAAAGAATCATGAATTCCTGGGCATTTTCTAACTCCTTGCGCAAGCTTGTCCACTGCGAAACCAAGTCGCGGTGTTCGACTCCTCTAGTGTGCATACGCACACTGGCATAGGATTGCAACCAAGCAGCCGACATATTAGGGGGCCGGTCCGCAACCCATCCACTACGCCGCGTTGCAACCAGCAAAAAATGTGCATCCGGAAGCGTCTTTGCGTAGGCCATGCCCGTGCGAGACGCGTTAATGTATGCGGTGGGCACTAAGATTACGGGAGAATCCTGCAGCTTCGGTGTTGGTGCGAAGAACCCCCGAATGCGGTATCCGGGATCGGTCTTGTCCCAAAAAATCTGCAGCAGTTGCCATAAAGGAAACTTCCATGCTGCTCTGACATAGCGGGAGAGACGATAGCCGGTGCGCCCCTCGAATACGGTTATTGGATTTTCAAGAAGAAGGTTCAGCACATCAGCATGAAAGCCTGGCCCAGAAATATGAACTTCGTCCTTTGTGCGAATAGTCTTCGTTAATTTCGACAGCAGTACCACCGCATCGAGTTGCGAATGAATTTCGCTCGCCGTCAGTTCCCACCAGTCCAACCCGAACCGATCCCCTACTTTCCCCAGACCGAGCGCCAACAGATCGCGAATTCGGTGAAATTCTTCGAAACGATCTCTAAAATCATCAAAGGATTCGATTGAACATGCTAAACGCGAGCCAGCTTCCAGATACGCATCCCTGCCTGCGTGACCTAGATCGATAGCGCGGTCCCAAAAGAAATCCGTCCAAGGCCCTGCCAACAAAGTATCTTCCGGTCGAATTAGGAGAATTCTCATCCGAAGACGGTTTCCGAGCTACTCGTTATGTCCGCATGTCGCCGCAAGCCAGAAGAAAATTTGGATGGAAAAAGCGTTTTGTTCGAACTTGTCCTCGAGATTGGCAATCGCCCCGATCAATTCGCCATTAGCACCCATGGCTCGCCCATCACACACACTATATTGTTCGGTCTGCGCTTCGTCGTGCCGCCTCAATCGGAACAATCGGTGTGACAGTCGGTAGATTACCCGAAACAGTACTCTTAAAGAATTGATAGCTGAACGGGTGGACGCTCATGGCTTTGGCCAGTTCGCTTCCGATCTTACTCAGTGGCACCGGCTGGTCGATGTTGTTGAATGCGCTTCCTTCCAGACCAAAATACAGAACCAATCGGTGTCCCCGAAGCGCGAGTTCGCCTTTGTGAATACCGCGAGTGTCAGCTAGGGTGATTGAGCCGGCTGGCGCTGTGATGCGAACGATTTTTTCGGCACAAACATCTTCCACTTCCTGATGGCTCAGGTTCATTCGGCTCATTAGCTTACGGGTAAGCCTTTTCGTCTTCTTGTTCGGTTTGTGAGAGCCTTTGACGTAAACAAAGTGAGGAGTCTCGGTTGTGGTGTCGGTGAGATTAATTCCCACCTTGAGCCAACGCAGGCAACCCGAATCGACGTGAAATGGCCTGGGACGAAGACCCGGTGGAACGAAGTCCGTGTCCCACCACATGTCAGGTTTTGTAACCACCGGAAGGACTCCAAGATATCGAGTGGCAACCGCTAGCAAGTAGGGATCGCACAGCAGCCGCTGAATGTTGTCGTTTTCCAGAAGCAGAGAGCGAGGCACGGCATAAATCGAATGGCGGGGCTGGACGGGATCCATGCGGTTGACGGCGCCTTTCTCAGCGATTGGAAGGGAGGGCTGGGCGCCCGGTTGCGGCTCGGTGGCAGGGCCATAAGTCGTCGTATTCATGGGACATGACAATGCCAGCTGACAAAGGTCTTGAATTATTTTCGGCTGAAGACGCCCCGGAATGACGGCGACACCATCTTCCCTGAGACTTCGAACGACGTCAACCAGGCTGGAATCAGATACACCAGCCGGACGTACAAGAGACGCGCCAAGCCAGTCCACGGTTGAAGCTGATTCTCTGCGCTTTGACTCGAGAAGACGGAAAAAAATGTCGTTGGATCGGCCGTCAGTCAAGGCATAGAGCTTTTGGACAATGTGATTACTCTCGGGTGAGATTTCCCCAAGGCGCCGGTAACGCCAGACACCCCTCCCGAAAACTCCTACGTTGTGCAAGCCGTTTTTGATGTTGCTCATGCGCAGAACGGGCATAGCTTCGAAGTATAACGCCCGGGTTTTTTTGCCCGTCGGAAAAGTTTTCCACAGTCCTCGATGGTGAAGCTCGGGATTGGGAAGAGTATCAAGCGACGCTCAATGAATGCGATCGTCTACATTAGCAGAAAATTGGTGCATGCCCGCCGGGAAGACTGTCCTTTGGGCGCCTTTTTCGCGGAATCTGGCTTGCCCACTCCCAACTTCCGTGTTTTCGAACTCACCTGCCCCTTTCTTATCAGGCCGGCCGCGCAACTCGCCGATTTTATTTCCGTCGGGAACGCTCTGCCGTTATAATCACTCGCATGTTGAAGAGTATGGAGGCCGTCGCGGCTCGAAACGAATTCGAGAAAGCGTGGCGTGCACTATGGGACCACATTGAGGGCAAGAATCCAGACTCCGAGACGTACAATCATTTGGCAGCCGACCTTGACCGAGCTGTCAAGAATTGGACTGACCTAGTTTTCCTGCCACAAGACTCAGTCAGACGGGACAGCGACTAACGGCTTTTACAAGGAAACAATGCTGAACGTTGTTGCCATCATCCAAGCCCGCATGGGCAGTACCCGGCTGCAGGGGAAAGTTCTGAAGGACCTATGCGGGGACACAGTGTTGGGAAGAGTAGTCACTCGAACGCGCCGAGCCACGCTGCTGAATGATGTCATTGTTGCTACAACGACAAGGCCTGCTGACGATGCCATTGTTCGAGAATGTCAACGTCTTCGGACACGAGTATTTCGTGGGAACGAGGACGATGTTCTTGATCGCTATTATCTCGCAGCGATCGAGTCAAAAGCGGACATTGTTGTGCGTATCACTTCTGATTGTCCTTTAGTAGATCCGGACGTGACGAACCGAACCATTCGTGCATTCCTGGATAGCGCAGCGGACTATGCGAGCAATTCGCTGGAGCGTACATATCCGCGAGGTCTTGATGTTGAAGTCGTTCATTTTTCTGCGTTGGAGCGGGCATGGCGGGAGGCGTCCCATCCTAGCCAAAGGGAGCACGTTACGCCATTTCTGTATCAAAATCCGAATCGCTTCAAACTCGAATCGGTGAAATACCAGAAGAACTACAGCTGGTATCGTTGGACTCTAGATGTTCCGGAGGATCTGGAGTTCCTGCGTGCCTTGTACGGTCGGCGAGCCGACATGGTCGATCTTTCGTGGCTTGACATTTTGCAGATTCTGCAACTGGAACCTCAACTGACGACCATTAATCAGCACGTGCAGCAACGAAAGGTAGTCTGAAGCGATCCGGCCCGCTAATCAAATATCACGTTGCAGATTGCCAAGGCTCCCATTACGTGCCAAATCGTCCGCCTTCAACGATAAAATCGGCGACCGTTTATCAATTCGGTCCACGGCTGTTTCGTTATGCCCGACTCATCGTTCGTAGCGCGCACTGATTTACACAAAACTTCGAGAGAAAGGGGCAGTCACGACTGTTTATCGGCTAAATTCGTTCTTCAAGAAATTCGTTCAGCCTAAGGAAGTTCCCGCACTTCTCGAACCGAGAGAGATGTACACAAAAGCTGTATGACAAACCCGCGATCCAGTTGCGACGCTAACTTCTGGGAGCATCCGTTAACCGCGAGCCTGTTTCATGGCGGCTGGCGGGGCGTAACTGTTCCTGTTCTTGGAATGTGTCTTTGAGAATCAGAGGCGAAGTCATCCACATTGGAGCGTAGCAGCGCCTCATACAGCCGTGACATCGTGAAAGTCTCAACAGAAACAAAAGCGGGAAGCGCTCCCACATTGATGTAAATCTGGAGACGCAAAGATTGTCGCTACCGCAATAGTGGCATCCCTTCAAGCTAATTCTGCGGATTATTGTACCTCAGAAGCACTCGCGAAATCTTAGACGTCCAGGTAGCGACATCGTCGCGCGGGCACTTACTAGAGCCGGGGATGTACCGCTGCCATCTGATGTTAGCAGCGGAGAACTTCAGCGCCCGCCCATACACCGTCGAGGTGCAGTACTCTGGACGTTGGTCCGAAAACCAAGATCAGATGTTCGACAATGCAAACGGATTTAGGATGAGAAAGATTTGAAACCCTAGATGCGACAGTCAGCCTCGATTCTAAAACTGGTGGAAAAAATTCAGCCGAGCCTTCAAAAACGCCTAGGAATCACAGTGAGAGAGAAGGGCCTCACTGTCGAGATTTCGCGCTACCAGACTTGGCAGCATCCTTCTCATCTCGCACTTGGACGATGGCCTTTAGGTGCTGTTGACGCTGATGTCGCGCGATGTACCAATCCTTTATGAGTAGTTCAATCAGCCCGATCAACAATTGGGCCTCTTCTGGGTCCACGTCCACAATGACATTGATGTCTTTCTCCATGTGAGCACCGATGTTGCCGATCTTCCTGACCGCGTCGATTGCATCCCACGTTTCGGCATCTACCTTGTCTTTGATTGCGTCTATCTCGTCAACCAGTCGAGCCTTCGATATTTTCCAGAAGTCTCGAATCATGCCCTGTAAACATCGACGCTTAGCAAACCGCCGCATTCGGCCACTCTGCCACCTCTCCGGCGGGCTTTGTTTCAGTCTACCACGCGACAATTTCCTCGTTAAAGCGATGCCGAGCGCGAGCCTTTCTTAAACTTTTGTTGGGGGCTTGCGTCTGGCGAAACGAGGCTGTCTGTACCGGTTGCGGAGGAAGCGCTGTCACGCTCCTGCTTTGACGTT
>JASHOH010000226.1 GCA_030041215.1 Candidatus Sulfotelmatobacter sp. | reverse complement strand
GACCGGGTGCTTGCCCTATGGTGGCGCACTCTGCGCCGCCGTAGTCAGCGGCACCGCCTCTCATGGACGCGCATCCTCACGTTGGCTTCGCGCTGGCTTCCTCAACCGAGAACGCTTCATCCCTTTCCCGATGCCCGCTTTGCCGCCATTCATCTGCGATAAGAACCGGATGCGCTAACGAGCGCTCGTCCGGGTCCGAGGAGGGGGTCGTGAGTAATCACGATCCCTACTCCGATCAACAGTTGAGAGGAGATGTTAGTCGGGCGTGAAGCCTCATCGCCCGGGAACCATCTAGGAAATTCAGCTTGGGTTCGGGTTTTGCCTCATAAGCTCGAAAGGGCGGTCACATTCGATTGCTATAGCAAAGTTTCCAGAGGCTTTTGGTTGCAGTCGGAGAACCTTCCCTCTTGCGGTCAACAGCATCGTGTGGTCCGGCATGTCTGCGACTCCAACCTTCAGCTCCACGGCGGAGCCCTCTGGAATTTGAAACTGACTGGAGAGCAAAATGCCCCTTATGCTTATGTTCTCGGATCGGGCGTAAATCTCTTCGTGGGCTAGCTTGACCGAGACCGGTAGGTGCAGGGGGTAGCGTAGGTTTCGCCGCTCGGGTTGTTGGGGGGAGTTCACTAGGGGACTCGATGCTGATGGGAGAGTAACGCGGCCTGCTACGGGCAGACAGGTAACGAAAGTGATTTCCAGAGCAGTTAAAGGGACAAGTAAGGCCAGTAATGTGTTACTACTCGCACCGTACGTCTGCCAGTTGGGGCACTCACGCCGATCATGCCGATCAGGTAGAGCTTTTCGCCGCGCCCTTCTAGCCAGTCGTGTTCACTGGTATCCCACTGCACCAGTTCGCCGTATCGCGCTCGTCGGGCACGCCATACGTGAGCTTGCTCCACACGCGCCCGCCGGCGCTGCCACAGCTTGGCCTCCATCAGCCAGCGGCGCAGCGTCTCGCGGCTGATGGCGATCCCATGTTGTTCCGCTAGCTCTTCGGCGGCCAGCGTGGGACCGTAGTCATGCCACAGCCGAGCTTGCTTTTTCCCACGGTAGAGTTCCACAGCTCGCCGTTTGACCGCTTCCGGCGTTTTGCGGTTCGAGGATCGCCCGCGCAGCCCATGCCGCAGCATGCAATCACCACCTGCTCGCCAGCTTTCAGCAGCGACCTCACCCAGCGCACGCTCAGACCCAACTCCGCCGCTGCCTGCTTCTGGGTTATATGCCGCTGCCTAACTTCGTGCAGAACCTTGAGACGGTCCCGCTCCTTTGCCGTCATCCACAGCCCCTCTTTCGCTTCCGCCATCCCCTATCAAAGCGGAACTTTCTAATTTGCGGAAAGAGGAACTTCTCACGTTGCGGCGACACTGGAGCCACACGGGTTGACAAGTCTTCACTCTAAGAGCAGAATGGCGTGTAATCAGGGGCGTGAGCGTGAGCGCCAGCCGCTTCACTTTGGATGATACTGTCTCCAATCTCTTTAATCTCACTCTCCCGACCTACTGAAAACGCCGGGGTGTGCAATATGACAAAGCTACGCAAGCTGTGGACGGAACAGAGAGGGCAAGACATCGCCGAGTACGCGGTCATGCTCGCTGTGATCCTCGTGATCGTGGTCGGCGCGATCCGGTTGGTTGGATCGAATGCTAATAATGTCTTTTCGGCTGCGGCGAGTTCGATTCAATAAGCGCTGCGGCAGACTATACGATAAGGAACAAGGAATAGGAGGTCGAGTTCGGGTTCCTTCCTCGGGGAGCGTCCTACTTTGCAGCCGGGCGAGCTTTTATCCACTTCGACACCGACTGAGTGAATGCAGGGTCGGTGCTTACGAATGCGATGCCCAGATTACCCCAAGCGTTCTTCCACACCAATTCTGCGATCGTAGTGATGGTAGTTTCCTCTCCCGGAAGCGCAAAACTTAGCTTTAGGGACTTAATAGTGGGACAGCCGTTCGGAAGTGACAAGGCTGCACCCCCGCTGCTAAGGTCGAGAATTTTGACCGGAATGTTTTCAGTGTCGTTAACGGTAAGATTGGCCCCGACATTCACTTTGACGCGCAATGAAGCCCGATGCTGCTGCTTCCCCATCAACGGGCGGATCGCTCGAAGCCCGTTTCGCATCTTGTCGTGTGTGAGTGGCTTGTAGATGACGAGATGAATTCCGGCACCGAACACAGCGTCGAGAACCGCATCCGCCTTCGCCAGTGCAATGATGACGGATTTCTTGCCATTGGCAGATGCCCGAAGGTCTTGCAGTAGCAAGGCCGCATTCGGCCCGTCTTGATCATCAACGATCACTCCGTGGAACCTTTGCAGCGAGAACTTTTCTATCGCAGTTTTTGCTGTGGAACAATGATGCAACTCGACTCGCAACTCGCGACAGGCACGCATCGCAAGCGCCACGGTTTCGGGTTGCTGACACAACATTAAAGAGCGTAGTTGCACACGCCCAGCTTAGGAAGCGTGCCTCGCCGGGAGCAAGTTACGAAAGAGGGTTGTCCCGCAGTATAGAAGCAAGTTCTCCAATCTGGAGGGAGTTCAGGAGCAGGCTTCCAGCGAGATAGCTGAAAAACTGTACCCGCGCATAGCCGCTCAACCAAATCCGGCTGGCAAACGGGTCACCGAAAACCCAGATGCCTATGACGCATACCGCTGAGGGCAATTTTATCGGGCGCAATTCACTCCCGAAGCAGCGAAGAAAGCCATTGACGAGTTCGAAAACGCAATTCGTCTTGATCCAAACTTTGCGGAGGCTTATGCAGAAAAGGGCATGGCCTATAGGGGGCTGGCTCACGTCGGCGTTCAAGGAACTGGATCCCATCCCTCAATTCGAGGCTACAGCCAGGCTGGGGGAATTCTCGAAAGCGCGGTTTTCGCAGTTGTCCCAGGCCCCGGGGCGGTGTCGGCCAAGCCGCCCATCTCAATCGATAAGGCCTTCCGTGCTCCGACCTGTACCAATTTTCAGATCGCCGACATGAGTCGGGTAACTTCTGGCTGGTGCTTTACCCTTCAAGCCATTGTTACTTTAGGTTCGAATACAGCCGGGAGACGGCGCAAGAGACCATGTTCGTCCGAGCATCCAGCGACTGCTGAGTCACTCCAATGGCTAGAGATTTACGATTGCATCTTCACCCAGGCTTCCTCCGCTTGGAGCGCCTGGAGCGCGTGGGGCTGGACTTTTCGGTAGATCTGCTCGCCAGAGAGGGCTGGGCCGTTGATCTGGAGCAACTGCTGTAATGGGATGCCGAAGAGGCGCTCGTTCTCCTCGAGATAGGGCCGGATGAGCGCCCAGTCAGCCGCTTGCATGGGTGCAAACTGCCCGCCGTTCAACTGATCCTCGGAAACTTTGCCATGTGGGTCGCGGAGATAAATGGCGCCGCCGGAAGAGAGTGAGAACAAATTGCAGCCGGGATAGGGTGTATCGAGCTCAAAGAGTCGACCATCATCATCGAAAGAGACACCGTTGACCACCACGAAACCTCCGCCGTGGAGCGGGTCGCCCGCCATACAGGACTCGGCCAGGTAGTCGAGGCAGGTGCCATTGATGACGACGCGGGGGTGGCCCACGGCGTTGATAAGCGGGCGGCCGGCGGCGTTGCCCAACACAAACGCTTCCCCGCCTTTCGCGGCATAGAGAAAAGTCTGACCCACGTCACCGTAGATACAGAGTCTTCCATCCTTCATGATCTGCGCCACTTGGTCCTGCCCACTGCCATGAACAACGACCTCGGCACCATCAATACCCGAAGCAAGATAGTCTCCCGGAGAACCGTACACATCGATTCGCAGGCCCGAAGTGTCGGGCCCCAGTCCATTGGCGATGAAACGTTGGCCCTTGGCGCGGGCGATGGCGAACCGTCGGTGGCCTTGCTGATAGAGGCGTACTATGGCGCGAGCCAATGAACACTCGCCCTCGGGTGCGAAGCCGATGGCATCCAGCACGAGCGTCTCGCAATCGGCAATAGCGCGGGACAGATCGTCGTCCGCGGTCACAACGGCAAAGGCTTTGGAGGGGGAGCGCCGGATCGAGGCAACCACGTTGACCAGGCTCTGGTCGAACGCCGAAAGCAAACAGCTCCGACGCAAGCGCCCGGTGGGATAGCGGCGATCCATGAGGAGCGTCAAAACTTCGAAAGCGCGTTTGCGATTTTCGTTGCTTGAGGCTGATCGCTCCAAACCTCTTAAAAATTCGAGGAGCGAATCAGGCGACCAAGAGCGGACACGATCCTTGACCCAAGTGAAGAGCTCTTGAGCGGGAACGTCAGGCGGCGAAGCGACTGTGTTTGCGGAGGGATTGTTGTGGAAGGGCATCTTTGTCTGATTCGCCTGAATGGAACGGCCGAACTTGTCGGTACAGGCGAATTCTGCCGATCCGTTGCAGGCGTGCTCCACGCCGGAGGGGCCATCTTTGGCTTGCGGGGAGCCTGGATGGACGCGAAACACGAACGCGCCGCCGTCGGTGTGGCTACCGCCGCGCGCGTTCCAGTAGAGATCGGCGCGCGACCAGAATCGCGCGTCCTCGCGGGATAAACTCTCCAAGGCCGCATCGATCGCCTGTTTTTCCGATGCGGCAAAACCAATCGAGACGTCGCCCTGCTGCAATGCAAAAACCTGGGGCCGCAACATACTGGTATCGGTAATCCCAATCAGACGATAGGCGCGCTCGACCGGGTCGGAGTGTGCTACCAGGAAGAACCAAGGCCCATCCGGAGAACCGTGAATATGGGTGGTCTGGAGCTGCCGGTAGATCCGCTGTTTCTCCTCAGGAAGCAAAGTGAAGTCGCGCTCGGTGGTTGGCGCCAACGCCTCAAACACGTACTCGAGGGGATAACCATAGGTGCGGTGCAGCAGATCGAAGACGAGGACGGAGACTTCGGTGTCGGTCAGAAAAAGTGGTTGGATATTGCGCTGCGCAAGGTGCTCGCAGATTGACGCATAATTGGCGAAGTCTCCGTTGTGTACCAACGCTTCGTGCAGGCCGGCAAATGGATGCGCGCCACCCGGATGCCAGACTCTACCCTTTGTGGGGTAGCGGTGATGGCCGATCCATACGTGCGCGTGGAAGTTTTCGAGCTGGTAGTAGCGCACCACGTCATCGCCGTAGCCGACCATCTTCAGCACGAGCAGATTCTTCCCGTGCGAAAGCACAAAGGCCCGTTTCTCTCCCTCGGAAGCATAGAAGGCGCGGTTGAGGCGGTAACTGTTCTGGTAAATAATTTCGTCCTCGATATGACTCAACAGAGCTTCGGAACAGGTGGACAGGCCGAGGCCGTTTTCTTCCTGAAATTTGCCGATTGCATTGGCTTTCACGCGCACAAAGTACAAAACCACTTCCGGCGGGCAAACTTCCAGCGTTGGGAGAGACTGCTCGGCGTCCACGTGCGGCACCTGGAAGACCGAGTCAATCTCAAACGTGGGAACGATGCTGGTTCGCTCGACTTCCGTGCGGGCGCCGGGATCAAGATAGGCGACACTTAGAAGGTAATCATTCTCGAGGATGTTCTGAGTAACACCCAATTCCCCGGCAGCGAGTCCCACGGCAGCAATGCCTCCGCCCTTACCGTTGCCTCGATTCCGCATTTGCGCGAGCGACTGCAGCAGATGTCGGCCCGCGATTTTTTCGTTGCAGGCAATTCCAATGACTCCGCAGCCGCCTTCCCCCTCTTCTTTTCGCAAGGGCGGGCTTACGGCAGGAGAGAGACGCTGCCGCGAGCGGATAAGTTTTTCGCTAAGTTCGACCTCGTTGCTCATGACGCTTTGACGTCTCCACGATAGAGAAGCAGGTCCTTTCTTCCCCGCAGATCGCGGATGTTTTGGAGACCCAATTGGCGCAAGATCGTTCGCAGCTCCGATTGGAAGGACTGATAAAGGTTGCTCAGGCGCGCGGCTCCCCACTCCGGCTCCACGAGCCGCTGCAGTTCCGGATCTGTCGTGGTTAGGCCAAATGGGCAGCCGCGGCCGCGCTCGCAATTGCTGCAACGCGTACAGCCCAAGGCCACAAGTTCCGCTGTGCCAAGAATCGCCCCATCTGCACCTAGCGCAATCACCTTGGCAATGTCATGCGCCGTGCGAAGCCCGCCGCTGGCCATGACCACCAGCTCATCGCGAATGCCCTCTGCGACGAGGTAGCGGTGGACGCGCGGTATCGCAAGCTCGGTGGGCATGGCGATATTTTTCTTGGCAATCTCAGGCGCCGCGCCGGTGCCGCCATAGCTTCCATCAATCTGCACGATGTGCGCTCCAGCGTAATAACTGCCCACGGTTACCATGTCGATGTCTGTGGGCGTGGAAACCTTCACGGAGACCAAGGCTGCTGGATTAATTGTCTTGACCCAATCAATGTGCTTCTTGTGATCTTCGACGGAATACACGCTATGAAAGGGAAAGGGCGAGAAGAGACTTACCCAGGGAACCGACTCGCGCATCTGCGCGACTGTGGTTGTTGCCTTGTCGCCCAGCAGGTGCCCGCCGAGACCCGGCTTTGCGCCCTGCGCGTACTTAAACTCGATGATGGGAGCACATTGGATGGTTTCTTCCCTAACTCCAAACATGCCGGTAGCGATTTGGGTAATTACATGGTCCTTGTAGCTCACCAGCGATTCGGGGTAGCCACCTTCTCCGGTGCAAGTGAACGTGTCCCATTTTCGGGCCGCCATGGCGCGCGCCAGCATGACGTTCTCGCTGATTGAGCCGTAGGACATCCCCGCCCCATAGAAAGGAACGGGAATTCGGATCTGCCGGTCGTAGTCTCTGCGGTTGAGCGGGATGGAAAGATCAATGGCGGCATCGTCCGCGAGCCAGTGTTCAGGGGGAAGAAACTTCAAATGGAGAACGTCGAAGCCGCCGCCGGATTGGCCTGTCCGATATTCCAAACCGTTGCTTGGCGGCTGGCCCGTTTCGGCCTGCATCCACGTGGACAAGATTAAGTCTGCGGTCCAGCGCGAGTCTCCCATCGCCGGCGGCTTGCCATATTCCAGTGCGGGCCAAACATGAAAGCCGCGGTGCAAACACTCGATGTGTTTTTGGGCAATGATCTGTTCGATGCTCTCTGGTTTAGCTGACATATCCAGCAATTTCCGAAAAAGCTTCCCTTTCCAAATCTGTTTGGAACATGGCCCTTCCCATCTCGCCCCGCATGCGGCGCACTTCACGCAGGCCCATAGCGCCCATCACTTCCAGGAGTTGATCGCGCCAGGAAGCCATAAGGTTCGTGATGCGCATGACGCCCCAATCAACCGTGAAACGAGAAGGAAGCTTGAAAGAGCTTGTCTCGCGTCTCACGGCTTCACCGGCAAATTGCGCCTGCAGCGCTACCAGCAGAGGTGTGTCGAGGCTGACGCCGTCGCAGCCGCAGATGATGGCCTTCGGGACGTGTTCCGCGGCGATGATTCCGCCTCCGCCCAGAATCGTCCCTTCGTCCCGGCATCGCTCCGCCACCAGCGCCTTGTGCGCCTCGCGAAAAAGATCGATGGCGAATCGCCCATCGCTGCCACGGCCGTGGTAGTTGGCCAGCAAGTGGAACACCCGAACACCGGAGGCCCAAGCGCGCAAGAGTGCGTCGGTTGAAGGCAAGTCCATGCGTAAGCAGACAATGCTCCGCGGGAACTGGGCCTGCACTTGTGCGAAGAGCTGTTGATCCCATCCGGCCAGTTCCAGCATCGCAGGCTCAAAGCCAAGCTGTTGGAGTGCCGCTAAATGCGCACCTGTGATCAATGGGACAATGTGGCGTCCGCGGGGCGCGGATTTACCAAGCGATTCGACTGGCAGCACCACGAGAGTTTCCGTCGCTTCGGCGGCCGTTGCCAAGGTCCGCACAACCGTGTCTGTCAGGAGCGCAGCAGGTGGAGCATCGAACAAGACTGGAATGGGTATAGAAAGGAGTTGCGGAGGTCGCCGACTCGGCTGTTCGTCTGCGATCGTAACACGCCACGGCTTGGCGCCGATGTCAATAACGGTGGAAATAAATTCGCGGCCATGAATGCCGTCGCGCGTGGGCCGCACGATTTCCGACATGTCGGTCCACAGCCCGTCCCAGCCGCTGCCGCCAAATGGTCCGCGATAACCAGCCCCTTTTACGGGGACCTTGCCGGAGCGCGCCTCGTAGCAAACCGTGTCTACGCGGTCGGGGGTGAAGTAGGAATCGCCAAGGGAAGAACGGGCGGGGTTAGGCAAAATCCTCACGAACTCCGGATACTGCGTCGTACAGCGCAGACAGCCAACGCACAAGTGCTCCCGAGGGGCGAAGCCTCCCACCGGCCCGGAGAAGACTCCGTACATGCACGGCCGACTGAGGATAATCGTTCTACTTCCCCGGTATTGAACGAATTCCCTCAGCAAGAACGCGGCTAGGCCACGCTTGCTGACTTTCACGAGAAAGTGAGTCGGGAGCGAAGCGACATCAGGGGCGGAGTCGGTCTGGAGGTGATAACGACGATACACACCTTAGATGGTACCTTAATCCGAAGCCCGTTAAATCACGCTCTTGCTACATCGGGACACAATTACGCCGTTGCAGTTAGCAATATCGTTTCAAGCGCGTTCACGCCGGTCCTGGCCAAGCACACCAAGAGCTTCGACCTGCTCGATACACTGTCAGTCGGAGTGGATCGCATCCAGCGGAACTTCGAGCCGATGCAGCGCCAGGTCGAGTCTTGGCGCCAGACGCAGATCACCGATGCCGAGGCAAAGCTGATCCTTATTCTGCTTTCGTCTAGGGTAAGCTCGACGCTCCGAAGAGCGACTCGAAGCCCGTTTCTGGACAATTCCGCATGGCCGACCAAACTGGGGTTGGTGGCCGCAAAGATCTAGAGTGCACATGCTCCAGCATTCCCACGCACGCGCTGAACCACCAGGATGGACGCACGCACGGTACGTGCCCAGCCTTTGATTGACTAAGGACTCCCTCGTCCATAAGATGAGGCGATTAGAAAGCTGCCATCGCTCATGATCGGCCGAACCATTTCCCACTATCAGATCGTTGAAAAACTTGGCGGGGGCGGTATGGGCGTAGTTTACAAAGCCCAGGACACACGTCTGCACCGTTTCGTCGCTCTTAAATTTCTGCCTGACGAGGTTGCCCGCGACCCGCAGGCTCTCGCCCGCTTCCAGCGCGAAGCACAGGCGGCATCCGCACTCAATCATCCCAACATTTGCACCATCCACGACATCGGCGAGCAGGACGGCCAAGCGTTCATCGCCATGGAATTCCTCGAAGGCGTCACCCTGAAACACAAAATCGCCGCCCGCCCGATGGAAACCGAGGCCATCCTCGCGCTCGCCATTGAGATCGCCGAGGCTCTCGATGCTGCGCATGCAAAAGGCATCGTGCATCGCGACATCAAGCCCGCCAACATCTTCGTCACCGAACGTGGTCACGCCAAGGTCCTCGATTTCGGCCTTGCAAAAGTGAATGCGGCCGCTTCCTCTTCCAGTCAAATCGCATCCGCCAACACGATGACCGGCACGCTCGACGATCCCCACCTCACCAGCCCCGGCTCTACTCTCGGCACTGTCGCTTACATGTCGCCGGAACAGACCAAGGGCAAAGAACTCGACGGCCGCAGCGATTTGTTCTCTTTCGGCGCCGTGCTCTATGAGATGGCCACCGGCACACTGCCCTTCCGCGGAGAAACTTCGGCTCTCATCTTTAACGCGATTCTCGAGAAGGCTCCGGTTCCCCCCACGCGTCTTAACCCCGATCTGCCTACGAAACTTGACGACATCATAAACCGCGCCCTCGAAAAAGACCGCGATTTGCGATATCAGAGCGCGAAGGAAATGCGCGCGGAGTTGATGCGCCTGAAGCGCGACACCGATTCCAGCCGGCAAATGCCTGTAGTCAATTCTGACGCAGGCTCCGGTGCTGCCGCTTCCGGCGCCGCGCATGCCGCCAGCAGTTCCGCCGTCGTCGCGGTTGCCAAACAGCACAAGTTCTCGCTCGGCGTCATCAGCTTATTCGCGGTTCTGTTGGTCGCCGCCGCCGGTTACGGAATCTATGAGCTGCTTTCCCGGCCCAAGCCCGTTCCCTTTCAGAATTTTTCTGTCAGCAAGATCACCGAGACCGGCAAGTCCAGGCTCGTTGCCATTTCTCCCGACGCCAAATACGTCCTTAGCGTAATGTTCGATAACGGCCTGCAGAGCCTTTGGCTGCGCAACGTTCCCACCGGCAGCAATACCCAGGTGGTGCCGCCCGCACCCGCCGAATATCTCGGCCTGCGCTTCTCTCCCGACGGCAACTACCTCTATTTTGTCCGTGGCGAAGCTGGCAGCAACTCGATGCACTATCTCTATCGCGCTCCCGTGCTGGGCGGTACTCCCGAGAAAATTGTTACAGACATCGACACCGACGTTTCGTTCTCTCCCGACGGCAGGAAGATCGTCTATGGAACCGGAAACTCCCCCAAGCCCGGCGTTTATCAGGTCACGATCCGCTCGTTGGATTCGGGCGAGGAAAAGCAACTGACCAACGGTCCCATGAACGAGCAGGCCGCCGATCCCGCCTGGTCCCCCGACGGCAAGACCATTGTCTGCGTTATCTCTCAGCCCGGAGGCGCACTCTCCGGCCTGGCCGCCTTCGATGTCGAAACCGGAAAGCGCAACTTGTTCATGACTTCGCAAATGCTCTACTTCTTTCGACCCATGTGGATGCCCGATGGCAAAGGACTTGTGGTTGTCGGCCAGCTCCCCTACGGCGCCCAGTGGCAGATCTTCTTCGTTTCCTTCCCGGAAGGAAAAATCACCCCGGTCACGCGCGACACAAATACTTACGTCGATCTCAGCCTGTCTGCCGATGGTCGCACCGTGGCCACCGTTCTGCGACAGGCGCACGTGACCCAGTCCGTCCTCTCGCTTGCCGGCAGTAGTTCTCAGGAACACCCGTTCGGTGCCGGGTCGCTCAACGATATGGTTTCCTGGACACGCGACGGCAAGCTTTTGGTATCCGCTGCCGCCGGCGGACTGACCTCGACCAACCTGGAGTCCGCCTCCCAGACTCCTTTTGCATCGCAGGTCGTGGGACCGAACTTTGCCCGCGCCTGCGCTGATGGCCATGTCGTGTTCTCCGGCCTTAACTCGCAGCGCACCGGTCTCGGGGTCTTCTTTGCCGATGCCGAAGGGACCAACGCTAAACAACTCACCGCCGGCAAACTCGATTCCTTTCCGGCCTGCACTCCCGACGGCAAGACCGTGCTCTACGCAGATGCCGACAACTTCCTCGAAAAAGTTTCGAGCGACGGCGGACCCTCGCAGAAGGCGTTTGATCTTCCCGTCTTCAGCCGCATCTCCATCTCCCCGGATGGAAAATCGGCAGCCTTCGTTACGCAGAAGCCGCATGAACCGAAGGAGACGCTGGCGCTACTCTCACTTGATTCCAGCCAGCCGGCACGGTTCGTCGAATTCGAACGGCCGCGCGTGGAGTTCGGCTTCAGCTACTCCACCGGGCCGGTCGCTTTCAGCGCCGACGGCAAAGGCATCGCCTATCCAATCCGCAACGGCGAGGTCGACAATCTCTGGCTGCAGCCTCTCGACGGCTCGCCCGGCAAGCAGCTCACCAATTTCACCTCCGAGCGCATCCGTGACTTCGACTTCTCCTCCGACGGCAAACAACTCGCCATCATCCGCGCCCACCGCGAAGCCGACGTCGTGCTGATTCGCGATTCGGAGAAGTGAACCGCGCCACTGACCCCAAGCGCGATGCCATTCATGAAGCCTCAGTGACGGGCAATGCGAAAGTTGAGCCACGGAGGGCCAGGCGGGCCATAGTCAGCTTCGGGGACTCTAAGCCCGTTTCTGAATAGCTCTTTCACCCTACACTTTTAAGAAAATCCTCTTCCGCCACAAGAACCAAAGCATCATCCAGCAAATCAGAACCGCACCGAGCGAATAGACCAACGAAGCGCTGGCGACACTTAAACCCGCTGCTTCGAGATGGGACTGCGCAGCTTCGTGCCAACTCATCGTTGCGCCGTTCGCGGCTGTGACGGTAAAGGTATATCCCGGTCCGTAAATCAGAGAGTCAGCCACAAAACCTGCGATGGCGTTCATGCCGAAGACGAGGATCGGCATGGTCCATTTCCCGCGCCACCGCTTCACCTCAGTCACCCAATAGAGCAGCGAGAGAAACAGGAGACAGAACCCGCCGCTAAACAGGACAAAAGAACTGGTCCACAAATTTTTGTTGATCGGAAACCAGCGATTCCAGAGTTCGCCCCCGAGCATTGCAAAAATTCCAAAGAACACCATGCCACCAATAAGCTCGGAAGTATTTCGCTTCGATTTGAGCCAGTGACCCGTCAATACGCCGATCAACGTCGTTCCGATTGCGGGAATTGTGTGAATAATTCCTTCCGGGTCGCGGGTGCTATCGTACAGATGGCCCATAAACAGTTTTCGGTCGAGCCAGGCTGGGAGATTCTGCACCTGGTCCATGAAAGGAATGTCCCGGCCAGGAACGCCGGCGCCAGGCACAGGTACAAAACGCAACAAGGCCCAATAGCCAAGCAGGCACCCGAGAAAGGCCAGCAGTTGGCCGCGCCGCCCGCTCCACAATTCCAGGATCGCAGCCAAAAAATAGCAAAGCCCAATCCGCTGGGTGACGCCCTCGAAGCGCCAGGTGTGCAAGTCCAGTCCATAAATTGGTGAAGCGTTGACGAGCAACCCGATGGCGATGAGGATCAGGCTGCGCTTGCAAGCGTGCCAGAGAATCTGCTTGTCGGTTTCGCGGCGCTGCCGCCGCGCGTCGAACGAGTACACCAAAGAAATTCCCACCAGAACAAGAAAGGAAGGGAAGATGAAGTCGGCGGGTGTCCAACCGTTCCACTTGGCATGCATGATGGGCCAGTAGGCATGCTCGTCACTTCCGGGGTTGTCCACGATGATCATGCCCGCAACCATCAGGCCGCGGTAGACGTCGAGGCAAAGCAAGCGCACAGGGAATCCGGTCGCGCTGTTAAGCGTGGAATGTTTGGCTGGTTGAACGTCACGCTCCGTCGTTGCCATGCGGCCGCTATATCCAGGTCTCTTGAAGACGAGATGCTGAGCATATTGTGCAGCATTGCAGTCGGCGGCCACAAATGCTTCAAGAAGCTCGGAGCGACACTGGGTAGTGTTCCAAATTTAACGGCCCGACTTGGGCTTATGCGCATCGCTCGGCACGAATCATGCGGTGTAAAACTTCAACTTCAAGGGTCCCGACCTTAACGATGCCGAGTTGTTCAACCGGATTCTTTGGAAAGGGATCATGGGAGACGACAAACCCCATCCTGTGCCTGCCATTCAGCAGACAAGAAGAGAACCAATGGCGCGAGAAGCAACCGATCGCGATTGACCAGCAGGCGGCCGTTGGTTTTTTAAATTAGGACACTGCCCAACCCTTCTTTGTACTGAGAAGTTAGCTTCTCACAATCGATCGCGGCCACTCGCGTATTACGAGCAAACTGGAAGTTGAACCATGGCGGACCATACATTGTGGGAAGTGATTTCGACTGACATCCCAACAGTCGAGTGCTTTTTGAGCTGCGGCAGTTCGGTTCGCTGCTAGGTCCCTCTTCACCGGAACACTACTCACGCCCGTCCTAACGTTCTTTGCGAAGACGCTAATGTCAGGAAGATTGATGACCGGCCCCTGAACCACTACAGTCGCCTCCGCCTCAGCCGAAAGCGCCGCTCCCACATAGCCGTGGATAGGCCCGCCACGTGCCGTCTGCGCCCGGACTACTTGCAGCCCGCCATGACCTGCACGTACCAACAGTGCTACTGCCACCGTCAAGAGTGCTACCGCTGCAAACACCATCTTCCGATTGTGGGTCATGATCGTGCCCTCCTCAAGACTTTGCGAGACCAGGATTTGATCGCCCCTAACTTATGTTCTGTGACATAGTGATTTTGTCCGACCAAACGTTTCATTACTCATTACTGGTAAACTTAGCGACTACTTAACTTCGGAGAAAATGCGTCTGGACATGAAGAATCGAATTGGCTGGCCCTGCAGTTTCGTTGCGATTATCGCCCTGTTGAACCTGTGCGCGCGGGCGGCAACTCCCGATGACAAGCCGGATGCATTGTTAGCGGCAATGCACAGCGAGTTATCGCGCGCACAAACCAGCCTGGGCAAGGTCGATCCCGCTCCTTATTTCATGAGTTATTCCGTCTATGATCAGAGCGTTTCTCTCGCGGCGGGAGCTCAGGGCAGCCTGGTGACCTCGACGCACGCGCGTCACCGTACAGCCGACATCACGATGCGGATCGGGACTCCGGCGCAGGACAATTCACATCTGCAAGAGCGCACCTCGGCAAAGACCACGGGGACGCTGCCGCTGGAAGATGATCGCGACGCGATCGCCCATGAACTATGGCGCCTGACCTACGAGGAATACCGCAAAGCTTCGAAGGCCTACGCCAGCGTGAAGACCAACACGCAGGTGCAGGCGCGGGAAGAAGACACGTCTCCGGACTTTTCCGAGGAGAAGCCGCCGACGCATTCTGATTACAACCCGCCTTCGGCTGCACCCGATGAAGCAGCGCTGGAGAAGTTCGTGCGGGACTATTCGGCTCCGTTCCGCAAGTACCCATATATTTACTCGTCCATGGTGATGATCACGGCGCAGCAGACGCGATTCCACTTCGTCTCTACAGAAGGCAATCACGTGGTTGCGCCCAATGCCTATATCCGTGTGGCCATTGAAGCAGAAACCCGAGCCGATGACGGCATGGAACTCATTCGGGTGGAAACCTTCCAAGGCGAAAGCATGGACCATCTGCCGGCGGAAGCTGAAATTCTGGCGCGGGTAGAGAAGATGGCTGCGGATTTGAAGGCGCTGCGCGAAGCTCCAGTGGCCGAGCCGTTCGATGGTCCTGCGTTGCTTTCGGGGCGATCGACAGCGGTATTTTTCCATGAGGTGCTGGGCCACCGCTTAGAAGGCCACCGTCAACGCGGCGAACAGGAAGGGCAGACATTTACCAAGAAAGTAGGTCAAGCGGTTCTGCCGGAGTTTCTCAGCGTGGTTGACGATCCTACGCAACAAAAGCTCAATGGCATGGATCTGAGCGGATGGTATGAGTTTGACGATGAAGGCATGCCGGCGTCCCGGGTGGAAGTTATTAAGGACGGCGTTCTGAAGAATTTTCTGATGTCGCGAATGCCTATCAAGAATTTCCCCAACTCCAACGGACACGGCCGCGCGCAGCCAGGGCTTATGCCTACCGGCAGGCAGGGCAATCTGATTGTTTCGTCGAAGCGGACCGTGAAAGACTCCGAGCTGCGGCAGAAGTTGATTGACGAAGTCAAGAAGCAGGGCAAGCCGTACGGACTATATTTTGAGGACGTCCAAGGAGGGTTCACGCTGACGCAACGGGCGTTGCCGCAAACGTTTCAGTTGCTGCCGGTTCTGGTTTGGCGGGTTTATCCCGATGGGCGGCCGGACGAACTGTTGCGTGGCGTCAATGTTGTGGGCACGCCGCTGGCCGCCATGAACCGCATTTTGTTGACTGGTGAAAAGGTGGACGTTTTCAACGGAATCTGCGGGGCGGAATCAGGACAAGTGCCGGTCGCCGCCGCAGCGCCGGCAATGCTGTTTTCGGATATTGAAGTGCAGAAGCAGGCCCATACTCTTAACCGTCCGCCAATTCTTTCCGCCCCGCAGGAAGAAGAAACGAAGAAAAAAGATTCGGGGGCGCAGCAATGAAAGTGAGAGCCATGACATATTCCAGGATTTCCATTTGCGGCCTGTTGTTTCTGGCTCTATGCAGCTTTTCCTCAGCCGCCGTCCCGACGCCGGACGACGCGAAAGACGATGTGGTACTGGCAGCGATGCGCGCGGAACTGGAACGCTCCAAGGCGCATCTGAAAATGGGGCAGGTAGACGCGCCGTATTACATCGAGTACCGGATGTTCGATGTTGACGAGTACACCGCAGAGGCCGCCTTTGGCGCATTACGGACCGATGTCCGGACGCGCGTTCGCTTTGTCCGCGTGGTAGTGCGCATTGGAGATTACAAGCAGGACAGCTACTTCAAACAGGGTGAGGGGACGCTCGACATTATGCCGGTCGATAACGACACCAAAGCCCTTCGCCACCAGCTCTGGCTGGCCACCGACCGCGCTTACAAGAGTGCGGCCGAATCGCTGACAGCCAAGCAGGCGCAATTGAAGCAGCTCACCATTGACCAGCCGGTGGATGACTTCGCGCACGCCGATCCGGTGCAGTCGGTTGGGCCGCTGGCCAAACTTGAGTTCGATCCTGCACCATGGAAGAAGATGCTGAAGGATGCATCGGCGATGTATAAGAGCGATCCGCTGCTTGAGACTTCGGAATCCAATCTGCGCTTTGAAGCGGTGAACGAATATTTTGTCAATTCCGAAGGAACGGTGGTGCGCAGCGGACGAACGCTGTATCAGACGGGTCTTTCCTATAGCACGCAGGCTAGCGATGGCATGAGCCTCGCCCGCAGCAAGGAATATCCGGTCGAGAACATGCGCGAACTGCCGACGGCGGAAGAGTTTTTGGCCCATGCCACGAACCTTGTTGGAACCTTAAAGGAGCTGCGCAACGCTCCTCTTGTCGATGAGGAATATCGCGGGCCGGTGCTGTTTTCGGCGGATGCCGCCACCGACGTATTTCGCGACCTGGTGGGGGATAATATTTTAGGCCGGCGTCCGGAGTTGGGGAAAAACGCCCGCACTACCGGGGCGTTCGCAAATAGCTACAAAACGCGCGTCCTTCCGGACTTTCTCTCCGTAGTCTCGGATCCGACGATCTCTTTCTACCAGGGCCACTCGTTGCTGGGGCATTATGAAATCGACGATGAGGGCGTTCGCGCACAACGCGTGACGGTGATCGATAAGGGCATTCTGGTGAGCTACCTTCTCGGGCGCGAGCCAATTCGTGACTTCCCGCTCTCCAACGGCCATGCTCGGGTGGCGCTTGACGCCAGGACGGCAGGGGCAAGGGCAGCCGCGGGGGCCCCGGCTCCACACAACAGCAACATGATTGTTACTTCATCGCAGCCCACCTCAAAGGATGAGCTGAAGAAAAAGCTGATCGAGATGTGTCAGCAGCGCGATCTTGCCTTTTGTTACTACGTGGAGACATTTGGTCCGAAGCTGACCCCGCGGCTGCTTTTCAAGGTCTCAGCCAAGGACGGGAGTGAAGAATTGGTCCGTGGGGGAAGCTTCGGCGAACTTGACGTTCGCGCCTTGCGCTCGGATCTGATCGCTAGCGGCGATGACGTGTATGTCGACAACCGGCCCACGAACATTCCTCATTCCGTCGTCGCGCCTTCGATTTTGTTCGATGAGCTGGAAGTCAAGCGGAGCACCCTCAACAAAGAGAAGCTGCCCGAATATCCGGCACCAACGGTTGGTCGGTAACATGGGCTTCCGTCGCAGGAACTCTCGATCAGCCCTGTTTTTGGTCATGGTGGCACTCACGGCTTCACTCGAGAATCGGCGATGTCCTAATTCAACTTAAGAACGCGCGGACTGCATTTATCACTCGCGTTCTAGGTCGCACCGACAACGCTCTTTAGTTGGGCAACATCGGGATAAGTTTTTCTTTCGGCCGTCCGAGATCGGAGAAAGGAGCTTTTGGGTCTTGCAGTCTCTTTCGTCAACAGGTGCCGTCCGCCGGGGCGTCTGGGTCCATGGATATGTAAACTGAAGCCTGGCGGCTTGTGCTGGTAGGTACGACACGGGCTATAAGTCGGCTTCGAGGAGATCGCCGTTGTTCTCCCCCAAGCCCGTTTATAGCCAACTTCCAGATCGCCGACAAATAGCGTGTTGTCGGCACTGACCGGGGATTACGTTCGGCATTGCTTCATGCACTGCGCCAGTTTCTATTTCTAGGGCAATTGCAATTCGAGGGAATAGAGTTCGCGGCTCCCGACGTCGCGCATGATCAGTAGCGAGCCATCGGGAGCGATGCCGTTCCAGGGCACGCCGGACTCCGGCGTGTTCACACGTGCGATTCCTTTCAGCAAGGCGAAGCGCTCTTTCTTGCGAGTGGAGATCGAGACGCGGTCGATCTCAGGACCATCGTCGCCCAAGTCTTCGAAATACGCATATTTGCTGTCTGGTGACCAGTTGGGATAGGCGAGCGCGGTTCCTGTGGCCAGGTCGGACCACTTTCCTGAGCTTACATCCAGGAGCAGCACCTTCCTCGTGTCGGCGGAGAAACCAAAGATGTAGCGTCCATCGGGAGACCAGCGCGGACCTAGCGACCCTGCGCTGCCTGCGAGTGTCGAGAATTTTTTCGTTTGCAGGTCGTATTGAGCGATCGAGTAATCCTCTGGCTTACCAGAAACTCCTGGAGGGTAGCTGGCAAGAATCAGGGACTTGCCATTGGGCGACCACTGGGGATCGTCGGGCCAATTGGATCCCGGAAGCTGGATTTCCTCGACCGCACCTCCGTCCCGGGAGACCATGCAAACTTTCGGAGCTTTCGCCGGCAGAGTGCAGATGTAAACAATCTGCTTTCCGTCGGGAGACCAGCGCGGCATGGAAACCTGCGCGGGAGCAGAAGTCAATTGGAGCTTGTCGCTGCCGTCGTTGCGGCTGCGCCACAGCACTGCATCGGGGTAGCTGGCATACACGGCCCACTTCCCGTCCCGCGAAAACTCGATCTCTCCGCCAGAGATGCCAGCGAAGAATGGAACGAATTGTCCCGATTTCGGATCGAAGCGCTGCAACTGCGCCCGCGGCTGCTCGCCGATCACGAACAGGCGGTTGCCTGCCAGCGCCGGAGTCGGACTGAAGTATGACAGCGGACCGGCGGTGACCGGCTGCGGTTCGGAGCTGGCGCGGTGGAACAGGTCTGTATTTTCGCGCAGCGCCCAAATATCGAAGCGGCCGTTGCGGGCGACATTGAAGAAGTAGTAGGAGCCATCGGCGTTCCAGCGGCCGCAACACTCGCCCGGATCCTGATGAAAACTCTCCGGAAGCACCTGCCGCAGGCCTGTTCCGTCGACCCCCACTTCCCATAGGCGGTAACTGTTCGCGTAGCGTTCGCGCGTCGTGAAGCGCAGGCGTTTTCCGTCGGGCGAAAACTGCAGCGTCACGCAAAAGTTCGAGATGGTGACCACCTTGTGTGTCTGCGTCCCATCCCAGTGGGCAAGGTAGATGTCGGTTCCCTTTGAGAAGGCCAGTTGCTGCCCGTCGCGGGACCACGTCGCAGATCTCGCCACAAGGTCACCGAGCCGCCGGGGAGATCCCGCCGGGACAGGCACGATCCATGCCGGAAGCTCGAGCCTAGTGATGAACGATTCTTCTCCGCTAAAGGAACCCACGAGAAGCTCGGAGCGGGCGGGAGAGACATCGCTGATATAGCTGTCGGCGAAGGGCGTCGGGATGTGGCTGATCTCGCCGCCTCCGGCGGAGACCTGGCTCAGAACCGCCCGTTCATTGATCGTCTCGTCGAAGTAGAGACGAGGGCCGTCAGTGACGACAGAGTCCTTCGGCAGGTTGTCGCTGGTGAGTTGTGTGGTCGAAAGCACGCGCGGCGGCGGCAAGGGGCCGCGCATCGCAAAGAAGCCTATGCCGACTACGATCAGCGCGAGCAGCACCGGCGCGGCGATATAGGCCATCCGAATCTTTCCGCCAGCCTGGGGCGCGGCGACGGCGGCGGCCGAGCGGCCGGAGTCGGTTTCGCGCTTCAGCCGCTTCAGGTCGGCACGCATCTCCCCGGCGCCCTGGTAACGCAGGTCGAGATCTTTTTCCAGCGCTTTATTGACGATCCGGTCCAGTTCCGGCGGAGCCTGGGGATTGACGCGGACCAGCGGCGTGACGGGCTTGTGCAGGATCGAGTCAAAAACCGCCGCGGTTGTCTCCCCCTGGAACGGCAGCGCGCCGCTCGCCATCTCATAGAGAACTGCGCCGAAGGAAAAGAGATCGGTGCGGGCGTCGAGCTCCTTGCCCAGCGCCTGTTCCGGCGACATATAGGCCACGGTGCCCATGGCACTGCCCGGGCTGGTCAGCTGTTCCGCGCTGATGGTTCGCGTGGGCTGAGCGCCAGACGCGGCGCCGGGAGTGACTTTGGCCAGACCGAAATCGAGAATCTTGGCGTGGCCGCGGCGGGTGACAAAAATGTTAGCGGGCTTGATGTCGCGGTGTACGATGCCGCCGTTGTGCGCCGCATCCAGCGCGTCAGCGATTTCGATCGCCTGCTCAAGCAGCGGCTCGATTTCCATGGGACGTCCGGCGATGCGGTGCTTGAGCGTCATCCCATCCAGGAACTCCATCACGATGAAGGATTCGTTTTCGTACTTGCCGATTTCGTAGATGGTGCAGATATTGGGATGATTCAAGGCCGAGGCGGCGCGCGCCTCGCGGCGGAAGCGCTCCAGAGCATGGGGATCGTTGGCGACTTCGGCGGGCAGAAACTTGAGGGCCACGAAGCGTCCCAGTTCAGTGTCTTCGGCTTTGTAGACGACGCCCATGCCGCCGCCACCGAGCTTCTCGATGACGCGATAGTGCGAGATGATCCGGCCGATCATGTGCGAACATGCTATGAGTGGGAGCCTCGGCTAGTCAACAAAAGGCTGGTAGCGCCTGGTTCTGAGTGAGCAACTCGAGTGTGGTAATCCGATGGGAATGCTCTTGTGCTCAAAACGGCGGTTCGAGGATGATGCTTGTCCTTTTACGAGCAATCCGGAAGTTGAGGAACACAAAAGACAAGCGGGCCAGAAGTCCTATTAAGGGGATGTCAAGTGAGAAACACTTCTCGCCTCTGGAACGCCAGACATGTTTTCCTGACATCCAGCCCCTGCCTTAGCGGCAGACCTTCGGATGCTTCGTTCTCCCTGTGGTTTCATGTTCGCCTTCATAACGGCGCCATTTCGGTTCCCTGAAACTCACAAGCTAACCTAGTTGCAGTGTTGCCAACCATGGTC
>JASHOH010000225.1 GCA_030041215.1 Candidatus Sulfotelmatobacter sp. | reverse complement strand
AAACAGTCAGGCCAGACGCGAGGATTTTTGCTTTCAATGCGGCAATTTCCTTGTCGCCGATCAGCTTGTGATTCACGGCGGGGATTGGGTCTTGCCACGGCAAATGCTCCTTCGGAACGAGTGGGCCGAGATAACGCACGATCGGGCCCATGTCGCGATGTGTCAGCTTGAACCACGCCCGGGCAAACGCGTCTGCGGACTGATCGGGATGCTCGTAGAAGCGCCGCGAAATTTTTTCATAAGCCGGATCGAAGCGCAACGAGAGGTCCGTAGTCAGCATGGATGGCGCGTGATGCTTGGCCGGATCTTGCGCATCCGGCACTGTTCCGGCGCCTGCGTTGTTCTTTGGTCTCCACTGATGTGCGCCGGCCGGGCTTTCGGTCAGTTCCCATTCATATTTGAAAAGATTCTCGAAGTAGTTATTACTCCACTTCGTAGGCGTGGTGGTCCAAATGACTTCCAGACCGCTGCCGATGGTATCGTCGCCGCTGCCGGTGCCGAAAGTGTTCTTCCAGCCCAAGCCTTGCTGTTCGATGGGGGCGGCTTCGGGTTCGGGGCCGACGTAGCGGTTCGGATCGGCAGCGCCGTGAGTTTTGCCAAACGTGTGACCGCCGGCAATCAGCGCGACCGTTTCTTCATCATTCATCGCCATACGGTGGAAGGTTTCACGAATGTCCTTTGCCGCGGCGAGGGGATCCGGGTTGCGATTCGGCCCTTCCGGATTCACATAGATCAGACCCATTTGCACGGCAGCAAGCGGATTCGCAAGATCGCGCTCGCCGCTGTAGCGCTCATCCGCAAGCCACTTGCCTTCGGGGCCCCAGAAAACGTCCTCTTCCGGCTCCCAGACATCCGCGCGCCCGCCGCCAAAGCCGAACGTCTTGAAGCCCATCGATTCAAGGGCGACGTTGCCTGCAAGGATCATAAGGTCGGCCCAGGAGATCTTCCGGCCGTATTTCTGCTTGATCGGCCATAGCAGCCGGCGGGCCTTGTCTAGGTTGATGTTGTCGGGCCAGCTGTTGAGCGGTGCGAAGCGCTGCTGGCCGGCGCCGGCGCCGCCTCGGCCGTCGCCGATGCGATAGGTGCCTGCGCTGTGCCACGCCATGCGAATGAACAGACCTCCGTAGTGGCCAAAATCTGCTGGCCACCAGGGCTGCGAGTCCGTCATCAAAGCATGAAGGTCCTTGATCACGGCTTTCAGGTCGAGGCTCTTGAATTCTTTCGCGTAGTCGAACTCTTTGCCCATCGGATTGGACAACTCCGAGTGCTGGTGAAGAACCGAAAGATCCAGCTGATTCGGCCACCAGTCGGCGTTCGTGTGCGCCCGGGTTGCGCCGGCGAAGGTGCACTTGGATTCGGTTGCGGTTTGCTGAGTATCGAGAATGGCAGCTCCTGCTGCGGTGGCGATTGTTTTCTCCATATATTTATCTTCCTTTGAAGTTAGTCAAAAATCTCTTTGGATCAGAAACGGTGATCTCTGTTCTGAAGCCGTGCGGCTTCTGCCCCGCCGTTTAACACAACAGTACGAAAGACGCTCTTACGGTTTCCGGAAACTCGCTTTTGGCGCAGCTCTGGAAAATTCGGCTTTGGGTGGCGCAGCGCTTCCAGCGCTGCGATCAACCCCTGCTTTCTTGCGAGGGCTTTAGCCCCCGAGGTTCTTGAGGGTCAATATCCGGCGGTGCGCCATCCTTTCGCGCTTTTTGCAAAAGTACCGGTCTACTCATGTTGGGAAGACGTCTAGGTCTTCGCGCTGCATCGCCGGCAGAGTCCAAACACCTCCACCAGCGGCCGGGATAAATCGAAGCCACGCGGCGCCCGCCGCGCCAGCTTCTTGAAGTTGACGAAATCGGCTGCATCGAGATCCTGCACTGCCTTGCAGCGCGTGCAGATCAGGTGATGATGCGGTTCAAGATTGCCTTCCACCAGCAGCATGGAAGAATGAGGGCTGACTTCCCGCAGCAGTCCGTGCTCGACGAACAGCCGCAGGTTTTTATAGACAGTTGCTAAGGAAATCGACGGAGTCCGCCCCCGAACTTCGGCAAACACAGCTTCCACGGAATGGTGCCCCGGAGTGGCGGTCACGGCTTCGTAGATAATCTGCCGCTGATGCGTGGCCGCCAGGCCGCACTTCCATGCGAGATCGCGAAATTGTTCGTGAGCGGACGCCAAAGTATTGTTCTTAAACGAGAATTATTATAATCCAAGAATGGTTCATAAACAGAAAAAGATTGATAATGGCTCGGTTTGTACTTCGCTATTGACAAAGCATGTGGAGACAACCGCCTCGGCTGTCCGGTCGAGCGAAGCTCGACGGCTTCGCCGCAGCGACATCTCTCAACTCTTGCGGCTTCAACTGCAGGCTGAGAAATCTTCCGGGAGGATGGGCTGTTGAGAATGCGCCCCAGCCCGGGGCGGTTGGCCCAAATAGTCTTTGGCGCCGTCGACCGCGGATTTTCCGCAAACTGTAAGCACACGCCACAAGCTCCGCGCTCAGGCGCATTCTTCAGACGCCTCGACCTGCTGCGACGCAGCGCGCACCGCTTTCACCTCAACCGGCCGCTCACCGTACCGGATTAGCACAATTCCCCCCAGGATCGCCACCGACGCCAGTAGTATGCGTGTATTCAAAGGCTCACTCGCCAGCAGCCATCCTAAAATCACCGCTACCACAGGATTGACGTAGGTGTGCGTGGCCACCAGTGTTGGCGGCACGCGCTGCAACAACCAAACGTAGGACGTGAAGGCGACGATCGACCCAAAGGTGATCAGATAACCCAAACCGAATACTGAGCGCAGCGAAATGCTCGCCCAACTCATATGCTGGAACTCGCCCGAAATTCCTGCTGCGATCAGCAGCATTGCCGCGCCGCACAGCGTCGGCAGTGCTGTGCGCCCAAGAGCGTCCGAAGGTAACTTGAGCCGCGGAGAAATCACCACCCCGGCAGACCACGCCAAAGAACTGAACAGCACCGCAAGCAGGCCAGCTAGACTATATCCCCTCGCTGTCGCGTCCGCGCCTGTGAGTACGCCGACCCCGATAATGCCGAGAGCGATTCCCACTGAATTTAGCCAAGTAATTCTCTGCTGGCCGAGTAGCCAGCCGAGCACAAGTATGAAAATGGCCTCAGTTGCAATCAGCAAGGCCGCCAACCCCGAGTTCACATACCGCTCCGCCCAATGCAGGGTGCCATGGCCTAGCAGGAAAAACAGGCAGCCCAAGGGTGCCGCAGCCAGCCACTGCTGCCGCGAGGGATGAAATCCCCGCACCCATGCCCATGCGAGCAATATCCCACCCGCGAGCAAGTGCCTAATTCCAGCGGTCACCAGCGGCGGAATCGTCTCCACCGCGTATCGAATCGCCAGATACGTAGAGCCCCAGATCAGGTAAATGGCGATGAACGCCAGCACCATCTTGATCTTTTCTCGACTCTGTTGAGCGGTCATTTTCGGAGCGGACACGATCACCGGCCTGCCTCCAATATTTATCATCTTGCTGTGGCGAATGGTTGCCATAATCTGCGCTGCCTGGTCGAGCATCACGGGAACCTCCGGATAACCTCTAAAACATCTTTAGTAGGTTATACAGGCCCGTGACGTAACTTGTCAAGATAATTTTAACGGTTATATAATGGTTTGGGGAGGTGTACAACTCTTCATGGCAGGACGCAGATCGCTGAAACGGCACGCCCCAGTAATTGATCTGATTGGGGGAAACGTCTGCCTGGATTTCATCAACACGCTCGACGATCGTCCGGCTGAGAAACAAACAGAGTTGCTGAACGACTACAGCGATCTGGCGTGCTTCGGCGAGCAGACTGGCATCCTCACCCCAGCCCAGACAGACGCCTTGCTGGACAAAGCGGCCGCCATGCCGCGCGATGCCGACGATGCTCTTCGTCGTGCGCGCAGGCTGCGGGAGGCGTTGTACGAAATCTTTTCAGCGCTGATGAATCACAAAGCCGTGCCACCCGCCGCGATGGAAACCCTCAATCGCCACGTTCACGACGCGGCCTTGCACTCCCATCTGGTACAGACGAAAGAATCCTGCGAGTGGCGCTTCGACGACCTGACATCTTCTTTCGAGGGAATGTTGTGGCCGATTTCGCGCGCCGCTGTTGCACTACTAACGTCGGCCGATGTGGCGCTGGTGCGCACCTGCTCGTCTCCGACCTGCCAGTGGTTCTTTCTCGATACCAGCAAAAATCATCGCCGCCGCTGGTGCGACATGACCAAATGCGGCAACCGCGCAAAGGTCAGAAACTTCTACGCACGAAAGCGAAGCGCCATCTAAGCCTCGCCTCAGCGCCGTGGAAGAGCGGTTCTTTAGCGCAGTCAAGCGCGCATCGTTGCAGGTGAAAAATCCCAGCGTCCCGGCTGAGAACGCGAAGCCAGGCAACCACCAAGTTTGCCGGCGTTATACGCATGGAGGGGATTTTGCTACACCCCTGCCCCGGCGGGGTATGCGGAGCGCGCGCGGTTGCGCGTGTGCGAGGGAGCGCTCGACTGCTCTCGCCCGCTAACAACCTTGGTATTTAGGATTCGACTTTTTGCAACCGAGCCTTGACCCTTTGTGTAAGACGTGGGTTCCTCGTTGCCGTTCTCAATCACCTTTTGCGCATGCAAGGAAAAACAAATTGAGGTAGTGTACTGATACGTACGAAATTGAGGGAGGAAGCATGCCCTCTGAGGTTCTGCCATTTCGGAACTCCCTCACGCGGTCAGA
>JASHOH010000017.1 GCA_030041215.1 Candidatus Sulfotelmatobacter sp. | reverse complement strand
AGCTGGAATGTATTTTGGGATCCGAAGTATCGCGGGAGGATTTCGGTGTGGGACGATCTCTCAACGGTGTATATGGCGGCGCAGGTGCTTGGATTCGACAAGCCTGATCCAACGCAACTTTACAACCTGACCGATGAACAGCTCGATGCAGTTAAGAAGAAATTGCTGGAGTTGAAGCCTAACATTCGCAAGATGTGGTCCACTGGCGGAGAGCTGACGAATCTCTTTCAGAACCATGAAGTGGTGGCGGCGATGGGCTGGCCGCTGATGACGAATCAGCTGCGGAAGATCAATTTTCCTGTGGGAGAGACGATTCCAAAAGAAAACACGACGGGATGGATCGACCATTTAATGATTACGGCAGGCAGCGAGAATAAAGAGCTGGCGCAGGAGTTTCTTGAGTTCATGATCGAAGCGTCGACTCAAAAAAAGGTTACGGATGTGACGGGATACACGCCGGCGAATCCGCAGGCGGCGCACTTCATGACGCCGCAGGAAGTGAAAAACCTGCACCTGGACGACGTCGACAACTATCAGAAGCGGATTTACTTCTGGCAGAACGTGTCGCGGCGGGCGAAGTACAACGAGATTTGGAATGAGGTGAAGGCAGCTCAGTAGCGAGTTGCGAGTCGCGAGTACCGAGTACCGAGTTGCTAGCAATCGAGCTGATTTGAAGCTCTCACTATCTCAGTGGAACAACTGATTTGACCCTATCGTCGATGAGCACTGATGTTTCTATCGCGCGGTCTGATGTCTCGGTATCCACGCAGCGCTTCCCATTGCTCAGCATTCGCAATGTCGCAAAGCGATTCGGGAAGAATGTTGTGCTTCGTGATATTTCACTCGATGTAGCCGAAGGCGAATTTCTGACGATTCTCGGCGAAAGCGGATCGGGCAAAACGACTTTGCTGCGCATCATTGCCGGGTTTGAAAGCGCAGGTTCTGGCGAAGTTTGGATGGCCGAGGAGCGGCTCGATCAACTTCCTCCTTACCGTCGCCGCGTAAACACTGTCTTCCAGCATTACGCGTTGTTTCCACATCTGACGGTTGAAGAAAACGTGGCCTATGGCTTGCGTGTGGCGAAGCGCCCTGAGGCAGAGATCAGCGCGCGCGTCGGCGAGGCGCTGGAAAAAGTAAAAATGTCGGCACATGCTAAGGCGAAGCCGGCGAAGATCAGCGGCGGGCAGCAGCAGCGAGTAGCGCTGGCGCGGGCACTGGTGAACCGTCCGCAGCTGCTGTTGTTGGATGAACCGCTCTCTGCACTGGACGCGAATCTGCGGCGGCAGATGCAGGTGGAATTGAAATCATTGCAGCGTGAGGTCGGCATCTCGTTTATCTTTGTCACGCACGATCAGGAAGAAGCGATGGTGATGTCGGACCGCATTGCACTGCTGCGCTCAGGCGAGTTGGAGCAGGTGGCAACGCCGCGCGAAATTTATGGCCGTCCCGCGACGGCGTATGTAGCGCAGTTCATCGGGCACACGAATTTGCTGAAAGGGGAAGTACGAGATGGAATGGCGCGTTGCGGGTTGTTGCAGTGGCCGGTCGCAGCACCCGATGGCATAGCTCAGTTTTCGTTGCGGCCGGAAAATTTAAGGCTGGCCACAGAGAAATCGACGTCTCCTGACAGCGTTCGCGTGCGCGGAAGAGTTGTGCAGCAGGCGTTTCATGGAGCGACGGAATTAATTCGCGTGGAATGTGCGGGCGGGTTGATGTTGACCGTGCGAATTCCCGCCAGCCGAAGCGGTGTCACGGGGGAGATCGCTTTGGAGTTTTCTCCCGAAGATGCGATTCCGGTGCGCGAGTCTCCGGAAAGAATCTGATGTTTTCGCGGGCATACAAAGCGGCGGTCACGTTGCCACCGTTGGTGTGGGTGGCGGCATTCTTGCTGACGCCGTATCTGTTGATGTTCTCCTACAGCTTCTGGTCGGTATCGCCGGCGCAGACCATCGTGCATTCGTGGAGCTTGGGCAATTACAGCGAACTCGCGCGTGTCGACGTCTACTGGCAGACACTGTTGCGCTCGATGTGGATTGCCGCGCGAGTAACGATCTTTTCGTTGCTGCTAGGTTATCCGCTGGCATATTTTCTTTCCTTCTATGGCGGAAAGAAAAAAGATCTGCTGTACCAGTTGGTGATCATTCCGCTGTGGGTCAGCTATCTGGTACGCGCGTATGCGTGGAAAACTATTCTCGGTTCAGACGGAGTGCTAAATACGCTGCTGCAATACGTGCATGCGACGAAGCATCCGCTGGAGTTCTTGCTGTACAGCCCATTTGCGGTGGTGTTGACGCTCACGCACATCTATACTCCGTTTGCATTTCTGCCGATTTACGCGGCGCTGGAACACATTCCTCGCAACCTGGTTGAAGCTTCGCATGATCTGGGCGCAAGCCCCGGACAGACGTTCTGGAAAATCATCTTCCCACTGTCGATTCCCGGCGTGATTGCCGGAGCCACGTTCGCATTCGTGCTGAGCCTGGGAGATTTCCTCGCACCGCTGTTGCTGGGCGGGCCGAGTGGCATCATGATTTCCAACATTGTTGTGAGCCTGTTTGGCGCCGCTTATAACTGGCCGCTGGGCGCGGCGATTTCTTTCTGTATGCTGCTGCTTGTGGTGAGCCTGCTGTTTTTCTCGGAGCGGCTGGAGAAGAAATGGAGCTACGCGTGAGCAAAGCAAAAGTCAGCGAGTATCCTGCCTGGCTGATTTTCCATACTGTAGCGGTTTTCGCATTTCTCTATCTCCCCATTGCCGTCCTCATTCTTTATTCCTTCAACGGCGAGGGAGTCGGCGGTTTTCCGCCGCATCATTTAACTCTCGATTGGTATCGCACCCTTTTTGCGGATGGCCCGATCTGGGATGCAGTGCTCAACAGCTTGTATGTCGCGCTAGCGGCGGTGGCGATTGCGCTCGGCTTCGGAGTACCCGCGGCTCTGGCGCTGGAGCGCGCACAGTTTCCGGGTAAGACCATATTTCGCCGGCTGGTGCTTCTGCCGTTGATCTTACCAGGAATTATCACCGGCCTTTCGCTGCTCATGCTGTTCAACATTCTCGGGGTGAAGCTGAGCCTGTTGACGATTGTTCTGGGGCACGGAACAGCGCTGATTTCCGTAGCTACAACAGAAGTCTTCGCCGGTTTGCAGAAACTCGACCGGGCGCAGGAGGAGGCATCCCTCGATCTGGGAGCAAATTACTGGCAGACATTCTGGCGCGTTACGGTGCCGAATCTGAAGCTGCCGATAATTGGCGCAGCGCTGCTGATTTTTACGCTTTCGATGGATGAGATTGCAGTGAGTTTTTTCCTGATCGGGCGCGACAATACGCTGCCGCTGGAAATCTGGGGACGTTTGCGCCGAGGGATTACTCCCGAGATCAACGCCGTGTCAACAATCATTTTTCTGTTTTCGCTGGTAGCGATTGTGTTCTGGTATCGGTTGCGCGTACGGGGTGAAGCGGGCGCCGAGGCAGGAGCAGAAATCGTAACGGCATTGGAAGGAGACTTGGCTTGAGCGCGAATCGCAGAGACTTCATCAAGTTTGTGGTGGCGGGGGCGGTGACGGCGGGGTGTCCGGTTGATCTTTCTCTATTGGCGCAGAACGGTGGCGAGCATTCGAACCATGCCGCAGAAGTTGATGGAGAAGACAACAAGATTTGCCATAGAGTGCGCGATGAAGGGAGCAGGATTTTTTCGCGTCCCCCGGCCACGGCACGGCATGATGTCGTGATCGTGGGCGGTGGAGTCAGTGGGCTCGCAGCCGCTTACAAGTTGCGGCACCGCGATTTTCTGCTGCTGGAAAAAGACGCACACTGGGGTGGCAATGCGTATGCGATGGAGTATGAAGGCAGCACCTATGCAACCGGCACGGCATTTCTGACGAAAGACGAACACGCGTATTCGTTTGCCAAGGAGATCGGGCTGGAGCCATTGCCGGTCAACAGTTCCGATCCCAGCATCATTCACGGCGAATTAATTCTCGACACTTGGGGTGAAGGCCTGGACAAGCTTCCTTACTCCGCCTCAATTCGCGAAAGCTTTAAGAATTTCCGAAAAGAGATGCTCGCGATAAACGTCGAGAAGAATCTCACCGAGCTTTATAACAAGCCATTTACCGATTACCTGAAGGGGTATCCGATTGAACTGAAACAGTGGTGGGACAACTTCGGGCCATCGAACTGGGGCGCAACTAGCGAGGAGACGGCGGCGGCATTGGCCATTTTGAATCTGCAGGAAATGGCGGAGGAAGGCCGCTCCGATGATCGCTACACCTGGCCCGGAGGACTGGGCGCAATCACAAGAAAGCTGGCCGATATTCTGGAAGCGACTCACAAAGATCGCATGATTGCGGGTGCGACCACGGTCGCAGTTGTTCCCGAAAAAGAAGCGGTGCAGGTTACTTACATTCTGGACGGCCAACCGAAGACTGTTGCGGCAAAGGCCGTAATCATGGCTGCACCAAAGTTCATTACGCGGCGGATTGTTGAAGGCCTTCCTGACGCACAGGATGATGCCATGAGCAAGATTCGTTACATTCCTTACCCAGTGGTGAATCTTATTTTCGACAAGCCGGTTTTCAATCAGGGATACGATACCTGGTGCCCGGGAAACACATTTACCGATTTCATTGTTGCCGATTGGGTGATTCGGAAGCAGCCGGGATACAAGCAGAAATACAACATCATCACCTGCTACACGCCGATGAAAGAGGAAGACCGCGGTTATCTGCTGACCGAAGCTGGCGCGCGTAAGATTGCAGCGAATGTCTTGGCTGATTTTCAGAAATTGATGCCAACATTCAATATCGACCCGGTCGAAGTCCACATTTACCGGCGCGGTCATCCTTTATACATGTCAATGCCCGGACTCTACACCCATGTGCAGCGGCTGGTGCGGCAGCCGATGGACCGCGTGTTCTTTGCGAATACGGACTCGGAAGGGCCAGAATCAACCACGAATACCGGCATTCTTGCGGCGCAGCGCGCGGTGAAGGAAGCGGAAGCGCGGCTGGCGGGAAGGCCGATGCCAAAACAAACAGCAGTCGTCGGCTGAAGTTCAGGCCCTCAATTCCAGTTTCTTCCACCCATGAATTCTTACCAGAGCGATCCTCATAGTAAAGTGGTAAGAGATGCTTCCAAGAAATAATTAACCACCAATAGACACCAAGGAAGACAAAGGAATTCAATTGAGTTCTGGCATTCGCAATATCGCCATCATCGCGCACGTCGATCACGGCAAGACGACGCTGGTTGACGCCATGCTCAAGCAAAGCGGGACGTTTCGCGCCAATGAAACCGTGGCCGAGCGCGTGATGGATTCGAATGAACTGGAGCGCGAGCGCGGAATTACGATTCTGGCGAAGAACACCGCGATTTTCTATCACGACGTCAAGATCAACATTGTCGATACGCCTGGCCACAGCGATTTTGGAGGCGAAGTGGAGCGAGCGCTGAAAATGGTGGATGGCGTCATGCTTTTGGTCGACGCCAGTGAAGGTCCGCTGCCGCAGACGCGGTATGTGCTCGGGAAGGCACTTGAGGCAAATCTCCCGCCGATTGTGGTGATCAACAAGATCGACCGTCCGGATGCGCGTCCTCAGGAGGTGCTGAACGAAATCTACGACTTGTTTATCGATCTCGATGCAAAGGAAGAACAGCTCGAGTTCCCTGTCCTCTATACAAATGCGAAACAAGGCACAGCCTCCACTGAGGCAAAGGTGAGCGGCGAAGATTTGCGCCCGCTGTTTGATGCGATCCTGAATACCATTCCGCCGCCGCAAGGCGATCCCGCCGGGCCGTTGCAGATTCTGGTGGCGAATCTGGATTACAGCGATTATCTAGGTCGGCTGGCGATTGCGCGTGTTTTCAACGGGACCATGCGCACGGGCGAGGATGTGGCAATTGCCAAGCGCGACGGCTCATTCGAGAAGACCAGGATCACAAAATTGTTTTCTTTTTCCGGGCTCAAGCGCACCGACATTAATGAAACAACGTTAGGCGACATCGTCGCCGTGGCCGGCGTAGAAGGAATCACGATCGGTGAAACCATAACGAACGTGGAAAATCCTGCTCCTTTGCCGCCCATCGTCATTGACGAGCCGACGATCGCGATGACATTCACGGTGAATACATCACCATTCGCCGGCCGCGAGGGAACCTATGTCACTTCGCGAAATTTGCGCGAGCGGCTGGAAAAAGAGCTGCTAACGAACGTTTCTCTTCGCGTCGAGGAGATGGGCACTACCGATTCATTCAAAGTGATGGGCCGCGGCGAATTGCAGCTTTCCATCACCATCGAGATGATGCGGCGCGAAGGCTACGAACTCATGGTCGGCAAGCCCGAGATCGTGACCAAGCGAGTGGATGGCAAACTGATGGAACCTGTCGAGCGCCTCACCGTCGATGTACCCGAAGAATTTGTCGGCGTCGTGATGGAGCAGCTTGGCGCGCGCAAAGGTGAAGTCGTCAATATGCACAATCACGGCTATGGGCGCGTGCGCATTGAGTTTCGCGTGCCCAGCCGTGGTCTGATCGGATTGCGCAGCCAGTTGCTCACCGACACGCGCGGAACCATCGTAATGAATTCTTTGTTCGATGGATATACCGAGTGGCAGGGCGAGATTCCACATCGTCTCACTGGAGCTCTGATCGCCGACCGGCCGGGTGTTTCGACGGCGTACGCGTTGTGGGGATTGCAGGAGCGAGGAGAGCTTTTCGTCGGCCCCGGCGTTGAACTGTACGAAGGAATGATCATTGGCGAGAATGCAAAAGATAACGATCTGGATGTGAACGCCGTCCGCGAAAAGAAGCTGACCAACATGCGCGCCTCGACAGCCGACGAGGCGATACGCCTGGTGCCTTTCCGGCAGTTGAATCTGGAGCAGGCGATTGAGTTCATCGCCGATGATGAGTATGTCGAGGTCACTCCGAACTCGCTGCGGCTGCGGAAGAAGGTGTTGCAGGCGAACAAAAGAAAGAAGAGCGCGATGGCGGTGGTGGAGGAAATGTAAGTGATACTTGCACTTGCGATCCACAGCTCACTCATCCCATCCTTGCTCAGGCAAAGGCAGCACGCGACCGAGTAACTCGGCTGCCGGTAAGTCCTTTGCCATGCGGTAAGTACGCGTAAGTCCTTTGGGCTTCGGTATGTGCAGGGTGCAACACCACCTAAATTGCTGATTCTATCGAACAGCGGGTTGGGGGAGGGGTTATCAAGCAGTAAGCTTCGTACTGAAAATAAACGACTTAGCCGATTTCGGCAGCCTGCAAATACATGTTTTCGGCATGAAATCGTAGCCAAAATGCCCGGTTTCGCGCCAAGAACGCCCAAAACTGCACCGATCGTTTCTTTTGTTCAATTAGATCGGTGCAAATCCGTGTGAATCCGCGGTCAGGAATTTAGATCGGATCGTTGCTGTAAAGAGATCTACATGCCTGCGGCCCGCTTTGACAGTCGGTATTGACAGACCTGCTATACTTTTGCCCGCATTCGACTGTCCGCCAGTTCCGGCCGCGATTTTCAGGAAGGTTTGCCGACCTGCCAGTCCGCAGCGAGCTCGCAATCCGACAGCTCAATGCAGAGGCTCGTGCGTGAAAAATATTTTCGTGGGGAACCTGAGCTTTAACACATCGGAAGAAGAACTGCGGCAGATGTTTGAACCCTTCGGGCAGGTGGACCGGGTCAGCATTCTGACGGACCGCGAGACAGGACGTTCGCGTGGTTTCGGCTTCGTGGAAATGGCCAACAATGAAGAGGGCGACAAAGCCATCAGCGCTTTGAACGGCACACAGTCCGGCGGTCGAACGCTAAACGTGAACGAAGCTCGGCCGAAAAGCGACTTCCGTGGGGGTGGACGAGGTGGCGACCGTGGCGGACGAGATCGCGGCGGGAGAGATCGCCGTTAATCAGCGGCATCACCGCTGAGCTCTCTAGGCACGGGGTTTCTATGGTTGGAGCCTTTGCGTCATTTGCTACCACCTGCGCAATGCCGTCGTCGGACAGTGTAAACTAAAGCTCTGGCATGCGCCCGTAGCTCAGATGGATAGAGCGATTGCCTCCGGAGCAATAGGTCGGGAGTTCGAATCTCTCCGGGCGCACCATGACTCCCACGGCTTTAGATCAGTGTGAAATCCCCCGCTACGCTGACGCCCGCTAAACGCCTCAAGTTCGAATCTCTCCGGGCAGCAGCAAAGAAAATTTCAGGACCTTTCGCGGCATCCCAGTCGCGCGGACGACCGGGTTTCGTATCATTTGATCTGGAGAATACACACGGAAATGACGACCTCGGTCCTTTCCTTGTCGCCCCAAAAGTATTCTGAGCTTAGCTGGCCGAGGCGGGATTGTCGGAGACGTGAATCGTGAAATTAACCGTGATGCGGGCCTTGGTTTCGACGGGCTGCCCATTTTGGAGAATGGGTTTGAAGTGCCATTCGCGTACGGCCTGCTGCGCGGCGCCGGTCAGAATAGCAGGACCGCTCACTACGCGAAGGTTCTCAATATTGCCGTCTGCACCAATGAGCGCCTGCAAAACCACTGAACCCTGCACGCGGGAATTGTTTCCGAGTGTGGGGTAGACCGTTTGGATGGTCTGGCGGATTTCAGGAGCGGCAACGGGCAGAATCCGCTCGCGTTCTGCCGCGGCAACCGGCTGACCGGCGCCGGAAACTTGATTGGAAGCGGGAATCTCAACCTTGGTGACAGTGCTGCCGGGGTGGACTTGGCGATGCGTATCGCCCGCGACTACTTCAACATCGAGCGGCGGAAGAACAACGCGGGTCGTCGATACGGCCGGCGCCTCGGTGGTGGCAGCGGCGTGCTCCGAAGGCATCTCAGCCTTGGAGCTGCCCTTTGAGGCAACGTGGTTCTTCGCTACGGGACGGGCAACTGGAGTAGCCAGCGTCTTTTGTTCCGTGGAGCGCGAAGCTGCAACTGGTTGCGTAACTGGCTGAGCGGCTTCCGATTCCTGCGCCTGATTTGACCCAAACCAGAAATCATGGTCCTTCACCAACACAGCGCCCAGCAGGACCAGCAACACCCCAAGAGCAACCAGCAAGCGGATATTCTGCTTGCCAAGACCGGTGTGTGATCCGGTAGCGTCCGTTGTTGGATTGATCCAGTGCATCTTCGTTACTTTCGTCATCATAATAATCGCGCCGTAAGCGTTTGCGAGCAATGGCACGAATCGGGAAACAAATGGCCCGACCGTGCTATGGGTATAGTTGCACTATGACTGGTGCAATTCGTACCCCCGCGAAATTGTTCAGATGGCGGCCACGTGAGAGAATGACGAGATGACAGCCTCAGGCCGGGGCGCCTGAGGCGGCGTCGAAACCATTAAACCCTTCCGCATGAATTACGACGCTATTCTGATTGTTTCCTTCGGTGGACCGGAATCGAAAGAACATGTGATTCCATTTCTGGAAAATGTTCTGCGAGGCCGCAATGTGCCGCGCGAGCGGCTGCTCGTAGTGGCGGATCACTATTATCACTTTGATGGCAAGAGTCCGATCAATCGGCAGACACGTGAGTTGGTCAGCGCACTCGATGAGGAGTTGCAGCGCAATGGGCCGAAGCTACCCGTTTACTGGGGAAATCGAAACTGGCATCCGTTTCTCGCCGATACTTTACGAAAAATGAAGCGCAATGGCATTCGGCGAGCGATTGGGTTCGTCACCTCGGCGTACAGCTCTTATTCGGGGTGCCGGCAGTATCGCGAAGACATTGCGCGGGCGCAGAGCGAAGTTGGGGAGGATGCGCCGGAAATCGATAAACTCAGGCCCTTCTTCAATCATCCGCTATTTATCGAAGCTACGGTCGAGCGCGTGCGCGACGCGCTGCACGAAATCCCTGCGGACGCGCGGGCTCACGTCCAGATTATCTACGTCGCGCACAGCATCCCAATTTCGATGGCCAACACGTGTGATTACGTGGCGCAGCTAGAGGAAGTGCGGCGTATGGTTTCGGAGGCGCTGGGCCAGAGGAACGACGTTTTGGTCTATCAGAGCCGCAGCGGCGCTCCGGGACAGCCGTGGCTGGAGCCTGACATTCTCGATTATCTACGACTTGTGAAAGCGGAGAAGCGGGCTTCAGCAGTGGTCGTGGTGCCGATCAGCTTTGTCTCCGACCACATGGAGGTACTGTACGACCTGGATATTCAGGCGCGGGAGCTTTGTGAATCTTTGGGATTGCCCATGACGCGGGCAAAGACAGTAGGGGTGCATCCGAAATTCATCGCCATGATCCGGGAATTGATTTTGGAACGAATGAATCCCAGGCAGGAGCGCCGGGCAATGGGAGCTCTTGGGCCGAGGACGGACGATTGTGCTGAGGATTGCTGTCCGGCGCCGCAAAGGCATGTTGCTCAGCCATCAGTCCTTAAAAGCTGAAACGCGGAGGTCGCGGAGGATCTCGGGGAGAACGCGGAGAAATCCTCAAATTTGGGTTGCAACTTTTGGCCGTTCGTAGTCCGTGGCCTTCGGCCCACCTTCCACCAGACGCATCGTATTCAGGATGGTTTCGATCACCGCTTCATTGCCGATGGCGGTGTTGATCATAACATGGTAGAGCGAACGAGTGGGCCAGTCGGCGTCGAAGTAATGTTTGACGAAGGTGATGCGCTCGCGATCGACTGTGTCGACCAGATCTTCGGCTTCCTCGGGAGATGCTCCGTCCTGCAATAGCCGACGCACTTTTTCTGCACGCGGAGCGTAGAGGAAAACGTGGAAGGCATCCGGCTGCTCGCGCAGAAAATAAGGCGCGCCACGACCCACCACTACTGCATTACCTTCCTGCGCAATCTTGGGAGCGATTTGCTCCATGATGGAAACCATGCGGTCGGCATCAAAGACCTGGTTGCCGAGCGGCGAACTGCGTTCGTAGCTGCCTCGCCAGAAGGCTTTGGCGAGGCGGTGGAAGGTACTATCCATGCGCCCGTCGCAGCGCATAACTGCGGCGAGATCGACGTTGGCGACGCGGGCAATTTCTTCGGTGAGCCGGCGATCCCAGAGATTCCATCCCAGGCGTCTGGCCAGTTCGGCGGCGATGGCGCCGCCGCCGCAGCCGTACTCGCGTTCAATGGTAATGAGCCTGAACATTCTGCCCTATGTTGTTAGATTCAATCTACCGCGCATTAGTGTACTGCCATTTGGCCGCCGGGCCGAGATTTTTTCATCAGAAAGACCAGAGGAACCATGCATAAGATGGCGAATCCGAGCAGCCGGAAGTCGTCGATATAGGCGAGCATGGTGGCCTGCCGCTGGACCGTAGCATAAATCAGAGCATAGGCCTGCTGCGTGGCATAGGTGGCGGTTGCGCCGTGGGCCTGGATAGCCCTTGTTGCGCCCTGCAGCATCGAACGGAACGCCGGATTGGCGTCTGTCAAGTTATGGGACAAATAGGTCACGTGAACCTGGCCCCGCCGGTCGAGCATGGTCGTGACCAGGGAAATGCCCACACTGCCGCCGATGTTGCGCGCCAGATTCATCAGACCCGATGCGGCGTTGTTTTTCTCTCTCGGCAGGAATGCGTAAGCGGCCGTATTGATTGGCACAAAAAGAAAGGCCATCCCCGCAGCCTGGACCACACGGGCTAGCGCAACCGTATGAAAGTCAATGTCGAGATCAAAGCTGGTCATGTGGAACAACGAGAAGGAAAGCATGCTGAGTCCATAAAGCAGCAGCCAGCGCGGACTGTAACGCGAAAGCAAAAATCCCACCAATGGCAGGAGAAGAATGATCGTGAACCCACCGGGCATTAAGGCAAGGCCGGCCCGCTCTGCTGTATAGCCGAGCAAGGTTTGGCTAAACAATGGCAGAAGTAGCGTGCTGCCGAGCAAGGCAAATCCAAGCATGAACATGAGCAGGTTGGAGATGCCGAAAGTGCGGTCCCTGAAGAGATGCAAATCGATGATGGGGTCTTTATGCTGCCATTCCCAGAATATGACGAAGAGCAAGGACACAACTGAGATCAGCGACAGTGTGATGATGAAGTGCGATTCAAACCAGTCTTCCCGCTGGCCTTTATCGAGGACGACCTGCAAGGTCCCGAGTCCCAGAGCCACAAAACCCAAGCCGATGTAGTCGATCTTGGTTTCACTCAGCTTGCGGCGGTGGAAATAAGGAGGGTCCTGGATCAGCCGCGAAGTGAGAAGAATGGAAATGATTCCGACTGGGATGTTGATGAAGAAAATCCAGCGCCAAGTGAAGTTGTCGGTAATCCATCCGCCAAGCGTCGGACCGATCGCTGGTGCAGTAACAACAGCCATGCCATAAACAGCAAAGGCCATGCCCCGCTTTGCTGGGGGGAAGGTATCGGCGAGAATCGCCTGTTCGCTGGGTTGCAGACCCCCGCCGCCGGCCCCTTGCAGCACGCGGCAGATGATCAGCGTGGCCAGATTGGGCGCCAGCCCGCACATAAATGAGCTCACGGTGAACAGGGCCACGCAGCTCATATAGAAATTCTTGCGGCCCATGATAGAGGAAAGCCATCCGCTCAGAGGGAGCACGATGGCATTCGAGACGAGATAGGAAGTGAGAACCCAGGTGCTTTCATCCTGTCCTGCCGAGAGACTGCCGGCGATGTGAGGCAAGGCGACGTTGGCGATGGAAGTGTCCAGCACCTCCATGAAAGTCGCCAGGGTCACAGTGATGGCGATGATCCAGGGATTAACTGCCGGACGCCAGGCATCTGCGCCATCGAGAGCAGCCGTAGCAGCGCTCATTTGCGAATCCAGACTTTCGGCTCAACCGACATTCCGGGGCGCAGGAAATGGTCCTTATTCTCGCCCGGATCGAGCACGATTTTAACGGGTATGCGCTGCACGACTTTTACGTAATTGCCGGTAGCGTTTTCCGGAGGGAGCAGACTAAAGCGGGCCCCGCTGGCGCCGGCAATGCTGTCAACTTTGCCCTTGTAAGTCTTTCGGTTGCCATCCACCTCAATTGTGACCGGCTGGCCAACTCTCATGTAGCGAAGTTGAGTTTCTTTGTAGTTGGCGGTGATCCAAACGTCGTTCAGCGGAATGATTTTCATCAACTCCTGGCCTGGGGCGACGTTCTGTCCTACTTCGACCGTGCGATTGCTGACCACGCCCGAAACCGGAGCGATAACTTTTGTGTACTGCAAATTCAACAATGCCTGATCAAGCTCGGCTTTCTTGAGCTGGGCTTCAGCCAGCGCTGACGTGGCGCGTGAGTGAACCACTTGCATTTGTCTGGGAGCGGTTTGCGCGTTGCGCCAATTCGCCTCTGCCGAGACTAGCCGGTCCTGGGCTTGGGCGACTTGTTGTTGGGCAGCGTCTGCGGTTGCGCGAGCGGCGCTCACGGTAGCCGTGCTAGCGGCTGCGGCGGCGAAGGCCTGATCGTATTGCTGCTGTGAAATCTCCTGTTTTTCGACGAGCTGCTTGTAGCGGACCAGATCGTTCTGGGCTTTCACATCGTTGGCTTCAGCTTGGGCCAGTTGTGCCTTGGCGGCTTCGAGTTGCTGTTTAGCGGCGGCAATGCCAGCGCGGGCGCTCGCGACGTCGGCTTCGGTGGATGAAATCTGCGTGCTGGTACTGACATCGGTGATCGGCACTGTGACCCCGGCGGCGGCCGCCGCTGCCTGCGCATTTTCAAAGTCTGCTTTCGCCTTGTCGTAGGCGACCTGATAGTCGGCAGGATCGATTTCCACCACCACCGTCCCGGCCTCGACATATTGGTTGTCGTTCACGTTCAATTTGATGACATGCCCAGAGATACGCGGGCTGACGGAGTTGAGATGGCCATCCACCTGCGCGTCGTCGGTGGATTCATAACTCATGACATAGCGATAGACAAAGATTCCCACTACCAGCAGCACAATGATGGCGATGATCAAACCGATGCGAAATGCAGGAGTTCCCCTTCGCGACAGGCGAGTGTGAAAGTCGCGTTCCGTCGACGGCAACGGCTGCGTATGGCTTTCAGCCTGGGGCGGCGCGGGTACGGAAGGAGCTTGAGTTGTCTGTTCCATAGAAATGTGAGCTAGCGCTCGCCTTTCAGATAGCGTTTGACGCCTTGTTCCGCATCTCCGATGGCATAAGCCAGTTCCACCTTGGCAAGATTATGTGCATACAGGCTTTCAATATAACTCTCGTGGGCGGCGGCTACAGATTCCTGCGCCTGCACGACCTCCAGATTGTCAGTCACGCCGGCAGTGAAACGGTCGCGCGATTGGGCCAGCGTCTGCTCGGCCAATTCGACGTTGCTGCGGGCGACTTCGACCTGGTCGGCTGCCGAATTCAAATCCAGCAGTGCCGCCCGGACATCGTAGTCGATTTGTCCCCGCAGATTGCCCAGTTGCGAGCGCGCTTCCTTTAACTGCGCATCGGCTTCAAGGACGTCGCTGTGAATTTTCCCCCCGGCAAAAATGGGAATTGTCATTCCTCCGGTCACCTGCCAGGTGCCGTTCGATTGCCCCAGATTAACGCCGATGTCACCGTAATTGGCGTTGAAGCCGAGGCTGGGATAATGCCCTGCGGTTGCCGCTTTGCGGGAAAATTCGGCTGCTCGCAGTTGTGCCTGAGCTGCCAGGTAGTCCTGCCGTGACGTGTAAGCGCGCTGAAGGTAAACCTCAAGAGGCTGGGAGGTCAGAGCTTCGTATGGAGCTTTTTCGGTCAGGACGAACTCCTGGCCGGGAGCTAGTCCTATGATGCGCGCCAGCGCTAGCTTCTGCTTGGCATAATCGTTGCGCGCGGCGATGAGTTGCTGCTGGCGCGTTTTCAGTTCCACCTGGGCGCGAAGCGTGTCGATGGCGGGACTGAGGCCTGCATTTTGCTGATCGACGGCTTTCTCATAAAGCGCTTGCGCATTAGCGACCTCCGCCTCGCTAGCCTCAATGCGGGCGGAGGTAGCAATCGCCATCAGATATGCATTTCCAATCGCGAGCACTACCACTTCGCGAGCTTCCTGGTAAGTGTGCTGTGCTGACTTGAGATTTTCCGAGGCGGCCCGTTCCTTTTCCAGGTTCTGGAAATTAAATACCGATTGGCTCAATGAGGCGCGCGCGTCGAAATAGTTGAAAGGACCAATCACTCGCGGGATGGGAAAAGGAAATACATTGCGCTTGAAACCAAACGCCGTCAGGCTCTCCGTTTGGACATCTTCCTGCAGTTGCGCCTGAAGGTTAGGCAGGAGGTTGCTAAGTTCCTTCCAGCGCTCGCCTCGGGCGGTAATGGTCTGATCAGCCGAGAGCAGCAACCCGAGATTGTTGCGCAATCCGCGGTCGATCGCCTCTTGAAAATTCAACTGGAGAACTCCCGGCGTGGCTTTCTCTTCGGGCTGGCTGCCTTGGAAAGGGCTCTGCGAGCCGGGAAAAGTAATAGAGGGCGCGGGTTCCGAGTTCTGGGCCGCAAACCTAATGGTAAGGAGTAGCAAAGCTGTAAGAGTAAAAAGTCTGCACTGTAGATGAGGCATTTATCGTTCTAAGGAATCCCGTCCGAACAGGAAGACTGCCCGGGACCTCTTTTGGTCCAATTCTTTTTAACGGCGACGCAAAGGTTTATCGAATTCTATTGATTCTGTTGGCCCGCTGTCCGATGCAAAATCCGAACGCAGGCGTTTGCCAACGGCACCGCTAAGGTTACCTTCGGCACCTACAGCATTGTTGGCGCGCCCGATAGATTAACAAAGAGAGCGGATTCCATGCGATAGGTTGTTTTTTTTATTCTCGCGCCGGCAATCACGCTGCCATAACGTCCTCCATGCTTAGCTCAAAACCAGCCCCAGCAATCGCAACGGATTGGACGCGTCTGCTGGCCGATCCCGATCTTGCAAAGAATCTGGGCAAGCTCTTGCAGGTCTATCGCGAGGCCGCGCCCGAACAGCGCGAGCAGGCCTTGCTTGCCGCAATGCGTGAGATCAAGAAAGAATCTTCAGTGGCAAGAGATCAGGATGAAACCTCACCCCCTCGAACCCTGACTAAACCGGCCGCAGCCATCCCGCCCTTTGAACCGGATATTTTCAGTCCCACGTGGGGGCAGGACCGGCGGAGGCACCCCAGGATCAAGTGTTTCGTTGCGGTCGAGATGCGTGTAAATGACTCGGGCACGCCGATCTGGGGAAATCTATCGAACACCAGTCTGGGAGGCTGCCAGGTGGAAACGGCCGCGCAGATCGCCGGAGGCTCTAAAGTAGAGATTGGATTGTGGATCGCCAGTGGGAAAATCTGGGTGAAAGGTATGGCGCTCAATGGGGTGGTCACACGGGCGGCGCCCTCCACTGGCGTACGGATTCGTTTTGAGGGAATGAATCCGCCCGAGAAAGAAAATCTCAAGCGATTCCTGAAGTACGTTCAGGAAACCACGCGAGCAATGAAAAGCGAAAAGAGCTACCTGCAACTGCTCAAGTAAGAACCCTACTTCCGGCCCTATCTCCTTCCGACTGCGTCTTTTGACAATTTGTCGGCCACTCTCTCTACAGGAAAATTGGTACACTCGATGCGTAAATGAAACCCTTTCTGTCTGGACCACTCTAATCAACTAGAAGTCCGGCGGAGGAACACGCATCTCATGGTAGCCAGCGAACAGGCAGTCGTTACCGGTAAGCAACTCGACACGCTGTGCATCAACACCATTCGCACGTTGGCCATCGATGCGGTACAACAGGCCAACAGCGGCCATCCAGGCGCGCCCATGGGTTTGGCGCCGGTTGCGTATTGCCTTTGGCAACAATTCCTTCGCTACGATCCCGCTGACCCTCTTTGGCCGAATCGTGACAGATTCATTCTTTCCAACGGCCACGCTTCCATGCTGCTCTACGCTTTGCTTTATCTGGCAGGCGTGCATCAGGTTGCAGACAATGGCGAAGTCCTGAACGAACTTGCGGTGCCCCTAGAAGAGATCAAGCGCTTCCGGCAATTGGGCAGTCGCACTCCAGGGCACCCGGAGTCGCACATTACGTCCGGTGTCGAGACCACGACCGGCCCGCTCGGGCAAGGCGTGGGAAACAGCCTGGGAATGGCCATTGGCGCGAAATGGCTGGCAGCAAATTTCAATAAACCCGGATTTGAACTCTTCAACTACAACATTTATGCGATGTGCTCTGACGGCGACTTGATGGAAGGAGTCGGGGGAGAGGCGGCATCGCTGGCAGGCCATCTCAAACTTTCCAATCTGTGCTGGATCTACGACCACAATAACGTGACGCTCGACGGCCCGGCCAGCGCTTCATTCAGCGAAGATGTAGCCACGCGTTTTGTTGGTTATGAATGGAACGTCACGCGAGTTTCGGATGCCAACGATCTGGAGATGCTTGCACGGGCCTTTGAAGTGTTTCAGAGCACGACGGATCGTCCAACACTGATTATCGTTGACAGCCACATCGGCTATGGCTCGCCTCATAAGCAGGATACGAATGCGGCGCATGGAGAGCCGCTGGGCGAAGAAGAGGTCCGGCTGACTAAAAGGTTCTACGGCTGGCCGCAAGATGCCAAGTTTCTTGTTCCGGAAGGTGTGCGCGAGCACTTTCAGGAGGGCATTGGAAAGCGCGGACGGGAATTGAGAGCGGCATGGAAAAGGACGTTTGCAGACTATGCCATCCAGTATCCGGAATTGGCCGACCATTTGCGTCGCATGCAGCGTCGTGAGCTTCCCGACGGCTGGGACAAGAACCTGCCGACCTTCCCGGCCGACGCGAAGGGACTGGCGACGCGCGAGAGTTCTGGAAAAGTTCTGAACGCGCTGGCACAGAATATCCCGTGGCTGATAGGCGGCTCGGCCGATCTGGCCACGTCGAACAAGACCACACTAAAAGGCGCGGGAGACTTTGAAGCCGGCAACTACGCCGGCCGCAATCTGCATTTCGGCGTGCGCGAACATGTCATGGGCGCGGCCGTGAACGGGCTATCGGTCTCGCGCATACGGGCTTTCGGCGCGACCTTCTTCAACTTCAGCGACTATATGCGTCCGAGCATCCGGCTGGCGGCGCTGATGGAAACTCCTTCGATTTTCATTTTCACGCACGACTCCGTCGGCCTGGGCGAAGATGGGCCTACGCATCAACCGATCGAGCAACTTGCGTCACTGCGGGCGATGCCGAATCTGCTGGTGATTCGTCCCGCCGACGCAAATGAAGTTACAGAGGCATACAAGATCATCGCGCAGTTGGAGCATGAGCCGGTCGCGCTTGTGCTGACGCGGCAGGCCGTGCCAACCTTCGATCGGACAAAGTATGCTGCGGCCTCGGGAGTTGCCAAGGGAGCATATGTTCTTGCCGATGCGCCCGGAGGTAAGCCGGATGTAATTCTGATCGGCACGGGAAGTGAAGTTTGGTTGTGCGTCGAAGCCTACGAGGCACTAAAGACCGAGGGCATCCAAGCACGGGTGGTCAGCATGCCGTCGTGGGAAATTTTTGAACAGCAGGATGTGTCGTACAAAGAAAGCGTGCTGCCGGCTTCTGTGAAAGCGCGGGTTTCGGTGGAGATGGCAGCCACTCTGGGCTGGGAGCGCTATGTTGGACCGAAGGGGCGCATGGTCGGCATGCACCGCTTCGGAGCATCGGCGCCGTTAAAGGATCTGCTTAAGTTTTTCGGTTTCACAGTTGACCGGGTTGTGGAGGAAGCTCGCAAGGCTATGGCGGATGCGTCGCGCTAAAGCGGGCACCCGTTTCGACGAGGAACGCCTAAACAGGCGAATCCATAGAGCGTCACTCGATCAGGAGAAATCATATGTCCTCAGGAGTTCTTGAAAACGCAAAAGCCACCAATCCCTTAAAGGCACTGCTCAGCTACGGACAGTCGATGTGGCTGGACTACATCCGGCGCGATCTGATTACCAGCGGCAAGTTGAAAACCATGATCGGCGAAGATGGGCTGCGCGGCATGACGTCGAATCCGTCGATCTTCGAAAAGGCGATTGCCGAAAGCTCTCTGTATGACGACATGTTGAAATCGCTGGCTTCGCGGCCCGACCTCGATACCACGGCGCGCTACGAGCAGATTGCCATTCGAGACATTCAGGACGCAGCCGACATTCTGCGGCCTGTTTATCAGAGCTCAAACTATCGCGACGGCTACGTGAGCCTGGAAGTCTCCCCGCTGCTCGCCATGAAGACGCAGGAAACAATCGACGAAGCTCGCCGCCTGTGGAAGATGGTCGCCCGCGAGAATGTGATGATCAAGGTTCCCGGCACCAGTGCAGGACTTCCGGCGGTCCGGCAGTTGATCGGCGAAGGAATCAACGTCAATGTCACGTTGCTGTTCTCACAGGAAGTTTATGAACAGGTTGCAGAAGCCTACATCGCGGGAGTTGAAGATCTGGCTGCCAGAGGCGGCACCTTGAAAAAGATGGCCGGCGTCGCCAGCTTCTTCATCAGCCGCATCGACACTATGGTCGATGGAATCATCAAGGAAAAGCTAAAGTCGGTCAGCAACGCCCAGGAGGAAGCTACACTCAAAAGCTTGCTCGGTAAAGTTGCCATTGCCAACGGCAAGTTGGCCTATCAGCGCTATCTGCGCATCTTCGCCGGACCCCGGTGGCAAGCCCTTGCGGCAAAAGGAGGGCAGACGCAACGTGTGCTCTGGGCCAGCACCAGCACCAAGAACCCGGCATATCGCGACGTCATGTATGTCGAGGAACTCATTGGGCCCGACACTGTCAATACCATGCCACCGGCCACCATCGATGCCTTCCGCGACCATGGACAAGTGCGGTCGAGTCTCACGGAAGACGTGGCGGCAGCAGAGAAAACGATGGACGATCTGGCGCGCGCCGGCATTTCCATCAAAGAGGTCACCGACAAGTTGACCATTGAAGGCGTGAAGCTCTTTGCCGACTCCTTCAACAAGCTGCTGGCTGCCGTCGAGCAGAAGACGAAAAAGAAAGCCTAGCAAGAAGGAAAGGACGCGTGAGCCGCTTGAAGACTTCGTTGCCGGACAATCTGGCAGCGTCCGTGAAAGCCACGGTTGCCGACTGGCAATCAGGCAACAAGATCCGGCGTCTGTGGCAGCGCGACGCGACCCTGTGGACCGGCGATGACGAAGATAAGTGGCTGGGTTGGCTCGATATCACACAATATCAGATTGAGCATTCGTCCGTGCCGCGCGGTCTCCAGAAGGAAGTCTGGAGCGCCGGCTTCAAACATGCATGTCTGCTGGGCATGGGAGGTTCAAGCCTGTGTCCGGAAGTGCTGCGCATGACATTTGGGAAGCTTCCGGGCTATCCCGACCTGCACGTTCTCGATTCCACCGATCCCGCACAGATTAAGGCTCTGGAAGAGAAAATCGACATCGCCCGTTCGCTGTTTATCGTTTCCAGCAAGTCTGGCACTACGCTCGAGCCCAACATCTTCAAACAATACTTCTTCGAGCGCACGAAACAGGTTGTCGGCGCTGACAAAGCCGGCAGCCACTTCATCGCCATCACCGATCCCGGCTCGAAAATGCAGCAGATTGCCGAGCATGACCGATTCCGCCTTGTCTTTTACGGGTGGCCCTCGATCGGAGGAAGGTATTCGGCGCTCTCGAATTTCGGCATGATTCCGGCCGCGGCGATGGGCATTGATGTGAGGAAATTTCTCGATCGCGCGCAGGAGATGGTGCGCAGCTGCGGGCCTTCGGTTCCGCTGGAAGAAAATACCGGAGCGATGCTCGGAATCATACTGGGCACTGCCGCCGTGAATGGCCGCAACAAGGTCACCATCATCACTTCGCCTGACATCGCCGATCTTGGCGCCTGGCTGGAACAGCTTCTGGCGGAATCTACCGGAAAAGTTGGGAAAGGCATTATTCCGGTCGATCGTGAACGCCTCGCTGCGCCGGAGGTTTATGGAAATGATCGTGTCTTTGCTTATATTCACACGCAACATGCCACAGACGTGGGTGTAGAAGCCAAGATTGCAGCGCTCGAAAAAGCCGGACAAGCCGTGCTGCGAATTTCGATGGGCGACATTTATGACCTGGGCGCTGAATTTTTCCGCTGGGAGATTGCCACTGCCGTTGCGGGATCGATCATCGGAATCAACGCTTTTGATCAGCCTGACGTGGAAGCGAGCAAGGTTGAGACCCGCAAGCTGACTTCGAAATATGAGAAAACTGGTTCCCTTCCCCCTGAAAAACCCGTGCTGGAGGAATCAGGGATAAAACTGTTCACTGACGATAAGAATGCAGCGGAGTTGGCGCACGCAGTCGGCGCCGACAAATCTGTAAGTGCGTATTTGGAGGCACATCTGGCGCGCGTTCACGCGGGAGACTATTTTGCCGTGCTGGGTTACGTCCAGATGAATGCTGCTGACGAAGAGAAGCTGCAAGCGATCCGTCATGCGGTGCGTGACAAGAAGCGTGTTGCTACGTGCCTCGGCTTCGGGCCTCGATTCTTGCATTCGACCGGGCAGGCATACAAAGGCGGGCCGAATTCAGGCGTATTTCTGCAAGTCACGTGCGACGACCCGATCGACCTGCCAGTTCCGGGACAGAAATATACGTTTGGCGTAGTCAAAGCAGCACAGGCTCGGGGAGATTTCCAGGTGCTGGCCGAACGCGGCCGTCGCGCCTTGCGCGTGCATTTGCACGACGTGAAATCGGGCCTGTCGAAGCTAGCAGACGCTGTGCCGGCAGCGGTCGCATAAGCGGCGATGAGCGACGCGTGGTGTAAAAGCCGCCGAGACGGCGGCACTACTTATCAACAGCGCCCTTGTGAGGAGAGATTATGCAACTGGGAATGCTTGGTCTTGGCCGCATGGGCGGGAACATGACGCGCCGGCTTCTCCGCGGCGGCCATCAGGTCGTCGTCTGGGACAGAACCCCAGATGTTGTCAGGCAGCTTGCTGGCGAGGGTGCCGTCGGGTGCGCGGATTTGGAAGAGTTCGTAGGTTGTTTAAAGCCCCCGCGCGCCGCATGGGTAATGGTTCCCGCTGGAACTGCGACTGAGCAGACCGTGCAAAATCTCGCGCAGCACATGCAGCCGGGCGATGCCATCATCGATGGCGGCAACTCGTATTTCAAAGATGACGTGCGGCGTGCGCGCGACCTGAAGAGCAAAGGAATTCACTATATCGACGTCGGCACGAGCGGCGGCGTTTGGGGTCTGGAGCGCGGCTATTGCATGATGATCGGCGGGCCGAAAGAGGCCGTGCAGCGACTCGATCCGATTTTCAAGACCCTGGCCCCGGGGCGCGGCGA
>JASHOH010000224.1 GCA_030041215.1 Candidatus Sulfotelmatobacter sp. | reverse complement strand
CTTGCTGAAGGAGGGCAAGATCACGCGCTCGAACGGAAAATATTACCGGGCTTTCCCGGACAAAGACACGGTGAATTGAGGACGCTTAGGCTTGACCGAGATCAATGAGTGTAATCGCGATTTTGCAACAGTCATGACCCACTTTCCAACCACGCCAGCGAATTTAGATGGGACTATAATGGCGTGCGGATGGCCCTTACCGCCGGCACAAAACTCGGGCCGTACGAGATTCTCGCCCTGATTGGGGCTGGGGGGATGGGTGAGGTCTACCGTGCGCGCGATCCGCGACTCGGCCGCGAGGTTGCAGTGAAGGTTTTGCCCCCAGGTTGTTGCCGTGACCCGGAGCGTCTGCGTCGTTTCGAGCAAGAAGCGCGCGCCACGGCCGCGCTCAACCATCCCAACATTCTGGCGGTTTTCGATGTCGGCCGGCAGGATGACTCGCCCTTTATCGTCTCCGAACTGTTGAAGGGCGAGAGCCTACGGGTGCGCATGGGCGCCGGTCCTTTGCCGGCGCGGAAAGCGATTGATTACGCGCTGCAGATAGTACGCGGGCTGGCCGCCGCGCATGATCGCGGCATCTGCCATCGTGATCTCAAGCCCGAAAACATCTTCATCACCCGTGACGAGCAGATCAAGATCCTGGACTTCGGTCTGGCCAAGCTGACGTTGCCCGACGCGGCGGCCATGGCTAGCTTGTCCGCCACTCCCACGGCGGAGTCCAACACTGAGACCGGTGCGGTCATGGGGACGTTGGGCTACATGTCGCCGGAACAGTTGCGGGGTGCGGCCACCGACACCCGCTCTGATTTGTTCAGCATCGGTGCTGTGCTTTACGAGATGCTCAGCGGACAACGAGCTTTTCATGGCAAATCTACTGCCGACACGATTACCGCCGTTCTTCGGGAGGAACCTCCGGACCTTGCGGCGACAGGCCGCGATGTGCCGCCAATGCTGGAGCGTATTGTCCGCCACTGCCTGGAAAAGAATCCGCTGGCGCGCTTCCAGTCGGCCCGTGACATCGCCTTCGATCTGGAATCGCTGTCTACCATTTCCTCCTCCGTCGCCGCGGCTGCGGCCGGGACCGAGAAGGCGCGCAAGCCCTGGCTGGTTCCGGCGCTCTTGAGCGCCGCCGCGGTGGTGCTGCTGGCTGTAGGGTTGCTGGCTGGGCGACTGAGCGCTCCTACCCCCACACTCCCGGAGTACCATCAGCTTACCTTCGCGCGTGAAGCTGTGCACTCCGCCCGCTTCGCTCCCGACCAGCGCACGGTGATCTACAGTTCGGCCCGTGCTGGTGGTATCACTGGCGAACTTTTTTCTGTGACACCAGAGAGCCTGGCTCCATCGAGCTTGGGCTTGAAGGACACTGACGTCGCCGCCATCTCACCGACCGGGGAAATGCTGGTTATCCAGCAGCAGCGACAGCTCCAAGCGTATGCAGTGGTGGGTGTACTAGCGCGGGCACCCCTGACCGGCGCCGGGCCCCGTCCAATTTTGAGCGACGTGCAAGATGCCGACTGGGGTCCGGACAACCAGATTGCGGTAGCTCACTTTGTAGACGGACGCTATCGTTTGGAATATCCCATCGGCCACGTGCTCTATGAGACCAGTGGCTATGTCAGCGACGTGCGTGTCTCTCCCAAGGGGGATCTGGTCGCGTTCGCCGACCATCCCGAGTTCGGCGACAACGCCGGCACAGTCGCCGTCGTGGAGCTTTCAGGTCACAGGCGCACTCTCGGTTCGCCGCAAACGGGAATACTTGGTCTCGCGTGGGCTCCCTCCGTGAAAGAGGTCTGGTTCAGCGGCACCACTGGCGGCACCTCTGCTCAATTGAAGTCAGTAGATCTTTCTGGTCGCGAACGCGTTCTGGCACGTGTTCCTGGAATTCTCGCTATCCACGATGTTGCCCGTAACGGGCGCGTTCTGCTGCGGCACGAGAATTCGCGTATCATCGCAATGGCGCTGGGACCGGGCCAGAACCAGGAGCGCGATCTAACCGTCGTCGATTGGACCCTGGACTCTGCCATCTCGCCAGACGGGCGGCAGGCGCTGCTGGAAGAGATGGGTACCGGCAGCCGCCCGGGCTATGATATCTATGTCCGTTCGATGGACGGCTCCGCTCCGGTGCGTGTCGGAGAGGGCAACGCCTGTGACTTCTCACCGGACATGAAGTGGGTACTGGCTTCCCGTGGCCAGCTGTTCCTTATTCCCCTCGGTCCCGGGGAACCGCAGCAGATTACGCAAGATTCGATCGATCATGAGGACGCCCGCTTCCTGCCTGATGGCAAAGCCGTTGTGTTCACCGGCATCGAGCCTGGTCACAAGCCGCGCATTTACGTGCAAGCGATTGGCGCCGCTAGCCCACGCCCTATTTCCCCGGAAGGCGTCAGCGGCGGGATGGGGTACAACGCCGCGACATCTCCCACTGCAGATGGCAAGTTTGTTTTTGGCTTCTCTGATGCCGTGGCGCTGTACCCGGTGGATGGTCAAGGGGCGCCGCGCCCGGTTCCCGGCCTCCGTCCAGACGATTTCATTGCGGCAGTGCCACCCGACGGCCGCTCCGTGCTGGTTGTATCTGCAGCCAGTCATATCTCCCTGGATGTCTTTCGGGTGGACTTGGCCAGTGGCCGCCGGGAGCCTTTCAAGAAAATCGTGCCAGCCGATCCGGCCGGGTTTGGGACGTACCCTAGTGGGCGGTTTACCCCCGATGGCAAGTACTATGTCTACTCCTTCAGTCGCATCTTGAGCGAGCTATACGCTGTGGATAACCTGCTGTAACTAGGCGATTACACTCATTAATGGAAACCGCAGCCTTAGTGCCCCCATGCCGCAAAATCGGCAAATCATCAGTACGCACACGGCCAAAATCAGGTGTGTGTGTACCGATGAAATCACCATTTGGCGGCACTGCAAACCATTGAAAACAATGGACACAGGGCATTTCTATAGAGTGTGTTTTATCAGTACGACTACTCTTATTTTTAACTGTGTGCGTACCCACCCCCACACTCAGGTCCGCGCGGGGGTGACTTTCGCCTTTTCTTTTCCTGAAATCGAAA
>JASHOH010000223.1 GCA_030041215.1 Candidatus Sulfotelmatobacter sp. | reverse complement strand
GAAAGAACCAGGTGTCCGGTTTCGGCAGCTTCCAGAATGATCTCGACCGTTTCGCGGTCACGCATTTCGCCAATGAGAATCACTTTGGGCGCCTGGCGCAGGGCGCAACGCAATGCGTGTGAGAAGCTGGGCGTGTCGCTGTGCAACTCGCGTTGATGGACGGTTGAGCTCTTGTGGTTGTGCAGGAACTCGATGGGATCTTCAATCGTGATGATGTGGTAGTTCTTCTCGCGATTGATGCAGTCAAGCAAGACAGCCAGAGTTGATGACTTGCCCGATCCTGCCGGCCCGGTCACCAGCACGATGCCGTCGCGCAATTTGGCCACATCCGCCAGATGCGCGGGCAAACGCAACGAGGCGAAATCAGGAATAGCGGTGGGAATGACGCGCATGACTACAGCGCAGCTTCCCCGCTGGATGAAGATATTGGCGCGAAAGCGCGCCACCCCGGGCAAGCCGTAGGAAATGTCGCATGATCCCTGTTCGCGCAGAGTAGCCACGGCCTGTTTGTTTTCGCCAATCAGATCTGACGCGATATGGCGTGTGTCGTCCGCAGTGAGCGTGGCCAATCCCGGAACCTGCACGGGAACAAGCTGTCCATAAACCTGCACTTGCGGCGGCCTGCCGGGCGAGAAAATCATGTCGCTCACTTTATCGGTGGCGCGCAGCATCGCGCCCAAGAGAGTACTGGTGTCGATTCTGCCGTTGCCGGAAACAGAATCGAGCGACACCGAAATTGCCGCGATGCCAGGGGCTGCCATTCACTCCTCGCTGAATTTCGCCGGGGGATTTTCCTATGCCACAGACGGGAAACAGATGCTATCGGAACATCAAACACTTACTGTACCGTGCCGCGGGTGGAAAACATAAGGGCGGATAGGACATAGCCCTTGGTAACGTGGGTAGGGGTAGATGCAGATAAAAAGGCCGCCTTGCGGCGGCCTCGTCGAATCCGCAAGTTACTATTTGGTTTTTTTCTTGGTGCCGTAGGTGGTCTGTACAGTCGCTCCAAGGGACGCCATCAAATCTTTGGCGTTCTGGGCATTTGGGCCATTTGGCGCCAGCTCAAGGTACTTCTGGAAAGCCTCGATTGTCCCCGGTGCAGGAACGGTTTTGTCGCCCTGCAGGGTGGCCTTGCCCATCAGGTTTACGCCTTTCTGGTAGTACGCTTCCGCCTTAGTAGGATCCGTTGCAATGCATTTATCAAAGGCGGCATTCGCCTCATCCACTTTGCCGGCGTTAGTCAGTACAGCTCCCTCATTGAAGTAATAAGCCGCCGCCATTTCCGGATTTATCTGCGCGGCATGATCGTAGGCCTTGATAGCGTCATCGACCTTCCCTGCTTTTGCGCACGCATCGCCCAGGTTGTTGTAATACCCAGCCACCCGCCTGACGTCGTCGGGGTTCTTCTTGGGATCCGCTTCCGTCGCCTTCTGCTTAAGGTCGATGGCTTTGTTGTAATCGGTGATGGCCTCTTCCAGGCATTTCTGTTTTTCTGCGCGGTCAGTTTGCTTGGTGGCGGAGCCGCGATAAGCGTCGGCCAGGATTCCCCATAAGACATCGCGGGTTGGATCCATCTGCGTCGCTTCTGTCATGGTGGCGATAGCAGAATCGTAATCGCCGGCCTTCATGGAGGTGTTGGCCGCGACGATTTTTTCGTTCAGGGTTTTAATCGTGGCGTTTTGCTGCTTGATTTTCTCGTTCGCCTCTTGCTGCTGCTTCAATTGTTCTGCCGAAACGCCCTGGCCCTGGGCCTGCTTCTCCTGCTCTTTCTTCAGGTCGAAATCGATCGCATTCTCCCCAGTGACCACAGGAAATCCGTTTAAGAAGAACATTGCCTTGTCGGCCTTGACATCATCGTCAGTCTTGTAAAGGCTGATTTTGTACTTGCCGGGCGTCACCCCCAGCGAGAAAAATTCGCCTTTCTTGTCGGTTTTGACCGCGATCTTTTGCCCGTTGTCCTGATTTGTGAAGACGACGGTTCCACCGACGATGGGCTTGCCTTCAAGATCTTTGCAGACTCCCTTCACACTGGTCTGGGCCAGCGCCGGAAGCACGCAGACACATAGCAGTAGCAGCAGCACGAACCCAAACATTGCAAGATGCTTTCTCATTGCAGCCTCCCGGCAAAATAAATTCGCTACATAATTGAATGCTGGCCTTCTGTCACATAGGGAATCGGATCTTTGACTCCCGCAGACGCAAATGCCCGCAGCCGCAACATGCAACTGTCACACACTCCGCAGGCTTGATCTTGACGGCTGTAGCATGACCAAGTTAAATCGAAGGGCGCGCCCAGTTCAAGGCCCAGGCTAACAATCTCGGCCTTGCGCATGGCAATCAGCGGAGTGACGATTTCGATTTTGCCTTCCTTCGTTCCCGCCTTGATTACGCGATTGAAAGCTTCGTAATAAGCCGGGCGGCAATCGGGATATCCGGAACTGTCTTGCTCAACGGCGCCGATGTAGACTTTATCCGCTCCCAGCACTTCGGCCCAGCTCACGGCAACGGCGAGAAAATGTGCGTTGCGGAACGGGACATAGGTGACCGGAATTTCGTGAGTTGCCGAGAGATCCTGCAATTCCGGCACGGCAATGTTGTCGTCCGTGAGCGCGGATCCCCCGATAGCTCGCAGAGCCTCATTGCGCACGACCAGCCTGTCGTAAATGTTCAGACGCCGGCAGATAGCGAGAAACGACTGCCGCTCGCGCTCTTCCGTGCGCTGGCCATAACTGATATGCACAGCGGCAGCATCGTAATCGCGCGCGGCCAACGCGGCGCAGACACAGGAATCCATGCCCCCGCTGAGCAGAACTACGGCGCGCTTTGATGATCGCATCATCTCGGTCATCATTGATTTCGTGATTGTTGATTTGAAAGCATTCAGCGTCCTGTTTTCCAATCAACAATCAGGGATCACACAATCAACAATTCCCACACTAATTCCTACACTCCTTTCACGGCTGGATCCCAAATGAATTTGTGCAACTGCAATCCCAGGCGCGCAGGAACGTTGTCGGCCAGCATCCACTCGGCCAATTCCTGCGGATCGAGGAGGCAGTGCGAACTGTTGCGCGCCCCGGTGGCCTCTTTACGAAAAGCGGGCGAAAACAGCACCGCATTCACGCGCTCAGCCAAACGGTGCCGACGTGTGAAGTCACGGGCAAATTCGTAGTCGGCGCGCCCGCTCAGGACAAATTTGACCTCATCATGCTGGATGAGAGCCTCGAGATTCTCCAGGCGGAATGTGTCCCCTTCGCCCGAATTCGGACACTTCACATCCACAATCTTGATCACTTCCGTTGGCACGCGCTCCAGCGGCCGCTCGCCGCTGGTCTCAAGCAGTACACGATATCCGTCTGCCACCAGTTTGCGCATGAGCGGCACAAGTTCGCGCTCTTGCAGCATAGGCTCGCCACCGGTAATCTCGACGAGACCGCTATCCCGGCCAAGGCGTTTTACCTCGTCCAAAACTTCTTCTCCGGTCATTCTGCGCCCGCCGTAGAACGTGTACTCGCTGTCGCACCAGGTACAGCGCAGATTGCATCCCGTGAGGCGCACAAAAACGCACGGCAGACCGGCGAAGGTCGACTCACCTTGCAGCGATTTGTAGATTTCGGTTATTTGCATGAAATGGCAGCGACCAGCGGCCAGTTGCCAGCATTACGGATGCGGCCGGCGGCTGGCAGCTTCTATTCACTGTACTTTGCCGTCGTGGTATCGGTCTCGAAGACCGTGACATCTTTTACCCACACGCGGCCGTTGGTCACGGTTTTTAAGCGCGTATTCGATTCATCAAAAAAATATTTAGCCAGATTTTCTGCGGATGGATTGATGATGGTGAACGGTTCAATATCGTTGATCATTTGATGATCGAGCCTATCAATGACGTGGCGCATGAAATCGCGCAGGTCTTTGAAATCGAGAAGCAGCCCGGCTTTGTCAAGCTCCTCGCCCGCCAGCGTCACCCGGATTTTGTAGTTGTGCCCGTGCGGCTTTTCACACTTCCCTTTGTAATTGCGCAGGTAATGTCCCGCGGCAAAGCTGTCTTCAACCGTCACTTCAAACATGCATTCCTCAGCCGAATCGGCGCTGCAATCCAAAGTTCTATTGTAACGCGGGTTCAGCGAGGGACCGCTTGACGTCAGCCTACAGCGGATTGTAGCTTGCCCTTTTGCCATGACCCTGAAAAGGAGCCACATGTTGCGCCGCCATCTCACTTTTCTGAGTTTTTTCGCTCTGTGTTCGACGTCTTTTCTCGCCGCCCAAGCCAAGCCCGATACAGCCGAGTTCGACGTCAAAGAGCATTACACGAAATACGAGTACCGAATTCCCATGCGCGACGGCGTGCATCTTTTCACGGCTGTTTACGTGCCAAAGGATAACTCGCATACGTATCCGTTCCTGATCAATCGCACGCCCTACAGCGTCGGGCCGTATGGGGTCGATCAGTATCGCAAGCAGCTCGGCCCGTCCGCAGAATTCGACAAAGCCGGCTACATTTTCGTTTTTCAGGATGTGCGCGGCCGCTGGATGTCGGAGGGGACCTTCACAGAAATGCGGCCGCATATAGATATCAAAAAATCAAACAAGGACGTGGACGACGCCAGCGATATGTACGACACCATCGACTGGCTGCTGAAGAATATTCCAAATAACAATGGCAGCGCCGGCATCTGGGGCATTTCCTATCCCGGATTTTTCACTTCCGCCAGTATCATCGACTCGCATCCCGCGCTCAAGGCCGCTTCACCGCAGGCGCCGATGACGAATTTGTTTATGGGCGATGACGCCTACCACGGCGGCGCGTTCATGCTGAACGCAAACTTTAATTTCTATTCGTTCTTCCGCCTGCACGAAAATCCGATGCTGCCACCGAAAACTCCCGTGCCCTTTGATTACGGAACGAAAGACGCTTACGAGTTTTATTTGAAGGTTGGCCCCATCGGGAATCTTTCAAAAATGCTCGACGGCAACAGCGCCCTGCTCGATGACCAGATGCAGCACGATAACTACGATGATTACTGGAAAGCGCGGAACCTGGCTCCGCACATGAAGAATATTCATTGCGCCGTGCTCACAGTGGGTGGCTGGTTCGACGCTGAAGACCTGCAGGGACCGTTCAGCACTTTTCACGCGATCGATGAATACAATTCAGGAATTTTCAACGCGCTCGTGATCGGCCCGTGGGTGCATGGTGGCTGGAGTCGCTACGACGGAGAACATCTGGGACGCGTGGAATTTGCCTCGAACACCGGCGACTTCTATCGCAAACAAATTCTGTTCCCCTTTTTCGAACAGTATTTGAAAGGCAACGGCAATGCGAAACTGCCGAAGGCGTACGTGTTTGAGACCGGAACGAACGTTTGGCGGCGCTATCCGGCATGGCCACCGAAAGAAGCCCAGAAAAAGACTCTTTACTTCCACGGCGATGGCACGCTTTCGTTCGAGCCTCCCAGTGGCGCCCATGAATACGATGAATACGTGAGCGATCCAGCCAGGCCAGTGCCGTTCGTGGATTATCGGTCCCTCAGCGTGCCGCAGGAGTACATGGTCTCTGACCAGCGGTTCGCGTCAAGCCGAACTGACGTGCTCGTATACGAGACGCCCGTGCTGGAAGAAGACGTGACCATCGCCGGGCCGATTTCTCCGCGGCTTTTTGTGTCGACCAGCGGAACCGATTCTGATTGGGATGTGAAGCTGATCGATGCTTACCCCAATGATTATCCCGACAGTAAGTTCGACGCCCCGAAACCGGAAGAAAAAGACAAGCCGCGCACCGATGTGCCACCGCCTTCGTTCACCATGGCGGGATATCAGCAACTGGTTCGCGGCGAGCCCTTCCGCGGCAAATTTCGCCACAGCTTCGAAAAACCCGAGCCGTTCACGCCGGGGAAGGTCGAAGAAATCAGGTTCGATATGCAGGACGTCAATCACACATTCCGCCGCGGGCACCGCATCATGGTGCAGATTCAGAGCTCATGGTTCCCCCTCACGGATCGCAATCCTCAAACATTTGTGGATATTCCGTCTGCCAAGCCTTCCGATTTCGTGAAAGCGACCGAGCGGTTGTATCACACAAAAGAGCAGCCTTCGGGGATTGTGGTGGGGGTGATAGAAAATCCTGGCTCATAAAATTGAACAGTGCGGGTGCCTTTGCGTGCGAACAGGGGAATTGCAAAGGAAAGCGAGCCTTACTAGAATGTAAGGAAAGGGTAGATCAGAAAGGGTAAACGATGGCAACAGCCACGATGACTTCCAAGGGACAAGTCACTATTCCTTTACGGGTAAGGACTGCGCTCAGGCTCGAGGCGGGGACTCGCATCGAATTTGTGGAAATTGGAAAAGACCAATTTGCCATCGTCCCCGCGACCAAGCATGTACAAATTTTGAAAGGCATGATCAGAAAGCCGAAGAGACCTGTCACCATTGATGAAATGAACGCTGCAATCGCGTTCGGCGCAGCCGGCCTACGTCGGACTAGATAATGATAGGGCTGGATACTAATGTCATCGTACGTTATGTGGCGCAAGACGATCCCGCACAATCGCCGGCGGCGACAAGACTGATTGATTCTCTCTCTTCGGAGGAGCCCGGATTTCTCTCACTCGTGGTTGTCGCCGAGCTGGTTTGGGTCCTGCAACGCTCCTACCATTGCGAACGCAGGAAGATCTCCGAAGTGCTGGACTCACTATTGCAGATTGAAGAGTTGGTGATCGAACAAGCAGAATTGGTATCACAAGCCCTACGTTTGTATTCGATCGGACGGACCGATTTCTCTGATTACCTGATCGAAAGATGCAGCAACGCCGCCCATTGCAAATATACGTTCACGTTTGATCATATGGCGGCCACTGTCGCAGGGATGCGCTTACTATCCTGATTTATTCCCAGGCGCAAAGAACTCCTCCACGACGCGCATTTCCGTTGTCCTGCGATAATTGGGCAGGCTCTCAATAAATACGCGCCCGTATTGCTTCTTCAAAATGCGGTTGTCGAGCAGCACCAATAGTCCGCGGTCGTGCAGCGAGCGGATCAGGCGTCCGAAGCCTTGTTTCAGCGTGATGACGGCTGAGGGCACCTGATACTGAAAAAATGCGTTTCCCCCATCGGCGTCGATTGCCTTTACCCGCGCCGCTACCACCGGATCGCTGGGTACGGCAAAGGGCAAACGATCGATGATGACGCAGCTTAACTGCTCTCCCTGCACGTCTACGCCTTGCCAGAAGGATGATGTCGCAAACAGCACGGCGTTTGGCGTCGAACGAAATTCCTCGAGCAGCGCGGTCTTCGGTGCGTCGCCCTGGCGTAGCATGGGAAATTCCAACTCGCCCAGCAGGCGCTGGTAGATTTCATTCATCTGCGCGTAGCTGGTAAAGAGCACAAACGCGCGGCCTCGCGTAATTTCCAGCAGTTTGCGAACACGCTCCTTCGCTTTCGGAGTGAACTGCGGTGTGCGCGTATCGGGAAGATCAGGCGGCACATAGAACAGCGCCTGTTGCGCGTAATCGAAATGCGATGGCAGCACGGATTCGCGCGCATGTTCCATCCCCAGCCGTTCGCGGATGTAGTCGAACTTTCCGCCGACCGCCAGCGTGGCTGAGGTGAGCACGGCGCATTCCAGCTTGGACCACAGGCATTCGCGCAGAATGGGGCCGACGTGGATGGGAGTGGCCTGAAGAAAAACGTTTTGGCGGTTCCGAAAAGAGCCCTCAGCGGCCGAGGGGTGTGAATTTATTTGGACTCCATCGGCACGGCTGAAGCCGTGCCCTTCCCGGTTCATGGCTCGTCCGCCTCGCCGCTCGATCCAGAACACCGTATTGCGGTCTTCCGATTCCATAGCGTAGCGAAGCTGTACCTGGAGTTCTCCGGCGCGGCGGACGAAATTGAAGACTTCTTCAGGCTTTTCGGGAAGGCCCCCCAATTCACCTGCCAGGCGAGTCAACGACTGATTGAATGCGAGGAACTCCTCTCCGTTCTCTTCGAGAAATTCTCGGCGGCTCTCGAAGGCGAAGCGGCCGTCGCCGGGAGGCAACAAAGAAAAGAAAAACTGCGAGCGATCGCGCAGACTGCCAATCGCTCCCGAAAGCGACGCCGTCATCTTCTGATTGCGTTGCAGCCAGCTTTCGACGTCGCGGGCGAGTTCCTCGACGCGCAAGTTGCTGACCGAAATTCCAAAGTAATTGCCGGCAACTTCTTCCAGTTCGTGCGCTTCATCGAAAATAACGGCCGCCGCTTCCGGCAGAATGCCTGCATCCGGCGCGTTTTCCGCCTGCAACTTGATCGCGAGGTCGGCAAAGAACAGATGATGGTTGACGATGATAAGGTCGCTTTCGAGCGCCCGGCGACGCATTTCGGTGATAAAGCAGCGCTCCCATTCGCTGCATTTCTGGCCGGAGCAGGCTTCGGCGCGAGCGTCCAGCTTGTGCCAGAGGATACTGGCCTCGGGAATCTCGGCCAGTTCGGCGCGGTCGCCGGTTGCGGTGGTTTTCTCCCAGGCAGCAATGGCGCGGTATTGTTCAATTTCCTCAAGACCGCTCAGCACAGGTTGATTCGTCAGGTCATAAAGTTTTTTTCGGCACAAATAATTGTTACGGCCCTTCATGTAGCAGACCGAGAGATGTTTTCCATTGCTGTTGTCATCCGATCCCAAAGCGTTGTCATTCCGAGCGGAGCGAGGCGTCTGCTTTTTTTCGTCCGCGCCAAACAGCGCCTGCTCCAGAAAAGGAACGTCCTTGTAGAAAAGCTGCTCCTGCAAATTCTTCGTGCCAGTGGAAATGATCACGCGCTTGCCCGAACGGATCACCGGCAGTAAATACGCCAGCGTCTTTCCCGTGCCCGTGCCGGCTTCGACGATCAGGTGCCGCTTTTCGGCGAGCACCTGTTCGATTTCCTGCGCCATCTGCAACTGTCCGCGCCGAAATTCGTAAGCGGGATGCGTGCGCGACAGCAGTCCGCCAGGAGCAAAGAACTGATACAGCGAGGACTCCTTCGCCGTAGGCGCAGGCCGGCTTGAACTTGAAACTGATGCGGAGTGGGAACTCAAGGCCACAGAGTCTCTATAATAAACAAGCCACGATACGATTCCATCCGCTTGAACCTTTCCATCCACAAATCGGTTGAGCGAGGCACGAGCGGGATTCCGACAATAGCCATCGTGGGCCGTCCGAATGTCGGCAAATCGACCCTATTTAATCGCATTGTAGGCTCGCGGCGAGCAATCGTCGGCGACGAGCCCGGCATTACTCGCGACCGGCTTTACGGCGAGGCAGAATGGCGTGGGCGCAAATTCCGTGTAGTCGACACCGGAGGCATTCTGCCGGAAGAAAAAGACCTGATTCCAGCAGAAATTTTTCGTCAGGCGAAGGTTGCACTGGAGGAATCAGCCGCCATTGTGATGGTTGTCGATGGCCGTTCCGAGCTTGCCGCCCCCGATCTGGAGCTGGCGCGTTTGCTGCCAAAAACCGGCAAGCCGTTGTTTTTGGCCGTGAACAAAATCGACAGCGAAAAACAGGCGTCGCTGGTTGAAGATTTTTATCGACTTGGCATTCGCGATATATTCGCGGTTTCCGCCGAGCATGGGCGCGGGGTGGATGATCTGCTGGATGGGGTGATCAATGTCATTCCAGATGCTGACCGTAAGGCGGGCGTCTCGCTGGCCTCTTGTGCAATAAGTCCGCTGCCTTGGGAGCGGGACGCTCCCAAGGCAGCCGCCGAGGACGGCGGCGCTACGCCGGCTGCGCTAACGGCAGACGACCAACAACAAACAGCCAAGGACGAAGCAGAAACAGCTGAAATCAAGGTCGCCATCATCGGCCATCCCAATGTCGGCAAGTCAACGTTGCTGAATCGGCTCACGGGCACCGACCGCGCCATTGTTTCGCCTATTCCTGGTACGACTCGGGATGCCGTCGATGAAGTCGTCGAGCGCGGTGGACGGCATTTTCGATTTATCGATACCGCTGGCATTCGCCGCAAAGGCAAGACTCATCTGATGGCGGAAAAACTTTCTGTTGTGATGGCCCGCAAGCATCTCGAAGCGGCCGATATTGCCCTACTTGTCATTGATGCCATTGAGGGTGTGAACCAACTGGATGCTGCGATTGCAGGCTACGCGCATGAGAGCGGGTGCAGCATCATCATCGTCGTTAACAAGTGGGATCTCGTTCTCAGCGGGGTGCAGAAACCGGGCAGGCCGTCGAAAGCCGCGCGGATGCGCGAGAGCAAGCGTCCGGGTGACCGTACGACTTACGAAGAGCGCCTGCGCTACGATCTGAAATTTATAAACTATGCGCCGGTTGTGTTCATTTCGGCTCAAACCGGCAAAGGTGTAGAAAAAATATTTCCGTTGCTTGAACGGGTTGCCGACGAGCGCCGCAAGCGGATTCCCACATCGGCGATGAACCGTTTCATCGAATCGGTCGATTTCGACCGCGCATCCGTCCCTATGCGCCAGCGCGTGAAGATTCTCTATATGACGCAAGCCTCAGTGGCTCCTCCGACGTTTATTCTCTTTACGAATCGCGCGGTAAAGTTGCATTTTGCTTATCAACGTTTCCTAGAAAATCAGATTCGGAAAGCATTCGGATTTCTGGGAACGCCGATCTGGATCAAGAATCGAGCGAGGGAGTAAAAGAGACCTGCTCGAAAGATAGACGCGGGTGCCTCTCTTTATCAGGCAGAGAAAAGCGGCCTTAGCGGCCAAAGGCGGATTTGGAAGTCGAGTCTCTCGCCGCAGTGCTGGAAGCGCTCCGTCAGCGAAAAGTTGACTTTTTTCATTCGTACCGCAGCGCCTCGATCGGATCCAGCCGCGAAGCCCGCAGCGCGGGGACCATGCCGCTGACCAGCCCGACTACGGTCAAAATTATCGTCGCCAAGATGAGTGTGCCTGGTGCAATGATCAGCCGAATATCGCCGGCTTCCGCATTTTTGGCCATGGCACTATACAGTGTGAGCCGGCCCACGGAAAGCGATACTCCGTAGGCAAGCACGATTCCCAGCAGTCCGCCAATGAAGGTAATCGTAAGAGCTTCGGCAAGGAACTGAAGAAGAATATCGCCGCGGCGGGCGCCCAGAGCTTTTTCGACTCCAATCTCGCGCGTGCGCTGAGTCACAGAGACGAGCATGATGTTCATCAACCCTACCCCGCCGATACCGAGGGTGAGAGTGCCGATGAAGCCCAGCAAGATCTTAAGGCCGATGGTGATGACTTCAAACTGATGAACCTGCTCCATGAGATTGAATATCCTCACAGCGCGGCGATCGGTTGGATTGAACTTGTGCTCCCCCGCCAGCACCAGGCGCGCGGATTGCTCCAGACGTCCATACTCGAGAGTTTCGTAATTAAACCAGATGGAATCAAGGTAGTGAGTATCCTTCAGATCGCTCATGGTAGTAAAGGGGACATAGACGATGCGGTTGATATCATCGTCGCCTTCCTGCATTTTGGGAGTCAGGATCCCAATCACCTCGAAGCTGATACCGTCGATGCGAATACGCTCGCCCAGCGCGTTTCGTCCGGAAAAGAGTTTCCCCTTGGCGTCAGAGCCGATGACCGCGACACGGGCACGCTGCATCTGGTCCTGCATATTGAAGAAGCGGCCGGTGGCAAGTTTCAGCACGCGGATAGAATCGACGTTGGGATAATCTCCGCCAACATCGAAGGTGTAGGTCCGGGTGTCGAACTGGACGTTACATTGCTTATCGACTTCGGGAGTAATATGCGTGATCTGCGGAATGTTCGTGGTAAGCAGATCAATGTCGTCGAGGGTGAAGCGGATCTGAACTCCCGCTTTTTGGCCGCCGGCCTGCATCGAACTGCGGCCGGGCACGAGGATCATCAGCTTGGTGCCAAAGTTGGCGAAGATGGCAGTGCAAGCGCGGCCGAAGCCGTTGCCGTAAGCCAGCAGCATCACCACCGTGGCGATGCCCCACGCCATGCCCAGCATGGTAAGGGCAGTGCGGCGACGATTGTGCTGCATGGCGCCATAAGCCTCGTTTAGCAAATCGCGAAACATAATCCTCGAAACCTTGAAACCTTCCTTCTACTCCTGCCGCAGCGCTTCCACGGGCTGCAACATTGCAGCCTTGCGCGCGGGATAAAGCCCGGCGACCACGCCCGCCAACGTGAGGCTGCCAATCGCCAAAATCGCCGTCATCGGCACCAGCTTCGGAGGGTCAAACCCACCCTGCCCCTGAATATTGCTCATTGCTGCCATCAACGCGGTGGCCAGCCCCATGCCGATCATCCCGCTGAACAGCGTGATCATGATTCCTTCCAGAAAAAACTGAACCAGAATGCTTCGGCGGGTGGCACCGAGGGCCATGCGCAATCCGATTTCGCGGGTTCGTTCGGTCACGGTCACCAGCATGATGTTGATCACGCCGATCGCGCCCAGCGCCAAGGTAACCATTCCGACCGCACCCAGAAACATGTTCATGGCGTCGAAGATGGAGCCGATGGCCTGCGAGTTCTGGATCGTATCCCAGCCCTCGAAGGCGTCTTTGTCGTGATAGTCGAATCCGTGGTTGCGAGCCACAATCTTTTCGGCTTCCGCCCTGGCCAACAAATGTTCGGCCGTGACCCGCGGTTGATAATTAATAAAGGAAATCGAATTCTCGTGATTCTCGCCCTTGAGCGGGAACAGGGCAGCCATCACGTGAAAAGGCACATAGCCGCGCATGTTGGTGGAATTATCGTCCCCGTGGCCGACGCGCTGCACGGTGCCGATCACTTCGAAGCTAATGTCGTTCAGAATGATGGACGCGCCCACGGCGGGACGGCCGGGGAAAAGATTTTTCACGAGTTCGTCACCAAGGACGATGACGTTGCGCCGCTGGGTTTCATCCAGGTCATTGAGCCAGCGGCCCTGCTTCAGCGGCAGATAACGAATTTCACTGTACTGCGGCTCGACGCCGGTTATTTCTCCATTGGCGCTGGCGAACTCGCTGACCGCTCGCACATCGGTGCTAACAAGCACCGGCGCCGCCTGGCGGATGTGAGGGCACTCACGGCGAATGTCCTGGTAGTCCTGATATGTAAGCAAGTAATTTCGCGCCGAGTTCATGCTGCCCTGGAACGCAGGCGCGCGACCGGGAAACAGGAACATGATGTCCTTCCCATACTGTGCCAACTCACGCTTGTTGCCGGAGCGGAAGCCCTCGCCCAGGCCGACCAGCAGCAGCAGGGAGCCCACGCCCCATGCGATGCCGAACATGGTAAGAAATGACCGCAGTTTGTGCGCCCAAAGAGTGCGGAAGATCTGCGCGAAGATGTCGAGCAATATACGCATGCCGTATGTACATTATTACGTATTTCCCTGGGATCGGGTTCGAAGTGGCGCAGCTGAAAAAGCTCGTGGAATCAACCTTTCCAAGCGTCAAGAAATTTCCCGGAGGATACCCGGTCGCGACTGTATCCCTGTTGCTGGCGATGAACTCCGGCACATCACTCTCCTGCCGGCTCCCGTCCCATGGTCAGCAAGCCGACTCGCTCCACCCCCGCATGGTGCGCCACATCGATCACATCAGCAACATACTGGAAATCCACGTCCCCATCTCCGCGAACAAAGACAACTTTCTCCGCGCGCTTCAGGTAAATCTGCGCCAGCCTCCTCTCCAGATCTTCCCAGCGCACCTCTTCCTGATTAAGTTTGACCGCCGGCGGCTCCCCTTCTTTCGTCCACAGCACCTGGATGACGACCGTGCGCGGCTGTGCAATATTCTGTGTCTGCTTTTGGTCAGGCTGTGGAATCTGCGCAGTCTCTCCTTCTTCTTTGTCCATCGACACGACCACCATGAAAACAATGATCAGCGTGAGCAATACATCGATCAGCGGGGTGACATTGATTTGCGGGCTGGACGGACCTCCGCCTGCCATGGAGAAAGCCATACGAGTCGCTCCTCTCAGGCACGCGTGTCTGCAAGATCAGACACCTCAAGGGCGCGCGGGGTTCCCGCCACATTGCATACTTTCGCGGCTCACGTGCATCATGGGTAAAGGTCGCTCATTCTTACATGCGGCCCGGAAAGTTTGAGATGGTCCGCATCTTGCGAGCCGCATCCTCGCTGATTGCTTCACTAATTTTTCTTGGCCTGATATTTGTGCCCACTTCCACCGTCGCGCAGGGCAATTACGAAATCCAGGTCTACGAATCAGAAACTGTGCCTCCGCGCACAACAATGGTTGAACTCCATTCCAATTTCACAATCGAGGGCAGCAAAACCGTGCAGGACGGAGTTTTGCCGACCGAACATGCCGAACATGAGACGGTTGAAATCACACAAGGGATCAACAAATGGGCGGAGGTGGGTTTTTATATCTTCACCAGCATTCAATCTGATGACGGCTGGCATTGGGTGGGTGATCACATCCGTCCGCGCGTGCGCGTGCCCGAGCGCTGGCATTGGCCGGTGGGCGTGAGCTTGTCACAGGAGATGGGATATCAGCGCCGGGCTTACTCGACAGATACATGGACATGGGAGATCCGTCCCATCGTGGACCAGCAGCTTGGCCGCTGGTATTGGTCTGTTAATCCCGTGCTCGACCGCTCCTGGCACGGACCGAGCGTGAATCAAGGGGTTACCTTTTCTCCCAATGCGAAGTTCAGCTACAACTTCACCAAGAAAATTGCCGGAGGGCTCGAGTATTACGGCGCCTTTGGCCCACTAACGAATTTTCTTCCGGCGAGGCAACAGCAACAGCAATTCTTTCCAACCATCGACGTCGATTTCGGACCGCAGTGGGAGTTCAATTTCGGCGTGGGCATTGGCACCACCGCATCGACCGACCATTTGATTGTGAAGTGCATTATCGGGCGGAGATTTGAGTGGCCACACGGAAGACAGAAGTCAGAACTAAGAACGGAGAAATAAGGGAAATAAATTCGAACCTTTTGTATTTCGAGTTCGCTTTACGTTTAGGGCTTCTCCTAACGAGTCCGTTCAACTCTGAGGAAGCACTTGGGCAGCCAGAACGGGAGCCACAGGCATTGCCGGATTCAGAGCCGCAGCCAGCCGCGGATAACGGTCCGCAAGAAAGTAGATTGAAAATGCTGGGAAGAACACAATTGCCGGCACCGAGATCAGAGAAACCAAATACAAGAAACCCGCCAATAGAATGACTCCGATCACCGCAGCCAGGGCGATGGTGTGGAAATTCCACGTCAGCCCGGCCGCTTCGCCCTCAAGAACCGCGATAATTCCCAGGGCCACGGACGGAATGACATAAATCAAACTCACGATGACCGCCGCGACTGCAATCATGGCGCCTGCGACGATGGCGAGCACAATCTTCATCGCGATGTAAGCTCCATACGCTCCCTTATCGGCCTTTATCATTGGCCACAGCCGCCGCCAGCCCTCCGTTGCGGTAATACCCTCAAGCGCCATCTGAGGAACGACGAAATCCTTCGTCAGCACCAAAACCACGGCGGTGATCACAAAGAAGGCGAGCAAAACCACGACGATGATCAGACCGGCGCATATCAGTGGGACCTTGTGTTCATTCGGTTCTCTGTACCAGCCCGAGGCAAAGACAAATATCGCGGGTAGTCCAATCAATATACAAATCCCTGCCAAACTCAGGGCCAAGTAACTGAGCTTCCACACGAAATAACGCCAGCCCGGCCCTAGCCGTCGGTTCCAGCCGGCGCGGATTAAACACTCTTTCAAAATGATGCTGTCGAAAAGAATGAAACGCATCACGCTGCCTACGTACATCAGAATGATTCCGATGGCCAGCGCTGCAATAACAGCCGCAGCTATAAAAGCGATCAGCAGTGGAGTATCAACTCCCGGAGAGACGGGAATGTGTGGTGCGGGGGTCCCTGGGTGCCGCGGAAAATTGAAGTTCGAGCGATTGAATCCGCTGGAACCCAGTTCTCCTGCCAGCAGGCCGACGAAAGCAAGTTTCGTCCACTGGTCGATGCGAAACGGCTTGAACAGCTGCTGCTTCGTGTGTTCAATGGCCGGCGTAATCGCGTCGATGGCGGTAATAGGCAACCTACACCTCGGGCTGCGAATCGTTCACAGCAAGGTACTAAGAATTGCGCAGCCGGGCAAGAATGAATTCCCGGACTGGCAACTAAACTCTGAAGATAGATACGTGGAGGCCGGGGGTTAGGTTCCCGGGGTGGTCTTCCGTACTAGAATCAGCAACTTATTCGTAGCGCAATGCTTCCACCGGATCGAGCTTCGCAGCTCGCACGGCAGGAACCAAGCCGCTGATGACGCCGACGACGAGCAAGACTGCGGTTGAGAGTACAACCGTCATCATCGAAATCTTCAGATGAATGTCGCCCTGGCCGGAATCGTCTTCGAACAGAGGGCCCATCATGGGCAGGGTTCCGACCGCCCACGCAATGAAGTAGGAGAGCAGCACGCCGATGGCGCCGCCGAGCAGCATGATCAGCAGCGTTTCCGCGAGAAACTGCAATTTGATATGACGCTTGCGCGCTCCCAGCGCGCGGCGCAGGCCAATTTCGCGGATGCGTTCGTCCACGGAGACCAGCATGATATTCATTACACCTACGCCGCCAATGCCGAGCGTCAGCGTCCCGATGAACGTGAGCAGAACCTGTAAGCCGATGGTCAGCGCATCGATGATGGGACGGAATTCATCACGTCCGAACATTTGGAAGGCTTTAGGATCGGTAGGAGAAAAGCCTTGTCGCGAAGCTACAGCCGCCAGCACCTGAGCCATTGCCTTCTTTTCAAACTGCGGCGCAATCGGCTCGAACACCAGAACGTTGGCGTAGCGCGTGTTCCATAGATCTCCGGCAGTAGAGTATGGAATCCATGAGGATTCGTCGTCGCTCGAAAAATAATTGCTGAGCTGAATTTTTCGTGCCATCACTCCGACAACAGTGAAGCGCACACCGCTGACGGCAACAGTCTCTCCCACTGCTGGCCGGCCACTGAAAAGTTGCTCTCTTAAGCGCCCGCCAAGAAAAATCACTCGCCGACGTTCGATTTCGTCACTGGAATCGAGCCAGCGCCCTTCCGACGGTACTTCATTGCGCATCTCGCCGTATTCCGCGCAGACTCCACGCACCGGCGCCGTGCCCACCATGCGGTCGCCATAAGCGATCCCCGGACGCCGCACGGTTTCGCGGCAAACATGCTTCACCAGCGGAGCCGTAGCTTTGATGATGTCCACGTCGGCCTGCTCGATTACAACTTTTTTGCCTGCGCGCTGTCCGCCGGGCTGCTCGCTGGTCTGCGCTGGCCAGGCGATGACCACGCTCTTGCCGAATGCATCGAATCCATGCACTAGCACACTGCGAAAACTGCTGCCGTAGGCGATCAGGAGCGTCACCGTCGCAATTCCCCACACGATGCCGAGCATAGTAAGAGAACTGCGCGTGAGATTCCGTTTCAGCGCGATCCAGGCTTCGAGAATGATTTCGATTAGCATAGACGAGCTCTGAGCTGCGAGCTGCGAGCAAACCGTGCTCGCTCCACGATTGGCTTATTGCCGCTCTCGCACCCTCGCATCTTCGTAGCGGCAGGAGGTCCGTTTTTTGTGCTTGCTCGCGGCTCGGAGCTCATCCCCCCGCCTCATACCGCAATGCCTCAATCGGATCGACCGATGCTGCTCGTTTCGCCGGATACATCGCCGCGCCGACCGCAATTGTGCTGAGCAGGCCGGTTGCAACCAGTCCTGAGGTCCAGTCGGGAATTAATCCGGCGAAGAAATCCGGCATTGGCAGAAGATTCACGAGCGCGCAAAAGCCAAATGCAACGCCGAGTCCGATACCTCCGCTGACAAAGGCAATGATCAAGGCTTCGATAAAGAACTGACGCAGAATCACCGCCGAAGGCGCTCCGATCGCCTTGCGCACGCCAATCTCGCGCGTGCGCTCGCGCACCGCAACCAGCATTACGTTCATTACCCCTATGCCGCCGAGCAGCAACGTCACGATTCCCACCGCGCCCAGGAAATACTTCATGCCGTCGGTCATGGTCTTGAACGCTTGCGCCTCCTGAACGGTGTCCCAGATGGGGCAGGCCTCCTTATCGTTCGCATCGTAGCGATGCATGCGCGCCAGTGTCAGGCGCACTTCATGCTTGCACACATCATGCTGCTCGACTGATTTCGGCGTAACCAGAAGTTGATCAAACGTCGTCGGAGTTCCCGGCGGCTTGTCGGGAAAATCTCGACGCATCGCGGAGAACGGAACAAAAACCTTGTTCACGTCCCATCCGTCGTAGCTGGAATCCTGCTTTTTTTTCTGCATTACGCCGATCACGACGTACGGAAAATCATTCAAATAAACGTTGTCGCCAACAGGGTTCCGACCGGGGAACAATTGCTTGGCTGCATCTGATCCGAGGAACGCGACGCGCCGGCCTTCACGCATGTCATCCCAGTCGTAAAAACGGCCCTGGCCGACGTCGAGCGTTCGAATATAGGCGAACTGCGGATACGACCCGGTCACTGTGAAGGCCGCGTTGTTGAAGTTGCTGTGAGCACGAACAGTGTCCTGTTCCAACTCGGGAATGGCATATTGGCAGTCTGGCGTCCCGGTCTGCACCGCGGGCAGATCGGCATCGTCCCAGTGCACCAGACGTCCGGCATGGGTTCCGCCGGCTTGCAGGCTGGTTCGTCCGTGAAAAACGATCATCACGTCTTTTCCCAAATTCTTTGCTTGTTCTTCCTGTCCCTTGCGAAGGCCTTCGCCGGCGGCGACCATCAGTACGATGGAGACAATGCCCCAGGCGATGCCGAACATGGTCAGAAATGCACGTAATTTGTGCGCCCACAGGGTTCGGAACACGTCTCGGAAGAGATCGCTGATGCTCATGTCGCTTCTATGTTTGGACGCCATCGGCGGCACAATGTAAGCCCCTTCCGGATTTCCCCTCAATTAAACATACGGATTAAAGCGGCGGATTGTTGCAGAAAAGTTCAACTGGACGGTTGGGCTCAAATACCCGTATAGGCCTATAAAGATCCGCTCGCGATTGCATCTACCATGTTTACCTCGTGGCCGTTCTCCGCGTCTCAGCGATTTCAGGTTTTAGTTCGCAGGCGGCTTGTTCCAACCAGCGGTCGAATTCTGCCAGGGCACGCTCACACTGCATACGGTGGCGCTCTTTGCGGTCGCCGACTTTTCGCTCCAGCGGCGGCAGGAGGTCAAAAGTAATGTTGGCCGGCTGGAAATTCTTAGCGTCAGCGTGGCTGACGTAATGAGTCAAAGATCCAAAAGCAGAGGCCCTCGGCGCCGGAAGTGGCTCATCCCTCCGTGCAAGCGCCGCTGCATAGATTCCCGCCAGCAAGCCGGTGGCGATCGATTCCACATAACCTTCTACGCCGCATATCTGGCCTGCGAATAAAATCCGCGGATGCGCTTTTATCTGTAAAGTTTCGCTCAGCAGTTCTGGGCTGTTGATGTACGTATTGCGATGAATCTGCCCATAACGTAAGAAGCGGGCTTTCTCCAGGCCGGGAATCATGCGCAACACCCGGGCCTGCTCGCCAAATTTCAGGTGGTTTTGGAAGCCCACGAGGTTATAGGAATCGGCCCGCAGGTTTTCCTGCCGCAATTGCACAACTGCGTATGGCATGCGCCCGGTGCGGGGATCTTTCAAGCCGACTGGCTTCATTGGCCCAAAGCGAAGGGTGTCGCGTCCGCGCCGGGCGATCTCTTCAATGGGCAGGCAGCTTTCGAAATAGTTCAGATTCTCCCATTTGCGCTCCTCGACCGATTGTGCCGCCAGCAGCGCATCGTAAAAGGCGTCGTATTCTTCGCGAGTCATGGGGCAGTTGATGTAATCCGGCGAGCCCTTGTCATAACGCGCCGCCATGTATACGCACGACATGTCGATGGAGTCCGCCTCAACGATAGGACTAATCGAGTCGTAGAAATATAGATTGTGTGGAGCGGGCACTCCTGCCTGCGGATTGGCCTGGACGTTCCCCTCCTCCACGCCTTTCGGGGAACGTTGAGAGATGTTGAGTCTCGCAATCGCACCCGCCAGCGCGTCGGAGGTCAGCGGACCGCTGGCGACGATCGTAACGCGATCGCCGGATTCCTCAATCCACGTTACTTCCTCCCGCCGCACCGTAATGCGCGGCTCGCTCGAAATCGCCTCCGTGACTTTTGCCGCAAACGCCACTCGATCCACAGCCAGCGCGTGCCCTGCCGGTACCGCGCACTCCCGCGCGATCTGGAGCAGCAACGACCCGGCCCGTCGCATTTCTTCTTTCAGCAACCATGGAGCTGTATTCTCGCTATCGGACTTCAGCGAATTTGAGCACACCAGCTCTGCAAAGTCGGCTGTCTGATGAGCGGGAGTCGAACGCACCGGCCGCATTTCGAACAACTCAACTTCAATGTCTCGCCGCGCACACTGCCACGCCGCTTCCGAACCGGCCAGCCCCGCTCCGATAATTCTGACTTCTGCACTCACGAAGATCGTCCCGCCAATCGCTGGAATGCGTCACCCATCAAAAAGACGGACTTCCATTCATCGCGAAACTCCGCTCCCAACGACTTGTAGAGCTCAATTGCATTCTCATTCCAACCCAGTACTTCCCATCGCAAAAACTTGCCGTCCTGTTGAACTGCCGTCTGAGCAACGTAAGAAAGCAAGGCTATTCCAATTCCCTTCCCCCGAAATTCCTGGCGTACAAACAAATCTTCGAGGTAGAGTCCCGCACCGATCCACGTCGAGTAATAACCAAAGTAAACCGCATAACCGCATGAACGGCCATCCCATTCGGCAATGAGAGCCTTGAATTTCGGATTCGTGCCGAACCCATCGCGCTCCAGGTCTTTTTCTTCGATGACGCAGAATTCCAGCTCGCGCTCAAATTCCGCAAGTTCGCGGATCATGGTGCGCAGCAATGGCACGTCTTCCCGAGTGGCAGGCCGAATAACAAGCACTAGAGGAAGAATACATCAGCAGAAAAGTGGGATGGGGAGGCTTTGGGAGGAAGCGCTTCACTGGATCGATGCCCGCAGGCCCAATAGTTACAAAATCTCTCTCGCGTCTCCCACGCGCCGCGTAACCCGCTCGCGGTCCAAATATTCGAGCAGCGGGATCGCATATTTTCGCGTTACTCCCGTCATCTCTTTGAATGCGGCAACATCGATTCTGGCCGACTTGGCCCGGAACGCCGCAATCAGCCGTCGCAAGCTCTCCAGCGCGATGCGGTGAAATATCAGTTCATCGGATACTTTCACAAGCACGCGGTCACGCAGCAGCAAGGTCACAATCTTCTGCGCCCGTGCCCGGTCGACCTTAAGCCCCGCAAGGACTTCGTTCAGCGCGGGGACCTGCAACCCTGCCAGGGCAAATGCGTCCTCGATCTGTTTTTTCGATTCGGCCTCTTCATCTTTCATCACCACACCTTGACCGGGCAGCCCCACCAGTTCGCCAACAACTTCGATCTTTTTCTCGCGTACCAGCATCGCGGCGACAGCCTCGAACAGCTCTGGACTCATTTCCACCTGGGCGCGCAGTTCTTCCTTGTTGATCCCACCCACCAGTGGATTTCTCTTATGGAAGTCCATAATCAGTCTTGTAAGTCGCGATTGCAGCGACTCCAGCACCGGCCCATGCAATAAGGTAGTGCCCAAACGAACTAGTGCTCGCTCTTTCAGCGGCTGCGCCAGATGCTTCTCTATAGCTTCGGGTGTCCATCCTGTTTCTGCCACAAGCTGAGCCATCGTGGTACCTACATGCTGCCGCCGTGCTGTGCGCGCAATCAGAATTTGCTCCGCATTATTGCTCAAGCTTTGCAGGAAGGAATCCACGCCCTTCATCCTCGGCACTGGAGCCGCGTCCAACACGACCCCGCCGCCAATGGTCACGACTGGCGAGAATTGTCGGATGATGAACCGGTCTCCCGGCAGAAGCAGCGCTGGTTGGGCGAGCTTCACCCGCGCAAACCCCTCCTGACCAGGGAACAGTCCCGCCTGTTTCGCTGGCCCTGAATCAACGGTCGTAGCCGCCTGTGCAGTCGTGAGATCCTCGTTCTTTCCATACAGCAGAACTTCGGCCACAGTTTCCATGCTGTGCGCATGGAAATGCACGCGGGCGCGATTCTTCAGAGCTCGCCGGGCGGAAGACAGCAATTTCAACTGCACATCGACCTGCTGCACGGGTTTGAAAACACCTGGAGAAGCCAACATCATGCCGCGCGCTAAATCTTCTGTGCTCACTCCAGATAGATTCAACGCAGTTCGCTGACCAGCCACAGCCTGCTCGGCCACCTTCCCGTGCACTTGAATTCCGCGCACCCGCACGCGGCGCCCGGCCGGCAGGAGTTCGAGTTCCTGTTCGCGACGAATTGTACCGGCGATAAGCGTGCCCGTGACCACCGTGCCGAAGCCTTTCATCGTAAACACGCGATCAATCGGAAGACGGGTGATTGCGCGAGTATCGCGTGGCTGGGCCTTCATTGCCGCAGCGACTATGCCTCGCTTCAAGTCATCGAGCCCGGCTCCAGTCAAGGAACTAACCGCGATGATGGGGACCGGATGCGCGAGGAACGTTCCGCGCAGAAAGTCCTCTACTTCCAGGCGCACCACATCGAGCGTCTCGGAATCAACCGCGTCTGACTTCGTCAGCACCGTAATCCCATGTTGCACGCCAAGCAACTGCAGGATGTCGAAGTGCTCGCGCGTCTGCGGCATGATCGCTTCATCGGCGGCAATGACGAGCAAAACCAGGTCGATGCCGCCCACACCGGCCAGCATGTTGCGCACGAAGCGCTCGTGGCCAGGAACGTCGACAAAGCCCAGGCGCAAGGTCTCGCCATTCGGAGCGGGCAATTCCATGTGCGCGAAACCCAGGTCGATCGTGATGCCACGCCGTTTTTCTTCCTCCAGCCGGTCGGCGTCGATCCCGGTCAGCGCCTTTACCAGCGCGGTTTTGCCGTGGTCGATATGACCTGCCGTGCCTACGATGATGGATTTCATCTGGCTCGCATCTTACCGGAAATGATCGAACCGTTGGGGACAACCCCTGCTTTCTTCGATTACAAATCTGACTTGCGAAAATCCTCAAAATAGAGTCCTACCCAGCCGCCGCCTGAAATGCGACAATAGAAATTCCAAATGGCTACGTTCACCACGCCAGCAATATCGCCAGAAGTAGTCCGCCAGCACGGCCTCACGCCCGATGAATACGAAAAGGTGAAACAGTTACTGGGCGGACGCGAACCAACGATCACCGAACTTGGGATCTTCAGTGTGATGTGGAGCGAGCACTGCTCGTACAAGTCGTCGCGGGTGCATTTGAAGCGATTGCCGACGCGCAGCAAGCATGTGGTACAGGGACCGGGCGAGAACGCCGGCATCATCGACATTGGCGATGGGTGGGCTTGCGCTTTCAAAATCGAGTCGCATAACCATCCGTCGTTTATCGAGCCGTTTCAGGGCGCGACCACCGGCGTGGGGGGAATTCTGCGCGATATTTTCACCATGGGCGCGCGGCCTGTTGCGGTGATGGACTCGCTGAGATTTGGACCGATTACGAAGAATGGGGCCCCGGGCGCCCTCGTCCGGGGAAAAATTTCGGCGACCGAGGCCTCCGCCGCTCCACGAACTGTTCCTGCACAGGCTGAGATTCATCGCAACCATACCATTCTTGAAGGGGTGGTAAGCGGCATCGCTTCGTACGGCAATTGTTTCGGAGTTCCTAATCTCGGCGGCGAAACAAAGTTCGAGGCTTGCTACTCGGGCAATCCACTGGTAAACGCGTTCGCTCTCGGCCTGGTGCGCAAGGATGAAATCTTTTATGCGCGTGCCGCCGGAGAAGGCAATCCCGTGATCTACGTCGGCGCCAAGACCGGGCGCGATGGAATTCACGGCGCCACCATGGCCAGCGAAGAATTCAGCGAAGCGTCGGAAGCCAAGCGTCCGAATGTGCAGGTGGGAGATCCCTTTCTCGAAAAGTTGCTGCTCGAAGCTTGTCTCGAAGCTATGCAGACGGGCGCGATCGTCGGCATTCAGGACATGGGCGCAGCCGGCCTCACCTGCTCGACCTGCGAAATGGGCGCGCGCGGCAAAGTCGGAATCGAAATCGAGCTCGATCGCGTGCCCCAACGCGAGACCGGCATGAGCGCCTACGAAACCATGCTGAGCGAATCGCAGGAGCGCATGTTGCTTGTGGCGCAGAAAGGCCGCGAGCAGGAAGTGTTCCGCATCTTTGAAAAATGGGGACTCGATGCGGTCGAAGTCGGCAAAGTTACAAGTGACAACAAACTGCGCGTGCTGCACCATGGCGAAGTAGTCGCGGAAATTCCAAATCAGGCGCTGACCGATGACGCTCCGGTCTACAAACGGCCGATGGCGCGCTGGAAGCCTCCGGTTCCCCGCGAAAAACCGGAGAACATTCAGCTCGATAAATCAGGCGATTTCACGGAGGAGCTGAAGCAGCTTCTTTCCAGCCCGAATATCTGCGGCAAGCGCTGGGTCTGGCAGCAATACGATCACATGGTACAGACCAATACGGTCGAAGCGCCTGGCGCGGGAGACGCCGGGGTCATTCGCATCAAAAATGAAAATCCCGATGCACCGCAGCGCGGCCTAGCTATGGCGCTCGATGGCAATGGGCGCTGGTGTTATCTCGATCCACGCTTGGGCGCAATGCACGCTGTGGCCGAAGCCGCGCGCAAAGTCGCATGTTCGGGCGCCACTCCCGTCGGCGCAACCAACTGCCTGAATTTCGGCAACCCCGAGAAGCCACACATTATGTGGCAATTTTCGCAGACAATCGACGGCATGACAAAAGCCTGCGAGGAACTTGAGATCCCCATCACGGGCGGCAATGTCAGCTTCTATAACGAAACTCTGGGCGTGGGCATTTATCCCACGCCGGTGCTCGGGGTCGTGGGCATTCTGGACGATGTCCGCAAGACTGCGCGAATTCACTTCTCCGCTTCCGGGCGCACGATCGTGCTATTGCACGCGGGCGAGTCAGCCGATATTACCGATGTGGAAAGCGAGTTCGGCTCGTCGGAGTACGCAAAGGAAATCTCAGGCACGATTTGGGGATACCCTCCCGAAATCGATCTCAACAAAGAAGGAGCGCTACAGAAAACTGTGATCGAACTGGTTGAGCAGGGATTAGTCGATTCCGTCCACGACTGCTCCGATGGCGGGCTTGCGGTGGCGCTGTCTGAATCGGCCTTTGGCAAGGGAATCGGTGCCCGCATAGATCTGGCATCCGGCGGGCTTCCCGCGGCGTTTGTGCTATTCGGAGAAGATGCCAGCCGGATTATTCTGTCTTGCGACCCCAACAACGTCGAACGAATCAAACAGATAGCGGAGAAAAATGGCGTCGCGGGAGACCTGGTAGGGGAAACAAACCCAGAAAGACTAGAGATTTCGGTGGACGACAGCTTGGTCGTCTCAGCTGCAGTGTCGGATCTGAACCAAGCGTACGAATCGGCTTTGGAGTCGGCTCTGCGGGCCGATCCCGAACTGATGGCGGCAGATTGATTTTGAGCTAGAAGCTAAGGTGCTAGAAGCTAGGAGCTAGTGGCAAGGGCCAATTGCCAAATGCTGACTTCCGACAAATTTCACGACGAATGCGGAGTGGTCGCGATCTTCTCGCATCCCGAGGCGGAGAAGCTCGCCTATCTTGGCCTGCACGCGTTGCAGCATCGTGGCCAGGAGTCTGCCGGCATTGCCACTTCCGACGGGCTGACATCGCGCATGCACAAAGCCATGGGCCTCGTCGCCGACATCTTCACTGAAGAAGTACTCTCGAAAATCCCCGGCACGCTGGCTATTGGCCATACGCGCTACTCGACAGCTGGCGATTCAGCGCTCCTGAACGCGCAACCCATTCTCGTGCAATCGAACAAGGGCACAATCGCCATTGCCCACAACGGCAATCTTGTCAATGCGCTGCGCGTGCGCGCTCGCCTGGAAAGCCAGGGCTCGATTTTCCAAGCCAACAGCGACACGGAAGTGATCGTGCACTTGATCGCACTGTCTCGTGAGCAGACGCTGCCCGAAGCCATCGGCGATGCTCTGCGCCAAGTCGAAGGCGCGTTTTCGCTGGTGATGATGAGCCTTGACCGGATTATCGCGGCGCGTGACCCGCGCGGCTTTCGTCCTCTTGCGATGGGACGCATTCCGGCGCCCAAAGGCCAGACTCGCGACACGATTGTTTTTGCCTCCGAAACCTGCGCTTTCGATCTGATTGGAGCAAGTTACGAGCGCGATGTGAAGCCGGGCGAAATCGTCGTAGTCGGACCCGAGGGGGTGAGTTCACATTTCTATTCATCAAACCGGCCGCAATCGAGCTGCATCTTCGAGCACGTTTATTTCTCTCGCCCCGACAGCGTTGTCTTCGAGCGTGCCGTGCAATCCAGCCGGGAAGAACTCGGCCGCCAACTGGCGCGTGAGGCGCCGGTCGAGGCCGACGTGGTGGTTCCAGTCCCTGACTCGGGGGTCACCGCTGCGGTGGGCTATGCTGCGGAGAGCGGCATTCCGTTCCGCTTCGGCCTGATTCGCAATCACTACGTTGGACGAACGTTCATTGAGCCGAGCCAAAGCGTGCGCGACTTCGGAGTAAAACTCAAGTTGAATCCAGTGAGATCGCTGCTGGAAGGCAAGCGCGTGGTTCTCATCGATGATTCCATCGTGCGCGGCACTACGAGCAAGAAAATTGTGCGCATGATCCGCAGTGCCGGCGCCAGAGAAGTGCACATGCGGATCTCGTGTCCGCCTACCATTTCGCCCTGCTACTACGGCGTGGACACGCCTTCCAAGAACCAATTGATTGCCGCCAACAAGTCGATCGAAGAAATTCGAGATTACATTGGTGCGGATTCGCTGGCTTATCTTTCTCTCAGTGGCCTGAAACGCGCCTGCGGCGAAGGGGGAAAAACGTCATACTGTTCGGCTTGTTATACGGGGAACTATCCGACCGAAATCATCGACGTTGAAGAAATCCTGCCGGCCAGCGCACGGCGATAGGCGGGGTCTTCTTAGGATTTTCTCGCCAGTGCAACTCGTGGAATCGATTGCAGGTCGGGTTTTATCTGAACGTCACTCCAATCTGCCAGCAGCCGGTTCACTTCCTCCGCGATCGTTCCGCTGATTTCCATCACCAGCCATCCGCCTGGCTTGAGTACGGCTTCAGCCTGAGGGATTAATCTCTCGATCACTTCCGTGCCTTTGTGCCCGGCGAATACGGCGTTTCGCGGCTCGAACTTTCTTACTTCAAGCTGAACCTGATCAGCCTCCGACTCGCCGACGTAGGGCGGATTCGACACGACAAAGTCGAAATATTCCTTTTCAAATCCCGCCAGAAGGTCAGCTCGATGAAATCGGATTCGCGATTCAAGCTGATGTCGTGCCGCATTGGCGCGGGCAATCTCCAGTGCGGCCGCAGAAATGTCGATGGCATGAATCTCGGCAGTCGGCAGCTCTTTTGCGAGCGCAAGGGCAATGCAGCCTGAGCCTGTGCCAACGTCGGCGATTGTGCGGGGCGGGCACTCCTGCCCGCCAGTCCTGGCCAATTCCAAAACTGCTTCGATCACATGCTCCGTCTCCGGCCGCGGAATTAAAACGGCAGGAGTAACGATGAGATCCATCCCCCAGAATTCCTGATGTCCAGTGATGTATTGCGCTGGTACACCGCGGACGCGGTCAGCAAGGGCAGCATCGTAGCGAGTCTGCTCATCTTCGCTCAGTTCGTGTTCAGAATGCGCGTAGAGGTATGCGCGGTCGCAACTCAGGACGAACATGAGCAGCAATTCCGCATTTAAGCGAGGGGAAGGAACGTTTTCTCGCGTCAAGCGGGTGATGGCGGAGGACAGTGCTTCGCGAAGGGACACGAAAATTATTTCACCATAATTGCGCTGCAGAAACATCGGCCGGCGCCCTAAACTACGCTTGCCGCTTCCTGCTTCAACTTCTCCGCCTGATAATGCGTAGTGAGCGCCTCGATCAGCGGCTGAAGCTTGCCATCCATCACAGCGTTAAGTTGATGAAGAGTGAAGCCGATGCGGTGGTCTGTAACGCGATTCTGAGGGAAATTGTAGGTGCGAATCTTCTCGCTACGGTCGCCCGACTTCACCATGGAGCGCCGTTCTTTCGCCAGCGCCTCCTGCTGCTTCTCCATTTCGATTTCGTAGAGCCGGGCGCGCAGCACGCGCATTCCTTTTTCGCGGTTTTTGATCTGCGATTTTTCGTCCTGGCAACTCACGACCGTGCCTGTGGGAATATGAGTGATCCGAACGGCTGAATATGTTGTATTTACCGACTGGCCGCCCGGACCTGAAGAGCAGAAGGTATCGATGCGCAGGTCTTTCGGCTCAATCTTGATATCGACGTCTTCTGCCTCAGGCAGCACGGCCACGGTCACGGCCGATGTGTGCACGCGTCCTTGCTGCTCGGTCTCCGGCACGCGCTGCACTCGATGCACTCCGCTTTCGTATTTCAACTGGGAATAGACGCGGTTGCCCTCGATGATGGCGATAACTTCTTTCAATCCGCCCACCGATGACTCCGACGTAGACAACACCTCCACTTTCCAGCGTTGCGTTTCCGCATAGCGCGTGTACATGCGGAAAATTTCGGCAGCAAATAAAGTCGCTTCATCGCCACCCGTGCCGGCACGAATTTCGAGAATCACGTTTTTCTCGTCATTCGGATCCTTTGGGAGCAGAAGGACTTTAAGCTCTTCTTCCACTTCACCCACGCGGCTTTGCAGCTTGTCGAGTTCTTCCTGCGCGTAGGCGCGCATCTCAGGATCCGTCTCTTCGGCTAGCATGGTCTTGCTCTCGGCAATGCCGCGTGTCAGGTCTTTGTATTCGCGATATTTCTCGACGACCGGGGTAAGTTCAGAATGGGCTTTCGCCGTCTTCTGATACTTGGAGGAATCGCTGATGATCTCCGGCGAGGCGAGAGCCTGCGTCAGCTCTTCGTATTTCTTTTCGATTTGATCCAATCGTTCAAACATGTAAATCAACTTTCGTAGAGACGCTGCATGGCCGTCTTGGGCGCGCACCGTTTTTCGGGAATGATGGGGACGTAATTAGTTACGTCCCTACGGCATTCTAGTTGTTTAAGGGAGTTGCGGCGGAAGTATTCGCGGCGGAGCCGCTAGGCAATGACCAACTCGCCGCCATTCTGCTTTTCTAGCTCCATGGCGTGTTCGAGAGCAGTGATCGCGCATTGCGCCTGATCGTCGGATGGGGACTTCGTGGTAACGCGTTGCAACCACAAACCGGGGGCCGTCATAAGCGCGAACAGCGATCCGCGGTGCTTGGCCGCGAAGCGGATGATCTCATACGACAAACCGGCGATCACCGGCAGCAGCGCAATGCGCGAGGCAAACCGTGCCCAGAATGTAGTGAATGGAATCAGCATGTAGAAACCGATTGAAATCAGCATTACCGTCATCAGGAAGCTGGTGCCGCAGCGCGGATGAAAAGTCGAATACTTCTGAACGGCCGCAGTCTCCAGCGGATCGCCGTTTTCAAAAGCAAACACAGTCTTGTGCTCGGCGCCGTGATATTCGTAGACCCGCCGGATGTCAGGGAATAACGAAACTCCCCATATAAATATCAGGAACAGCACGAGCCGAATTCCGCCATCAATCAGATTAAAGACAATCTGGCCGCCAAACGCGGGATCGAGCTTTTTCAGTTCGGTCGCCGCCAGCAGCGGCAGGTACTTGTACATGAAAATAAAGAACGCGAGCGAGATGATCACGTTGGCGGCCGCCAACCATCCGCTGATGTGGGTTGCTTTTTCAGGCGATGCGGAACGCGATCGTTCCTCCTCGCTTCTTTTCAACGCGGCTGTTTTCGCGTCAACTCCGGCAGCCTTCTCTCCCCGCATCACTTCTTCGATGGCAACGTTGGCCGAAAATCGCAGAGCACGATAGCCCAGCGTCATTGCATAACCGAGCGTCATGACTCCGCGAATGATCGGCCAGCCCATCCATTTGTGCTTTTCCGACGGACGCTCGAGCGGTTCCTGCATGGTCACGACTTCACCCGAAGGTTTGCGGCAGGCGATCGCCCATGCATGCGGCGAGCGCATCATTACGCCCTCCAACACGGCCTGTCCACCGACTAGAGTTTCCTCGCCGCTTTCTAACGCCGGGAGAAGCTGCACGGCAGCCAAAAATCGCAGGTAATTTCGCAGGGATTGCACTCTTATTCGATGCTCCAGACGCGGATACGTACCAAATGTTAGGGTAACACAGCATTTCAAGGCTATTTGCCACCCCTCTGCGATCAGCCCTTTTCCAAGGCTTTCCCGCTTTATCGGCTTGCAGTAGGTCGGAATCATGTTGCCCGGCACAACCTGTGGCTTTCGTCTATGCTCGAAGCTTGGAGCCATGCAAAAGTTCGCGCAAACCTGCGACGCAGTCGCCGCTACCACGAAAAAGCTGCAAAAGACCGCCTTAGTCGCCGAATATCTCAAATCCCGTTCATTGCATGAGGCAGCGGTGTCCGCGATATTTCTTTCAGGAAAGCCGTTTCCGGCATGGGAAGAAACTACTCTTCAAGTCGGGGGAGCGTTGTTGTGGCGTATCGTCGCGGAACTTGCGGAAAAGGATGACGTGGAGCTTTCGGCTGCGTATCGCAGACACGGAGACCTGGGCGCAGTCGCAGGAGAACTCCTGCCACAAAAACCCGGGCAAGGCTTGAACATTCTTGAAGTAAGCGAGAAATTCCGCGAGATTGCCGCCGCCCGCGGAGCGACTAAGAAAGCCGCGCTGGTTCGCGATCTATTGGCAGGTGCCACGCCGCTCGAAGCCAAATACATCATAAAAATCGTGACCGGGGATCTGCGAATCGGGTTGAAAGAAAGCCTGGTCGAGGAAGCGATTGCAAAAGCTTACGGCGCCACGCTCGCCGAAGTGCAGCGGGCGAACATGCTGCTGGGCGATATTGGCGAGACCCTGCGGCTTGCCGCACAACGCAAACTGGCCGAAGCGAAAATGCGGTTGTTTCACCCGCTGGGATTCATGCTGGCCAGCCCGATCGAATCGGCGGAAGAGGGTCTGAGTTATTTTGCCGAAGCGGCAGTTGAGGACAAGTACGACGGCATTCGGGCGCAAGCGCACGTTTCCGCTGGAAAAGTAAAGATTTTTTCGCGGACGCGTGATGAAATCACAGAATCTTTTCCTGAATTGCCCAACGCCCTCGCGAGTCTGCCCTATGATGCAATTCTCGATGGAGAAATTGTGGCATGGGAATATCCGAGAGCCGCCGCCGACACGCGGCAGCTTGTTGACGAACCGCAGAGCGAAGAAGGCGAGGAAAAGGCCACAAGCCTGGGCCGGGCGCGACCGTTCAGCGTCTTGCAGCAGCGGCTGGGACGCAAAAAAGTCAGTGAAAAAATGCTGCATGACAATCCCGTGGCATTCCTGGCATTCGATGTGCTTTATGCGAATGGTGACCTGCTGATCGAGCAGCCCCTTCGCGAACGCGCGCAAATTCTGGACGAACTGCTCGCCGCAGAAAGGCAAACAATTCACCACAGAGTCACAGATACGCAGAGAAAATCACAAAGCAAGTTCGAGTTCGAACAGGAACAGGTAATGACGGCCAGCGTCATCCGAGCGCCCGTATTTCGAGCCGCGTCTGCAGATGATCTGGAAGAGCTTTTCACCTCCGCTCAGGCCCGCGGCAATGAAGGCTTGATGATCAAAGATCTCGACTCTCTTTACTTGCCGGGAAAACGCGGCAAGTCATGGCTGAAGATGAAGCGCGAACTGGCCACGCTGGATGTGGTGGTCACCGCGGTCGAATATGGCCACGGGCGGCGCATCGGCGTGCTCAGCGACTATACATTTGCAGTTTGGGATGGCGACAAGTTGGTCAACATCGGCAAAGCATATTCGGGATTAACCGATGCCGAGATTGCCGAGATGACGCATTGGTTTCTCGAGCACACGATCGAGGATCAGGGTTTTCGCCGCATCGTCGAGCCTAAGATCGTTCTGGAAGTCGCATTCAACAATATGATGCGTTCCGACCGCCACGACAGCGGCTTCGCCCTGCGCTTCCCGCGTATTGTGCGCCTCAGGCCAGATAAGTCGCGGGAAGAAGCGGATACGATTGAATCCGTGCAGGAGATATTCAAGAAGCAAGAACGCAAATCCAATCAGTGATGATGCTGGTGTTCGTCCTCGCTACCCACCGGAATTACGCACCCATGCGCCACTTCGCACTCCACATGCTCAAACTGAATCGTAGTGTGATCGATGCGAAAGTCATGGTGCAGGCACTCTTTCACATCGCGCAAAATGCGTTCGCTGACTGAAGGCGGAATGTCGGCAATCGAAATATGGCAGGAAAGCGCCCGCGATTCCGATCCGATGCTCCATACGTGCAGATCATGCACATCGTTCACTCCCTCGACTGCACGAATCGCCCTCTCCACCAGTTCCAGTTTTACGCCACGCGGCGTACCTTCCAGCAGAATGTTGAGCGTTTCGTGCACAATCCCGAAACCGGACCACAAAATCAGCACGCCGATTCCCACCGACAGGGCCGAGTCGATCCAGTAATCTCCAGTCGCGAGAATGGCCCAGCCACCCACGATCACAGCGGCCGTCGAGAGCGTGTCGCCCACTTCGTGCAGCAGAGCGCTGCGAATGTTCACGTCAGCGCCGCCAGGTGGGCCAGCCGAGCGATAAAGCAGCAACGCGATCGCTCCGTTCATCACCACGCCCGCGGCCGCGACCCACATCATCATGCCAGCTCGAACCTGCTCCGGGTGTTGCAACCGTTTGAAGGCTTCGTAAAAAATGAGGAATGCCACCAGGACCAGCGACACGGCATTTACCAGTGCGGCCAACACACCGGCGCGATGGTAGCCATAAGTCTTGGTCGAGCTGGCCGGCCGCGATTGCAGATAAACCGCAAACAGCGAGAGCAGCAGGGCGAGAAAATCCGAGAGATTGTGGCCAGCTTCAGAAAGTAGAGCCAGGGAGTGCGCGCGAATACCGGCTACGACCAACAGTGCGATATATGCAAGTGTGACCCAGAGGGAAATTCCTAGTACTCGCTTGGGATTGCCCCCTGCATGGGCACGCATGTGCATGGTTCAAGTGTAAGTGCCGGTGGGGCAGTCTTCAAGCAGAGGAAAACCGTAGGTCCTTTGTGAATAGGGCATCTTCAGAGTGCGAGGTTTGCACTCTTTGACGCTCCCTTGCCGGGACTATTCCTCATCTTCAGCGATCTGCTGCGCCAAATACCGCTCGTAGCCCAGTTCCTTGATCTGATGCAGTTGGGCTTCGAGGAAATCCACGTGATCTTCTTCGTCCTTCAGCAGTTGCACCAGGAGATCGCGCGATCCGTTGTCACCTTCCCGGGTAGCAATGGCGACAGCTTCGTTATATTGCTTCACCGCGCCAAGCTCCAACGCCAGGTCGCTTTCGATCATGCCCTTCACTGTACCGCCCACGGTCAATTCCAGAGGCTGCATGGATGGGCTGCCATCGAGAAACAGAATTCTCTCAATCAGCACTTCGGCATGCTTCATCTCGCCAATCGACTGTTTCTTGATGAACTCGGAAAGTTTGTGATACCCCCAGTTCTCGCACATCTCCGCGTGCAGAAAGTACTGGTTGATGGCGGTCAACTCTTCGCGCAGGGCCTTATTCAGTTCTGACAATACTTTTGGATTGCCTTTCATAGGAGCCAGAGTATCGCAAAAACGAGGTTCACAGGACAAGTGAAAACCGAGGAATCTGTTCTTGATTCCCGACCCGGGCAGAGGCTCATTCTGTGATCATGGTCACAAGAGAAGATGACCGCTGCCATAACGCAGCCGCCCACGAATCAAGCAAAATTAAACAACAAGGTTGGTTGCACGAATACGCTGCACTCATCCTGAAACGCGCAAACAACAGAAAAAGGACTAGGATTAACCAGCGGGAACATTGACCTCCGGGCAGGAGAATTAAAGTGAGCGCGACCAACGCACTTCTTTCGAATCAAGCGGAGCCGCGAACCGGAACCGCCGGGGAAAGACACGCCCTCGATGCGCTGTTTGATCCTCATTCCGTTGCCGTAATTGGCGCGACCGACCGGCCTGCGTCGGTGGGCCGAACGGTTTTGCAGAATCTTCTGCACCCAGGTTTTCGAGGGAAGGTGTTCGCTGTCAATCCGCAGCGATCCGAGGTTCTTGGCCTCAAGTCCTACAAAAGCATTCGCGACATCCCTGAGCGCGTCGATCTTGCGGTATTGGCCACGCCGGCGGCGACGATTCCAGCGCTGGTTGGGGAATGCGTTGATGCGGGAACGCGCAGCGCAGTTGTGATCTCGGCCGGATTTCGCGAGCGCGGGCCCGCGGGAGCTGAGCTGGAACGGCAGATAGAGGAGCAACTGGCCCGCGGTTCGATGCGCCTGATTGGACCGAACTGTCTGGGGGTGATGAATCCCGGGGTTGGACTGAATGCGACTTTTGCCAAAGATGCGCCCAAGACGGGTACAGTTGCTCTCCTCAGCCAAAGCGGCGCGCTGCTTACCGCAATTCTCGATTGGAGCCAGCGCGAGCAGGTTGGATACAGCGCCGTCGTTTCGACCGGTTCGATGCTCGATGTGGGCTGGGGAGATTTGATCTATCACTTCGGCGATGATCCACACACGAAAAGCATTCTGCTCTACATGGAGTCGGTGGGCGATGCGCGATCGTTTCTCTCGGCAGCGCGCGAGGTGGCGTTGAGCAAGCCGATTATCGTAATTAAGGCGGGCGTATCGCAGGCGGCATCGCGGGCCGCGGCATCACACACCGGCGCGTTGACCGGAAGCGATGAGGTTCTTGAGGCGGCTTTCCGCCGCGGCGGCGTGTTGCGCGTGCACAACATCTCTGACCTGTTCTATATGGCTGAGGTCTTGGGCAAACAGCCGCGGCCCCTCGGGCCTCGGCTCACAATCCTCACTAACGCCGGGGGCCCGGGTGTGCTGGCGACCGATTCTCTGGTAGCTAACGGTGGTGAACTGGCTCCACTCTCCGAACAGACAATGCAAGCTTTGAACGCGTTTTTGCCCGAGCACTGGAGCCACAACAATCCCATCGATGTGCTGGGCGATGCGGATTCTGAACGTTACGGAAAAGCCATCGAGATTGCTTCCAAAGATCCCAACAGTGACGGCTTGCTCGCGATTCTGTGCCCACAAGGAATGACCAATCCCAGCGATATTGCGACACGCTTGAAGGCCTATGCGCGCTCCACCGGCAAGCCGCTGCTGGCGAGCTGGATGGGCGGCGTCAGTGCGGCGGAAGGCGTCAGCATTCTGAACGCGGCGGGAGTGCCCACCTTCAATTATCCCGACACAGCAGCGCGCGCCTTCACCTACATGTGGCGCTATACCTACAACCTGCGCAGTCTTTACGAGACCCCCAGCGTGGCGGAAGGGCCGGAGCTCGATGATGCAGCGCGAGAACATGTTCGGGGAATCATCGATAAGGCGCGCGCTTCCGGGCAAACGCTGCTCGACGAGGTTGAGTCGAAAAAACTACTTTCACTCTACGGGCTACCTACAGTCGAGACCCGTATCGCGCGAAATGTGGACGAAGCTCTTGCGCATGCACGCGAAATCGGATTTCCCGTTGTGCTGAAGGTTTTCTCTGAAACCATCACGCACAAAACTGATGTCGGAGGAGTCAAGCTGAACCTGCGGGATGGAGATGCGGTTAGGGCAGCGTACGCTGCGATCCAGTCGTCTGTGGCCGAAAAAGTAGGCGCCAACCAATTCGCCGGCGTGACGGTGCAGCCTATGGTGCGGCTGGATGGCTATGAGTTGATCATCGGCAGCAGCATCGATCCGCAATTCGGCCCCGTGCTGCTGTTCGGCTCGGGCGGGCAGCTCGTCGAGGTCTACCAGGACCGCTCTCTTGCCCTGCCGCCGCTGAACACAACGCTCGCGCAGCGCATGATGGAACAGACCCACATCTTTCGCGCACTAAAAGGAGTTCGTGGACGCAAGCCGGTTGACCTGGCGGCGCTCGAGAGCCTGCTCGTGCGCTTCGGTCAACTCGTGATTGAACAGCCATGGATTGCGGAGATCGATATCAATCCGCTTCTCGCTTCCCCCGAGCGGCTGCTGGTGTTGGATGCGCGCATCGTGCTGCAACCGCCATCGATGAAACCGGAACAATTACCCAGGCCGGCCATTCGGCCTTACCCCTCGCAATATGTGACCCAGTGGAGGATGAAAGATGGCAGGGAAGTGACGATCCGGCCGATTCGTCCGGAAGATGAGCCGCTGATGGTTGCCTTCCACGGCACGCTTTCCGAAAGGACGGTCTATCTGCGTTACTTTTCCGCTTTGAGCCTGCGCAAGCGGGTTGATCATGAGCGCCTGCTGCGCATCTGCTTTGGTGGCTATGACCGCGAAATGGTACTGGTGGCCGATACCAAAGACCCGGCCACTGGTAGTCACAAAATTCTTGGCGTTGGGCGCCTGAACAAGCTGCGGACCGATAACGAAGCAGAAGTCGCTGTTCTGGTTTCCGACCCCTACCAGAAGCAGGGCGTGGGAACGGAATTGCTGCGATGCTGCATTGAGGTTGCGAAAAAAGAGAAGCTTTCCCGGCTGGTGGCCGAGTTGTTGTTCGACAACATAGGGATGGAAAAGCTTTTCAAAAAATTCAATTTCACTTTCCGCACGCATGAAAATTCAGAATCGATCACCGCGGCTTTGGAACTTCCGAGCTGAAGTAACCTATTTGATCCTGTGACATCGAAGTAAAAGAGCAGGTTCCCTATGGACGCATTACTGTTGCACCGCCTTCATTTTGCCTTCACGGTTACCTTCCACTATCTGTTTCCCCAGTTGACGATGGGCCTGGCGCTGCTGATCGTTGTCATGAAGACGATCGCGATTCGCCACCAGGATGAGCGATATCACCAGGCGGCGCGCTTCTGGGCCAAAGTGCTGGCGATCAATTTTCTTTTTGGAGTAGTCAGCGGCATTCCCATGGAATTTCAGTTCGGGACGAACTGGTCACAATTCGCACGCACTACCGGCGGCGTCATTGGCCAGCCCCTGGCAATGGAAGGAGTGTTTTCATTCTTCCTTGAGTCCGCATTCCTGGGGTTGTTTCTTTTCGGTGAAAAGCGCTTGTCGCCCTGGGGCCACTGGGCCTCTGCGCTGCTGGTTTTCATCGGCTCGTGGATTTCAGGCTTTTTCATCATCGTCACCAACGCGTGGATGCAGCATCCCGTCGCCTACCGCGTTCTACCGAACGGAGTTTATGAAGTCACCAGCTTTTGGGGTTTGCTGAATAATCCTTGGGCGTTGCTGCAGTATGCGCACAACATGTCGGGATCGGTAATCACCGCGGCTTTTGTGATGTCTTCCCTGGGTGCTTTTTATGTTCTCGAAAAGCGTTTCGCCGATCACGGCAGAATTTTTCTGCGGATTGGCGTGATCGCTGGAGTAATTGCCTCGATTGCTCAGATCTTCCCCACCGGCGATCTGAGCGGCCGCTACATGGCCAAGCACCAGCCTGCTGCAGTCGCTGCCATGGAGGGGCTCTTCGATTCCCGTACCGGCGCCCCCATTGTGCTGATCGGACAGCCTGACGAGGTAGCTAAACGGATCGATAATCCGCTCGCGGTCAATGATGTCTTGAGTTTTCTGATTTATGGCACTACCAAGGCGGAAGTAACCGGACTAGATCAGTTCCCCCGAGAAGACTGGCCCGAGCCCATGCCTCTGCTCTTTTACGCTTATCACATCATGGCGGGACTCGGAACTTACTTCCTACTCGTCATGGTCGTTGCCGCTTTCCTTCTCTGGAAAGGAAAGCTATACCAGACTCGCTCGGTGCTTTGGCCGCTGTTGTTGAGCTTTCCGCTTCCTTACATCGCAAATACGGCCGGCTGGATGACAGCCGAAATCGGGCGTCAGCCATGGGTGGTCTACGGATTGATTCGAGTCCCCGAGGGCTACTCGAAGTATGTTTCTTCAGGAAACGCTCTCTTCACTCTCATGGGATTCATGGGCATGTACACCATGCTGTCGATCTTGTTCATCGTGCTTATCTACCGCATCATTGACGCAGGGCCTGCTATGGCCGCGGCATCGGAGGACCAACATGCGTCGATGACTCCGGCTTAAAGGAGTGAACATGGGATTCATATGGTTCTGGCTGGTTGCGGTCATGCTGGTTGCCTACGTGGTGCTCGATGGCTTCGACATCGGCGTTGGCATTCTACACCTCTTCCTGGCGCGCACTGAATCCGATCGCCAGATCACGTTGCGCAGCATCGGTCCGGTATGGGACGGAAACGAAGTGTGGCTGCTGGCTGGCGGGGGCACGCTTTATTTCGCATTTCCGTTACTTTACGCCTCAGCCTTTAGTGGATTCTATCTGGCTCTCATGATTGTGCTCTGGCTGCTGATCGGGCGGGGGGCAGCGATCGAACTGCGCATGAAAATCAATATTAGCGTGTGGAAGGCATTTTTCGACGGCGTCTTTTTCATTTCCAGTGCGTTGCTCGCCGTGTTTTACGGAGCTGCGCTGGCAAACGTGATCCGTGGAGTTCCGCTTAATCCCGACGGCTATTTCTTTCTTCCGCTTTGGACTGACTGGCGCGTCGGCCCGTACCCAGGAATTCTCGACTGGTACACGGTCATCGGTGGAGTCGTTGCTCTCGTGGCCCTGGCCGAACACGGCGCTCTCTATCTAGCCTTGAAGACTACGAAGGACTTGCAGGAGCGTTCACGCGCTACCGCCCGCATGCTCTGGGTCGCCCTTTTTGCGTTGACCGTAATCAGCCTGCCCGCTTCGGTGATTGCCCGGTCTGATACTCTCGACAATTATCGGAAATACCCTCTTACATTCGCAGTCCCGTTGATCGTTTTCCTTTCATTGCTAGGAATGATCCATTTCTGCCGCAAAGGAGAAGACCGCAAAGCCTTCGGCTGTTCGTGTGCCTACCTCAGCATGATGCTGGTCGGTGCTGCCGTCGCACTCTATCCCCGGCTGCTGCCCGCCACAACCGGATTGCAGTATGACATCACCATTGACCGGGCGTTGTCAGGCCCGCACACTTTGCATGTGGGGCTAATCTGGTGGACCTTCGGCATACTGCTCGCGCTGATTTATTTCGTCGTCGTCTATCGCATGTTCCGTGGCAAGGTGTCGCTGGAAAGCGGAGGGTACGAGCACTAGTTTTGGAACCTGGCCCGGAGGCATTCAATCTGGCCGTTCCAAATTCCCGCGAATCAACGGATTCTGAGCCATTACGAACGATTACTGAAGTTTCGACTCTGCCTCATAAATCATTGTTAATGAAGCGGTTGGCTGGGTATTCTCGATTGAGGGGAACTCTCGTTCGCTGGGCGACATGAGCGGGGGTGTGCCCTCGCGAAGCAATGTCGGCCAGCACACACTCGTGGAGAACCTTGCCCGTCAGTGGACGGATCTTTGTCTGTCTGGTCATCATGGCGGGAATGGCGTCGCTGTTGCAGGCCGCCATCCACCAGAGCAGCAGAAATATCGCCGAATTTATCTGCTATTTAGGCGTAGCCATCCTGGCGTCCCGGCTACGGGTAAGTTTGCCCGGGATAACGGGCACGCTCTCGGTTAACTTCCTTTTCGTTTTGGTGGCCGTCGCTGAGTTGAGCTACTCGGAAGCGCTCATTCTGGCAGCCGTTTCCATGCTGGCCCAAAACTTGTATCAGCAGCGCCCGGGCGCAATTCAGTTGACATTCAACATCTGCACGGCCTCGCTTTCGACTGCCCTGGCATACGTGGTTTACCACAACGCGGTCGTGCTGGAGCTTGTTCAAAACCGCCCACTGGCCCTGTGTATTGCCGCTGCGACGTATTTCATTATCAATGCCGGGTGCGTGGCAGTTGTTATTTCCGTCAGCGAGGCAAGGTCGCTTCGTAAGATTTTAGTTGACTGCTATTTCTGGTCGTTTCCCTATTACCTGGTGGGAGCGGGGATCGCAGGAGCGATCGGCTGGTTCAATCGTGAGTTCAACTGGGAAACTTCGCTCCTCTTCGTCCCTGCCATGTATCTCATCTACGGGTCATATCGTCTCTATCTGGGAAAACTAGAGGATGAGAAGCGGCACGTGGAGGAGATTGCCGACCTGCACCTGAGAACGATCGAGGCGCTGGCGCTGGCGATCGAGGCCAAAGACCAAACCACCCACGACCACCTGCAACGGGTGCGCATCTATGCGATTGAGGTGGCCAAAGAATTAGGCCTGAAGGGAAATGATATGGAGGCCCTTCATGCCGCCGCCCTGCTGCACGATATTGGCAAGCTGGCTGTGCCAGAGCACATTATTTCGAAGCCCGGACGGTTGACGCCGGAAGAGTTCGACAAGATGAAGATTCACACTGTGGTAGGCGCGGAGATCCTGGAGCGGGTTCGGTTTCCCTACCCGGTTGTACCGATCGTGCGCGCGCACCACGAAAAGTGGGATGGCTCGGGTTATCCCTACGGATTGAAGGCCGAAGAAATTCCGATTGGCGCACGCATTCTTTCCGCAGTCGATTATCTGGACGCGCTGGCCTCGGACCGCCAATACCGCCGTGGCATGCCGCTGGAAGAAGTAATGAAACGGCTCACCGAAGAATCGGGAAAATCGTTCGACCCGAAAGTTGTGAGCGTCCTCCAGCGAAGATACCACCAGCTCGAAAGACTTGCCATGGCGCAGTCCAATCTGGATGGCGGGCTGGCCTTGGCTGCCAACTATAAGATTGCGCGTGGAATGGCCCCCGCGGCGGGTTTTGAAAACGCGGGAGTTAGCGACTTGCCGGGGCGCGAAGCAACCTTCTTGTCTTTAATTGCCGCCGCGCGGCAGGAGGCACAAAGTCTCTTTGAGCTGAGCCAGGATCTGGGCGCCTCGCTCAGCCTGGGTGAGACCCTGTCGGTCTTTTCCGTGAAGCTTAAGCCCATGGTTCCCTACGACGCGATTGCCGTGTATATCCTGCGCGACAACGTGCTTGTGCCGGAATACGTGAACGGCGATAACTACCGTCTTTTTTCGGCTTTGCGAATCCCCGTGGGGCATGGGCTTTCGGGCTGGGTTGCGCAAAACAAAAAGCCAATTGTCAATGGGAATCCTTCCGTCGAACCGGGATATTTGAACGATCCTGCAAAGTTCAGCACGTTGCGGTCGGCGCTGGCAGTGCCGTTGGAAGGAGTCACTGGCATCACGGGCGTTCTGGCTCTTTACCGGAGCGAGCGGGATGCCTTCACCTCAGACCACTTAAGGATTCTGTTGGCCGTGAGCGGCAAGATGGCGCTGGCCATTGAGAACGCTCTCAAATACGAGCAGGCGGAAAGCTCCGCTACCACGGACTATCTGACCGGCTTGCCCAATGCGCGATCGCTTTTCCTGCAGCTTGACCGGGAACTGGCGCGCTGCAAGCGCGAGAACCTGCCCCTTGCAGTGATGGTCTGCGATATGAACGGCTTCAAGAAAATCAACGACCGTTTCGGTCACCTTGAGGGTAATCGCGTGCTGCGGCTGTTCGCGCAAGCGCTGAAAGACAGTTGCCGCGAATACGACTATGTGGCGCGCATGGGCGGAGACGAATTCGTGATCATTGCTCCCGGCCTGCCGGCAGATGCCGCCGCCAAGAAGGTGGAGCAGATCCGACCCTTGGCGCGGCAAGCGGGCTTCGAAGTGTGCGGAGAAGAGATTCTGTCGCTCAGCGTGGGCGTAGCCGTTTCCCCCGGTGACAGTAGCGATGCGGAGCAATTACTGACGCAGGCCGACCGCCGCATGTATCTGGAAAAGCAAAAACAGCCAGTGCAGAAGGACCAGCGGCTGCACGCGCGGATGAAGTGCCGTCTGACCATCGAACTGCATCCGCAGCCCGGAGAAGGAACAATTTTTGGAAATATGATCGATATCAGCCTGGGGGGGTGCTATGTGGAGACCAGTGCCATCCTGGCGCCGGAAACCAGCGTGAAGCTGGTGTTCTCCATCGATGACGCCACGCTGAGCGCTGAAGGTATCATCGCCAGAATCCATCCTGGATCTGGAGTAGCGGTTAAATTTAAAGAAATGAGCCGCGAAACGCGCGAAAAAATGTACAGGGTGCTGGAGTTTGTGCAGAATACGACCAGTCTACACAACGAGCGCTACATGCAGAGTCTCTTCAAACAATGAGTATCGGTATCCCACGGAGATGATACATTTCCGGTCCTGAGTTTAAGCCGGTTTAGCCAGCTTCGGTAACCGACTCCGCCTCCAGCTCCGTTTCGACGGTATTCGGCGACGCCGTAGACCCGCATTCAAATCCTTTGTCGAACGCCTGCAAATTCAGCTCGCGAAAATTGGATGGTACAGAATCCGCAACCGCCTTGCGGACAGCATCCGGATCAAGCAAGCCCGTCAGCGCGGTAAAGAATCCCACCATTACCGAATTCAGCACCATCTTTTTTCCCAGGCTTTCAGCAATGCGGGTCGCAGGAATTCCGTAGACTTTGATTTCTTTTTTCTTGTCGAGCCCGGTCACCCGCACCAGATCCTGCTCGACGATCAATGTGCCGCCATCTTTCAGCTCAGGAGCAAAGCGATTGTATGCTTCCTGCGACATCACTACCATGATGTCGGGCTGGGTGACGTAGGGATACGCCACTGGGGTGTCAGAAATGATGAGCTGCGCGCTGCAAGCGCCGCCGCGCGCCTCGGGCCCAAAATTCTGCGTGACCGTAGCGTATCCCTTCTCGAAAATCGACGCCGCCTTGCCCAGCACCATGGCCGAGAGGATCACTCCCTGTCCGCCGAAACCTGCAATGCGAATCTCAGTTAGCTGCATACCGCCTCCGCCTCCATGGGTTCCACAAATCTGTCGCCGAGCGAGTCAACGTATTGCGCGTGCATCAAGTTTTGGTAATCGGGCCGATCGCGGTCCACGAACTTGCCGACGATGATCTCTCCGCTGATGGTCAGGCCGACATCGCTGGTGGGCGCGCCGTTGCGCACTTTGCTCTTGGCCTTGTAATACTTCATAGTGTCGAGGCCGTCGCCCAGCTTATTGCGCCGCTGATAGAGCGTGGGACAGGGCGAGATCACCTCGATAAACGAGAACCCTTTTTTGTGAAACGCCTCGCCGATGGCGCGCGCCAGTTGCCGCACGTGGAAAGTTGTCCAGCGGGCAACATACACTGCCCCTGCCGCTTCCACGAGGTGGGGTAGATTGAACGACGGCTCAAACGTGCCATACGGATTCGTCGATGTGGTCGCGTGGTCCGGCGTGGTTGGCGCTGTTTGTCCGCCGGTCATGGCGTAGATCAAATTATTCACGCAAATTACTTTCAAATCGATGTTCCGCCGCGCGGCGTGAATGAGGTGATTGCCTCCAATCGCCGCGAGATCACCATCGCCGGAGTACACAACAACATTCAGCTTTGGATTGGCCAGCTTCAGTCCCGTCGCGAATGGTATCGCCCGGCCGTGCGTGGTATGGAAGGAATCCAGCGCCACGTAACCGGCGACCCGCCCGGTGCAGCCGATGCCAGATACAAGCGCCAGAGATTGCAGATCGACCTTCGATTCGATCAGCGCTCGTGCAAAGCAGTTTACCGTGGTACCGATACCGCATCCCGGGCACCAGATGTGAGGCATGCGGTCGGTGCGCAGAAAGGGCTCGACAGGATTAGCCACGTCGTCATTCAGCAGAGCAGTGTTCAGATCGGTGCTCATCGGCTTGCCTCCACGATCACTTTCAGAATGTCTTCGGGGTGGTGTACGCTGCCGCCCGCATGCGTCAGAGAAAATGTCTTCGCCTGGCCGCCGGCCGCACGCTCAACTTCAAGCGCCATCTGCCCCAGATTCAGTTCGGGCACGACAAACGCTTTGACCCTGCCTGCGAGTTCGCGAATTTTCTTTTCGGGGAACGGCCAGGCGGTGATCAAACGCAGCTTGCCCACTTTCAAGCCTTGCTCGCGCGCGGTGTCGATCGCGCGCTGCGCCACGCGGGATGTGATGCCGTAAGAGACCACGACCACATCGGCATCGTTCAAATCCGCTTCTTCAAACATCGCTATGCGATCGGCAGCAGAGGTAATTTTGTTTTGCAGCCGCCGCACCAGCCTGTCCTGAGTCTGCGGCGTCATATTGGGATAACCCCGCTCATCGTGCGTCAGACCCGTCACGTGAAACTTATAACCCTCGCCTGCATGCGCGATCTCGGGGACCATGTCCCCGTTGGTGTTGTAAGGCTCAAATTCTTCCACCGATTTCTTCGTGTGTTTGCGCGGAGTCACTTCAATCTGGTCTGCCGGCGGGATCACAACCTTTTCCGTCATGTGGCCGACAACTTCATCCATCATGAACATCACCGGCACGCGAAATTCCTCGGCCAGATTGAAAGCTTTGATGGTCAGGTCAAAACACTCCTGCGGAGAATTCGGGCACAGAGCAATCACGGCGTAGTCTCCGTGCGAGCCCCAGCGCGCCTGCATCATGTCCGCTTGCGCGGGCAACGTTGGCAACCCGGTCGAAGGCCCTCCACGCTGCACATCGACGAACACGCAGGGAGTTTCTGTCATGGCCGCGTAGCCGATGTGCTCCATCATCAGCGAAAAGCCCGGGCCAGAGGTCACTGTGAATGCTTTCGCCCCGCCCCAAACCGCGCCTTGTAGCGTGATCGAGGCCGCGAGTTCGTCCTCCATCTGAATGAACGTCCCGCCGACGGTGGGCACGCGCGCCGCGAAGCGCTCGACGACCTCAGTAGAAGGTGTGATGGGATATCCGGCGGCGAAGCGCGCCCCTGCTGCCAATGCACCTTCGCAGCAGGCATGATCGCCATCGATGAAGTGCTCGCCGGTAAGAACGCCACGAGGATCGGCTTTCATTGTTTACCTCCGTCGGCATTCTTCTTGCCGTAAATCGCGAAGTCGGGACAGTACATGCCGCACAAATCGCAACCGCTGCATTTTTCCGGATGCACTACATGCGGCACGTGATAACCCTTGGCGTTGAATGCCGATGAAAACGCCAGCACATGGCTGGGACAGAACTCGATGCAAAAGCCGCAAGACTTGCAGCGTTCAGCGACAATTGAAACCCTTCCTTTTGTCACAAGGCCCCCACGCTTGAGAAGTGCGCCTGAAAGAAGTGATTGAACACTCCCGAAAGGTCGTTGCCATTATGGCGTTCACGATGGGCACGAGGATGTGATGAGAATCACGGATCTAGGTGAGGCTGAGCACAACAATGTCAATTCCCGGGGCGGAACAGCGGCAATTAAGGGCAAACTCGGCTTCATCCAGGCACCACGCTGTTGTGTTCTGCAACACAAATTCTTGTGATTCGCGTCATGGCGTGCTATCGTCCACTACGCTGATCATTAGAGTTGACCTCTGCGCACGCACGCGAGAGAGCGAAATCGCCACGATCGTATTCCGGGGCAACGGTGCGCTGGCTCGTGTGCGATTAAAAGCACGCAATCTGGTCAGCGGCTTTTTGGCATAGCGACGATATCCGTCGATAAGGAGAAAATCATGTCCATGAACAAGTTGAGTTTGATTGTTGCCGCACTCATGTTGTTAAGCTGCGCGGCAGTAGCGCAGGATCAAACGTCGGACCAGGGAAAAGTCATAAAGCACACAACGGTAAAGCCCACATCGGCCGCGTCCGGCAAGGAAATGTACGATTCTTATTGCGCCGTCTGCCATGGCACTGATGGCAAAGGTAACGGTCCAGCAGCTAGCGCATTGAAAACTCCGCCTACCGACCTCACAACTCTGAGCAAGAACAATGGCGGGAAGTATCCCAGCCTGAAGGTTTCCGCTGCCATCCGCGGCGATGCCAACATTCCTGCGCACGGCACCAAAGATATGCCGGTTTGGGGATCGTTGTTTTGGGGTATGAGTCAGGGGCACGAAGCCGAGGTCCAGCAGCGAATTGCCAATCTCACCAAGTACGTGGAGACGCTGCAGGCGAAGTAGGATCAAGGCGAGTTCATAAGGGCAGTCATCCCGCAGCTCCGCGCTTCGGTAGTCCCCCGGCTTCAGCCGGGGGCGGCGAAGCCGCCGGGTAAGGAGCCTGCCCTGAGCCGAATGGCGAAGGGATCTCGCGCCGATTTGCGATGCAGATTGTATGCCTTCGAATTTGCCTGAGTGCAGCTTTTGCCCGCTTGAAAGTCCTTCCGCACGGGTAACGCTGAGCAAGTGATTCGAAGCGGATGCGCTTCTAGCTCTCCGTCAGGACCCTCCAGGCCTCGCGTCCCGAAACTACCACATGCTGTGCGCTCTTGACCGCTCTCATATATTGAGCGCGCTCAAACGCCGACGGATCCGGACAGCGCAACTGGCTCATGCTGCCCTTCATCTGCTGAACCGACTCGTATTCGTGCTCCTCCATCCAGTCCAATAATCCTCTTTCAATATGGCGCAAATGGCCGATGCCATTTTTCAGCAGTGAGGAGCACAGCATGGTCACGTCGGCTCCCACCATCAGCAACTTGATTACATCCTGCGAACCATGAACGCCGCTGGTGGCGGCCAGGCTGGCGCGCACACGGCCATAGAGGATTCCGATCCACGTCAGCGGTAGCCGTAAATCCTGCGGCGTGCTCAGCAAAACATTGGGCTCGATCTCCAGGTCGTCCAGGTTGATGTCCGGCTGATAGAAGCGATTGAACAGCACCAACCCATTGGCGCCCGTTTCGTCGAAGCGCTTCGCCATGTTCGCCGTGTTGCTGAAGAATGGGCTGATCTTGACCGCTACCGGAATCGTTACCGCAGACTTCACGGCAGTGAGAATGTCGATATATCTTTGCTCGATTTCGCCGGATGACACATCTGGATCGGTAGCCAGAAAATAAATGTTGCATTCCACTGCGTCAGCCCCAGCCTGCTCGATTTCGCGCGCGTATTCAGTCCACCCGCCAACAGTAGCGCCGTTCAGGCTGGCAATGATGGGAATGGATACCGCCTTTTTTGCCCGCCCGATGTGGTTGAGATAAGACTCCGGCCCCATGTGGAATTCGCTCGGCTGAGGAAAAAATGACACTGCCTCGGCGAAGCTCTCCGTGCCCACAGTCAGTCGGTCATTCAATTCCAGAGCTTCCAGCCGCAACTGCTCTTCGAAAAGTGAATACAGCACCACGGCTGAAGCGCCCGCATCTTCCAGGCGGCAGATACCGTCAATTTCGTGCGACAGCGGCGATGCCGAAGCTACCAGAGGGGTGCGAAGCTGTAAGCCCAAGTACTTGGTGCTGAGGTCAATCATGTCGTTTCCTCCCGTCCTGCGCGCATTTCGGAGCCTGCCCTGAGAGAGCGAAAGCGACCGAATGGGCGCCCTCCGCGATGCAACGCCTTTGGTTATTTTGTTGTCGCCGGCGCCTCTGCCACTGCCTTGACCGGCTCTTTGCCGTTCTTGCGTTGCGCCAGATATTCGTACAGGTGATAGCGTGTGTCGGCATCCTGCTGCGCCTCCTGCCAGAGATGTTTGGCTTCCTCTGGCTTGCTCGCGAGCAGCATTTTAAAACGCGTTTCCATATTCATGAAGTCCTGCACCCTGCGCGTGGGCATGCGCGAATCGAGTATCAGCGGATTCTCGCCCGCTGCCGCGCGCTCCGGGTTATAGCGATAGAGCAGCCACTCGCCGGAGTCCACCGCTGCTTTCTGGTCCGACATTCCTGTCGTCATGTCGATGCCATGTGCAATGCAGTGCGAATAGGCAATGATTATGCTCGGTCCGTCATAAGCCTCGGCCTCGAGGAAAGCTTTCAGCGTCTGCTCGTCCTTCGCGCCCATAGCCACGCTGGCTACGTAAACGTTACCGTAGCTCATAGCCATCAGCCCCAGATCTTTTTGGGGGGTCGGCTTGCCGCTGGCGGCGAACTTGGCGACTGCCCCCCGCGGGGTCGATTTCGATGCTTGGCCTCCGGTATTGGAGTAAACCTGGGTATCGAGAACCAGCAGATTTACGTTGCGCCCGCTGGCCAGCACGTGATCGAGCCCGCCGTAGCCGATGTCGTAGGCCCAGCCGTCCCCGCCGACGATCCAAACGCTCTTCTTCACCAGCAGATCGGCGACGCCCAGCAGTTGACGGGCTTCGGAAGAATTGACGCCGCGCAGTTTTTCTTTCAGCAGTTCGACTCGCTGCCGCTGTTCATAAATGTCGGCCTCGTCCTTTTGCGGGGCGGTGATAAGTGCCGTCGCCAGTTCTGCGCCGATCGTGCTGGCCAGGCGTTTCACTAGTTCGCGCGCAAACTCACTCTGCTTATCGATAGAAAGCCGGAAACCCAGCCCGAACTCGGCATTGTCCTCAAACAAAGAATTTGACCAAGCCGGCCCGCGGCCCTCTGCATTTTTGGCCCAGGGCGTGGTCGGAAGATTTCCACCATAGATCGAAGAGCATCCGGTGGCATTGGCGACGACCGCGCGGTCGCCGAACAATTGCGACATCAGCTTGAGATACGGAGTTTCGCCGCATCCCGCGCAGGCACCGGAGAACTCGAACAGCGGCTCCTGAATCTGTTGCTGGCGGATGTTGGTGACTTTGATGTTGCGGCGGTCGAGCTCGGGAATTTTCAAGAAGAAATCCCAGTTCTCGCGTTCAGGCAGACGCAGCGGCGGCTGCGGCACCATGTTGATGGCCTTCAGCCGCGTTTCTGCTTTGTTCTTAACAGGACAAATCTCGACGCAAATGCCGCAGCCGGTGCAGTCTTCCGGCGCGACCTGAATCGTGTATTTCAGTCCCTGCCATTCTTTATCACGCGCGTCAGTGGATTTGAAGGTGGCCGGCGCATTTGCCAGTTCTTTGGAGTCGTACACCTTCATGCGAATCACGGCGTGCGGGCAAACTATGGCGCATTTTCCGCATTGAATGCAGATCTTCTCGTCCCACGCGGGAATCTCGAGGGCGAGATTGCGCTTTTCCCACTTCGCCGTACCGGTGGGGAAAGTGCCGTCTACAGGAAACGCGCTCACGGGCAGTTCGTCGCCGCGTCCGCCGTAAATCACGCCGAGAACATTTTTCTCGAAGTCAGGCGCTAATGGAGAGAACGGCGGGGGAATTTCACTCGTGCTTGTCACAGCCGCAGGAACCTTCACTTCGAACAGGTGCGCCAGCGTCTCATCGACCGCCTGCATGTTCTTCTGTACGATGTCTTCGCCTTTGCGGCCGTAAGTGTCGCGAATCGATTTGCGAATCGCCTCGATGGCCTGGTCTCCGGGCAAAATCTTTGAGATGGCGAAGAAGCACACCTGGAGAATCGTATTCATACGGCTGCCCATGCCCGTATCGCGGGCGACTTCGTAGGCATCGATTACATAGAATTTTGCTTTCTTCGCGAGGATCTGTTCCTGAACAACACGCGGCAGATGCTCCCATACTTCGTTCGGGCCGAACGGGCTGTTAAGCAGAAATGTGCCGCCCGGAACCAGCGCGCTCAGCATGTCGTAGCGCTCGAGGAAAATCCACTGATGACAAGCCACGAAGTTCGCTTTCGACACCAGATAACTTGAGCGGATCGGCTGCGGACCGAAGCGCAAGTGTGAAACCGTCATCGCGCCCGACTTTTTCGAGTCGTAGACGAAATAACCCTGGGCGTAGTTGTTGGTGTTCTCGCCGATGATCTTGATGGAGTTCTTGTTCGCTCCGACGGTTCCGTCAGCGCCCAATCCATAGAACAATGCCCGAACAACATCCTCTGATTCCGTGGAAAATTCGGGATCATACGACAGACTGGTGTGGCTTACATCATCCTGAATACCGGCTGTGAAATGTTCTTTCGGCTTTTCCGCTTTCAGATTGTCATAAACGGCTTTCACCATTGCAGGCGTGAAATCTTTCGATGACAACCCATAACGTCCGCCAAGCACAAGGGGCATAGTCTTCAGCTTGCCATAACCTCGACTCAGCCCCTCATGTAATGCGTTCACCACATCGACGTACAGCGGTTCACCAACCGCTCCCGCCTCCTTTGTGCGATCCAGAACAGAAATCTTCTTCACGCTCACTGGCAATGCTTCCACAAAATCCTTCACGGAAAATGGCCGGTACAAGCGGACCTTCAGCAATCCGACCCTTTCTCCCCGCGCATTCAGATGTTCCACCGTTTCATGGGCGACCTCAGCGCCCGATCCCATCATCACGATCACTCGTTCTGCATCCGGCGCACCGACATAATCGAACAGGTGATAAGAACGGCCGACCACATTGGCAAACTTTTCCATGACCGCGCGGACCTTATTCGGGCATTCTTCGTAATAAGAATTTGCCCGCTCCCGCATCTGAAAGAAAACGTCCGGGTTTTGCGCCGTTCCCCGCAGCACCGGATGATCCGGCGACAGCGCCCGCTGGCGGTGCTCGAAGACGCGCTCCATATTAATCAGCGCACGCATATCGTCTTCGCTCAGCATCTCGATCTTGTTCACTTCGTGGGAAGTACGAAAACCATCGAAGAAATGCAGGACCGGAATGCGCGATTCCAAAGATGAAGCGTGCGCAATCAATGCCAAATCCATGGCTTCCTGCACGGAGTTGGAACTAAGCATGGCCCAGCCGGTGGTGCGGCAGAACATGACGTCGCTGTGATCGCCAAAAATAGAAAGCGCGTGCGTGGCCACGGTCCGGGCCGAAATATGGAATGCTGTTGGCGTCAGTTCACCCGCAATCTTGTTCATGTTGGGGATCATCAGCAGCAGGCCCTGCGACGCGGTAAACGTTGTTGATAACGCGCCCGTCTGTAGAGCGCCATGCACCGCTCCTGCCGCGCCGCCTTCGCTTTGCATTTCAATGACGTGCGGCACGGTCCCCCAGATGTTTGGTATGCCCTGCGAGGCCCAGTCGTCGGCCCACTCACCCATATTTGAAGAAGGCGTGATCGGGTAAATGGCAATCACTTCGTTGACGCGGTAAGCGACGTAGGCCACGGCCTCGTTGCCATCCATGGTCTTGATCTTGCGTTTTGCGGTCATAATCCCCCCAACTGAGTCGTGGCTGGCTGTCTTCTGGTTGAGCCGACTACCCCAAGCATGGACGATGCACACTGATGTCGTCTGCCAAGTTCGTCACACGCTGTTGTGATCTTCATCACAGAAGAAAGCCAGGCTAGCAAAGAGCTGAAGCTCCCACTAGGCTGGGTGCCGTTTTGTGACGCAAGTCACATGGCCGCGTGCCTCAAGGCACAGCCAACTGCGGCGCGGGGACTGACACTAAACGAGAGACAGGAAGGTGGTCCCATGATCTCACCCTACGGACTGGAAATTGTCGAAAGCTGCCTGACGTGCAAATTTCGCGCCGATCGCATCTTTTGCGACCTGCCGCCTGCGGCGTTGCAGGCGTTCGAGGAAATCAAATACACGACGGCCTATCCTGAGGGCGCTGTTTTGTTTGTCGAGAAGCAGGCCCCACGAGGAATTTTCGTCATCTGCAAGGGCAGTGTAAAAATGTCGGTCAGTGCTCCCAATGGTAAGACTATGATCGTGAAAATCGCCGACGCCGGCGAAGTGCTGGGCCTGAGCGCCACAGTTTCTGGCCGGCCCTACGAAGTCACCGCCGAGACCATCGACCCCTGTCAGATCAATTTCGTCAAACGCGAAGATTTTTTGCGCTTTCTGAAGAATGACGTCCAGGTTTGCTTCAAGGTGGCGGAGCACTTGAGCGAAAAGTATCACACCGTGTGCAATGAAATTCGCTGTCTCGGCCTGTCCCATTCAGCGGCCGAGAAACTGGCCAAGTTGTTGCTAGAATGGAGCACAAAGAATGGAGAGGGGTCTAAACCTGAGCCGCGCGTAAAGCTTAGGCTTACACACGAGGAGATCGCGCAGATGATCGGGACCTCCCGTGAGACCGTCACTCGCCTGCTCGCCGATCTGAAGAAGCACCAGATTCTGAACACTCGCGGTTCCACACTGGTGATACGAAATCAGGCGGCGCTGCGCGAATTGGCCAATAATAATTAATATCTTCCCGGGACAACATATTTCCGGCAGCCCAGACTGAGTGGAATCGTAAGTCTGGTTGTCTCTGCGCCGCTGCTGCGCCCGGCTTGTCTCCCCTTAAAGTTATCTTGCTTCCTGCCGATAGCTTTCCAAGACTTTCAAAATCCCACTCCAGATTGGAGATAACTATGGCTTTGGTTACATGGGAACCCTCTTATAGCGTGAAGGTGCACCGTTACGATGAAGACCACAAAAAACTTTTCGCGATGATCAATGAACTGCATGAAGCCATGCTGGCAGGCAAAGGAAAAGACAAAATCCAGGAGACGGTGAAGCGCCTCGCCGACTATGCAAAATTCCACTTCTCGGCAGAAGAACAGCAACTTGAGAAAACAAAATACCCGGAATTGAGTGCGCATCGGGCCGAACACCAGGCGTTTATCCAGCGCGTACAAAAGTTCCAGCAGGAGATCGCAGAAGGCAGACTCAACCTATCGGTTACGGTTGGAGTGTTTCTCAATGAGTGGTTAGCCAACCACATCTGCAAAACCGACCAGAAATACTCGAAATATCTCAATGAACACGGGGTTTCGTAAGCTTTACATCTTTGTACCTGAAGTGCCGTCGTTACCCACGTATGTCCAACATTTTAGGCGCCTTCCTCGCTCGTGATCACCGTCACAGTTTCCGGTGATCATAGTCACCGCCCTTCTCAGCCCCTGCTTATATCGTGACCCTTGGGGTTAGCTACATATAGCTGAACTGGGCTAGGAGGCCGCGATGGCTTCATCTAACGGTAATGGACATCCACACCAAGGCAATCAAAATAAACCGCGGCTGATTTTCTGGGAACTCACAAAAGGCTGCAATCTTCGCTGCATTCATTGCCGCGCCAGCGCCACCGAACTTAGCTCACCTGATGATCTGCCCACGCACGTTGCAAAGGACATCATCGATCAAATTGCAGAGGTTTCTCATCCCATTCTGGTGCTGAGCGGCGGCGAGCCGCTGTTTCGCTCGGATATTTTCGAACTCGCCCGCTACGGAACTGAAAAAGGCCTGCGTGTAGCGCTGGCGACAAACGGTACCCTCGTCACCAAACACGTCGCGAAGAAAATCGTTGACTCCGGCGTCAAGCGCGCAGCTATCAGCCTCGACGGCGCCGATGCCCCCACACACGATACTTTTCGCGGAATTCCCGGCGCTTTCGACGCTGCCATTACGGGCTTCCGCAACCTGAAAGATCTCGGTATGTCGGTGCAGATCAACACTACGGTTGCCCGGCACAACGCTCACCAGCTTCCTGCGGTTCTCGAACTGGCCCGCTCGCTGCAAGCGGATGCTTTGCACACCTTCCTTTTAGTTCCCGTCGGGTGTGGCGTCGACATCGCGGCCGAACAGATGGTTCCTCCAGAGGAGTACGAGAAGATTTTGAACTGGTTCTACGACCAATCGCTAGCTGGTGACATCGAACTGAAAGCGACTTGCGCCCCGCACTACTTCCGCGTGGTGCGGCAGCGGCGCGCCGCCGAGCGCCGCACCGCAGCGCAGATTCAAAGCGTAATTCCCCCGGCCTCAAGCTCTCCAAGCGGAGGTCCCCATGGATGGCCGACAGCGACGCCCCACATCGGCCCCACCGAAATGACCATGCCAGGTTCGACCGGAATCGAGTTGAAGCCGCATGGAATTGGCCAGCCCGTCGGGCATCCCGGCACTCATCCCTCCGACATGAACGCGATGACGAAGGGCTGCCTGGCTGGCACCGCGGTCTGTTTTATCTCGCACCAGGGAGAGGTCTACCCGTGCGGTTATTTGCCGGCTCTGGCGGGAGACCTGAAGAAGCAATCTTTCGCTGATATCTGGGATAATGCTGTCGTCTTTAACGAGCTCCGTGACGTAAACAACTTGACCGGCAAATGTGGCTGCTGCGAATTTCGCAACGTCTGCATGGGCTGCCGCGCCAGGGCTTTTGCAGCAACCGGCAATTATCTGGACGAAGAACCATTTTGCGTATACCAGCCGGGCGCCGGAAATCCCGCTTCAAAAGATTCACATCGGCAGGACTCGACGGCGCCAGCAGGAGCGAGGAACTGAAGTCGGAACCGTGACGCCCCACGCGAGCCAACTCGCCCCTTCACCTGCCGCACGAATAAATGCGCTCATTACTCCCCGCGAGCACGGAGCCTGGGGACTTCTGCTGGTGCCGTTGGCGACCGGCGGCGCGGTCGGACTTCTTAAGGGCGGTAATTTCCTGTCCCTGCTCATACTCACGATTGCCGCTATCGCGCTTTTTTGGCTCAGGACACCAGTCGAAAGTTGGTTCGGCAGCGGTGCGCTGCGGGCGCAAACAGCGGAAGAACGTCACCAGGTGGCCGTCACGATTTTCCCTCTCGTGGGCGTCTCCGTGTTCGCTTTGGCGTTGCTCTTCTGGAACAGCCGCAACCGGGAGCTGCTGTTGCTGGGGGCCATTGCAGCCATTGCGTTTATCTCGCAAATTCTCCTGCGCAAATTCAGCCGTCGCGAGCGAATCCTCTCTCAGGTCGTAGGCACACTGGGCCTGACTATCACCGCCACCGCTGCATATTACGTCGTCACGGGAGAATTGAATCGCGAGGCATGGGCATTGGGGATGGCAAACTTCCTGTTTGCCGTCAATCAGGTTCACTTCGTACAACTTCGCATTCATTCCGCGCGGTTGAACGGATGGACAGAAAAATTTGAGCGTGGACGGAGCTTTCTTTTGGGAGAAGTGCTGCTCATTGCTGCTCTCATTCTCGCCTGGCGTTTTCGGCTCCTGCCGTGGCTGGCTGCCGCGGCGTTTCTGCCCTTGCTTTTTCGCGGCACGGCCTGGTTTCTTGAAAAACAGAAGTCGCTTGTGGTGCGCCGCTTGGGCTGGACAGAACTCGCTTATGCGATCTTCTTCGGTATCTGCCTGGTTGCTGGCTTCCACCTGGGCCGCTAACCTCTTTCTCTCGCCAAAACCTGAGCAGCACCCGAAAACAAAGAAGATTCACAAACTGCGCCGCAGTCGTGTATAGAACTTACTGGGACTCTTCATGGCGGCGGAACCTATCATCGAAGCGCGGGCAATCGAGAAATCCTATCCTCAGCCCGACGGCACGCGCACCCAGGTCATCGGCCTGACGGATTTCGTCATCGAGCCGGGGAAAATTATCGCTGTGCTCGGCGCTTCGGGATGCGGCAAATCGACACTCCTGCGCATTCTCAGCGGATTGTCGCAGCCGACCTCGGGCGCGCTGTTCTGGCACGGCAAGCCGATGAACGGCCAGGTGCCCAATGTAGCGATTGTGTTTCAGAGCTTCGCTTTGTTTCCCTGGCTAACGGTGCTCGAGAATGTCGAAGCTCCACTCGAGGCGCGCAGCGTCCCGGTTGTTGAGCGCCGCAAACACGCCTTGCGCACGCTCGATACCGTCGGCCTTGATGGTTTCGAGACGGCTTATCCCAAGGAACTTTCGGGAGGAATGAAGCAGCGCGTCGGCTTCGCCCGAGCCCTGGTAGTCGAGCCGGAAGTGCTTTTCATGGACGAGCCATTCTCCGCGCTGGACGTGTTGACGGCTGAAAACCTTCGCGGTGAACTCCTGGAGTTGTGGCTCAACAAGAAAATGCCGACCAGCGCCATCTTCATCGTTACTCACAACATCGAAGAAGCTGTTGTCATGGCCGACCGTATCGTTATTCTGGGGCGCAACCCCGCGCGCATACGGTCCGACATCAAAGTCCGGCTCACTCATCCTCGCGACCGCAAGTCCCCCAAGTTCGTGGAGCTAGTTGATTACATTTACAAAGTAATGATCGAACCCGATGTCGAGCACGCTCCGCCCGACGCCGAGAGCACGGGCGAGATCGTTCTGCCTGCCGGTAGGCTGAGAAAAGGACAGCCGCCGGTCCGCACCAGCAAATACCAGATTTTGCCTCACGCGCGGGTGGGTGGTATCGCTGGTCTGCTCGAGCTGTTGCAAGACCGCGGCGGGCGCGAAGACCTTTTTCGCCTCTCCGAAGATCTGGTCATGGACGTGGAGGATTTGCTGCCCATCCTGGAAGCTTGCCAGGTGTTGGGTTTCGCCCGGCTGAAAGAGGGCGATGTGCAACTTACAGAGGCGGGGGAAGAGTTCGCCAAGGCGGACATTCAGACTCGCAAGGTTTTGTTCCGCAAAGCGGCCCTGCAGAATGTGATGATCCTCAAGCAGATCGACAGCGTCCTGAAGCGAAAGTCAGACCATGCGATTGGCGACGATTTCTTCCGCGACATTCTGGGCGAACACTTTTCCGGGGACGAGGTCGAGCGCCAGTTTGAGACGGCCCTGAACTGGGGCCGCTACGCCGAGATTTTCGATTACGACCGCGAGAGTGGGCGGATCATTCAAACTGAAGCCTCGCAAACCGACATTGTACCTTCAGAAAACGTGCCCGAGAACCATACCCCAGATTCTGCACCGAAAGCTTGAGAATCCATTGCGAGAAAGAGCCATTGCATGAAGAAGAGCATTACCCTGCGAGGATTCTCGGCTTATCGTCTATTGTCGCAGTTGCCGAGCATCGAAGTCTCGCACCTGCCCGACGTCATCATGTTCGCGGGAGCGATCGCGCTCTTCTACGGCGTGCTGATGGTGGGACGCTCATGGTTCGGCCCGTACACGCCCATCGTTGAGATTTCCCGCAACATACGCGCATTGCCGGCTTACGCGGGCTATTCTCTGCTGCGCATCACCATTGCCTACATCTTGAGCCTGCTCTTCACTTTTGTGTACGGCTACGTGGCGGCATACAATCCCCGGGCTGAGCGCTTCATGATTCCGGTGCTCGATGTCTTGCAATCGATTCCCGTTCTCAGCTTCCTGCCAGCCGTGATGCTGGCGATGGTTGGCCTGTTCCCCGGCCGCCAGCTTGGCGTGGAGCTTGGCGCCATCCTGCTGATCTTCACCGGTCAGGTCTGGAACATGACGTTTAGTTTCTATGCCTCTCTCAAGAGCATTCCCACCGAAATGCGGGAAGCAGCAGCTATTTACCGCTTTAGTTGGTGGCAGCGGTTCGTTCAGATGGAGTTGCCCTTCTCGGCGATCGGCCTGGTTTGGAATTCCATGATGTCCGTCGCCGGCGGCTGGTTCGCGCTCATGGTGTGCGAAATGTTCGTGCTAGGCACGCGCGATTTTCGCCTGCCCGGGTTGGGTTCTTACCTGCAAACCGCTGCCAGCGCGGGAGATACGGTATCGATCGCATGGGGCGTAGCGACAATGATTCTGGTCATCGTGTTGCTGGACCAGTTTGTCTGGCGTCCGATGATTGCGTGGGCGGAGAAGTTCAAATTCGAGCAGGTCGAAAGCTCCAATGCCCCACAATCATGGGTCTTCAACATCATTCAACATTCTTCCGGCCTCGCGCGCCTTCGCGAAAAGACTGTGCGCCCTTTGAGTGAGCGATTGCTTATGTTTTTTGCACGCAGGCACGATGAGGAAACTCACAGCCATAGCCCTTCTCCGTGGCGGGTGTGGCTGACCCGCGCCATCGGCGTGGCCATACTGATTGCCATTGGCTACGGCGTGTTTCGAGTGGTAATCCTGCTCAGTGGTCTGCAAAAGTCTGAAGTACACCAGGCAGCCATCGGCTTGGGCGCTACTTTTCTGCGTGTGAATCTCGCACTGTGGCTCGGCGCTCTGTGGACGATTCCAGCCGGCGTGGCCATCGGTTTTAATCCGCGCCTGGCGCGCATCGCGCAACCACTGGCCCAAATCGCCGCCTCCGTTCCCGCGACGGCCCTGTTGCCGGTGATCTTGCTGGTTCTGATTCGGATCGGCGGTGGCCTTGGTCTTGCGTCGATTGTGGTGCTCCTGCTGGGGACGCAATGGTATGTGTTGTTCAATGTAATTGCAGGCGCGCTAGCGATACCCACTGATTTGAAAGAATGCTGCGAAGTTTTTAAACTACGCGGCTTCGAACGCTGGAAAAAACTGATTCTTCCCGGAATTTTTCCTTATCTTGTCACCGGGCTGGTGACTGCCTCTGGTGGCGCATGGAACGTGAGCATCGTCGCCGAATATTTCCATTTTAAAGGGCAAATCTATACCACAACGGGCTTGGGCGCGGTTATCAGCCAGGCCAGCGACAGCGGCAATTACAATCTTCTTCTGTTGGCCACAATCATGATGGCGGCGACGGTGGTGACCATCAACCGCTTGGTCTGGCGCAGGCTCTATGCACTGGCTGAAACACGCTTCCGGCTGGAAGCCTAGCTGCCTCTCGCAAACAGGGTCGAGGCAAAACCGGGCGGATTATGGCTTTACCCCCCTTGAACCCTGTGTACCCCGTGTTTAAGCTTTTCACCCCTGCCACCTCATTCTCATGGCTCGGTTGTGACACCGGCTCGCGAGCAACTTAAAGCAAACAGGTTACCTCCGGTTACTATTCGGTTTCATTTGCCCGCCATTTCATCAGCTTTTAACTTGCGCTTCATCCCTTCGCAAAGTTCAGCAGCTATTCCTAGAAGATGCAGCCAACTGAACTGCACGAGGAAAAAACCGCAGGTAACGTGTTATCGCACGTCGCGGACTTTCCCGGCATTCCACCGCTGGCAGAGAAGTTCCTTCCGATTGCGGCCGTGCGCGACCTTTACCGCCGTGTGCGTCAGTCTCCCGCGGGCTTTGGCCTGGAAAACCTGCTCGCCGAAATGCAGGTCGATCTGAAAATCGATGCCGCAGATATGGCGCGAATTCCTGTCTCCGGCCCCGTTGTCGTTGTATCCAACCATCCCTTCGGAATGCTCGACGGCGCAATTCTGGCCGTGCTGCTGCGGCGCGTCCGGCCGGACCTAAAGGTGATGACCAATTTCCTGCTCCGCGACGTGCCCGAGCTGGCGGAGCATTGTATTTTTGTGAATCCATTTCAGAGCAGCGATGCCCTCGAGTTCAATCGCCGCGCGCTTCGGCAAGCTCTCGCTTGGCTTCGTCAGGATGGAATGCTCGCCGTGTTCCCCGCGGGCGAGGTTTCGCACTGGCAATTCGCGAAAGTGGAAGTCGCCGATCCCGCATGGAATGATACCGCCGCCCGCCTGATTCGTCGCACTGGCGCAGCCGCGCTTCCGGTTTATTTTTGCGGGCATAATAGCGTGGGATTCCAAGTTCTAGGAATGATCCATCCGCGGCTTCGCACCGCATTTCTCCTCCAAGAGTTTCTCCAGCAAAAAGGTAGCACGGTAGAGATTCGCGTCGGCAGCGAAATACCGAACGAATCGATCGCCGGCATTGAAGACGATCGCGAGGCAATCGAGTATCTCCGCTGGCGCACTTACCTGCTGGGCCGCAGAACTCACACGCACAAATCCTGGCCATCGTTAGCGCACGACAAAATCGCGGCGCGTGTGCGGCAGCCGATTGCCCCCGCCAAACCGGCGGAACTGTTAAGTGCAGAATTGCAGGAGCTCCCAACCGACCGCTGCATCGCCAAAAGTGGCGATCTGGCGGTTTATTTGGCGAAGGCGGATGAGATTCCGCAAACGCTTCAGGAGTTAGGCCGGGTGCGAGAGCTCACCTTTCGCGGCGCGGGTGAAGGCACCGGCAAAGCCCGCGACCTTGACCGCTTCGACCGCTTCTATTGGCACCTGCTGTTGTGGAACCGGTACGGACAGGAACTGGTGGGCGCTTATCGTGCAGGAAACACCGCCGAAATCATCGCTGAGCATGGCATCAGCGGCCTTTATACCAGCACACTTTTCCGCTATGACCCGCGCTTGTTCCAGAAGATTGGCGCGGCGCTTGAACTTGGCCGCTCCTTCATTCGGCCTGAATACCAGCGCCAATATGCTCCATTGCTTTTGCTGTGGAAGGCGATTGGCCGTCTGCTGACGACGCACATTCCGGCGCCCGTCCTTTTCGGCGCGGTCAGCATCAGCAACGATTATTCCAAGGCCTCACACGAAATGATTTACCGTTTCTTCGAAGCCCGCATGAAAGATGACGACCTTGCCGGCATGATCGAAGCGCGCCGGCCATTTCGTCCAGCCGGTCTGCGCCCTTGGGATTGCCGCGCTATGTTCCATGCTCTGCGTGGACTGGAAGATCTTTCGCAGCCCATCACCGATGTGGAAGGAGACGGCAAGGGTCTGCCAGTTCTCTTGCGGCAATATGTCCGCATTGGCGGGAAGCTGCTGGGCTTCAATGTCGATCGCAAATTTTCCAACGTACTCGACGGCCTGATCCTGGTCGATCTGCGCAAAGCAGAACCGGCGGTGTTGGAGCGCTACATGGGGCGGGAACACGCGGCGAAATTCCGCCAGCAGCACGGATAAGCAGGTTAGTGGCGATTCCCGATTCGCCGGGACCGACTTCTTTTCACTTCAACTACCGCTTCGATGAACCAACACCGATGGCATCTGCAGGCTCCGCGACTGCAGGCCGCACGGTCAGCCAGTCGGTGCGCACACGCTCCCACTCCTGAATCAGCATGCCGTTCGCCTCAAAGAAGGCGCGAATACGGGCACGCTCCCATCGGGCAATTTCCTCCAGAATGGGCGCCAACACCGCAAATGCGCTGGAGCTCAAAACGGTGCGCCGCGCAATCTGCGAAACATGGGGCGACTCAGAAACCGCGATCGTCAATCCATCGCGCGCATTCACTTCCAGCATGACGTGAATATCCGAGCTGCCATCCCCCGTGTAAATCACGTGATCGGGCCCAATCACAAGTTGCACAAGTAGCTGCTTCAACACCGCAACTTTGCCGTAACCCGCACAGGCAGTAACGATGCTTTCGATTTCGCCCGACGCTCCGTAGCGGAACTCGGTACCAAAAATATGATCGCGTGGAACGATGCCTTCCAGCGCCGAGTGAATCACCTCCACCGGCGCCGCCGATAGAACATAGAAATCGAAAACGTACCCATCCACCCCATGGTCAAGCACTTCGTAAAGCAGCTTGATATCGCTCTTCAACCGGATGCGCTTGCCGACTTGATAAAGATGCTCTTTTCTTACCTTGGCGCGGAATTCCGGATCGTGCAGAAGAAGGTAGGCGAGTTCAGCCCCCTGCTGCACCAGATTGATCTTCGCCATGCCCTGGGCTTTCCGCTCAAACTCGGCCACAGGAATGCCCACCACTTCGGCAAGCACGTATCCAGAATCATTGAACGTGAGCGTCTGATCGAAATCGCTGGCGAATATGTAGCGTTTCAAAGCATTCTCTGCCATAGAACTTAGATTCGGAGCAGTCTGCGAATGGCCCATAAAAAGAACCAATAGCAATGATGTAAATCGAGAGCTAGTAACAAACTAGGCTGAAACCATTAACGTCAGAGAAACATTGCCGCCGCTCAGCGCCCGCTCCACAACAGCAGCAACGCTCCCATAAGCGACAGTATCGCGACAA
>JASHOH010000222.1 GCA_030041215.1 Candidatus Sulfotelmatobacter sp. | reverse complement strand
CGTGAGTCTTTTCCGAGAGCCGGATGCGGGAAATCTGCCAGTCCGGGTTCGATGAGCGGGAACAGGAAACAGGATCAAGCCAAACCGGATTGAGGGGACGCGGCGAAAGCTCAGTCACACACCCACCGGGAGGCTACCGTCACTGCGCCTGTTCTCGACTCTACTCGCGATAACGCTCATTGAGGGGTTTTGAGCATTAACGCCTGTTAGCGTCAGTTAATTATTGCAACTTCGCGTACTCGGCTTTGGCTTGCTTCAGGATGGGGATGTCGGGATCGGCATCTTTCCAGAGGGTGAGGAAATCCTTGTAGGCACTCTTCGCTTTGGCCGTGTCGCCTTGCATGGCATAAGCACGGGCAATTCCGAGGCGAGCCAGCGCACCCCACGGAAAGTTCACCACCACTCCTCGGTGGTCGATGAACTTCTGAAATTCTGCTGCCGTTTGGTTGCCGTCCTGCAGCATGAGATAGGCTTCGCCACGCAAGTAAACCGGGCACAGGAATATAGTGAGGTCAGCCGTAGCCGAGCTGAATTCTATCGTGCTCGCTACCTTCAACAGTTCGATTGCCCGATTCGGTTCTTTGCGTTCGAGCGCGATCCCCGCCCGGATTGTGGGCAACCAGTACCTCTGGACTAGCGTGTCCAGAGGAAAGGTCTTGTCGAGTTCGGTGGTCAGCTTCTCCGCCCTTGCGGTATCACCTGCCCGCGCTAGAGCCAGCGCCGCCATCGCCCGCACATCGCGGTTCGGAGCCAGCTTCAGCGCCGCATTGGCTTCGACACGTGCCTCCTCCCGGTTGCCCGATTCCACCTCGCGCAGTGCTGCCTCTGCCTGATATCCAGCAGCCGTCTCTTTGGCGTCATTGTGCTGGGCGGAATCCATCGCTCGCCCGGTCAGTTCGTGCGCGTTCTTCAGCCTGCCGTGCCAACCTTCCGTGTCCGCTTGCGCGGCTAGCAACAGGTCTTCCGCGCCCGGCTTCCCCATGGCGGCTGAGACCAGCTGCGCCATCTGCGCCGTGTCGCCCTTCAGAAAAGCCAAATAGTAGTGGCTCTGGAGCAGTTGCTCGTTCTCTAGCTTGCGCTCCTCCGCCTGCTCGAATACCGCCTCCGCTTCATCCAGTCGGTTGAGGCTCATGTAGGCGAGGCTGAGGAGATAATAGAGGAGCCCATTATTTGGATCCAGACGCATCGCCACTCGCCATTCCTCTAATGCCTTTTCCCAATTTCCCAGAGTGTATGAAACGAATCCCAGCTCGGTGTATGGCATGGCGTCTCTTGGGTAGGTCTGCAGCCACAGCTCATCGGTCTGCGCTCCCTTCTCCAGTTCTTCCGTCACGAAGTTGTAATAGCCTGACTCGATCCAGAACCGTTCCCGTTCGCTCACCTTTTCCCGCAGGTCGTAGGCCTTACGTCCGTTTTCAGCCGCCCCCGCGATTTCGTTAAGGTCGTGATAGAGAACCGACAACTGGGCATAGGCCATGGCAAAATTCGGGTCGAGTTCTACCGCCCGTTTGAAGAAAGGGAGCGCAGCCGTGTCCCCTTTCGCGGACCACGTTTCTATTCCGAGGCTATAGGCTTTCAGCGCCTCCAAGGATGGCGTGGTCGCTTCCTCCAGCGGCGTGTCATATTTCTGCACTGAGATGAGCGACTCGCCCAGCTTGCCGCGCAAACTGATCGCCGCGTTGCCCAGAGCTTTGAGCACTGTTTCTTTGCCCGCCGCCTGCTCCTGCGCTTCCGCCAGCATCTCCCCCGTGTTGCAGTTCAACGCCCTCAGACCAATCACATACTGGCTGCCCAACCCCGCAATCGAGCCGGTCAGCATCGCCTTGCTGCCCGTGCGCTGGCAGACTTCGCGAGTGACCTCCGGCGTCAACCGTTCACCGGGTGAACGTCCCATCAGCTTCAAGGTCTCATTCACCCTGCGCTCGGAAATCAGGGAGAGAAAGGGCGATTGCTCAAGCTGTACTGAAAGTCCCTGCTTCAGCGTGTCATCGAATACGCTGTCGCCCGCCTTGTTGTCGAAATCGGACAGGACAATGGTGTCCTTGTCGGTCAGGTGAGTGCTTTGCCGATGCGAACGATAGTAAAGCCCGCCTGCTACGAGCAAGGCGACAAGCAGGACAGGAACCGCAATCTTCCAGAGCTTCGCAACACGAGCCGCAGGAGCTTCTGTTACCGCGATCCGTCCGCTCTCCGTGTCCCGCTTCAGCCGTTGCAAATCCGTTCGCATCTCAGAGGCGTGCTGGTAGCGCAAGTTGCGGTCTTTCTCCAGACACTTGTTGATGATCTCTTCCAGTTTGGCGGGCACTTCGGAGTTCAGTCGAACGGGAGGTACTGGAGCCCGATTCAGAATTGCGTCGAAAACGACTCCTGAACTCTCCCCGCGAAATGGCAAGGTTCCCGTCGCCATCTCGTAGAGCACTGCGCCGAAGGAGAACAGGTCGGTTCTAGCGTCCAGTTCCTTAGCCCGCACCTGCTCCGGCGACATGTAGGAAATGGTTCCCAGCGCCGTTCCCGGACCGGTCAGGTGCTCACTTGAGTCTGCTGTTGGCTGCGACAGCAGCGCCGCTCCCATCCCCGCGCTCGCCGCGGGGCTGACTTTCGCCAGACCGAAGTCCAGAATCTTCGCGTGACCGCGCTCCGTGACAAAGACGTTTTCTGGCTTGATGTCCCGATGGACTATGCCTTTGGAGTGTGCCGCGTCCAGAGCATCCGCAATCTCAATCGCCAGACTGAGCAAGACATGCGTCTCGATGGGTTTACCAGCGATGCAGTGCTTCAACGTCACGCCGTCCAGATACTCCATGACGATGAACGGCTGACCGTCTTGCTGTCCGATTTCATAGATCGTGCAGATGTTGGGATGGTTCAGAGCGGAAGCCGCTTGTGCTTCGCGCTGGAAGCGAGCGAGGGCTTGTGCGTTCTTGGCAACGTCATCCGGCAGGAACTTCAGGGCGACAAGGCGGTGCAGGGTCAGATCTTCGGCCTTGTAGACCACTCCCATCCCGCCGCCGCCCAGATTCTCGACGATGCGGTAGTGCGAGATGGTCTCGCCGACCATGTTGGTTCCCGGTTGCTATGGTAGGAGTGGCGCAAAGGGGAAGTCAACGACGTGCGCGTGAGGCAGGGGAAAAATGGGCGGAAGGACTACGGCTAGGCAGTCTCAGGCTGCTTTTGAGGGACTTACCCGCCCCGTTTCAAAAGGGGTTTCCCGCAGCGCCCGCAAGCCTGTGAATCCATTGGGGTGAAATTTTCCGATCCTGCTGGTTCACCCGGTATACCTTTTGAGGCCAATCCAGACGTGGAGCAGAGGTGATCGAAGATATCCGAATGAACGAGGCGTGGTTGGTTTTGTGGAACTTGTAAAGCAGTTTCATGCAGAAGAGAACCGCACCTGCCCTGATGCGGGAGCTTGAAGCTGCCAAGAACCGTCCGGTCGCAGCGCCTTTTGAATTAGCGATTCCCCGTGTTCTTGTCTTTGCCACCTTGCCCGTACGCGATTCCCATCTGATCGAACAGAAAGCTCATGATGTCTGAGTATTCGCCGATTTCCGTGTTAAGGGCTTCACCCCAGCCGTGACCGGCATTCAACTCGAACCGCAGCAAGATGGGAAGACCGGAGTTAGTAGCAGCCTGCAGGCGAGCGGTCATCTTTCGTGATTGCATGGGGTCTACCCGGTTGTCATTTGCGCCCGCGAACAGGTAGATGGCCGGGTAGGGCGTTCCATCCTTCACATGGTGATAGGACGAGTAGGCGTAGAGCGCCTTGAACTGTTCGGGATCCTTCACGGTGCCGAATTCGTTGGTCCCAACTTGGCCGTTGGGCGAGAGTTCGACACGCAGCGAGTCGTACCAGCCCGCGTCTGCAACGACGGCACGAAAAAGGTCAGGGTGCTGGGTGACAACCACGCCCGCCATCAGCCCACCGTTGCTCTGTCCAACCAAGGCCAGATGTCGGGGTGACGTGTACCTGCGGTCAAGCAAATACTGGGCACTGGCGACAACATCGTCGAACACATTTTGCTTGTGAGTGAGATAGCCCTGTGCGTGCCACTCTTCGCCAAACTCGCCGCCGCCGCGAACGTTGGCTACCACGAAAATCCCCCCGTGGTCGAGCCATAGGCGCGGGCCAAAACCCATCAGGTAACCCTCAAAATCCGGCTTCTGGCTGACCCCATACCCGCCATACGCGGTGAGAAGCAAGGGGTTGCTCCCGTCGAGGCGCGTAGTCTTCAGCCGGATAATGTTAAGGGGAATCTTGGTGCCATCTTTGGAGGTGGCGAATTCGCGAACCACTTCTGCATCGTCGAACTTGATTGGCGAAGTCTCATGCAATGCCGTCCGCGTGGTTTCGCCGCTGGCAGGGTCGTAGTGGTACCAAGCGGGGGGATCGAGGTAGGTCTCGATTTGAAATAAAACGGTGTGATCCTTTAGGGTCGCGTTCTGATAAACAGCGGAAACGGGAGGCAAGGATGGTGCGGTTAGACGGTGCCCATTGCGGTCGAATACGCGTATGCGTGATGGGCCGCCGACAACATCCATCACGTATAGGACTTTTCCGGCGGTGAAAAAATCCTCGATGGCTGGATGATCGCTCTCGGCTCCCATTCCTGAGGTCTGGGGAACGATGAGCTTTGCGTGGTTGAGATCAGGACGTTCCCGCGATACGCGCAGAATTCTGCCGCGAGGAGAGTTCTTTCGGCAGAGCACAAACAGATCAACACCCTCCCCGAAGTGTATAGCCGCGATTCCATCGTTGAAGCCGGCAATCTGCCTCCAGTGTCCCTTTGCATCCATCAGATAGAAGGCTATCTGGCCGCCATCGCCGTTGGCGACCTTAGCGAGGAGCCAGCCGTCGTCTGCGACATCGAGCGCGATTTCGGCGATGGCGGGGAAATCCTTGCCAATGACATAGGTGTCTTGTTCGGTGTTAGTGCCGAGCTTGTGAAAGTAAATCTGCGGATACAGATCGAGTTCCTGAGGAGGACGCTCTTTGCCTCGCGGGTAGCGCGTGTAGTAGAAACCAGTGTTGTCGGGCTTCCACGCAACGCTGCCCAAGCCGGTGGCGCAGTACACGCGGGGAACGACTTCGCCGATTTCCTCTCCAGTGCCGGTGTCGAGAACATGGGCGTCGCCCTCTTCGGACTCGTCCTTGGAGAGCACGACGACCACATATTTGCCGTTGGCAGACGGGTTGTAGAAGTTAATGGCAATAGAGCCGCGGTCGCTCAGTCGGTTGGGATCGAAAATGACCCTCGCAGAAGAAGTGTCGTCAGGAGAACGCAGGGCCACGAGCAGAGGTTGTTGTTGCTGCGGCACGTACTGCAAAGCGAAAAGGGTACCCGCGGTGAATTGAAGCGTATCGTAACGAATGGAGGGGGTACCGAGCAATTGAGCGATGCGGTCGTGGATCGCGTTGTAATCCCGGAGTTGGTTGAAATAGGCGCGGGTGCGGGCATCCTGAACAGCGGTCCATTGCTTGACCTCAGGGTCATCCCAGTTTTCCAGCCAGCGGTAGTCATCCGTGACCTTGATGCCGTGGTACTCGTCGGTGACCGGATGCTTGGGTGCGGCCGGAGGAGCAGAGATAGTCGGTGTCTGGGAAACGGCCGATAAGGTCAATAGAAGCATCGCTATGGGAACCTGCTTCATGGATTGGTGTCTCCTCCGGCAGTGAGCAAACTTTAGCACTTGTAAAGTTAAACTTCGATCTCCAGCGGCTTGCCAGCGATCATGTGCCGAAGGGTCTGACCCTCCAGCAACTCCATGCGATGAAGGTTCGCCCGTCTGCCTCGTCGATTTCGTATATCGTGCAGATGTGCGCGTGATTCAGCGAGGAGGCGGCTTTTTGCTTCCCGCTGGAAGCGGCTGAGAGCCTGTGCATCGTTGGCAAGGTCATCGGGAAGAAACTTCAATGCGACATGGCGACCCAGCTTGAGGTCTTCGGCTTCGTAGACCACACCCATGCCCCCGCCGCCGATCCTGCGGAGGATGCGGTAATGGGAAACCGTCTGACCTTCGGGTTGGGACGGAGTAGCCACTGGGTTGACATGTTAGGTGGGTGTGGAGTGGGAGGTCAATCGCCCTTGAATCCGTAACTCAAAGAAGAGTAAAGTCGGCAGAACAAGCTCCGCTTCTAGTACCTTCTCGCTGTTTGGGATGGCTCCTTGGCAGCGGAAAGGGTCGATGGGGCCAAGCCGCCGTTGGTAGCATTGCCCGCTGCAAACGGCGGCTTGTTGGTTCGTCTTACGGAATCTTTTCACATTGGTTTCGAGCGGCAGTATGGGCTGCATTCACGCAGACACACTGGAGTCGTGTACTTGATGACGGACAAAGGAAACGTTGCTGGTCGAACAACCGGATTTACCGGATCATCGCCAGAGGGAAGACGCTATGTGCGCCGCAGGGCGGATTTGCCCATCACCGCGACGGTCTTAACGCAAGATGGGTACAAGAGCTTCGAGGGACGTTGCCGCGAGATTGCCGAAGCAGGGCTGGGCGCGATCATAGCAACGGAACTGGCGGTAGGAGAGATAGTCTCACTGGAGATTTCTCTGCCATCGCCCTATCAGCCCCTAAAGTTGCGTTCGGTGCTCAGACGGCAAAAGGGGCTGTTCCACGGATTCGAATTCCTTGAGTTGCAACCAGAACAGCGCGATGTGATCCTCTCATTTTGCCAAGCACAGAAGCAATGACCGCCACGCTGGCGACTGAGGATTAGGGGAGTCACAGCGAGCGCAGAGAGGTAAGCATGAGTCCTACCGATCCTAACAACCCCTCAGAACCCCGCAAGCAGCGCAGGCGGCATCCTCGAACAAAGGCCGCAGTCGAGGTCGAGTTAGAGTTGGAGAAACATGCCACGCCGCTTCGAGCCAAAACCGCTAATCTCAGTCTCGGCGGCTGTTACGTCGAGACGATGTTCACGCTAGAAATCGGAACCAAGTTGAAGCTGACACTCAGGATCAATAGCGCAAAGGTGAGCACCGAGGGTATTGTCGTCACCCGCGACTTCCAAGTCGGAAACGGCATACAGTTTACGGGCATGGGTGCCGACGACAGCCTTAGACTCAAGAACTTCCTCGCGGCTGTCCGCTGACGGATAGCCCCCTACAGAGTGACCGCTGGAGCTTGTGGCTCACGAGCGCCCGTTCACAGTACCTCTGCCGCCCGCTGACTGATCGGCCGGGTCGGCATGCCTCGCCGCGTCAACCTGAGTTTCTCGCTGTGCGGTTGCTAGGATACTCTCCTGTTCCGCGATTCGGGTAACGAGGACTTGCTTGAAATGCTCCTTTGCTTTGCTGACAACACGTTGCGCCGACTTTGGGAAAGTGCCTATCCAGAGCACGCTTAACGAAGGGTTGCCCATCTCACGGGGACAAGTCATCCGAAGTCTCCGGGGATCAACTGCGCTGCCTTTTCCCGAGACGCCGCTTCAGAACAGAGCCCTTGGAAATCGAAAAAACGGCCCCGATTGCTCGGAGCCGTGTCAGTTTCCGGTTCATCTGACGATGCCCGGTCATGCCGCCTTGGTCACGGCAGTCCGCAGGCACGCCTTCGCCTCACGGATGACCTTCTCGTAGTCATCGGCAACGGCTCGTTGCACATTGATGCGTGCGCCTTTGACCCCCGCTTCGTGCGCCAATCTCTTGAACTCCACCTGAACTTCCTCAGCTTGCTTCGGCGTCAAGAGGGTGACGGGGAGAGCGGCGGATTTGCCCGTCGGGGTCTCAATTTTCACCGAGTATGGGTGTAGAGGTTGTTGCGTTTTCGGAGTCATACGGCACCTCCTTTAATGCACCATTCTAGCGTGGGTCGCTGCATCAGTTGTGATGCAGCAATATTTTAGGGCCGCTCAGGTAGTTGAGGTTCTTGAAGTGGTTGAAGCTCGCCATCAGCCAATAGCACCCGAATATGATCCTTCCAACCAAGTAAGCGATGTTCATCTGAGATTCCTCCTCCGGCGTCTTTCGCATGAGACAGGCCATACGCAGTTCGGCAGCCTCCGAGCGAGAGCGGCAGGATCGCGGCAACGGAAATTGTACAATTTGGCAGCCACGGAATTGGCTCGGTGTCAGACGATCTAAAGCGTACCGTTGTCTGGAAAAACCTGTTGCTGGATGGCCGGGACTATTGTGGTCTCTGGCACACCGCCGAAGGCTGGCTGCTGAAGGGCACGGTCGTCGGAGTCCTCAAAGATCAGCGCCCGGTGCTGGCGACCTATGAAGTCCACTGCGACGAGAACTGGCTAACCCACCGAGTTCAGATCGAACGCACAATCGGAGGCGATGTAAAGACCCTCAACCTGAGTGTAGAAAGCCGTGGCGTATGGCAGAGTGCAGGTCAGGAATTACGCAACGTACGTGGATGTGACGACGTTGATCTCGCGGTTACGCCAGCGACGAACGCTCTTCCGATCAGGCGTCTCAACCTCCAAGTCGGGAGCAGTGAGTCGATCATCACCGCTTGGGTGAAGTTTCCCGAACTTACGGTTCAACCACTGTCCCAACGCTACACGCGGCTGTCCAAAGACACCTATCGCTACGAAAGCAACACCGGATTCTCAGCCGAAATTGTCGTGGATGATCTCGGCTTGGTGAATACCTATCCCGGTGGCTGGGAGCGCATCGGCTCACTGTAGACTTCTGAACTCAGGGTCAGTGTTTTCGGTCACGATCCGAATTGGTTCCCGCGCAGATTCGGCAGCCGTGCGGGCAGACTCATCTGCGGCAATCAATGTTCGTGGCCCACATCAGTACGAGGAACACCGCTTCGCGATGGTCTTGATCGAATGCACGGTGATGGCAACCGGACTCGGAGAGCCCAGTCTTCCGAAACCATTGTCGGAGCTATTGCTGAGCGAGGGCGATTCCACTCCAGTGAGTTCAACTTCTTGTCCGAGGTACGGCCCGAGCCTCAATTTGCCGCTCCCCTGAAGTTCGTAGCTGTTCCCCTCGTCGGGCTGAATCAGTATGTAATCGGTGCTGAACCGACCGACACAGCCTAGGACTGTAACCTCATTCTTGGCCTTTTTGGCATGACGTTGGCTTCCGCCGCTCGATTGATCCTGAGTCGTGCTTTGCGCGGCCAAGGCCATAGTCCCGCACAGCAGCATTACAAAGATTGCTGCTTTCGCCATAATGGATGCCCCAACAACTTAATTCTACAGCCATGTTGTTATTTCCGCTTACGACATTCATGGGGCCGCCTCTGCAACCCGCCTGTTGATGAGAATTCCGCCGACAAGCAGCGCCACGAAAATGACAGAAACGAGCAGGAACCAGCCCCAATACTGAATCGGATGCCTCAGCACCCGAATGACGTGGCGTCCGTAAAGGTCGCCGACAATGGCGACGGCTGAGTAGCGGGCAGCACGAGAAATGGCAACGATGCTCAGGTATGTTTGCGTGCTATATCTGTTCGATGCGCCTGCCGCAGCGAAAAACACGCTGGTTGGCAAGGGAAAAGGAATGGCTGCCGAGGCAACAAGAGCGCCTGTTCCCCATCGGTCGAAGAATTTCAGCAGCTTCGGAACCTTTCGCTGACCGAACTTACTATCCAGATATGCCCTGCCCGCTCTCCGTGCCAGTCTGAAAGTGATGTACGCGCCAATGATCGAACCCGCCGTGGCGGCGATGGCGCATTCGTACCAAGGGTTGCGATGAGTCACGACGAGGATGACGATCAGGATGTCCGGGCCGCCGAATGTCGGCAGCGGGGTACTGTCCAGAATAGCCAAGGAGAACAGTCCCAGTGCGCCCAGATGCCGGAACACGGCCAAGGTGCTGCGGCGGCGTCCTCTCGCTGCTTGAACAAAATATGAGACCATTGTCGGCTTGATCGCTCTATGGCTCACGAAGAACTTTGTGAGTTTGGCAGAGCCGGGCGCTGCTGCCGAACTTCTGCCGTGGCGACCGTGATCTGCTTCCATTTGCGATAGACGTTCAGCACCGCGAGCGTCCAGAAGGGAACCAAATCGACTCCGGGCACAAGCTCGGCAAAGAAGGTCGGCAGAAATTCCCAGTGCCAGCCGAGCAGGCGAACCAAGACGGCTGCGACTGCGACATCGAGCACGTCATCGGCAGGCGACAGCGCACCTTCGGCAAACAAGGGGAACACTAAGATTTGGAGGGCATCGGTCGCAACAGCCAAAATTATCGCAGCCCTGAAACGTGAGCGCGAGGACATCCCATCGAGTGCATTTACCACTTGCATGATCCCATTTTGCCCGATTGCGGAACCCAAGCTACGCAGCGTTCTTCTTCGGCGCTTTCCGGCGCTGCTTGCGAACAAACGAAAGCCCGCGTTTCAACTCCGCGCTGAGGTCTGTCCCTGATGTCGCGATCTGAACGGGCTCCCCGGTAGATTCGTGTGCCAGCCAATTGTTCAACTCTTCGCGGCTGGCGTGCACGTAGCGCCCCTTCCGCTTGGCTGGCATTCTTGAGTGCGCCCATCGTTGCGCGACCGAGACTGGTTGCCCGAGAAAAGCGGCAATTTGCCGCCATCCCTTCAACTCATCGGATTCTGCTTCGGGCTTGTTTCGCTTCGGCATGACACTGTGTACGATGCCCGCTCGGACTGCCGCGCTGCAAAACCTGTTGGCTATACTAGTGCCAGATGGACGCCGAGCAGACCATCGCCGAAATCGAATGGCTGGAATGCATCTTCGCAGTCCCGGACACGAGACCGCCAAGAGCAAGCGACCTCGCGGCTGCCAATCGAAGACATGACGAGACGCTCGCCCATAGCCCTTGGTTCCGGTTGTGGCAGCATTTTGGTGTCTGCTGCCGCCCGGAGCCTCCCATAGTCCAACTACCCGAATAAGTCCTACTATGCCCCACACCAGCCCGAATGGGGCGACCATCGGCTGCACGATAGGCACTGCGTCTCAGGCCATTGATGGAGGCAGCTCGGGCAGACTCCTCCAGTGTCGAAGGTGTTCCCCTCGTAGTCTCAAATGACCTCCGTAACTGGATTGCCCACCTGTTTCGGTGGTGAGATTCATGGTGGGGAGATGTGTTACAAAATGAGCATCGCTCAAAGGGAGCCAGCGATGACTATGCTACTGCGTAGACTTTGGACTGAAGACAAAGGGCAGGACATTGCCGAATATGCCGTGATGTTGGCTGTGATCCTCGTGATTGTGGTCGGCGTAATTCGGTTGGTCGGCTCGAACGCCAACACCGTCTTTTCCAGCGCAGCAAGCGCCATTCAATAGGCACGGTTGCCGGATCAAGGCTCGAGAGGCCGTTCCTTTATAAAGTCTTAGCCCCGGCGAGACAGGTGAGCTTCCAATTCGGGTCTCGTTCAAGGTGTTATGATGTGTCCACGGGCTCACCGACGCTCCTTCCTTGGAGTGTCGTCATGAAGACTAATCCGCCATCTCCAACGGGCAAACCTTGGCGAGAACTCTACCTCGCCGCTCTTTTTGAGACCGACGCTGCGGAGTTGCCGGATCGCATCGCTGACGCGGAAAGGGCACTTGCCCTGCGAGCAAGGCAGTTGTTTCAGACCACTGGGGATCACATCGAGGAGGAATACGCCATGGACGACGCCATGTATGCCTTGCATGCGCTGCGGAGCACATCTCAAGACTGTGCTGCTACGCGATCACGGTTCGACCGTAAAGGAAAGGGAGTTTGAAGTCTTGCCGCTGCACGAGGTAGTGAACACCACTCCGATTTCAACAAAATGCGTGCCGCCCTCCGGGGGATTGAACACGAACACTGCCACTGTTCCGGGTTGCGCGATGTCCCTAGCAGGGATGACAGCCAATAGTTGGTGAGTGCTTACGAAGGTTGTCACGACAAAGGTGCCGTTCCAGTTCACCACGGAGTCATAGCGGAAGTCGTCGCCGTTGACAGTCAGTAGGAACTCGCTGCCTCCTGCGGTTTTGCTACTGGGCGAGATCGAAGTAACGGACGGGAAAGGCGGACATGTTCCACATGACAGGATCGTGCACAGCATGATCGCCAGCACTGCCAAAACGGGCGCTCTTGGCATCGTTGCCAAAGGTTTCTACCTCCGGCAGACTGGCGGGCGGCAAGCGAGGTTCACGGCGGGAATTCGAGAGGATCGGCAGGACTAGCGGAGCCTCACAACTCGTCCGCCAGATACCAGAATTATACGTCCGGGGCGGGGACGCAGACTGTGGTCTTTGGGGCACGGCTCGTAATCGACAACGAGCCTTACTACAGACCGTATGCTTCCTTAGGTGCTAGATACTGTGGGAAATGCGGCAAGAGTTGTTTCCGTGCCGTGTAGCACAGATGGCACTCATCGACATAGCTGTCGCTTATTGCAAGCCCGTGCTCTTTGGTGAGTCCTATCGGCCCGCCTTGAAGCAGAGGGCCTACGATTGGGTGGTTGTGCGCATCATAGCGACGAAGCAGATCGCGCAGCGACTTCTCCCAGATGTTGCCCATGCTCAGCCCTTGGCATAGGTGCACATTGCCGTAAGCGTCCACATGGACTCGTTCAGGACTGAGCAGGTCTTCATGAGGACACGTTGTGAGTTCGTTACAATCGCGTACCGGGAGCCCAGCAGTGAGCTTTTCTGCCGCCCGCCCCTTGAAAAGGACACCCCCTCCAATGACGGGTTTCCCTCGTCGGCCCTCGGTAGCCTGAAGGGACACATTCGGTGGTTCAATGCAGATCGTGCCTGTCGGAATGCCAAGCCGTTGCGCTGCTTGGCGGGCAAATTCCGCCCTCCGGTCATTTTTGTCGAGACGGTGGAACTCGTCGTCGCTGACACTGAAATCGACGATGCCCAACTCGCGAATCGGCTTTAGCCAGTGTAGGCCGTCTTCCACCGAAGTAGCCCAGTAGCCATTGGTAACGATGCCAGCGTCGAACCCAGCGGCCCGCACCATTCGCAGACCTTCCAACAATAAGGGATAGAACAGGAACGGCTCCCCACCCTCGAAATACACGATGTTGACCGTCCCCATTTGCTTGATCTGGTCGATAAGAATCCACAGTTGTTCAATGGTGAACGTCGCCTCGCGGCTAGGCCCGCATTGCAGAAAGCAGTGATCGCACTCGTTCGTGCACTTCAGGGTGAGCAGGATGTGGATTCCCGTAAGCACGTTTTCCTCCCAGCACGGGAACACAACACGACACTTCTATTCTTCTGACATGAGCTACAGGGATGCAGTGATCCAGAGCACAGAGATTCGGTTCGTTCGCACGGATGGCTGCGTCTCAAGCCGCCTGTCCGCATTGGAGAGTGTTGAATTTCTGGGAACCGGAGCCTTATTACACGTCCTTCAGTTGTTCCTCAGTCATTCCAAAATAGTGCCCCAGTTCATGTATGAGAGTCCGGCGAATTTGATGACGAACTTCTGCCTCATTGGAGCAGACCGCCTCAATGTTTTTCTGATAGAGCACGATGTGGGCAGGGCCGACTGATAAGTCAAAGACGCTCTTCTTGGTGGCTGGCACACCGTGGAAAATGCCCAGAAGCAATCGCTTTTGTTGCCCCCGACGAAGTGCTGACCGTTTGGGCGGGAAATCCTCGACAAGAATCGCGACGTTCTGGATGCGGCTGCGAAATTCTTCCGGCAGCGAATCCAAGGCTTCTTCTGCGACGTTGATGAAGTCTTCGCGTTTCACCGCTCACCACGCCGACAGATGAGGACGCGCTTACACTGAGAAGCCGCCATGTTGGTCGTCATCTTCATCCCTTTCTTCGCGGTCATCCTCGTCTTTCTCGTCCTCTTCTTCTTCGTCCTCTTCCTCGTCTGGTTCCTCGCGAAAGATCAAGCGATCAGAGGCGTGTGCGTCGAGATATTCTGGACGTATTCTGCTCATGCTCAATGGTACGCCTCGCGGGATGATGCTCATCGACGACTAGCCCCCCACAGTCGCGCACTGCTCTGGCGTGCGAAGATGTGCAGACCACATACAGAATTTTGTGGGCGGACTAAGATGTGAGATTGGTGAGGAGCGTTACAGATGCCGAGAGAAGCTAGACTTTTTACCTCAAGCGCAGGTTCCGTTGTTCGTGGCTACCTGAAGTACCGGGCTAATATTCCGCCACGCTGGATCAAAAATGCGCGGGGTTCGCGTAAGCGCATCGAGCCGGAGATTGCCGAGAGCTTCCGTTCTCTAAAACGTCTGCGAATCAAGAGACCGAGAGCAAGAGTCGCGATCCGGAACGCGCAGCGGGAATTGCGCTCTGTGTTGGATCGCTGGGAGACAGCCTACCGCAAGGAGAACTTCTATCGGGGAATACGAATCCTCTTGGAGTTGCAGCGGGACGGTTCCTCCGCTTTGTAATATTAATTGTCAAAGACTGTCGGCGGATGCTGTGACCCCGCGCACAGAGAGGTTCGTTGGGCAAGCATCACCGCTCTTCCGCTGTGATGAACGTCACCCCAAACTGATGGTGAGCCACGCTAGACTTCTTGACATGATTAAGACAACTCGAATCAGCTTTGGCGGGACGGCAGGGATCGTGACCAGCATGGCTCTGATCGTCGGGCTTAACGCGGCAAATGCCGGAAGAGCCGCTATAGTGAGCGCCCTCCTTATTGCCGCGGTTGCCGACAACCTTACGGACTCCCTGAGCGTTCACATGTACCAAGAGTCGGAACGTCTTGAGGAGAAGGAAGCTTTTATCGGGACGCTGAGCAATTTCGCAACGCGGTTCATTGTATGTCTCAGCTTTGTACTGATCGTTGCGCTGTTCCGAGCGCACGCTGCCGCCATAGCGGGAATCGTTTGGGGCATGTTGCTGCTGACCGTGCTGAACTACATTCTCGCTCGGCAACGGAACGTCAGTGCGATTTCTGAGCTAGGAAAGCATCTCGCAGTGGCACTGGTGGTTATTTTTGTGAGCAAGGGCATCGGTCACTGGATCACTGCACATGTGACTTAAACTCTGATTCGCTCGATTCGTTTGGAGGGCACCATGTCGCCACGCACACTTTTCCTGAGCAAGCTAATCGGACTGTACTGCATTCTCGTCGCGCTTTCCATGATGACTCGCAGACAAGTCACCGTGGAGATAGTGACCGCCCTTCTTCAGAACCCATCGATGATGTTGATCGTCGGCGTAATCACGCTGGCCGCTGGGTTGGCGATGGTTCTTGCGCACAATATTTGGTCGGGCGGTGCGCTCGTGGTTGTGGTCACCCTCGTCGGCTGGATAACGCTCATCAGGAGCCTGCTCTTTTTATTCCTACCGCCTGAGATGGAAGCGGGACTTTACCTTGGGCAGCTTCACTACCAGCAGCTTTTCTATTTGTACGGAGCTATTTCGCTCGTCCTCGGCATCTACCTGACCTATGGCGGATTCAAGTCAAGGCCACATTTACTGTGAGAGCCAAGACTTGATCTTGCACACCACGCTGTCGGAACGGGCGTATATTCGCGCTATGTATGACTCAGCAGGAGTTGCCTCCATGAGCGATGTCGAGACTAGGACATCCTCAATTGAGGGATTGGGACTCTTTGCCACTCGACCGTTCTCTGCCGGGCAACGCATTCGCCCGATCAACGTGGCGCGGGAGGTCACACCGACCTCGCCCTTGCGGGAAGAACTCGGTGAGCGAGCCGATCACTGCGATTACCCCAATGGCAAAGTCGTCCTACTGGGCTACCCGGATCGTAACGTCAATCACAGTTGCGACCCCAATGCCTATGTGCTCTACGAGGGCGACCGCTCGTTCCTCATGGCACGACGCGATATTGCGGCGGGTGAGGAAATTACCTGCGACTACAACATCAACATCACGGGAGGCACGGCGTGGCCCTGCCATTGCGGGGCAGCACGGTGCAGAGGTACTACGGTGGGAGATTTCTTCCTCCTCCCCATTGACATCCAACGAGAGTATCAGTCACTACTCGCGGAATGGTTCGTGCGTGCCCATCATGATCGGCTAAGAGCACTCGGTCTAGCCTCGGATAAAGCTCTCACCATTCGGCCAGCCAGTGCCTCTGACCTCGATTGGTGCGCGGAACTGATGGCAGCCAACGACCCGTGGCTTACGTACAAGTGCTCAGTTCAGTGGAGTATCAACGTCCTGAGATGGCCGGGAAGTTCTCTGTACGTCGCGGAAGCGGACAAATCTGTTGGTTTTATTTTGCTACACGTCAAAGGATTTCTAGGGTCACCGTACATAGCGGCTATGGTCGTCGCCAAGGAATTCCGAAGTAGTGGAATCGGAAGCAGGATGTTGGCCTTTGCGGAGCAGGTTTTTGCGGGAAGCCGTCATGTGTACCTTTGTGTCTCGTCATTCAATGCGAGAGCCTTGGCGCTTTACGAGCGGCACGGATATGTGAAGGTTGGCGACCTGCCCGATTTCATTGCTGACGGGTACTCTGAGTTCCTTCTTTACAAGCGGCTAGGCTAACGATGTGATTCCTGACGGGGGCACGCCATGGAGAAAACCGCCTTGGATGTCGCTTTGGCCTTTGTAGATCGGATCAACTCTCATGACGTGGAAGGCTTGGTCGCGCTGATGACTGAAGACCATTGTTTCGTCGATGGTCTCGGACAAACAGTGCGTGGCCGGGAACGAATGAAAACAGGTTGGTCGGGCTATCTTGACTGGTTCCCAGATTATGCCGTCAAGGTTGATGACATTTTGAGAAAGGGGAACATGGTTGGATTGTTCGGAACCGCTCAGGGCACTTACTCGGTGAATGGAAAGCTCTCTCCGGAGAACCAGTGGGAAATTCCAGCGGCATGGAAGGCAGTGGTGCAAGGCGGGCGCGTTTCTGAATGGCGCGTCTATGCCGACAACGAACCCGTGTGGAAGATCATGGGCGTGAAGCGGTACTGACGAGCGGCACACTCACGGCTGCTGATCCCACGGATTATGTAAGGTCGTCGAGCGGAGGCGCTGGTTGGTAGTAACTCAAGCGAGGCAAACCAATGATAGCTCGAATCTGGCACGGGAAGACCAAGGCAAGCGATGCAGCACCGTACCTCGAATATCTCTTCAAGTCCGGCATCCCCGCCTACCGAGCGACCAGAGGCAACAAGGGGGCGTGGGTTCTTCGCCGGATCGAAAATGACGTAGCACACTTCATCACCCTGTCCTTTTGGGAGTCGCGGGACGCCATTGCCGCCTTTGCGGGTGCAGATATTGAGGTTGCGAAATATTATCCGGAGGACGAGAAGTACCTGCTCGAATTTGAACCCACGGTGACGCACTACGAATTGTTCGAGTGAATCCCGGTGCGTGGGCGGATACGCTCACCTTGTGGGGTGACGACAGTCATAGCGGGATGAGGAACAGGCGGATACTGTGTAGACAGGAGTATGAACAGCAAGCTGGCGGACGCTATCGGGCTGAAGACCCACCCGGTCGCCCTCACGTGGGCGGACGCGGCACCGCAAGGCGCGATTCGGTTCAAACCGGGGCGGTGGGGGTGTGTAGTATCGGTGTTCGCCACGGTCGCTGCCAAGGGACGAGTTGGAGCCTTCGACCGCAAGACGTATGGGTGCTGGGGCGGCGGCGTGGGACTCGGATTGGGCAATTGCTATGAGGACTTCCCCGGTGGCATGGCGGGCCTCTGTCGGTTCCTTGCCGACGGCAACGAGTTGTCCGGAGAGGGCGGGCGAACCGGCAAGGAAATGGCCGCATGGAGTGGTCGCCGACGAACCGACGATTTCTTGCAGGGCGAGCGATACCTGAAGAGTGCCGACGTTGCCAAACGCTTCCTGGAAGTGCTTCCCATGCGCGATGTCCCGGCTCAATACGTCGTCGTGAAGCCGCTTGACCTCGCCGATCCTGAGAACGACGACATCAAGAGCGTTACGTTGTTCGTTGATCCTGACCAACTCTCCGCGCTTGTCGTTTTGGCGAACTATACGGAGCCCGATCGGGAAAACGTGATCGTCCGGTGGGCGGCAGCCTGCCAGATCATGGGCATATTCGCCTATCGCGAGTTGGAACGTGACCACCCCCGCGCCTTGATCGGGCTGACCGATCTCTCAGCACGCAAGTACGTCCGCGCATCCCTCGGAGGCAGCGTCCTGTCCTTTACGATGCCATGGCCGGTGTTCCTGAGAATGGAACAGAACGTAGAGGGAAGCTTCCTGCAACGCCCGACGTGGCAAGAGCTTCGCGCTCGTCACTGAGAACAACGGTGTTCTGTCCGTCTAATGACGGAACATAGCTCTGGTTGAAGAGGCTTTCAGCCCCATACGTAGCCAATCGTGCGAGTACTGCTAATCTCGGCAGCAAACGATGCAGGCAGCATGGTGCCTTTGCCCTTGGGGCTCGCCTGTGTGGCGGCGGCAACTGAGCGGGCTGGTCATTGCGTTCGGTTGTTGGTGTTAGGCTCGGATGCCGATTGCGAGAACGACGTTCGGCAAGCGATAGGACAGTTTGCGCCGGACGTGATCGGCGTCTCGGTCAGAAACATCGACGACCAGAACATGCAATCGCCGCGCTTTTTGCTTGCGAGCTTAAAGCAGGTCGTTGCGGTCTGCCGGGCTGTTTGCTCTGCACCAATCGTCCTTGGCGGGGCTGGTTACAGCATCTTTCCCGAAAGCGCCTTGGCATACTTAGGTGGCGAGATCGGCATTCGCGGCGAGGGAGAAGCCGTTTTTCCGGCGCTGCTCTCATGGCTGGAACAAGGCGCTCAATCTCCATCGCCCCCTGCCGCATATTTCCCGAATGGCTCGCGCTCACCCACGGCATTCGCGTTCGCCCTCGATGATTTTCTTTTGCCTGAACCGAGACTCTGGCTAGACTTTCCCGGCAGCACAGAAATGCGGATTCCAGTCCAGAGCCGACGTGGTTGTCCTTTGGATTGCATTTACTGCTCCACCAGCCTCATCGAAGGAAGACCAATCCGCAGGCGCTCTCCGGAGTTGGTGGTCAGGTGGTTAAAGGCACTGCGTCACGGTGGCTTTCGTCATTTCCATTTCGTCGATAACACGTTCAACCTGCTGCCATCCTATGCCAAAGATTTATGTCGCAAGCTCATTGACGCAGAACTCGGTCTGGACTGGTGGGCGATCATCTATCCGAAGTGGGTGGATGCCGAATTGGTGGAATTGATGGCAAAGGCGGGTTGCACTCAAGTAAGCCTTGGGTTCGAGAGCGGTTCCGAAACGATGTTGCCACGGCTTAATAAACGGTTCACCTGTAGCGAGGTCAGGGAAATTTCGGAGAACTTGGCTCGCGTGGGGATACAGCGTTATGGTTTTTTATTGCTCGGAGGGCCGGGAGAAACAAGGGAAAGCGTCGAAGAGAGCTTGGAATTTGCCGATAGCCTGCACCTAGACGAACTGAAGATTACGGTCGGGCTAAGAATTTATCCTCAGACGCCATTGGCATCCGCTGCCTTAGCGGACGGTCTCATCAGACCCGATGACGACCTGCTCATGCCCCGCTTTTACATCACGCCGTCTTTGCGGGACTGGCTGCCCGACCGTATAGCGCACCTGCACTCCGATCAAGGCGCTGCCGATACGATGTAGCTGGTTTATTGGTACCCTGTTGTGGGCGAAGATCATTAGAATGCCAGCCCTCGGGCTCCCAAGAGCAGACCAACGCCCCACCGAATCGGTGGCCGAATCAAAGTATCGCATAGCGCGGAGCGGAAGAGTTTGAAGCATTGCAACGTGGAAGGGTGTGCTCGTCCGACCTTCGCCCGCTGTGCGAAGTGCGGGGGAGAAATCTGCGGCGCTCACGCAGAAGACTGCGAATGCTGTGGCAAAACATTCTGCACAGCTTGCTACAAGCAGCACGTTCGCGAAGACGAAAGCTACTGAAGCGCCCGAGCCATGGTGTCAATTCGACATCTTCAACGTACCACCCGGAGCCACACCGCTTAGAATTGGCGCATGACACCCGCGCAGGTCAAGCCCCCGGTCTTGCTCGAAGTTCTCAACCAGATTGAGGTGAGGGTTGGCACAATCCTGACCGTGAGCGATGTGGCCAATTCCGAAAAGCTGGTCGCGCTTGAAGTCAGTTTCACCGACCACAAGCGCACGGTTCTTGCTGGAGCGAAACGGGAGCGTGCCCCCCCCGCGAGATCGAAGGCAAGCAGGCTTTGTCTGTTGTGAATCTTGCACCAAGAAAAATGGCGGGAATGGTTTCCGAAGGAATGTTGTTCGGCCTTGGCTATCAGGATGGAATCACTCCGGTGCTGGCGGTGCCGGAAGCGAGGGTGCCGGGCGGAACGAGAGCGGGATAATGCTGACCGACGCTCCACCGTGCAAGGCGAACCGGGGACAATTCCTCGAAAGCGACCGCCTCAAAACGCTCGACCTGCCACGAGACGGGGCAGTGACGGAGATTGCCCAGCACCTCGAATCTGCGATGAAGTCGGACAACATTCGAGATGTTCGGAGTGCCTGTACCGACTTTCTGGCGACCGCCTCAGATTTCTATGAAGTCCCAACCTGTGGTGTCCGCGTACTAGCCGCGAGACCTCTACGAACCCGTGAGCACGGGACATTCGAACTCTTTGGCGACTACGATCCGGAGACCATGCTGATCCGGGTCTGGATGCGGACTGCGGTTCGTAAGGAGGTCACGTCGTTCGGCACATTCCTGAGCACGCTGTGCCACGAGTTCTGCCATCATCTCGATTATCAGAAGTTCGGCTTTGCGGACTCGTGGCACACTCGGGGATTCTACGAGCGCACGGCTGTGCTGTACCACCATGCTCGGGGAACGCCGCCAAAGAAACTGTTTTGGGTGCCCATGCCGGGCGAACGGTGGCGCATCGACTGGCAGCGCACAAATCGCTCAGTAAGTAACGATTCCGCCGTTTGACCTATTCCTACTCTCTACAAGATCATAGAGAACCGTGGACGCTGAACAGACCATCGCCGAAATCGAATGGCTGGAGCGCATCTTCGC
>JASHOH010000221.1 GCA_030041215.1 Candidatus Sulfotelmatobacter sp. | reverse complement strand
TCGGACTCTGGAGGTAGGTGCGTGTTCCGGGAAAAAGTATTGATCGCCGTCGTTGTGCTGGTTGGACTGACTTCGGCAGCTTTCGCAGACCAAATCACCTTAAAAAACGGCGACCGCCTCACCGGAACGGTCGTGAAGTCGGATGGAAAAACCCTCGTGCTGCATACCGACGCCGCCGGTGACGTCACCATCCAGTTTGCAGCCATTGCGCAAATCACCACCGATAAGCCGCTGCACGTTGCTCTCAAGAACGGTCGAACCGTGGTCGGGCCGATCAAAACGACCGACGACAAGATCGATGTCACTCCCGCCAGCGGCCCACCGGTGGAGACGCCGAAAACCGATGTGGTCGCCATTCGCAACGACGCCGACCAGCTTGCTTATGAGAAGTCGCTGCATCCCACTTTGCTGGAAGGATGGAACGGCGGCGCGAACGTGGGGTTCTCACTGACCCGCGGCAACAGCCAGACGGAGAATCTTTCCCTGGGCTTTAACGCTGCACGACCCACAAATAATGACAAGATCACGCTCTATACGAAGGCGGTGTATGGCACGAATCAGCTAGCCACTCCGAAGACGACTGCCAATACCGAGATGGGCGGCATTCGGTATGATCGCAACGTCGATTCACGACTATTCGGATTCATCAGCGCCGACTTTATGGCCAATGCTCTGCAGGATTTGAATCTGCGCTCAGTCGGCAGCGTGGGCCTTGGATACCACACCATCAAAAAGGACCAGACCACTCTCGATTTCTTTGCCGGCGGCAACTTCACCGACGAGAATTACACGCAAACGGTGACGAACACTTCCGTCACGCCTCCCGTCACCACATCATTCAAAGTCATCCACAACTTCGGCGCGCTCACGCTTGGCGAGGAGTTGATGCGTAAGATCGGCGCGAGCAGCGTACTGACTGAAAAGCTCTATTTTTATCCCGACCTGTCCCAGACCGGCGAGTACCGCGGAACTTTTGACCTGGCGCTGGTCACTAAGATCAAGAAATGGTTTGGTTGGCAATTCGATTTCAACGATATCTACGTAACCAACCCTCCCGAGGGAGCCAGGCAGAATGATCTGGTTCTGACCACGGGATTGAATGTTACTTTCACGCACTGACAGCATGCAGCCCACCGCCAAGCAACAGCGGCGAGAGGCGGATGGCCCACCCAAAATCCAGACTTTGCTGAGATGTGCCGACAGATGAACGAGTCGCTCACCGCCGACGACCTGCGCACAAGCTGGAAGATTTCACCTTCAGCTCAATGAGTTTTGCAAGTAGCTGCCGGCGGCCGAGGAATACGCGCGGACCAATGACAGACATAAACAGGCGTCTCCGACAATGCCGGCGATTACAATTGCTGACCCAGGCTGCGGTTGCGTGAAGGATGAATAAGTGCGCAAGCCCTCAAACGGCGCCACCGAGAATTGGTCGGGACGGGCAGATTTGAACTGCCGACCCCTCGCACCCCAAGCGAGTGCTCTACCAGGCTGAGCCACGTCCCGACGAGGAGGAATCCGCTGGATTGCCGGCGGATGGGGTTGTCGTAAGAATTCTACACCAGATTCCGTGAACCAAGAGAATCACTTTGACTCCAAGTGGCATTCCCTGACAATCATGCAAAGTTCTACCGCGCCACTCGTCGCACGCTCGACCAGTTCTTTCCAGAACGTGGTCCACTTTTGGGAGAATCTCTATGTCCGGGCAAGTGATTCTTTATTTCGAAGATCAGTCCGACGCGCTGCGGTTCGCCTTGGCGGCGGGATCGGTAATGGCAGGCGACCGCGCCAACGTAACGGAAAATCTGGTGAAGGAAACTGCGCGCGTGAGCCGCATCCGGCTGGACGCAGCCAACGCAGGAAAAACCAGACAGCCGAATTCGGAACATGTAGTGTAGGTCAGCTCAGTCGACCTGCGCCTTTCGGACGCATAGATCCTGGAAAGAATCTCTTCAATCACAGTTTTTGGGCGGAGGTCAATCGGGTAACGGGGAGATTTACCGCGAAAACAAAGGCCGCGAGCTCTTGGCTGACGGGCTTCGCCCCGTTGGACAGCCCGAAGCGGCTGTGCCCACATGAACTAGCTGTTCTCGTACAGCAGCACGCCTTCTGTCTTTTCTGAATCCACCGGGCGGTAGAACAGTTTGTTGTCTTCGAGGAAGACCTCGATGAACGCTGGGCGCGTGGTGATGGTGCCCTGGATCAGCGCCTCCGAAAGCGGGTCTTCGATGTATTTCTGCAAAGCACGACGCAGCGGGCGAGCGCCGTAGGTACGATCGGTCAAGGTCTGGTTGAGGATCCACTTCTTGGCTTCGTCCGCAACGGTAACAGTGATCGATTTCTGCGCCAGGTTCGTGTTGAGCTGCGTGACCATGAGCTCCAGAATCTGGATCAAGTCAGCCTCGCTCAGAGCCTGGAAGAGGATGATCTCATCCAAGCGATTCAGGAATTCGGGGTTAAATGTGCGCTTGACTTCGCCCTTCACCAGTTCCTCGATCTTGCTGGCGACCATTTCGTCCTGAGTCGACTGGAAGCCGAAGCCCTCGCGCTTTTGCAAGTGGCGAGCGCCGATGTTCGAGGTCATAATGAGGATCGTGTTCTTGAA
>JASHOH010000220.1 GCA_030041215.1 Candidatus Sulfotelmatobacter sp. | reverse complement strand
TGTCAATCCTTATCATTCTCTGTCCGAGGGGACATATTTTACCTTGCAAGTAGGCTCACCCGCTCATGCACAGCCTGTAAATCCGCCGTCACAAGATTCGCATAGCGCCGAGTCATCTTCGGGCTTGAATCCCTTAGCTACAATCTGGAAACGGGTCTATCGGACCATCCGCATTCCCCGGCACGTCTATGAGCGGGTCTTGCGGCGAATCACTGGGGGCTAGAGCTGTAGTTGCCCTAACAGGAACCAAGGGAGTTATTCTTTCGCCCCTTGTAGAAGTTTCTCAGGCGTGTGCATCATGCGCCTTGACGGCGTACACGATTCATGGACAAACCGCGAAAAGCCAGAGTCACGAAGCAACGAGACGTTAGGATTCACGCTGAATTGTGGCATACGGCTAACTGCTTGCTAGACGCGGGTCAAAAGGAAGCTACAGGGTCCGCGCACCAATTCAGGGCGAGCCTCGTTTTCCGAGCGTTCTACCTTGAAGCCTTCCTGAATTGGCTAGGGCCACATATTCTCCCGCACTGGAAGTATTTGGAACGTCTGAATCCGAAAGAGAAATTGGATTTACTGAACGGCTTAATAGGCGTAACGCCAGATTATGCATCACCACCATGGCAAATCGTGAAAGACCTCTTCACTTTCAGAAACACCTTGGCGCACGGAAAACCGGAGAGCGTAAAGACCGAGAGCCTGGAGGACATAGACGACATTCTAGACAGAAAATTGGGTGAAGCAGCAAAAACTCAGTGGGAGCAATTCGGGACTGAAGCCAACGCTGTCAAGGCGAAAGAAGATGTTCAGAGGATAGCTGAACTTCTTTACAAGACCGCGAATGTACAACACGACGGGCTACGCGGCCCCTTTGCATTTGGTTCTCAGATTCATTCGGCACACCTGTAACTTGTGACTCAAACTTCAGACAAATGGCATTTAGATGCCTCTACGTTTCAAGAACCTCTTGTCAAACTCGCTGAAGTGTTGGCACAGAAATTGAAACGTGAGGCCGCGAAAAAACTTGAACCGACGCCCGGTTTTGTGGCGGTAGACCTTCACGTGCTGATGCGACAGCTCATGTACACCTACAACTGCCTGTTCTATCTCAATGCTGACGAGACTCGAAAGAATGATTTGGGCTGGCGGATGCAGTACAGCATTGCGACACTCCCGCTCGTTAGAAACATGATTGACTGTTTCTACAACATCACGTCCATCCTTGAGGACCCCCGCGCCAACGGCCCCTGGTTCCGAAAGAGCGGCTACCGCAAGGTGCTGGAGGCGGTTTCTGAAGATGAAGCGCGGTATGCCGGACGCCCTGAGTGGGATGAGTGGATTACAAAAATGCGCGATGGCATGGATTTTCAAATCCGGCAGATTGGCCTTGTGAAAGCGGATGTTCTTGCTTCCCCGCCTTGGCCCACCTTGGGCAAGTACGTTTCCGATAAGAAACCTGGAGGGGTGACAACGCCACATCAAGACTTCCTGAAAACTTTCTTTCGCGGACGATGGCGCGAATACTCAGCGATGGCCCACGGGGGTTTTGAAGGTCTGTTGATGGCTGGCATGTTCTACATCCAAGATTCCGCTCCCCATGAAGACCGGGAAAAAATAACCGATGTCCACGATAGGGTATTTTCATCTCACGTGGGACGCGCTGCGCTCATTCTCCTCTGTACCATCACGGAACTCCAAGCATATTTTCGATTCGATGATGACGGAGCAAGAATCAATGAACGCATCCATAAAATGTGGAGCGCCCTTATGGTGGTTCCTGAAGTGAAAGAAGTTTTCGACGCGCGATACGAGAAACTGATGAAGGATAGGGGCATCAACCCCTAATTTTTTGTGCTAATTTGTGCTACCGATTCGTGGATGCATGGGATGCATGGGTTACATGGGATAGTCGAATCAATAACTTCCCTGTTTACAACATCGTCACGAATACAGTTAGTAAACACCAGGCAGCTTCGCGATTGATCATGCACTTTGCCCTGTTTTTGCGGGATTTTGGTCCTTTGATCCGCTAATAGCGATGAAGATTCGCGCCGATCATCAGCCAACGAAAATTTTACCTTGACATCCACAGGGCACATGCCTCATTTTTGGTGCGGCTGGAACTTCTCCCCCAAAATGGGTTCCGCTATAACGAAGTGAAGTTGAGCAATAAGGAGCGCCCGGCTCTGGCACTCCCACAACCCGATGGCCACGACTCTTGCCCCGGTAGATTCAAGGGAAGTCGTTCGTTGCGATCACTGCCTGCTGGTTCAATTCCGCACCAACAACAATAATTGCCGCCGCTGCCACTTGTCGCTTGACAAGGAGCCGGACCCGGAACCGATCGTGATGGCGCCTCCGGTCATGATGCCCATACCGGGCATGGGCCGCGGGCACCTGAACCTGGCGACCTCGATTCGCGCCTTGCGTCTGCGCATCGGCCTGAGCCAGCGTCAGCTTGCGGGGCGCATGGCCGTACCGCGCACTTACGTTTCAAAAATCGAAAACGAAAAGGCCACGCCCACGCTGTCGTCGCTGGAGCGGCTGGCGCGCGCGCTGGAGGTGACCGTGCCCGAACTGCTCAGCGGAGGAGAACGCAGCCGCCAGGAAGAAATCGCCGAGCTGATGAAGGATTCTTTCATCGCCGAAATTTTGCCCTTCGTTTCGCAACTGAACGGAATGCAGATGTCGAGCATCCTGACCCAGGTGCGGGACTTGACGGTACGGCCGAGAAGGACAGCGTAGGGAGTTCCTTCGCCGCAAAGAGCGCGGCTCAGGATCTCGGCAGCAGCTCCCGCTTCGCTCACGCCCACAAAGCGCCTCAATTTATCCGGGCAACCAGCCAACTCGCATGCCGGGACCGAATTATCGGTCCCGGCTTTTTTGTCTAGAAGGCTTCGTTCCTAGGAGCCGGGTACCGCCCCTTTTTCGTAAGATCTTTGGAATCAGTATCTTAGTGAAAAAATGTTTCCAAATACCTGCGCCTAAAGGAGTTAAATCTCAAAATCTTGAAATCTAAGGGGTTACGGACGCAGCGGTTGAGCTAATGCGGCGGCTTATTGGTTGGCTTATAGTTTTACTATCTGGTTACCCCCCCCTCCCCCCCCTAGTGCCCTCGTGTGTTTTCATCGAGTTAGGAGGAAATTGTTTACAAATATCAGTGCCATAAGGACTTATAGGTAAATATCAGTAAACAAACCAGATCAGCCCGGTTCCAGAACCGGGCTGATCAATTTTCTATAAAGATTAACTACACGTCATATATTCTCAATTAGCTATGTCAAGGAAATAATGTGCGGATAGCTGTGGAAAAGCTCACTTGGATCGGCCCACCCTTCGAAAACCGCCCTTCGACTTCGCTCAGGGCAGGCTCCGGGTGGGGCACCCTCGTTTGTGCTGGCGCAAAGATGAGCCGCCCACCGCTGGTTTTGATTCCGCACTGGCTTGACGTGCATTTGCCTGAAATTGTAATGCGGTGAAGTCCCCACCCTGTCGCAAAAAACGCGACAAGGGTGGGGCAACCCCAAATTGGGAACTCCATCGGAAAGAGTGGGCCAGCCCCCTTCGGTCGGAATGACAGAGTTATTAGGCTTCGCTCGCACGTCGGAATGACAAAGTGGCGGAGCAAGACGCAAGGTCCCTCGACTCCGCGGAAGCTTCGCTTCGCGAAGCTTCCGCTGCGCTCGGGATGACGATTTTGTGGAGCCGCTTTAACGCGGCGCTGAAGCGCCGCTCTTCCACGACCTCGCGATGACGATTTTGTGGAACCGCTTTAACGCGGCGCTGAAGCGCCGCTCTTCCACGACCTCGCTGAGAAGCGGCTTCCTCCCCGCTCCTTCGGAGCGGTTCGGAATGACATCTTGTGGGATGGCGAGCTCGCGCCAGTGAACTGGCGGGCTATTTTCGGAGGGCCGCTTTACTCTCCGGCGGCCTTGGTGGCTCCTGGCGCGGACTCAAATTCCTCGCCCATCCATTTTTGCAGCGCGACCATGTTGGCGGGCCGACCGAGAAAATTTTTGACCAGATCATTCGCCGACATCGACCCGCCCGGTTCGAGCACGACGCGGCGGTACTTCATGGGCGCATCGCCAGCGAGCAGGTTGTGACGGTCGAATTGCAGGAAGAAATCTTCGGCGATTACTTTGTCCCACAGGTAGGTGTAATAAGCCGAAGAATAACCGCCGAGATGCCCGAATGAGGCCCACATGTGCGTGTCGGGCAGCGGCGCGATCAGGGTGTAGATGCGGGTATCGTCGAGCGTAACCTTGTCGAAATTTACATCTTCCGGCTTGACTTTGTAGACATCGTACGAAATTGCCGTGTATGAATTCTGCCGGTCGACCCAGCTGCCGCGTCCAAACGCCGAAGCGCGATTCATCTTCTCTACAAGCTCAGCCGGAATGGGCTCGCCGGTTTTGTAATGCTTGGCGAACTTGGCCAGCACCTGCGGGCTGCGAATCCATTCTTCCAGCATCTGCGAGGGAGCTTCGACAAAATCGGACTCCATGCTGATCCCGCTGATTCCCGCCCACTGCTGTTGCCCGCCGAGAATGTGGTGCATGAGATGTCCGAATTCGTGGAAAAAGGTTTCGACGTCGCCGTACTCCATGAGGCCCGGATCAGTCGCCGTGGGGACAGGGAAGTTGCAGACAAGAATGGCTTCCGGCAATTGCTTGCCACGCACGCCATCGAGCACCGGGACCATTTCCGCGTGGGTGAACTTGCCCGGACGCGGATGCATATCCAGATAGAAACGCCCAATGGGCTTGCCATTATCGAGAACGATCCAGGTCTCGACCGATGGGTCCCACGAAGGGACGTTCGGCTCCTGCTGGAAGCTGACATGGAAGAGATCGGCGGCGGAATCGAGAATGCCCTGCTTCACCTGATTGAATGGGAAATAGGGACGGACAGATTGCGAATCGAAATCGTACCTGGTGCGGCGGACCAGTTCCGACAAATAGCCGCGCTCGTAGTCCCAGATTTCCGTAGCGTTGGGATCTGTTTTCTTCTTTTCCTCGAGCAACATCTGAAATTCTTTTTGCGCCGGCGGACGAGATGCATCCTTGACCTGCCGGATGAAGTCGCCAATGTTTTGCCCTTTTTCGATCATTTTGTCGGCAGCGTTGTAGTCGGCCCAGGATGAATAGCCAAGCAGCGTGGCGATTTCGTAGCGTGTTTTAAGCAGGCTGGTAAGTACGTCGAGATTTTTGGGATAGGCCCGCGTATTGAAGGCAAGTGTCATGCGCCTGCGCAGATCATCGCTCTTGGCGAAGTTGAAGACCGGCAGCGCGTCGGGATAGTCCGTGGTGAGGTGAACCTTGCCGTTAGCGTCGGGTTTGTGGCGGTCGATGTAGTCCTGCGGGAGGCCGGCGAGTTCGGAGGCATCGGCTTCGATTTCCTTTGTTCCGTCTGCGATATTGCGGTCGAACATGGACTGCTCCTCTGTTGCCTGTTCGTTCAA
>JASHOH010000219.1 GCA_030041215.1 Candidatus Sulfotelmatobacter sp. | reverse complement strand
GGACTCAGCTTGGAAGCTCAACCCGCGGCTTTCACCGACTCGGTGAGGCGGAATGGCTTGGTATTTGTCACCAGGCAATTGTAGCGAAATGAAGTTGCTTGGACGGAAGCATCTGATTTGCTTTTGCGCTCTCGTGGTGAACGGCAAACCGCATGTTGTCCACACGCTGTTAGCGTCTTAGAATCGAACAATGATTAAGGCTTTTCGGTATTCGGTGCTCATTTGGGCGATCGTCCTCTCGGCGAATATTTCTAACGGAAGTGATCATCTGAAGGCCGCACAGCAAGGCAATTCGATGGAAATCACCATTTTCGCCCGCTTCCATGCTATAGAAGGTAAAGAGGAGGCAGTCGCCTCGGAGTTGCGCGATACGGTCAAGCGCGTCCGCCCGGAGCCGGGCTGCCTTGGCATTGAGGTGTATCGCTCGGTGCGAGACCCGCGCTTATTCTTCCTTCATTCTCGGTGGCTGGACGAAGCAGCTTTTGACCGGCACGTTGAACTGCCCCAGACGAATGCATTTGTGGAGCGCATGCAACGTCTCATCGACCATCCCTTCGATGTGAACCGAACGCGCCTTCTTCCGTAGATCTGTCTTCTCATTTTAGCGTCACATCCGTGATCTGAATCTCGGGCACCTGGTGGTTCCACTGTGCCGAGATGCTTTCAAATGTCAGGCGAAAGGGCCTGTTTTGGCCGGGGCCGAGCGGAGAGACGCTGAAATCGACAGCTTCCGGATAGGGTCCGCCGGTCTTTAGCATTTGCATGGGAATGTTCTCGCGCTGGGCAAGCTGTCCCATATCATCCTTGAAGTTCACCTGCACCATGATGTGCGTAACGGTTCTGTCGCCCGAATTGGTTACGATTCCGTCGACATAGCTCACGGTGGCCCCCACAAAATTTTCGGCAGCGCTCATTTTGAAATCGGAGAGCTTGAGATAGGCGGCATACGGCGGCGGGCCGGACGAGGGCTTGGGTTGGCTGCGGAGAAGAAGGGCGACGATCACTGCGACTGCTATAACGGCCACGACCGCAATGACGATCGTGAGCCAACTGGAATCGCGCTCTTCAGTCGCTGGAGCCGGTTGCATCAAGCCGCCCATGCAAGTCGATTGTACTCTGGAGATCAGTTGCCGGTCTCGAGGAATGCGGCCACGAACAGCACTCCAAACAGCAGGTCGATACAGCCGAATGCCAGGTCCTGCGAATGCAAACGATGCTGCAGGTAGAGCACGGTCAAGGCGATGCCATAAGAAAACTTTTCAAAGATTGACGGGATCATCATGGCGCGCAAGCGGATAGGATCGCGGGCGATGAAGAAGAATGCGATCTGCCAGGCGAGGGCGACCCCGACGAAGCCGTAATAGAAAGCAGGGTGCGTGATCGGCGGCGGGTCTTGGCGGCCGATCAGGTCGAACATGAAATAAAGAGGCGTTAGGATGAGCACGCCCCAAGAGCCTGCGATTAGAAAGGTGATCTTTGCGAATTTCATTTTTCTCAACTGTCCAAGCGTCTATGCACCTCTCGCCCCCCATTCTCGCGCCGCCAGCAGCTTGGCGGCATTATCGTGATACACCTGTTTCAGCGTCGAGTTCGGCAGGCCGAACCCGTTCAGGTACCAGTGATAATCGAACTGATCGATTTCATAAAAGTGTTCGTCGAGCGTCTCCAGAATGCGAAACGTCACCCGGTACATCGGCTTGTCGAATCCCATGTCCGTCCCGTAGACAAGACGGTCCGCATATTTGGCATAAAACTGCGCCGCAGCTCTCGGAGTCGCGCCGGTTTCCGCGTAGCGCGCAGAAATATCCGCATAAAGATTGGGGTTGCTGTCGAGCAGCGTCCCTAGTCGACTGAGATCGTAATCGAGGTTGGCCAAATGGCAGGCGATGAAAGTCGTGTGAGGGTGCCGCTTCGCCGTGCGACCGAGAATATCGACCATGCCGGAGAGGCCCACGATATTGAGCTGATTATCGAGTCGCCAGGAATATGCGTTCATCAGCCCGTCGTTGGTTTTGTCCATCTTCTGATACATCCAGATCGGATCGGCTACATGCAGGCTGAAAGGAAGCTTCATTTCGGCGCATGCTTCGAACACGGCATCCATTCTCGCATCGTCGGGGTGCATCCCCGTCGCCCTGGACTTTCCTGAACGAAGACCCTGTCCCTTGTCGTGAATCTCTCCCACCCCACGCGCGCCCGTTTGCCGGCACCGCTTCAATTCTCTAACCACCGATGAAGCAAATCTGGGCTGCTTGTAGCCGCTAAAATCGAGCCCGCACCACATCTCGAATCGCTCGCCATGCACCGCATACTGCTTGTAGATGCGGTCAAATTCCGCACCCGTCGCCATGGTGAGAATGATGGTTTTTTCGATCCCCACTTCATCCATGTTCCTGACCCATGCGGCAATCTGGTTCGCCGTCTTGGCATAGGGATGGGAATGCATATCAATGACGGGAAACTTAGCCTTCGCAATCTCAGTGACGGGAATTTTATAGATCGACTGCGGACGATAATCCTTTAAAAGAAGCGTCTCGGGAGTTTGCCTGTGCGGCTGGCTTTTCTCGGGAGACGCAGTTCCCGCGGCTTTGTCTTGAACAGCTGCGGCAAAAGCTGCCGCGGAGGGCAGTCCAGCCGCCAACCCGAGCGCGCCCGAAGTTTTTAGAAAAGATCGTCGATTCATGGATTCCCCAGCGATGCGGAATCCGCCAATAATACTAACGATCTTTATTGGTTTAAAGCGCGAGTGATCACGAAGCCGTCACTACTCTCCGCCCACGGTGAGGCCGTCGATGCGCAGTGTCGGAGACGCGACTGAACCGCGGAATTCGAGGTCGTTCGCGATCTCGGAGATATTAAAGAACATTTCTTTCAGATTGCCGGCGACCGTGATTTCTTCGACCGGATAGGCGAGTTCACCCCCGGAAATCCACATTCCGGAAGCGCCGCGGGAGTAGTCGCCGGTTACGAGATTTGCGCCGTGGCCGAGAAACTCGGTGACGTAGAGGCCCTCTTTGATATCGCCGATGAGTTGCTTCGGCGTGCGCGGGCCCGGCTGAAGAAAATAATTACCGGGGCCGATGCCGGGGGTGCCGGCGAGGCCGCGGGAGGCGTTGGCGGTGGTTTTCAGTCCAAGTTTTTTCGCTGTGTAGGTGTTCAGCAAATAGGAACTCAACACGCCTTTTTCAACGACTAACGTTCGCCGCGTGGGTATGCCTTCGCCATCGAAGGGACTGGTGCCGAAGCCGCCGGGCATGGTGCCGTCGTCGATGATGGTGACGTTTTCGCCGGCGATTTTTTGCCCGAGCTTTCCGGCAAGAAACGATGCGCCGCGATAGACCGAGTCCCCGTTCACTCCTTCGAAAATGTGTTCGAGGATTGACGTTGCGACCATGGGATCGTACACGACCGGCACGTGTGCGGTCTTGACCTTGCGCGCGCCGAGGCGGCGGAGGGTGCGCTCGGCAGCAATGCGCCCTACTTGTTCGGGAGGGTCGAGTTTTTTCAAGGTGCGCGCGACCGAGAACCAGTAGTCGCGCTGCATGGCGCCGTCTTCGGTTTGGGCGATGGGAACGGCGGCGACTGAACAATACGATCGCTTGTACTCGCCGACGAATCCCTGCGAGTTGGCGAGAACCTTGTGGCCGGTGGCCGCGTCGAACGATCCGCCTTCCGAGTTCTTGATGCGCGGGTCGAAATCGAGCGCAGCCTTTTCGGCGCGGCGGGCGTAGTCGATGCGGTCGGGGCCGGGGAGCGAGTAAACGTCTTCGTGGTAGAGATCGAGATCGCCTTCGAGCTGGCCGAGTTGGCTGGCGTCGGGGATGCCGGCAAATGGATCTTCGGAGGTGATCTTCGCCAGTTCGAGCGCGGACTTCAACATGCGGTCGAGGCCTTCCTGGGAGAAGTCGCTGGAATAAGTGCTGGCGGCGCGCTGGCCGAAGAAGACGCGCACTCCGATGGACTTCGATCCGGATTCTTTCAGGGTTTCGACCTGGCCGAGACGGACGAGGGTGCAGAATTCGTCGCCTTCGCGGACAACGCATTCGGCGGCGGTGGCGCCGGCCTTTGTGGCACGCCGGACGATGTCTTGCGCGAGATCGCGGAGGTCGGTGGCGAGTTGGGGAGTTTCGAGTTGGGTTGAGGGCATAAGAATTATTTCACCACAGAGTCACAGAGCCACGGAGAAAAATACTCTTATGTTGGGAACACAAAACTCTATTCCTCTGGAAACTGGCTTACCTTCCAAATATCTTTCTTCGCGCTGATCCCGGTTCGCCGTAGGTCATAATTCCAACCTGCCGTCTCTACGGCAAACCAGACAAGAACCACTGGAACCGCGACGATGAAAAATAAGAGTGAAGAATCAGCTCTGCTGAGACGGCGAGATTCTCCGTACCAAATCCCGGCAATGATTACCGCGAGTAAGACGACGAAACGAGCGACGTAGGTAGCAATCGAAACCACCGGCCAAACGCTGCTCACCTCCTTAAATCGGCGGTAATTTGAGACATGGTCCCGGATATCCACCGCAAACGTCCGTACTGGATAGAGCGGATCCCACATACTTGGTAGCTTGGCCTCGAAACAACTGGGGCTGAATCCCGATACTGCAAGGGGCCGCGAACGCGGCGCTAAAGCACCGTTCTTCCACGTTACTGCATAAAGCCGCCGGTATCTTTTCTCGCTGTGCCACCGACTGTCAGGCGATCGACTTTGATTGTTGGAATGCCTACGCCTACCGGCACAGCTTGGCCGTCTTTGCCACACGTGCCGACGCCTTCGTCCAGCTTCAGATCATTGCCGACCATCGAGACGCGCGTGAGAACATCGGGGCCGTTACCGATTAATGTCGCGCCTTTGATTGGAGCGGTGATCTGGCCGTCTTCGACCATATAGGCTTCGCTGGCGGCGAAGACGAATTTGCCGTTGGTGATGTCGACCTGGCCTCCGCCGAAATTTACGGCGTAGATGCCGCGCCTGACGGAGCGAATAATATCTTCGGGATTGTCCTGGCCGGCGAGCATGTATGTGTTGGTCATGCGCGGCATGGGGATGTGCTCGTAACTTTCGCGGCGTCCGTTGCCGGTGTCGGCGATGCCCATCAGGCGCGCCGAGAGCTTGTCGCTGAGATAGCCTTTCAGAATCCCTTTTTCGATCAGAACGGTTTCCTGTGTAGGCTCGCCTTCGTCGTCGACGTTGAGCGAGCCGCGACGCCAGGGCATGGTGCCGTTATCGACCACCGTGCATTTTTCGCTGGCCACGCGCTTGCCAATCAGCCCGGCGAATGCGGAAGTTTTCTTGCGATTGAAATCGGCTTCGAGGCCGTGGCCGACGGCTTCGTGCAGCAGAACGCCGGGCCATCCGGGGCCGAGGACGACTTCCATTTCTCCTGCGGGAGCTTCGCGGGCATCGAGCTGCAAAATCGCCTGACGCGCTGCTTCTTTCGCAAAGTATTCGGGAGTTTTTTCGCCGAAGAAGAAATCGAGGGCGACGCGTCCGCCGCCGCCCGAGCTTCCGCGGGCGGAATTGCCATCGGTTTTTGCGATGCAGGAGACATTCAAACGTGCGAGCGGCTGGGAATCCTCAGCGAAAGTTCCGTCGGAAGCGACGACAAGAATGTTGCGCAATTCATCGGAGTAGCTGGCTCGCACTTCCTGAATACGTGGGTCGTAAGCGCGGGCGGCTTTGTCACCGCGCATAACGAGTTCGACTTTCGCGATAATTTCCGCATCGACCGAGGGGAGAGTCACGGGATACAAACTGCGCGCGGCGGTCTTCTGAAATCCGGCAACCGGAGTCTTTGCGGGTGCGCTGGCGATCAACGCCGCCGTACGCGCCGCGTGCAGAATGCGGCTTGCCGACAAATCGTCTGTGTACGCATAGCCCGTGCGTTCGCCAGAAACCACGCGCACGCCGCATCCGGCAGAAATACCCTGCGAGGCCGACTTAACCATGGATTCGTCGACCATCAGCGAGGTCGAGGAAAGGTATTCGAAATAGAGATCGGCGTAGTCGCCGCCAGCGGAAAGCGCGGCGGCGAGGTAGCTTTGGAGGTCTTTTTCGGTGATGCCGTAGTGGTCAAAGAAGAAGCGCTGTTTGGCTGTAAGCGATTGTTTTTCCAAGCTTTTACCCACAAAAAATTAGATGCCGCCGGGCACAGGACCGACTCAGCGGTGATAGGTCATTATCCCATATCGATTGGGTTAACGGCCTTGCAAGAGCCTCAGCTTTTCGGATTGTCCGAGAGAAAAGCTTGAAACGAGGGGGACACAGGGTTTCACGGGGTAAAGCCGTCGAAATCCACAGGCCTTCACGAAAATCATGTTCAGTTGTCACAGACGGGCTGGCAGCGAATGTGAACAATCCCGCGCGGAGACGATCTATGCCTGCTATGACCGCCGAAACTCTGACCCGTACTGTGCAGGAGTTTTTGAGCGAAGCGTCGGGCGCCGTTGTGCTCGAAAATGGCGCTGTGGTATTCGATCTCGCGCAGGCGAAATATTCGATATCGGGCGAACACAATCGTTGCCTGCTGCATCTGTGGTCGGCTGAGCGCAATGCGGTGCGGCGCGTGCTTGATGCTGAGGTCAAGAACGGCACGTTGCGTCTGGCCGTGCAGAGGCTGGGACAGGCAAAGCCTTCCAAGCTGGAAATTTGCCCTGAGCGCGACCGGCGCACGCCTACGGCGCGGAGGGCGTCACGGGCGGCTTACGAGCAAAAGCTGCGCAGAGCTCTCGACCGCCATTTTCCCGAGTTCAAAGTCATCCGGCTGACCAGCGGCGTCGATCTGGAAAAATCTTTCGGGCCGGTCTATACGCGAGCTCTGATACGGCAGGGGCGGACAGCCTTCGCGGTGCTGGGCGCGAATGCGCAGGAAACCCAGGCTTCAATTGACGCGTCGCTCACGTTCGGGATTCTTTGGCTCGATGTATGCCGCCAGGCGCAGGCGAACAACGTGCTGGTTGAGGGATTGAAGATGTTTGTCCCGGCGGCGAAATCGATGCTGGTGCGCGAGCGCATGGCGAACTTAAACCGCGCTGCCGCAAAGTGGTTTTTATATGAACTAAGCGAGCGGGACGACTCGCTGGTGGAAATCGATTGCTCCGATCGCGGCAATGTCGCCACGCGACTGGTGCATGCATTTGATGAGAGGGCGGCGCGAGAGCGGTTCAAGGAATCGATCGCCATAGTACAGCAGATTCTGCCGAATTGCGAAATGGCCATGCTGTCGCCGGTGGAAATCGCGTTTCGTTGGCGCGGGCTGGAGTTTGCCCGCGCGCGCCTGGGATGCCTGCCGGGATCGTTTCTCACTACAGAAGAAATCGTGTTTGGCGTGGGTGCGGAAGAGAAAATTCTGGACAACCGAAATGAAGCTCAGTTCGCGGCGCTGGTGAACAGCTTGCGCGAGGTGCGCCATCCTTACGGCCCGCATCAGCACGCGCTGTGGCGAATGCATCCGGAGCGATGGCTGGAGTCGCTGGTTCTTGGCGATGTCAGCATCATTGACGAGCGTTTGGATGCGTCTTACCCGTATTCGCAAGTGCCCGCGTTCTCGGCTTCGGACCGCGCCATGATCGACGTGCTGACGATTACTCACGAGGGGAGATTGGCGGTGATTGAACTCAAAGCCGATGAAGACATTCATTTGCCGCTGCAAGGGCTCGATTATTGGTCGCGCGTGGAGTGGCACCATGCGCGAGGGGAGTTCTCGCGCTTTGGGTATTTCGAGGGCCGCGAGTTATCGAAGGAGAGGCCGCTGCTATTTTTGGTGGCGCCGGCGTTGCACATTCATCCCTCGACCGACACTTTGCTGCGCTACATCTCGCCTGATATTGAATGGGAATTCGTGGGAATTGGCGAACGGTGGCGCGAGGGAGTGAAAGTAGTGTTCCGAAAACATTGCGAAGACCGGCAGTGCGGCCGGGACATGCTTCGCTTGCGTTCAGCCTAGCGCTCCACTTTTCTGCCTTAAACGCAAGGCTTTGCCTTATTGCGCCAGTCAGAATGGCGCCTTCGCGTTCCCGCAATTTCAGCGTGCTACAGGATGTGGTTCATGTGCTACGCTCCTCGCAGGACTTTTTGGAGGTCTATGGGAGAACTCAGTCGCATTGGCGTGTCGATCGATTCGGATCTATTGCGTCGTTTTGACTCATTCATCAAAAACAAGGGGTACGAGAACCGTTCCGAAGCCTTCCGCGATTTGATTCGTGACCGGCTGGTAGGTTCGGCTGTGATTGCGCCTAAACAAGCCGTGGTAGGGTCGGTTACGCTGATCTATGACCATCACACACGACTTCTTCCGGAAAAACTGGCCGATCTGCAGCACGACAGCCACGCCATCGTGGTTTCCACGCTGCATGTGCATCTGGACCACGATCGCTGCCTTGAAGTTGTCGTCCTTCGAGGGGAGTCACGAGATGTGCAAAAACTGGCAGACCGCCTCATAAGCACGAAAGGAGTGCGGCACGGGAGGCTCGTTATGAGTTCGCCCGACACGGTATCACGCCACCGGCACGTTCATCACTGATCATTCACTAGTCGCATTTGGGTTACCAGCAAGCTCGGGCTGCTTGATGACAGATCACATTGAGCATCCCGCCCCCCCCAGGAAGATGCCCGTAAAACGTCGGTCCGGTGTTTACAAGCCAGTAGTAGCATGATTATATAATTCGTAACATTCTTTAAAGTATCCGCTGGGGGCTATGTGACGCCCGTCACATACACGGGCGGAAATATTAGCGCAGCATTGGTTTGCCATAGGGTAACACGATTACTGCGTTCGTGTTACTTGTGAAAAAAAAGTTCTTTGCTTTCATTCCATGGTGGGAGAACAAGATGCGTAGACTATGGACTGCCCTCTCGACACTTTTCATCGCACCAGCGCTCCTTGCAGCGCAATATACCGTTGCTCGCGGTCGGATTGTCGACCCGCAAAGTCAACCGCTCGCCACGAGTGAGAACGCTAGTCCGCATCAGATATCGGGAACTGTCGTTGATACGTCTGGCGCGGTGATTGCAGGGGCGGCCGTGCAGGTTCGGAGCGCAGACGGTACTGTGCAAAGAACGACACAGTCGGACAGGGACGGGGCCTTCATTGTTTCTGGACTTCCCGCGGGTAATTATCGACTCTTGGTATCGAATCCCGGTTTTGAAACCAAGGAAATCCCCGTCACCATAGGGATCACCGGGGCGCCAGCCCCGCTGCGCATCTCTCTGGCTGTGAGCGCCGTGAGCACGACCATCAACGTGCAGGGCCGGCAGGATGATCTTGTCGGGATTGCCGTTTCCGCCGGGCAGGTAATAGTGGGCGCAGAGGAACTCCAAAATCGTCCGATTCTTCGCTCGGGGGAGATTTTGGAGGCGCTTCCTGGTCTCATCATCACGCAACACGCCGGCGGCGGCAAGGCCAACCAATATTTTATGCGCGGCTTCAATCTCGACCACGGCACGGACTTCGCTATTTTCCTGGATGGCATGCCGCTGAACCTGCCATCGCACGCGCACGGCGAGGGGTACTCGGACATGAACACTGTCATCCCGGAGTTTGTGGAGCGGATAGATGCCGAGAAAGGTCCTTATTATGCCGATGTCGGCGACTATGGCTCGGCGGGAAATGCCCAGGTGGTGTTTTACAAGACGCTGCCTCGGAATTTTTTCCAGGTCGACGGCGGCATGTACCAGTTTGCGCGGTTCGTTTTCGGCGTATCGCAAAAGCTCGGCAAGGGCACCTTGCTGTACGGCGGAGAAGCGTATCACGATGGCGGCCCATGGATACACCCGGACAATTACTACAAGTTCAACGGCCTCGTAACCTATAGCCAGGGAACCCAGGCCAACGGTTTCAGCATCACCACCCGTGCTTACGATGGAGCTCGATGGAACTCGAGCGATCAGCTCCCCTATACGGCCATACCCGTCGTCGGTTTCTTCGGCTCACTCAGCCCGACGGACGGCGGCAGATCACAGCGTTACAGCATGCAGGGTGAATGGCATCACAAGGACGCAAATTCCGAAACGCAGCTCATGGCCTATGGGTTCTACTACGACCTGAATCTGTTCTCCGATTTCACCTATTACCTGGTCGACCCCTATAAGGGCGACCAGTTCGAACAGCAGGACAGGCGCTGGGTGGCTGGGTTCGACCTACGCCATACGATTTTCGGCCATTTCTTCGGCCGCAAAACGGAAACCACGTTCGGCTTGCAGCTCCGCAATGATTGGATCCACAACGGCCTTTTCCGGACGGAAGATCGCGTGCGTACGAGCAAAACTTACTACACGGCTAACTATCTGGATGTACCCTCCTCCCTCGATCAGGTCGCAGTTTTGCCCGCGGACACGGACTTGAATAAATTTACGGAGACGATCGGCAGTCCCTGGGTGACAACTAAGATCCAGTGGGCGAGCAAATTCCGCTCGATTCTGGCTCTGCGCGGCGACGAGGGGAAGGGTGTCATCACCAGCTTCACCAACCCCACCAACCCCAACTATCCCGACGATCCCTTCCCTGCCAACTACAATCCCAATACCAACCAAGAGGTCAACAAGTTCCTGCCCAGCCCCAAAGCAAGTTTGATCTTCGGCCCGTGGACCAATACGGAGCTCTATGTGCAGGGCGGAGCCAGTTACCACACCAACGACGTGCGTGGCTCAACGCAACTGTATGAACCGGTTTCGCCGGACTATCCTTTCTACAACACACCGAACCCCATTAAAGTTCCCTTCCTGGTCCAAACCAAAGGCGCAGAAGTCGGCGTGCGCACTGCGGCCATCGAGGGTCTGCAAAGCACCGTTGAGGTCTGGTATCTCCACAGTAATTCCGAACTGCTGCAGGATGGCGACACCGGAGGCACGACTCCCTCAGTGGAGTCGAGCAACCGCTACGGCATAGAAGTTGGGAACTACTACACGCCAACAGAACATTTGGTTTTTGATGCTGACTTTGCGGACTCGCGCGCCATTTTTACCGAAAACGACCCATTCGACTCGACGTTTTACACCTCGACGCCAACGGGTCCCCAGCTTTGCACAAGAAACTCGAATTGCTTTGGGCTTATTCCGGTCGGGGGTGGCGCTTACCTGCAAAATCCGAATGGCAAGAAGGTGCCCGAAGCGGTTCGGTGGGTGGTTGCGGCGGGCGCCAAACTGCAAAATTACAAAGGCTTTTCGGCGAGTTTGCGCCTGCGCTACTTTGGCCCGCGTCCTTTGACATCCGACGCAATTTATACTTCACCCTCAACCGCGTTGGTCAACCTGGGGGCCATTTATAAGTTCAACCAGAGCTGGAGCCTTATAGGCGAAGTCTTGAATTTGTTCAACCGCCGCGATCACGACGTTGACTACGCCTATGTATCGCAAATAACCCCAGCAGCCGGGCTAGGGCTGCCGGCAACCCCGCCAACAACACTTGCAGGGCAGGAGCAGGTTGCGAGTGTTGTGAATGCTAACGCGGCATTCACAAGGGTTATGCACCCGGTCGAACCGATTCAGGCGCGATTCACTTTACGTTACAGTTTCGGTCGCTGAAGCAAATCCGTCACCGCCCGTCCTTCTTGAACCTCGTCGGCTTGCCGCTTTTTTACGTTTTCGTAACATTCACAAAAAAGATTTGTTCAGCTGCCTGAACTGCGCTAAGATTCGGCGGTTTTCAGTCGGAGCCCGGCTATCCAATCAATCTGTGTCTTGGAAGTGCCCATATCGATTTCCCTATAGGAGAACACATGGTCCGAAGATTCAGTACTCTCTTACCCAGGATTCTCGTCTTCGCCTTGGCTTTCAACTTCCTTTGCCACGCGCAATCGCAGCTTCTGACGCGTCACGTCCGTGAAGTTACGCTCAATGGGCAAGCCCCTATCGTTGGACATCTGCCTGCAAACCAATCCATGCGCCTGGTTCTGGTTCTGCCGCTGCGCAACCAGCATGAGCTGGATACCTTCCTGCAGGATCTCTACAACCCCTCCAGCGCCGCTTATCGCCAGTTTCTGACGGTGGAGGAATTCACGGAAAAGTTCGGCCCCACGCGACAGGACTACAACGCGGTCATCGCGTTTGCGAAGGCCAATGGATTTAAGGTGGTCCAAACTTCGCGCAATCGCGTGAACCTCGATGTCGTCGGGTCAGTCGCTACTATCGAGCAGGCTTTTCATGTGACGATGGGCGTTTATCAGCATCCCACCGAAAACCGCACCTTCTACGCTCCCGACCGCGAACCCACGCTGGCGCTGCCTTTCCAGCTCTGGCACATCTCCGGTTTGGACAGCTATTCCATTCCGCGGCCGATGTATCAGCATCACTCCCAGCACAAACGATCGAACGCCACTACCGGCTCGGGACCTTCAGCTTCGTTTCTGGGCAGCGACATGCGCGCCGCCTACTATGGCGGAACGCTCACCGGGACCGGCCAGTCGCTCGGATTGCTGGAGTATTACGGCACCGATTTGACTGACTTGGACACTTACTACTCGAATGTCGGTCAGACCGAAAGTGTGCCGATCACTCTCGACTCCACCGATGGCACCAGTACAAGTTGCGTTTATCCGAGCTGCGACGACACGGAGCAAACGATCGATATGACTCAGGCCCTCGGCATGGCGCCGGGTATGTCGAGCCTGGTGATGTATGTGGGGTCGACGGATTCAGCGATTTTCAACGCCATGGCCACGGCCAGCCCGCTCAATGCGCAATTGAGCTCGTCGTGGACGTGGAGCCCGGCCGACCCGAGCACCGACAACCCGTACTTCGAGGAGTTTGCCACACAAGGCCAGAACCTGTTTCAGGCGGCCGGCGACAGTGGGCATTGGACCTCATCTTCCGAGATTTATCCGGCCGATGATGTCTATCTCACGTCAGTTGGCGGAACAGACCTTGAAACCAGCAGCGCAGGTGGCCCCTGGGCTTCGGAAACCGCATGGGTCGATGGCGGAGGCGGAATCTCTCCCGACAAGTTTGCGATTCCATCCTGGCAGACGACCGCAGCCGCAGGCTGTTCCTCGTGTTCGCAAACTTATCGCAACGGTCCCGACGTCTCAGCCAATGCGAATTTCACCTTCTACGTTTGCGCTGACCAGGAAGCGTGTACCGCCAATGAGTACGGTGGCACCAGCTTCGCCACGCCCATGTGGGCCGGCTATCTGGCTCTCGTCAATGAGCAGTCTGTTGCCAATGGAAACAAGACGCTGGGCTTCATCAACCCAAGTTTGTATACGATTGGCGAAAGCTCGAGTTACGACTCGGACTTCCACGACATCACCAGCGGCAGCAACGGCTACTCGGCGGCCACAGGCTATGATTTGGCCACTGGCTGGGGAAGCCCCAACGGCAGCGGCTTACTCAACGCGCTGGCTGGCACCTCGACTCCGAGCTTCACGCTTTCGGCTTCGCCGAGCAGCGTGAGCATTACGCAAGGCGGGGCCGGTGGCACCAGCACGATCACGGTGAGCGATCTCGGCGGGTTCTCAGGGAGCGTGACTCTGGCTGCTTCTGGCTTGCCCAGTGGCGTAACGGCGACGTTTGGGACGAATCCTACAACCAGCACGAGCACGCTGACGCTGACATCCAGCAGCACAGCAACAACTGGGACGGCCACAGTGACGATCACCGGCACATCCGGCAGCTTGACCGCAACCGCAACGATTGCTCTCACTGTGAATGCGCCGGCAGCGCCTACTTTCACCGTCAGCGCTTCGCCGACTTCCGTGACCGTAACGCAAGGAAGCAGCGGGACGAGCACGATCACCATCACCAGCCAGAACGGATTCAACTCTGCGACGACGTTGAGCGCCAGCGGCCTGCCGAGTGGCGTAACAGCAACATTCTCGACCAATCCCGTCACTCCGCCGGCGAACGGCAGCCTGACCTCAACTCTGACGCTGACGGCTTCCTCGAGCGCGACCCTGGGAACGGCGACGGTGACCATCACCGGAACTTCCGGCTCGACTACGAGCAGCACCACAATCTCGCTCACGGTGAACTCGTCAGGTACGAAGAATTTCACCATGTCGTTGTCGCCTAACTCCTTTACCGTCGATGAAGGCGGCAGCACGTCCACCACTCTCACCATCACCAGCGTGAATGGGTTCAATTCTTCGGTGACGTTGAGCGTGAATGAATTCCCCAGTGGCGTTTCGGCGACGGCGTCGGCCAACCCGGTAACGCCGCCGGCGAACGGCAGCGTGAACGTAACTATCAGGTGGAGCGCTTCCCGCAGGGCGCCTACAGGAACAACCACGATCGAGTTGATCGGAACTTCCGGTTCGCTCGAAAACGAAATCCCCGTCACGATTACAGTGGCGCCGTGACGCGGATTCCGCCCTAAACGATGCGAGCCGGCCCTTTCGGGGCCGGCTCGAGTTTTTAAGTCGGAAAGCCTGTGATTCGAAATCGCCCGGTTTTCTGATCAGCCTTGTGGGATCGACCGTGGAAGAGCGGCGCTTTAGCGTCGCGGAAAGGCATCAGGAAACACAGGGCTTTAGCCGCTGAGGGCTTGTCTCAAATTCTGCGCGACTGTCAGCCTTTCCACGCACCCAGCAGCCTGCGCACATCGACCAATTGACCCAGGTGATAGGCATTGTGATCGGCCACCAGCAGTGCCTCGCGCAGAATCGTCTGGCCATCGCCCCAGGGGATACGCGCGTATAGATCCGTCTTCGGGTTGGCGACCAGATCCTGCATCTCTTCCAAATCTTTGCGGAATTGCTGAACACTCTTGTTCCACGCTGTAAGCGTGGGCGGCGCTTCAGTTCTAGGCCAGTATCCTTCCGGCCACTCGGGAGAATTGTGTTTGGCATTGCGGCTGAATTCGAGAATGTCCCACTGAGCGATGCGCAAGTGCTCGAGCAGCATCCATGCGCTGTGAGGAAGTCCTTCCGGTTTCACGCCGCGCAGCTTTTCGGGCATGTCTTTGATGACATCGTCAAACTTGGCGTGAGCACCGCCGCCCCCGAGAAGATAAATCAAATGTTCGTGAAGCTCTTTCCTGTGTGGATCGATCGCATTCGTATCCCGGCTTTTCATTGCTGCTTCCTTTCTTCCTCCTGCGAGCTTCGCTGGGTGATTGGGAATTCCATAATTCCCTCGCGTACTTTGGCCTGCTCGAGCAAGTCGTTTTCTGGGCGCTCACCGCGGAAAACGCGGCCGATGCCGCGCACGATGCGGCGCATGGGCAATTGGCCCTTCTCGTCAGCTAAGAAAATTTCGCCGGCTCGCGTCCCCCGAAAATACCAGCGTTTCAGCAGTGCAAGATGCTCCATGGTTTCGAGCGCCGAGCGCGGCTTCTCATGCGGAAACGAGTCCAAGGCAGTTTGCACGCGCGATTCCATGGATTGTGACTTCGTTTGTTCCGGCGATTGGATGCAAAATAAGAGCGGCCCGCTGAGGATCCCGCGTTGGACGTAAAAGAAAGCGACAGAGTCCGGCGCGTGGCTGGCCTGTATGATCAGCGCCGAAAGTTGGTCGATGCGGCGCGCGATTTCCGGCGCCTGGCTGGTAACCGGCTTCAGTTTCTCCAGGCGCACGTGAATTGCCGCAGCGTCTTCAAATTTCAGGTCGGCGGATGCGGACTCCCGTTGCGCGGCCAATTCGCGGTGCAATGATTCGCCGGCAGAATCAAAATACGACTGCACGCGCCCCACTTCGGCCGAGTATTCCTCGTCAGTGCAGCCTTTGAAGCAGGGCGCGAGGCACATTTTCATCTCGGAATAAATGCATCCGGGAAATTTGGGATCGGGATGCAAATCGTCCACGCAGCGCCGCATCTTGAAAAAGTCGAGCGAGTCGTTCATGTACTTTTCCGCCACGGCACGCGATGCAAATGGCCCGTAGTAGAGAGAGCGTCCATTCAGCCGCCCCAGGCGCGTAGTGATGGAAGCGCGCGGATATTCGTTTTCGAGATGCAGCTTCATCAGCGGCGCGAAACGAAAGCGCATGCGGTTGGCATAAGTCCTCGGGAACGTTTCGCGCAGAGTTCTGTAGAGCAGGAAACCGGATTCGAAGTCGGAACCGGTGAGTGTGTATTCGATCCAGCGGACGCGATCGCGAAGATTCAGCCTGCGGGAGCGCTCATCCGGCGCACCCAGCAGGCGTTGCAGCCGGCGGCGCAGATTGGCGGTTTTACTGACGTAAGGCTCGGCTTGCAGATCGTTGCCGCGCAGCAGGAACACGGCCGGTGCAGCGGAGACCGCGGCGAAGATTTCGGTGTCGCGTTCGGGGGAGAATTCCAGCCGCTCAGTCAGCACTTACTTATTCTAGTTTGGATTTGTCCTTCGCACGCGTACAGAAAAGTCATTCACCACAGAGTCACAGAGACACAGAGACACAGAGACACAGAGGAAAAATTTCGCCAAAGGTGCGTGAAGACCTGGCGGAGGTGGGGCCTGGGCCGTCGAAAACGTAATTTGTGCTTTCTCTTTGACTCTGTGTCTCTGTGGTGAAAAGGCCTACCGGAAGCTGGCGCTGCGGAACTTCTGCCTGAAATCTTCGCCTTCCATCTTGATCACGCGGCACATTTCGTGCAGGCGGGAGCGCATCCGCTCTCCGATACGGTCTCCAAGGGTCTCCGCGCGTGTGGCGCGGGCGACCGATCCATTGACGGCGGCTGCGGGCTGATCTTCAAAATTCGTGGTAATAATCGTTGTTCGGTTGTCGTTGTAGCGTGTGTTCAGAATCAGGCTTACCGTGTCCCACACCCATTCCGTTGGCTTTACCGCGCCCAGTTCATCGAGCACCAGGACATCGGTTTCAAACACCGGCCGCAACACGTCGAGTTCCGTCGTCTGGACTGTGGCGTTGTACGAATTCTGTATTTCCTTCAGCAGTTCGCGGTAGTCGTAGAACAGGCCGGGAATGCCACGGTTCAGAATGAGTTCCTTGATGATGCCGACTGCCAAGTGCGTCTTGCCGGTGCCGATCTGTCCGATGATCAGCAGCCCGGTGCCATCTCGCGGATCATATTCATCGACAAACCTGGACGCGACCAGGTGAGCCCTCGCCAGCGAGGGATGGGCTCCCGGAAAATCGGCGGTGAAACTGCTCAGCTCGCAATGCTCATATCGCCGCGGAATGCGTGCCGCCTCGAGCAGGTTGCGGTTCCGCGTCTGTAACTGGCAGTCGCAGCGGGTCACACGCCGGCTTACGTCAGCCGTCCGGTCCGACCGCGTGCCAACCGGCTTCCAACCCGTGCCTCCGCAGAGCGGACAAACTTCCTTTTCCGCCGTGCCCAGTCTCACTCCCGCTTCAGTGATTCTTCTCAAATCCATCTTTACAATCCGGCTGCTTTCGACTTTGCACCCGCATACCCGCTTTCCGCAAGTGCGAAACCGAAGTACGCTGTGTAGAACCTGTGAAGGTCAGAGAGAGATTGTGGAGTAGCGAGGAAAACGGACTCGATGCCTGACGAAGTGGTCGCACAGGCCCTTACCGCCCGGCACTCAGCCAAAACCCGCCCCCGCAGCGCCGATTACCGCCTGGGAAGTGCGAAACTCGCTTCCGGCGCGGATTTTCACAGTTGACATTCTCTCCAGAGAGAGCACAATACGAGCGGTCAGGTTTCCCAACTCAGCCAACGGTTTTTGCCTCCCGGTCTGTGGCTGGGAACGAACGAGACCTGCGAGGAGAAACTATGAATAAAGCCGATCTGGTTGACAAGATCGCAGGAGCCTGCGAGATCAGCAAGGCGCAAGCTTCAACAGCGATTGATACCGCGGTGAGCAGCATTACAGGTGCATTGAAAAAAGGGGATCGAGTGGCTTTGATCGGGTTCGGCACTTTCTCGGTGTCGCAGAGAAAGGCACGGAATGGGCGCAATCCGCAGACCGGCGCTACCATCAAGATCGCCGCCCGTAGAGTCGCTAAGTTCACCCCCGGGGCCGAGCTGAAGAAGGCAGTCAATAAGAAGTAGGCAAACGAATTCAGGTTCTGGAAACGGCAGGGGTCGGCCCTGCCGTTGTTTATTTTTAGGGCAATGAGCGGTGAGCAACGAACAATTGTGCTCGCTCATAGCTCACTGCTCATCGCTCACGGTTTTTTCGACTCGTGACTCGCGACCCGGTACTATGGACTGGAAATGATCGCCCATCTGCGCGGCAAACTGCTGCTCAAGCATCCCAACCAGGTTGTGGTTGAGACCGGCGGGGTCGGCTATGAAGTGAGCATCAGCGTGCCGACCTATTCTGAATTACCCGCCAATGGCGCTGAGGTCGCTCTGCATGTTTATACGCATGTTCGCGAAGATGTGATCGCGCTTTATGGATTTCTGCGTCCCAGCGAAAAGCAGTTGTTCGAGAAGCTGATGACCGTCAGCGGAATTGGCCCGAAGCTGGCGATCACGATTCTGAGCGGCACGGTGGCGGATGACTTGTCTGCGGCAATTCGCGGCAATGACGTGGCGCGGCTGACAAAAATCCCCGGCATCGGACGCAAAACTGCCGAGCGCATGGTGCTGGAGCTGCGAGACAAGCTGCCGCCGGTAGCCGGCACGGCAGAACACTCTCGCCCCGCGATGAGCGCTGTGGAAGAAGATGTTCTTTCCGCTCTGGTGAATCTCGGATATCAGCGTGCCGCAGCTGAGAAGGCAGTGGCCGGCGCCATAAAAGACGGCACGGGAAAAGCCGAAAAGGCTACGTCTTTCGATGCGCTGTTTCGCGGCGTGCTGGCTCAGCTTTCCAAATAGTGAACGTAATCCAACCTGCCGTCGTTAATGCGGTATGCCGCCGGGCATGGTCGGCATTTGCTGGCAATTCTCGGGATGCGTGAACAGCGAGGCCGCCGGCGTGTCGAAGCTGATGTCTTTGTAGTCGATCGTGACAGGTCCCTTGTCGGTTTGAGTTTCGACCTTCACTGGGAATCCCTTCAGGTCTTCGGCTTCCCACACTTTCATCTTTGTCGGCTTGCCGTTGCGCGCAGTGACGGTGAGGTTTTCTACCTTGCAGGAATGCCCATCGACTGTGTCGGTACCCGCGGGCGAGCGCTCGATGGTGGCGTCAGAGGCCTGGGCGAATGGATTCGATTGCGCTTGGGTGGCCATCTGCATGCACATGCCGTTCATCACCATATAAGTTGTTCGCTGGGACAATTCCGTGATGATGTAGCCCATACCGTTGGCCATGTCAGTGCGCATCTTGTCGCCCGATTTGTAGATTTTCATGCTGCCTTGGGCGCCGCGAGTTTGCGCAGGCGCTCCGCTCATTACGATGGTCGCGGAGAATTGTTTTGCATTCTCAAACGGGTTCTGCGCCAAGGCGCCGGTCGACAGAGTTAATGCGGCCAAGCCGCTCAATGTCTTGGAAGAAATGGACATCGCTCACTCCTCGCGTGAAACGCCGGTTCTGGCGTTCCCACATTTTTCAGAATTCAAAAGCCGCCAGAAAGTATATACCCGCCCGAAAATTCGTTTTCACTTTCCAATGCAGAATGTGCTGAAGATCAGGTTCAGAATGTCGTCAGTGGTGGTTGCGCCGGTGATCGCGTCCAATGGCCGTAAAGCGTTGTATAGATCGAGCAGCAGCATTTCGTGGGGGACCTTGGTCTTGACCGCGGCTTTGGCGGCCGCAAGCGCGGCCAGGGAATCCTGCACGAGTTTCTGGTGGCGAATATTGGTAAGAAATCCGGCTTCCACCTGCGTTCCAGCTTCGCCGCCGATATGGCACAGAATTTCGGCGCGCAGCTCGGGGATGCCTTCGCCGGTTAAGGCCGAGGTGGGAATGAGGTTCAGGTGTCCCTCCGGGACGCGGTCGCGTTTTAGGGACGCGTTCCCTTTCAACGGTCCCTCCGGGACCGGAAGCGCGCCAGTTACGTCCGATTCCTGAGTGCTGAGCACCAAGTCCGATTTGTTGGCAACGATAATCGCGGCACGCTCTGCCACTTGAGCGATCAGTTCCTTGTCTTCTTCCGTGTCTGGCTGCGATGCATCGGTCACGACCAGCACCAGATCGGCATCGGCCAGCGCTTCCATGGATTTTTGTATTCCGATGGATTCGGCCTCGTCGAGCGCCTTGCGAATCCCGGCAGTATCGACAAGCTTGATCGGAATGCCGGCGATCGCTACCGTCTCACTGACCAGATCACGCGTGGTTCCCGGAGTGGCTGTGACAATGGCGCGCTCGCGCTCCACCAGACGGTTGAACAGACTCGACTTGCCGACATTCGGACGGCCGACTATGGCGAGAGTCAGTCCTTCATGCACAATTTTGCCGTAGGCGAAACTCGCTGCCAGTTGCTCGAGCGGCTGGCGCACCGCTGTAATTCGCTCAAGAATGGCCGCATCGGGCAGAACGGCAACGTCGTCTTCGGCAAAATCGATGCCGGCTTCGAGCACGGCGATCAATTCGACCAGCTTTTGCTTGATCGGCTGCAAGCGTTTTGAGAGAGCGCCTTCGAGCTGCTGCGCCGCGATCTTGGCCTGATACAACGTTTGCGAATCGATGAGATCGCGAACCGCTTCGGCCTGGGTGAGATCGATGCGGCCGTTGAGGAAGGCGCGCATGGTGAACTCTCCCGGCTCGGCCAGGCGGGCGCCGACGTTGATGCAGAGTTCGACAATGTGGCGCAGAACGACCGGCGAACCGTGCGCGGAGATTTCGATGATGTCGTCGGTGGTGTAGGAGTGCGGCTTGGCGAAGTAGGTGACGACAACCTCGTCGATGCGGGCAACAGCCGAGCTGCGTTCGGCCGGACAGCCGATGCGGCTATCCCCACATAGACTTTGCTGGCCTGGCTCAGTCTGCCCCTCTATGGCATTTGTTTTGGAAGGTTCGATCAGATCGCCAAAAACTGCGCGCCCCGGCTCTAGTTCATGTTTGAGCCGTAGCATGGGTATTGCAATATCTTTCGCTTGCGGCCCAGCGAGGCGCACCACGCCGATCCCACCGCGGCCGGAAGGCGTGGCGATGGCAACGATCGTGTCGTCGAGGTTCACGCGCCGATTGTAAAGGGTAAACTGGGCGTTAGTCGCCGGTCGTTTGTCGTTGGCCAGCTCGTGGATGCGTGAGAGGCTTGGCCAACGACTAACTACCAAGGAGCACCCTTGTCCGTCGCCGACGAATTATTGAGAGCCAACGAAGAGTTTGTACGGAACTTCAACCTGGGGGACCTGGCGGTGCGGCCGCGTCGGCGGCTGGCCGTACTGGCGTGCATGGACTCGCGCATTCTGTTCGAGCGCTGCCTCGGGCTGCAACCTGGCGATGCGCATATGATACGCAACGCCGGAGGCATTGCCACGGAAGACGCGCTGCGCTCGCTGATTGTGTCACATCATCTACTTGATACACAGGAGATCATGATCATCAATCACACCGACTGTGGTCTGTTGAAGGTGCAGGAGTACGAACTGCGGGCCCGGCTGACTGAGAAGATGGGAGCCGTCACAAGCGAACCCGCCCACTTCTACGCTTTTGATGACCTCGAAGCAAACGTGCGCCAGCAGGTGCAGCGGGTGAAGGCTCATCCATGGATTCCGAAGCATATCCCGGTGCGAGGATTTGTTTACGACGTGAAGACGGGGAGGCTTACGGAAGTCGAAGCATGAGTGTGGCGGGGGCAGGAGTGCCCGCGCCACACATTCTAGCGCGCCACCACTTTCTCAATCTCCGCCTTCAACTGCTCATACGCCATCGCCCCGGGATGATACATCGCCACTTTTCCTGCGCGATCCACGAGCACCAGCGTCGGCGTGGTCGAAGCCCCATAAACTTCAAAGTTGTACGTGCTAATGGGGACGGGCATATCGAGCAATCCCGAATAAAAGCGTCGCCGCACCGCGTCGATGAAGGCCAGTTCTGCGCTCTGCGAGGCGTGCTCTTCCTGCGCCGTGTAGCCGTAGTAGCGCGTGGGGCCGATGACCTGCAATCCCTGCGGCGCGAACTCCGAGCGCAACTGCGTAATGATCGGCGCTTCGGCTTTGCAGTCGGCGCACCAGTGCGCCCAGAAGAAAAGCAGCACAGGAGATCCCTTGAGCTGCGCCAGCGTTGCAGGCTTGGTTCCAAGGTACTGCTCGCCACGCAGCGCCGGTGCCGGCCGGTCCCGGAAGGAAAGCAGATTTAGGTTTTTCTGAATTCGAGCGCGAATGGAGGTGTTGCCGTAAGTACGCAACTCAGCCTGCAGGTACGCCACCGCTTCGGTGCGCTGCCCGCGAGCGGCCAGCGCCTGGGCGCGGACCTCAATCGCGGCTCCTAGCGCAATCGGCAGATGCGGTTCTGCGTCCAGCGGGCGTTGCTTCAGTTGCTCTAGCGCAAGCGCTCGCGTTTGCTTGGCGTACGCCGTGGCCTGGTCGTAGTTGCCGGCGTCCAGTGCCGCGCGGCCCATCCACGAATAAGCTTCCAGGTATTCCGGGGTCGTACCATTTCTGGCGCGATATGCATTCAATTCCGCCTCGGCAGTGCCAGCAGTGTTCCGGGCGAGAGCGATGCGGACATCCTCGACAATCCCCGCCCAGGCGGGCGCGCCAAGAAAGACCACGAGCAACGAGACGAAGAAAAATTTTGCTGAGAATGCAGTTCTAGTCATGTACCAATCGATCATGTCTCTTTTGACGCGAGTTAGCAAATTTCGCACCCAGGGCAAGACCTGTGCATCTCGTCAATCTGTTGAAAATAAACCTATTACGTTGGTACCTTTGCGTTTTTTCTGGATTTTCTTAGAACTTTCCTTTAGAATTCCATTGCGTTTGACTTTAGAGTTCTTTCGCAGTACTCAGCATCTCCGCAAACCAGCGTGTGACCTGCCTGCCGAAGAAGCCTTTCAAAGTTTCAGCGCTACATCAACAAAAGGAAATTGCAACAACATGGAAACAGGAACAGTGAAGTGGTTTAACGATGCCAAGGGCTACGGTTTTATCAGCCGCCAGAACGGCGAGGATGTCTTCGTGCATTTCTCGGCCATTCAGGCCAGCGGATTCCGCAGTCTGCAAGAGGGTCAGCAAGTCCAGTTCGACGTGGTCAAGGGCCCCAAGGGCTGGCAGGCCGAGAACGTAAAGACTGCTTAAACCACATCACAGCGAATAAAATTCGCAGGCAGTAACGGGGCGGCCAGAAATGGCCGCCTTTGTTATTTTGCGAGCGGATGATTGGAGCCCTCTCTTAATCCTCAATTGGCCCGGCTCGACAGGTTCAGTGAGTGAAATCGCGATTCTTCAACAGCAACGCTTTAGAGCGAATGCTCGCCAGATTAGGCAGCGGAAACCGCGCGTAACTTCGCGTTTATAGCCTTCGAGTCCCTCGTCCCTTTGGTCACCTAGGCATAGTACCTTTCGTTTGCGCGATTTACACCTTTGTCTGGCGACAGTGCGGGGTCGCTTGGGTTCTACTTATGGAGACTAATCACGCGTCGGTTCGATTGGCGGGCTTTGGCCGACACCATCGCTGGAGGGGCTATGCATCGAGTTTTGTCGAGCAGTTTCAGCATCGCGCTTTTGCTGGGTGGGTTGAGCGGGAGCGCTTTGGCGCAGTCCCAGACGGGAGAGTCACTGGGCGATGTAGCGCGTGCGAATCGTGCGCAACAGCAGGCTCAGCAGGCATCGGGAACGGCGCCCAAGGTGATTACCAATCAGGATTTGCCCCCAGGATCCACGCCCGTGCCGCAATCGGACACGTCGGACTCAATGACCATGGTTTCAGGCGTGAAGAAGCCGGGTGGCTACGCAGACCGACAACTGAGCAATCGACTGCTGGCCGAGCAGCGTACCGGCGCGCAGTGGAAAGCACGCATCCAGGAGCAGGAAAGCCGGATTGCCGAACTGCAGGCGAGAATTGATCGCGTGAGTGCGTCCATCCACACGTCTGTCGGTACCGTGCAGTATGACACTCCGGCAAATCGGGATCAGGCGATCCAAATGGAGCGGCTGGCGATAATGCAGGAGACACTGAATCTGCAGAAACGAAGACTGGCTGTGATGGAAGACGCAGCCCGACGCGCGGGAATGGATCAGTAACGACGCAGCCTTGTAAGGGGCATGTCGGAGAACCAAATAGCCCAATAGCGAATACAATTCAGAAGCAGTAACAGGGCAGCCAGAAATGGCCGCCTTTGTTATTTTGAAATTTGGTAATCGGTAATTTGGCAAGTTTCGGACGGCGGCCGGCGCTTGGAGACTTCAGGCAAACTTATCTGTTCTGGGAAATCATCGTTGATCGCGGATCAGTACCACATCTGAGTCGTTGTGTCCGCGCACGATCGCGAGCTGCTTTCCGTCGAACGACCAGTGGAAGTCATAAATGCGCTCGGAGGTGAAATCGGTAAGCTGCCGGCCTTTGTTGCCGTCCAGCGGCTGAAGCCAGAGATTGTCTACTCCGTTTTCCCGTGCTGGATAAACCACGGCTTTCCCATCAGGGCTGAACCGTACCAAGCCGAAGCGAAAATGCTGGAACTCCATCGTCCTTGCCTGTCCGGTGCCGGTATCGACGACTGCCAACTTCTCCTTATGCCCTCCCGTGTGTTCCAGCGTTCCGAAGGCCGCCAGCTTGCCATCAGGCGATATGTCGAACTGGCCGCCCGAAATGGGGAGATTCGAAATCTGCTGCGGCGAGCCATCGTCAATAGGCACGCGGCTGAGCGTGGACTCGTCGGCGTGGGAAATGTAGTACACCCACTTGTTGTCGGACGAGCAGACGGCGTGGTTCTCCTGCTTGCCGTGCGTGAGCTGTTTGAGATTGCTGCCGCTGATGTCCATCCGCCAGACATTGCTCTGGTTTCCGCTGCCGGGCGTGAATTGATCGAACAAAACATGCTGGCCGTCGGCGCAAAGGTAAGGATTGCCAGCGGGCTTGCCTTCCTGCGCCAGGAGCGTGGTTCTTGCACCGGTGGCGGGATCGATGCGGTTCAGGGTCCCATACTGATCGGCAATCAAAGATCCGTCGCGCGTCCAGGTAAAGTTGGTCTCCGCCAGCGAAGGCGCCAGGTTGCGGCCTTGCGCGCTGGTTCCCGAGGCCGGCATGGAAAAGATGTTCCAGCGACTTTGGCTTAATACGGCAGCCAGAGTCTTTCCATTGGCCGCCACGCTCAGGTTGGAATAGTCATTGGTGTCTCGCGTGACCGGAGTGATCTTGCCCTCCGGGTAAGAGATGAAGGCAATCCGAGTTTGACCGAAGTTGGTGCTCTGCTCGCGCAGTGTTCCGAGTAGTCCGTTGCCGTCAGGCATCCAGACCGGATCCTCAAGCACTTGGGTACTGCTGGCGAAGAAACTTTTTCGGGTGCCGTCGGCGACGTTGACGGTGGTGAGGCCCGCGATGGCGCCGCCAACATACAACTCGCCGCAGACAATGACTTTGCCGTCCGGAGACCAGGCTGGGTTATACAGCGCCTGGCTCTTGGGACCGCTGACGAGGGTGCGCTCATCCGCATCACCGCCCTGCACGGGACGGACAATCAGCCGGTACTTCCCCGGCTCGGGATTGTCGTAGCGCATGAAAGCAAGCTGCTTGCCGTCGGGAGAAAAGGTGATGTTCGAATCGACGTCCTCCGCCAGCTTTTGCGGCGTGCCGCCGAGCAGAGGAGCGCGATACAGGAATTTCAGCTGCGGGTTGCCGGGATCGCTGCGCACGAAGTAGAAATAGTTCCCGTCGGGCGAGAAGTGTACACCGTTGTAATACACCTCCTCAGCAGGCTGCACCTGCGCGTTGCTGTTGGTGGGAACATTCCGCAGCCACAGGCTCGACAGGCCGTTCTTCCTGGTCATCGTGAGAATGTACCGGCCGTCTGGCGAAAGAGCGGCGAGCACCGCGTCGCCGGTGTCAGTGACCTTGGTGACACTTATGTTTTGAAAGGGGACGGGGTGGCTGCGAAAGAAGACCGAATACGCTAGAAATGCGGCAAGTACCAATGCAATGCCGGTGCCGATGAAGCGGAAGCGCATTCCGGATTTCTGTTGCCCTGCCGTCGCAACTGCCTGACTCCCCGCCGATGGGGGACTCACCGAACCTGCGCTTGGTGGAGCTTGTGTGCCCGAGGCCGACGAACCCGATGCCGCCATCGAGCCTGAACCGGCGGATGATCCCGCCTGCGCGGTTTCCGATCCTGCCTGCGCCATTTTTCTTCCCGATTCGGTATCCCGCTTCAGCCGTTTCAGATCGCCGCGAAGATCGGCAGCAGACTGGTAGCGCAAGTCGCGATCTTTTTCCAGGGCCTTGGCGATGATCTCGTCGAGCTTTGGCGGAAGAGTGGGATTCAGTTGTAGTGCCGGAACAGGATTGAGCTCAAGGATGGCGTGGAAGGTCACGGCCGCAGTGGCGCCGCTAAAGGGCAGCCGGCCGGTGGCCATCTGGTAGATGACCACGCCGAGCGAAAATAAATCGGTGCGCGCATCAAGTCCTTCACCCCGCGCCTGCTCGGGCGACATATAGGCAATCGTGCCGACAGTGGAACCCGGACTGGTCAGGCTGGCAGAGGCTGAACCCTGCGTGGCCCCAATGGTTGACATCTCCATCTCGGGGCGCGCCAGCTTGGCGAGACCGAAATCGAGGACCTTCACCTGCCCGCGCTGGGTGACAAAGATATTCGCCGGCTTGATATCGCGATGGATGATGCCCTTCGAGTGCGCCGCGTCGAGGGCATCGGCAAGCTGAATGCTCCACTCCAGCAGGCGATCGAGGGGTAACGCGGCATTGTGCAGACGGTGGTCCAGCGTCTCGCCATCGAGCAGTTCCATCGCAATGAACGTCTGCGTTTCTCCGCTCTCGGTCTGGACTTTTTCGATCGCGTAAATCGTGCAGATGTTGGGGTGATTCAACGCCGAAGCCGTGCGTGCTTCCAGCAGAAAGCGGTCGAGCGCGGTTTGGTCTTTTGAAAGCTGTGGCGGCAGGAATTTAAGGGCGACCTTGCGGCCGAGATCAAGATCCTGCGCTTCGTAAACGACGCCCATCCCACCGCTGCCAAGCTGGCCGGTGATGCGGTAATGCGAGATGGTCTGGCCGATCATCATTGGATCATCGAGGGACTGAGGATTCAATGTTAGGAGGGATGGGAAAGGCAGTCAAACGCGTACTGATACGACGCGGCGACGGGAAAAACAGTTCCAGCCCACCCTTGGTGGCGCTTGCTGCAAAAAAGGATTTTAGAACGGGAACCGGATCGACAGAATCGGAAGGTGGTTCGTTGGGCGGAATGAAGTCGTGGCGATTTCGCACCCCGCCGCAAAGTTTTGATGAACCAAACTCACGCTTGGCTCTCGACTGACCCGCCGTGGAAACGATCAAAAGACGAAACGCGTACCGATTGTCGGAGCACAGTTGTTGTTGTAGTTATAGGGGACGCCGGGGCCATGAGGAATGGCGATGGCCAGACCTCCGCTCACCCAGGAATACGCAATTCCGAGAAAACCGTCCCAACGCTTGGTGAAGTGATAATCCACATAGAACGAGCCCTCATTGAGGGTGCCCGCGCAGGAACTGCGGAAATTTCCAGGCACGCAGGTCGGCGGAACACGGAAAGTGTTCTGCCGCTGTTGATACCAGGAAAACGTGAAGTCGGTTTTGCGGTAGGTGTATTTGGCGCCCATCCACCAGATGTTCACCAACTTTTCAGAGTCAAGATTGTTGTCTTCGACCCCGCTCATGATGTAACCACCCTGGTCCGAGGCGCCCACGCCCAACGGATTCTTCGGATTGTTCTGCCAGATGTATTCGTAGCCGGCAAAAAACTTGACCGGGTTCCACATGTACTTGGCAGCGAGCATAATTCCGTAGTTGTCGGTCACGATTCCATAGACGGTGTTGTCGGTGCTGATGAGATTCGTCCCTGTGATGGGGGTCGTATCGATGCTGTCTGTGGTCGACTGATAGGAGTCCTGCGACGGACCGGAGGGGCCAATCAGGGGATTCAATACACTGATCGCCTCGTTGTAATGCTGGTAGACGAGATCGGAGGAAAAATTGTCGATTTCTCCGCCAAGGTTGAATCCGTAAGCGTTGTTATGGGGCTGCTCCGGCGTGCAACCTGGAATCGTTCCGGA
>JASHOH010000218.1 GCA_030041215.1 Candidatus Sulfotelmatobacter sp. | reverse complement strand
GAGACGCCATTGGCGCGAATGCCGGCGATATTTTTGTCCGCCTCGCTATCGACCACGCCCTCCAGCGTGACGTGCCCATTCTTCACGATGATGCGTATCGGCTTCTGCGGAACTATCGCATACTTCTGCAGCGCAGGATATCCATAGATTGCCCGATACAGCCGCCTTCGCAGCTGGGAATCCATCTGCGAAACCGGCAGCACTTCGATCTCATTATCGACATGTTCGACTCCTTCGATGTGCTTCACTTGGTTCTCGGCGTCGGACTTCATCGTCGGCCGCACCACCTGCCCGAACAAAGTCACGCTGCGGCCCTCCACTTTGAAGGCAAGGTTGTCGAACACTCCCACATACGGGAGCATCAGCAGCTCATGGCGAACGGCTTTGGTAATGCGCTCTTCTTCCTTGGCCGAAGGAGCGCCGCGCTCCTGCGCCAGGCTTTGTACTGTAATCGACGACAGCAACAGAACGACCGCCAGAATGTTGCGCACCATAGCGGCTTCTCCTCACGGAAGATTCAACGGCGGTGACAAGTGTACTCCCAGATGCGCAGTTCCACGCGGTGCGGTCTGGGGGATCTCCGCAGTGTTTGCGGCGGGGGGACACTACCTTCGACAAGCTCAGGGCAGGCGCCGCGGCAGCCGGCCACAGGCCGGCGCTACTCTCAATTGTGCGGTTTCTTGGACTTGCAGATTGCTCACAAACCGGTGCAGCGGCGGGAGGGGAGGGCTGGTTTCCCGCCGCTGCACATTCGGTCTGCTGCTTCAAGCCGAGATGTTGACGTTACCGCTTGCGGGCGTGTTGTTAGTGGAGGAGGTATTGCCCAGCAGGTTGAGGACGACTTCTTCGTTGGTGTTGCCGCTCAGGTTCAAGGTGACCTCGGGCTGCGAGGTCGATCCTTGAGCGCCAACGCCGATGGAAACTTGCTCGCCGCCTCCGTTGGTCGGGTTAATGTTGATGGTGATTTGTTCGGGAGTGGCTCCGCCGGCATTGCTGCTGAGGTTAAGAACAATCTCAGGCCCGGTGCCTGCCCCTGATTGCGTACCTTGAGAATTAGGCTTGGTAGTCAGAGCCTGGAAGGCCTGCTGCGCGGCGGTGAGATCGCCCGCCTGTAAGGCCTGGCCGATGGCGTTAAAGTCCTGCTCGCGCTGCGCGTTCGCAAATGGATCGCCGTTGGCGGTGGGGCCGCTCTGACCTAGAGTGACGAGGTTGTTGTAGGCGGTTTGCGCGGCGGCCAGGTTGCCTTGCGAAAGCGCCTGGCCGAGTTGCTGAACATCGCTGCGGCGGGTTTGAAAATATTGTTCGAGTTGCTGGTACAACGACGTGCTGGGAACAGCGGATGTCGACATAAGACTCTCCTCAGAAAAATCGGTTGGTGTGGGGACCCCTTGCTTCTGGATGCGTTTCAGGGGCCATATCGGCGGAGCGCGGAGGAACTTTAGGACGGCGGAATCAAGAGCAAACCACAGGGGCACGGAGAAAGACAGGGGGAGGGGAGACTTTCGGTCAGACCTGATTTTGCTGCGACATCGATGCCGCTACTGCAATTGCGACTGCGACGCTTGCACGGCGCATCCGCCGCCGCAGGAGCCGTTTGTCAGTGTCGAAAAATAAACCTGAGAGGCGCCGGCCTGGACTCCTGTGCTGACGGTATTGTCCATGATGAGGCCGCTGGTGCCACCTGCGGAGGCTATGGCGTTCGTGGCAGGCTGGCCAACATTCGTCCAAGTTACCGCCCCGTCCTTGGTCGTTTGGCCAAGCGGGTTAAAGCTTGGGGTTGTGGCGCCTGACATACCGGGCGTAGTGGCTACTTCAATGTTGTTGTGAACGTCAAGAATCCTCGCGTACTGCGCGTAGCGGTGCCTCGACATCCAAGATCCGGGAGTTGAGCCGGACTGAACACCCTGATTGATCCAGGTCACGCTGCCATCTGATTCGGTGGTCCCCGGAGTGATGACCCAGTTCGGCACGCCGGTTCCGCTCTTCCCGCCAGGGCTGGGTGTTATGCAAACCTGAATCTGAAAGTGAGTATCGATAATTTGCTGGCCGGCAACATAGGTCGTGTCAGGTTGCCACGGAGTATCAACAAAGTTGTAGAGGCAGCCGCCAGAGGAACATGCCGATGCTGCGCCACTGTTTTCGGCGGAGGCGAAGATCCACTCCGTCGGCGCTCCGGAAGTGTTTGGATTGTAAATATCGCTGACCGGCGAGCAGGGAGGGGTGCCGGTGGAAAGCGCTGGGCCTTGTATCGCGTTGGTGAAGGAGCCAGACACCATCTGGACCTGATAAAGAGTTGGCGATCCGCCTGTGTTGCCGCAAACATAGAAATTTCCGGTGGCATTGCCTGAATTTATGTATGTGCTGTCAAATCTGCCAACGAACATTGGACTCGGCGAAGCGGGCTCAATGCTGCTGTTTCCGACTTCTGCTTTCGAGCCCGTATCCCCGGCGGCGAAATCCACGGCGAGTTCATAGAGCGCGGAGCAGTCGGCCCCGCCCGTGCAACTCAGGCTGCCATCGCTGGTTGCAAATACGTATACCAGCTCCGCATCGGAATCGACCATCGGACCCTGAGTAATTCCGGGGCCGTCAACGTCGTAAAGGACAGAGAAATCCAGTTGCCCGGACTGCACGACGGCACCTGTTGTGGCGTTGACCTGGTAAAGATAGCCCCCGTTATCGCATACGAAGACATTGCCGGAAGTGGAATCGTAGACCGGGCTGGTCAATGCAGTGGCAGGGGACGGACTCACCTGCACCGGCCAGCCGCCGGTTGTGACCTCGGCAGGGATGCCATCAAATACCGGGCTGAATTTATGCAGTAGCCCGGACTCATCGCCGACGTAGGCTATATCGTGGGAGTAGTCATAGAAAACTGAGGAGGTGGCATCGGCTGTTGGTGTTGGCGGCGCGCCGGGAATTTGGAGCGGCAGCGTGGTCAAGCAGGGCACAGTGCAGCCAGGGTACGAGCCGGGCGAAACTGGCATGAGGGTTCCGGAGGTCGAGGCCTGCCATGTCAGCAAAACCAGTTCTCCACTGCCGCCATTGGTCTGCACAAAAGCCAACTGCGTTCCGTCGCCGGAAAAAACTGGCGAAGTTGTGACTGTGCCTTGGGTGTTGTAGGACCAATAAACCTGCGGTACCGTGCCAGTACACCCGGAATAGAGATTGTCATAAGCCACGATGCTGGCCTGAGAGCCCGAACCGGCCAGACCGGTTGCATAGACAGCGAAATCAGGTTGACCGGGACCACCAGCACAGGTAGCCGATGTCAGGCTGAAGGAATATTTTGCCGGGTAATTCGTAGCGCCAACAGTCGCGCCTGAGCCCATATTCTCCGACCAGTCGCCGTGAAAAAGGCGATGTTTGTTAATCCGTATAGGCGAGAGGACGTATCCAGGCATTGCGGCTTCAGCGGCGACTTCGCGTGGGGGTAAAGACCGCTGGAGGCGTTGCTGCCAATATCTCGGATCGCTCTGCGCCCGTTCCGCCTGCGCATGGGTAACAGGCCTGGAGAAGACAATGTGCTGGGAAGTCCAGTCGCTGGTCAGAGCTGTGTGGGCGCGCACGGAAGCCTGACCTTGCGCGCACGCGCAAGCGGCAAATATTGCCCAGACCGACAGACTCAAACGCAGAAAACGTGGCGGGTTACTCATGGCTTCTCTCCTGATGC
>JASHOH010000217.1 GCA_030041215.1 Candidatus Sulfotelmatobacter sp. | reverse complement strand
CGCGTGGCTACTGCTAGCAGGTACGGATCGCACAGCAGACGTTGAATGTTATGGTTTTCCAGCAGAAGCGCGCGCGGCACTTCATAAACGGAATGGCGGGGATGGGCTGGGTCGATTCCATCGCTTGTGCCTCTTTCGGCAACCGGCAGGGACGGTTCTGCACCCGGTCGCGGCTCGACCGGAGGGCCGTAGGTCATCGTCCTCATGGGACATGACACGGCCAGTTGGTAGAGATCCTGAATTGTTTCCGGCTGGAGCCGCGACGGAAGGACTGCCACGCCATCTTCTCTTAGAGTGCAAACGATGCCGTCGATGCTTGGATCAGAAATGGCAGCCTGACTTACAAGTGACGCTCCGTCCCAACCTAACTTCAACACTCTCTCTTTTCGTCGCCGTTCAAGAACCCGAAACAGAAAGTCATTCGACCTTCCATCGGTGAGGGCGTAGAGCTTTTGGACGACGTAGTTGCTTTCGGGGGAAGGCTCGCCAAGACGCCGGTATCGCCACATACCCCTGCCAAAGACGCCAACGTTGTGCAGACCATCTTTAATCCTGGTCAAAGAACCAAATGTTGTCATCGTTTTCGGGAAGTATAAGGGCAGATGTTTGGGTTGCGCGGGAAAGTTTTCCACAGTTCTTGAATGTTCGCTTACAACCGCCCGGCAAAATTGCGTTGTAAGAAAACCTCTTAACACGGGGTACACAGGGTTCCACGGGGTGAAGCGCTAGTCGATTACGTCGGCGTCGAGGACGCGTTCTTGCTCGAGGTAATGCGACATGGCGTATTGGGCGAGGAGTGGCGTTTGGAGCTTGATTTCAGCGCCGATCCAGGCGCCTTTCGGGTAAGGGCTACCGATTGCCGAGTTCCGCCTCGCTTCACTCGGCGACACGGCCCCTTTGGCTCCGCTCAGGGCAGGCGAGGCGGCCGTGGCTACGTTGTTCTTGACGAGTCCCCCGCTGCCGAATTGCAGGCCGAAGCTGGCGCTTTGGATCTGGTCGAATTGGTTGATCTCGCGCCAGGCTTCATCGCCGACGGTGCCGGAGACGTCGATTTTGAGGCGCAGAGTGGACATCAAGAACATTTCACCACAGAGACACAGAGGCACGGAGAAAATATCGACACTCTGGAGTTCGGGCCGCAGCCTCACGGCACGGCTGAAGCCGTGCCCTTCCACGGCGATCCTCAGGTCAGCTATTTTCCCCAGAAAGCGCTTTTTCGCCACAGAGTCACGGAGACAGAGAGAAAATCCTTTTTTCTTTTCTCATTCCCTCTGTGACTCCTGTCTCTCTGTGGTGAGTTCATCCTAGCTATGCGGGAACCAGCGGTAGAGCATGAAATAAACCAACACGCCGGTGACGCTGACGTACATCCACAGCGGCCAGGTCCACTTGGCGATGGCGCGGTGGCGACCGTATTGGGCGCGCAGGCCGCGGCTCAACGTGATGATCACCATGGGCACGATCACGATGGCCAACGTGACGTGTGGGATCAATATTGTGAAATAGACCTTGCGCCAGAGGCCCTGGCCAAGAAAGAGAATGTCACCGACGTGAGCGTGAAAGTAAGCGTAACAAGCAAGGAATAATGCCGAGGCAACCACGGCGGCGATCATACAGGCGCGGTGGGCAGCGATGCGGCCGCGGCTGATCAGATAAAAACCGACGAGCAGCAAAACGGCGCTGGCGCCGTTGAGGCTGGCGATGAGAGCTGGGAAGTACGCATATTGCTCGGGGATCATGCGGCGGGCCTCGTAGTGCGGCGGTTGGCCATAAGAAATGCGAGTGCGAACATCACGAGCGAAAATAATATCAGCGTCGCCATGGCCGAGGGCAGGGGAAACGGCGACTCCATGCCGGGATAGAGGAGCGCTCGCAGGGCTTCGACTCCGTAAGTGAGCGGATTTATATACATCAGGAAGCGAATCCAGCCGGAAGCGCCGCTTAGTGGGAATAGTGCGCCGGACAAAAGCCAGAGCGGAATCAGGAACAGATTGATAATGCCATGGAAGGCTTGTGTGGAGTCCATGGGCCAGGCGATGGCGAAGCCAAGCGCGGTCAGGGCGAAGGAGACCAAGAAAACTACGACTGCGACCAGCAAGACCTGAATTGGCTCCAGATGCACTCCGGCGAAAGGTGCGAAGACCAGAAAAATCATTCCCTGGATTGCGGCGAGCGTTGTTCCGCCGAGAACTTTACCGAGCACGATGGCTGAGCGTGGAACTGGAGCCACGAGCACGGAAAGCAGGAAGCCTTCTTTTCTGTCTTCGATCACCGACATCATGGTGAAGATGGACGTGAACAGCACGATCATGATCAGCGCGCCGGGATAGAAGTAGTCCATGTAATGCTGCTGTCCCTGCCCGCCGCCGGAACGAAACGATGTGCCGAAGCCGGAGCCGATCACAACCCAGAACACGAGCGGCGAGGCGAGCACGCCGACCACGCGTGACTTCTGGCGGTAGAAGCGAACGATTTCCCGCCACCACAGGGTGAAGGCGGGCAGCAACACGCCGGCTGAGGCGGGCACGGGTCTCGATATTGCAACGGATTGCGTTGCCATATTATGCCGACTTTGTCGCCGCTGCGGCTTTGGCTGGCGCCGCAACCTTCTTGGGCACCAGGCCCATGTCGCGCGCCTCCCAGTACGCGTTGAGCGCGAAGACCCCTGAGAGCATAAGCAGGATGAGGGTCATAAAAAGGCCATCGACGGTGGTGATAAGGCCATTGATAAGCGTCCAAGCCACGCCCAGCAAGGGCAGCACGGCGAGAACGAGAGAGAGCGCGAGCATCATGGAAAGTTTTCTACCTCCTCTGATGTGATGAATCGGGCGATGATTGCGATTCGTTGGTTTCAGTCCAAAACTTGTGTCCAGTGCGATGAATAAATACGTCTTCCAGCGTTGGCTTGCTGATTGAGATGGCGTCAATTTCTCCCGGAAACGCCTCGACGACCTCAGTAACGAAACGATGTGCGCCTTCGCGCTCGATGCGAACCTGATTTTCGAGCACGGTAGTTTCGACATGAAAACGGGAGCGGATGCGATCGGCCAGCGGGCTGGCATCGCGGCTGGCTTCAAGCAAAATGACGTCGCCGCCGATTTCGTTTTTCAGTTCAGCCGGTGTGCCGAGGGCAACCAGATTGCCTTCGTTCATGATGGCGAGGCGATCGCAGCGCTCGGCTTCTTCCATGAGGTGCGTAGTAACCAGCACGGAGACGTGTTCTTCGTCACGCAGAGTTTGCAAATACTGCCAGAGATCGCGGCGGGCACCGGGATCGAGGCCGGTTGTGGGTTCGTCAAGCAGAAGAACGCTGGGATGGTGCAGCAACCCTTTGGCTAATTCGATGCGGCGCTGCATGCCGCCGGAGAAGGTCTCGACCAGCTCTTTTGCGCGATCGGCAAGGCCGACGCGCGAGAGGATTTCATGAATTCGACTTTTTAACCCCGAGCCGTGCAGGCCGTACAGGTGGCCTTCGTGCCAGAGATTTTCGTAGGCCGTAAGCTTGA
>JASHOH010000216.1 GCA_030041215.1 Candidatus Sulfotelmatobacter sp. | reverse complement strand
TTCATCGACTTCGCCCGTGCATAGGGGAGAACGAATTCCGCCTATCGGGGCAGCCGTTACCCAGCAAGAACCATGTAGGGACAGCCGGCCTCGGCTATCCGGTCGAACGAAGCTCGACAGCTCCCGCCGTGACTGTATAAGAATTGCCTCCCGACCGAAGTGCTGCAAGGGATCCAAACACCCGTTTTCAACCAGGTCACCACAAAAGTCAATAGTTTTCAATGACTTAGCGAGCTATTCTGATCTCAGAAGTGTGCGGGGGGGCGTGGTCTGTTGCCTGAATGGCGAAATCTTGTCTGCGTCATGATGGTCGTCATACTACCCGTGTCAGTCATGCCGCAGGACTCCGGAAGCGCCATGCTGCACAGCGACGGCAGTGTGTGGCTGAACGGAAATGCAATCACCAACTCATCCGCCTTGTTCCCCCATGACTCGGTGCAAACACCGGAGGGCATCGTCGCAAAAATCGACGCGGAAGGATCCACCGTCACCATCCTGCCCGAAACCGTGCTGCAATTCGAAGGGGATGAGATTGTCCTCGATCACGGCAGCCTGCAACTGAACACTGTGCGCCAGATGAAGGTACGCGTGAACTGCATGACCGTAATTCCGGTTTCGCGGGAATGGACGCAGTTCGACGTCACCGATGTCGATGGCAAGGTAACGGTGGCCGCGAACCAGAAGGATGTGAAGATTCACTATGAGGCCACTGTTGCCAAAATGTTGAAGCGTTTCGCAGCCGCGGATGTGATTGTGCATCAATCCGAGAAAACCACGCGCGAGGAACGATGTGGCGCGCCTGCACGCCCGGCGAGTGCGATCAACGCCACAGGCGCACTTCTAAATAGTACGTTGGCCAAGGTTGCCGGGGCGGGAGCAATCTTGGCCACCTGCATATTGCTATGCCGCGGAGACAATCCCATCAGCCCCGACAAGCCCTAGGGCCGAACAAGGCGGCGCATATCTCCCCCACAGGTTACTCCGCGCCCTCCTCGGCTTTCCTCCGCGGTCTCAGCGGTTTAAGATTTTGATCTTTTTGAGACCGGCCCCTTAGCCGCTTTTGCGCAAGCGATCAACGTCCTCATTCGTATATACGCGCCCGGCGTGGCGCGCCCGCGCCTTGGCTTGAGCCGCGGCCTGAGCCAAGGTGAGCCCATAACCCTGCTGAACGAGCGCCTGCGAGGTAGTCACCTGCCCGACTCCATCGCCCAGAAGACCAGCCGGCAGTTCGATACTTTGTGCGGGAGAACTCATCCTGATTTCGTTGACCCATGCTCGCCCGTAGTAGACGGGAAACAAATCGGGCAGCGCAGGAGCGGGTGGCATAATGGTCCCATTTTCCGCACCCGCCGCCAGCCCTTCTGTGCTATCGGATGCCCCAATTTCTCGCGCCGGAGCAGGCAGGGACTTGATCGGCGTCGCGATTGGCCGGGCAAACATCGGCGAACCATTCGTCAGCAGATACTGGGGGCCGCGGTCGAAGTTTGTATCCTGGGCGATGGCCATTCCCGTCAAAACCAGCAACGGAAGAACTGAGCAACCAAGAGCAAGGCGCATATTGCCTCCAGTGGCTGAATCTGGGCTGATTATGGCCCAAACGAAGTAGCCGCTGCCAGAGCCGTTCGACTCTATTTCCCTTGCTGGCCGCGGGTTTCGGCAGGGGACAGGGCAAATCTCTGCCGCCGCCCTTCTCGAATGAGAAATAACATATAGAAAATGAGCGCCAGGTTTCCAACAAATATTGCCGCGCGCATGAAGGTCATGCCACGTATCAGGCTGCGAATTTCCAACGGCAAACCCAACGTCCCGGAAAGAAAGGCGACCCACTCGGCCCAGGTGCGCTGCTTCCACAAGCCGTATGCCTCGACAAAACGCAGGACGGAATAAGCAAACGCCAGCCGCGCCGCCATCCAGAGCTTTGCTTCGGTAAGCCGGTCAGCAAAATCGAGAAACACCTGGGCGGACCGACGGTCCGTGCTGATATGCAATTTGGCCAGAATGTTCTGCGCAATTGCCCAGGCATCCTTATGGACCAGCAGCAGCGCGACCACACCGATGCAAAGAACGAAGATTCCTTTGGCAAACTCAAACAAAGCGACCAGCCGTATGGCGTTGCGACGTGCGCGTTCGCGGTCGATTTTCTTTAGCGGCAAGGCCACGTAATTTTTAGACTACCACGCGCTTACTGGAACTCGTCCCCTACGCCGCCTTTAACCGTTGCTTACGTCGGTAACTGGAGCAAACTCTGCGCCGATGGCAATATCCATTTGATTCGGTTTTGCAGGCTTCTGGGTTGGCGCTTCAACTCCAGAGCAAATCAAATCTCCGAGAAAACAGCGCGGCGTGCTGCAAGGATGCCGCTCTTCAAGGATAAAGATGAGAACGATCGCGAATGCACTGGCCTTCTTGATGCTTGGTTCCGTCATATTGAGGGCGCAATCCTCCGGTGCTCCGGCGCCGCAAACCGCGCGCCAGGCGCTGATCGAAATGTTCTTCGGCAAAACTCCCGGAACGTTCACCAAACATCTGCCGCCAGCTATGATCGCCGCTTTGGAAAAATCCGGGGCCATGACGAAATTGCAGTTTTACGAATTGTTCGCGAAGCAGATGCAGACGAACCAAAATGCTTTCGAGTCTTTTGACACAGGGCCGGTCTTAGTCTCGGCAGATTTTGCCCAAAACGCGAGCCAGTTCGAAGTAGTCGTCGAAAATGACGCTCTCCGCGGGGACGAGGACGACATCGAAGTTTCCTTCCGAATCTACAAGGACAAGCAATTGCAGCGGAGACCATTTCTTCCCGGCGTAACCTTCGCCATGAAGATGGAATCCGGAGTTTGGATCCTGAACGATCTCATCGTGACCGTGCACCTGCCGTTGTCGGATCCCGATTTTATCGCTGGCTTGGCCACGGGCCTTAATGCAGCCGCTGCCCATGGCAATATGCCCGTGCAGAATCAGATTTCCCCGAACGCGGTGGGAGTGAACGCGCCGGGAAGCGACGCCTCGGTCCAAGCGGCTATGCGAACGATTCTGTCCGCCGAAGCCACGTATACGAGCACATATCCGACCGTCGGTTACACCTGCACGCTCTCTGATCTCGACGGATTTGGGGGCGGCCAGCCTAACGAACATCAAGCCATGCTGATACCCATCGGGCTCGCCGGGGGCAGGAAGTACGGTTATACATTCGTTCTTTCAGGATGCGAAGGAACGCCCGCAACCAGTTTCCATCTGACTGCGGCTCCGATGGGCCTTGGCCGTCGCGCTTTTTGTGCGGACCAGTCCGGCGCGATTCGCTTCTCCGCCAATGGAAATCCGGCGTCGTGCCTCGCGAGCGGCAGCCCGGTTCAATAAGCTGCCATCGAGATAGCCTCGACAATTCAGCTTCCCTGGGCTCGCACCGCCGCCCGCAGTTCGTGCACAATTTCCTGCGCAGCCTTGATGGCCTGTGGGTGTTGGTTCACGTTGAACGAGATCGCGCCTACGCGCGCGTGTCCGCCGCCGCCATAACGCTCACAAATCTTGGCCAGATTAACCACCGGCTCCCGTGGCGCCCACGGATTCGATCCCACCGAAACTTTTACCCGGAAACTGCTCTTGCTGAGTCCCACGCTGTAGATCGACTCAGGGTGAAGATAATATGGAATAAACTTGTTGTAGCCTTCAAAGTCCTGATCAGTAACGTCGAAGAAAATGGTCCCGTCTTTGCACTCCGTGCGCTGCTTAAGAATTTCGATCGATAGTTCATGGCGCCGCAGCAAAGGTGGCAAAAGCGGAGCGACAAACGGCGCTTCCAGAATTTCCGCCAGCGATTTGCCGGCGAGGAGGGGAATCAGGTTGGGCACAAAGTGCTGATCGGGAGCGGATTCGATCACCATGGTCAGCTTCATGGCAGGGTCTTTCATTTCGACGGCAGTTTTCGCGTCCGGATATAAAGCGCCATCGATCACATCCGCCCAACGCACCAACTCTGCCACAGGTGTCGGATCGAATCCAAAACGCTGCTGCGCAATCATGGCCATAAAGCTGGTGCACGATTTGAAATCTGGATCGTAAAACTTACGATTGCTCTCATCATGCTCGAAGTGTGCGGCGTCTTCCGGGGATAAAAATGCGCTCAGGTGATGGTCAAACCACCACGTGATCTTCGCCGAGCTGGAATACTTGAAATCAACGATGGCATTCTCGTCGCCGTCGAAATCAGCTTCATTGAAGAGCGACCCGGCGCGGTGCAGAAGACCAGAGAAAACGAACTGAGCGTCGTCCCGAATCCGCTCGCGATAGAAACGCGAGAACAGCGCGGCCGAGCAGGCGCCATCGAAACACTTATCGTGGTAAAAGACTTTGACCTTCAAACAGTTCGCTCCCTAAGAACCCCACGCCTGCAATGGCGCCTTGCGTTCTCGCTCCGTAAAAGTAAAAGCTAATAGGATTGCCAGCTTGGGGGAAGAAAGTCAAGCGCAGATTGCGGTCGGCAATTTTCCCATTTCGATCAAAATTTTTCTTTGCGACCTTTGCGTAACCTTGGCGTGCTCGGCGGTTTAAGATTTTCGCTTAGCGAATTAGGAATGCCTTGCTGCCGCGAAAGAGGCCCACTCTCGTATCACGCCGCACCCGCCTGCCGCTCCGCGAAATCCCCTGCCACCGGCAGCTTGAACATCTCGCCCTGCAGCGCTTTCACTACCAGCACCACCCACAGAACGAACCATCCCAAGCCCACGATCATCGAGACCAGCCCCACAACCAACGGTCCCAGCAGGGGAATGAAAAACACGGTAAAAGCCAGAATCCTCAGCACCGCTCCAACGATGGCGGCAGCAGCGTACACTGCAATGCACTGAAAAGAATGAAAACGCACGAAGCGGTTGCGGCTGTAGGGTTCGACCAGCAGAAACACAATTGCCGGAATCAAAAAGTAAGCCAGCGCGCCGGCAATATTTTCGGGCAGTGCGCCCACGGTCCCGGTCGCGCGCTCGACTGGCCGCATCGATCGCCCACAACCGGGACAATACGCGGCGTCATCGGGCATGGCGAAGGTGCATTTGGGGCAGGCGATCGACATGGTCTTGGTCTTTGTCTGTCAGGCGGGCCGCGCCGAATTCTTCTTTCGGCAGTCTTCGCAGACGCCATAAATCTGGAAGGTGTGGCGGGTGGTCTCGTAGTGGTATCGGCGCCCGATCTCAGCCTCCAGCTCGCTCACTTCCGGGGAAAAAAATTCGACTGAGCCACCGCATTCCGTGCAGACCATATGATGATGGCTGCGGCGGTTGTACTGGTGCTCGTAGCGGGCGATGCCGTCGTGGAAGGCGACTTCGCTAGCCAGTCCGCACTCGGCCAGCAGCTTGAGCGTGCGGTAAACGGTGGTGTAGCCGATGCTGGGGTCCTTTTTCTGCACCAGCCGGTGCAGCTCGTCAGTCGAAAGATGATCGCGGGTTTCAAGAAACGAGCGAAGGATGGTATCGCGCTGCGCCGTCTGCTTCAGGCCAACACGTTTGAGATGGCGATGGAGAATGTCCTGCGCCTCGCGCACCATCTCGCGCGAGATCGAGGGTTGATCATCAATGCGCTTCTGCAACATCACGCGTCAGGATAGCATTGCGGATATTGAAAATGAAATTCAGTTTCAATGGCGTGAACGGGCACACCTCCCATGCTTGAGTCAACCCGCGCATGCCGGCGTCATCCCGAAGGCCCGCGTTTTCACCAGCGGGCCGAGGGATCTCCCGTTCCACCGGCCATTGCGATCCCTCGCTCCGCTTAAAACGCGGCTGCGCTCGGGATGACGCCGACAAGCACTCGAAGCGCTGCGCCACCCGAAATCCTTCGGCTGCTAGAATCGAAGATTCCATGGGCACGGTTGCGACTTCGGGGGTGGTGCGCGCTCGCCGGTCGGGCGGGTGGCGTCTTCTTCTTTGGATCGTTCTTTTGTTCGTCTTTATGGCGGCAGCTGCCGCGGGGTATGGCTATCGCCTGGTGCGCTCGGCGCTACCGCAACTCGACGGCACTATTCAGGTCAAAGGTCTCTCGGCGGGGGTGAAAGTCACGCGCGATGCGCATGGAGTGCCCAGCATCGAGGCCTCTACGTTGGAGGACTTGTTTTTCGCGCAGGGCTATGTCACGGCACAGGACCGGCTGTGGCAGATGGACATCATGCGGCGCTATGGCGCGGGCGAGCTTT
>JASHOH010000016.1 GCA_030041215.1 Candidatus Sulfotelmatobacter sp. | reverse complement strand
GTGTTGGTAGCAAATTAAAATGTCCGGTTTTCGTAGCAAGTGAAATGTCCGGTTTTAGGTTAATCGCCAGCAGCCGCCGAGGCTGTGGGAAAGTGGGAATCCCGCGTAGTGTGCGGGATTTCCAAGCAAGGCGGGAAAGTCGGGTTTTGGACTTTTCCGCCTTGCGTCTTTTCCACAGCCCCACGCGCGCTGATTTTTTCCTTCTCCAACGACACTCCTTCCGCACTATAGTGCCCGAGACGCTGGGGACCATGAGTAATCGTGAAGGTTCCGTCCAGATGTTGATGCACGGTGACCGTGCACCCGGCCAGCGTGGCGCGCCAGCGGACCGGTTCAATCTGCAGCCGCAGGTTCTGAATGCTTACCGTGTTATCGCGGTTCACGGTCCGTTCGAACTTCAGCGCGAAGATCAGATCCAGATCTCGGCTGGAGCGCCGCACGAACGCACTGCCAGGCTGCGCAGCCGGAACTTGAAAGCGAGCATTGAACTCGCCGATGTAGTGCTCGCGCAGAAAACGATTGGCCGCCTCCAAGCTGCCGATCCCGCGCAGCCGCAGCTCCTGCGGTAAGCGTCCTTGCCAGGTGCCGAAGTTACGCTCCGAACGACCGCGCGCTTGCGGTGAATAGGCAGGAATCATCTGCACTCCCAACTCCCGTAGCGCTCGACCGACTTGCGTCAGCCGGTGCGGATCGATCTTGCCTCCCGCTTTCGGGGTCAGCCAGAAATGGCTGCCGCGATCGCTGTACAAAGCGCAGAAAACCCCTTTGTGTTCAACCACTTCTTTCCGTCCCGCCATCACCGTCAGCGTCGATTCTTCCTCCCTCAGCTGCGCGTGGTAGATCTCGCTGGTGGCATCGTCCAAGATCACGATCAGGTCATACCAACGTTCGTCCTGGAACCACTGAGGATGGCTCCCGTCGATAGGCAACAGCATTCCCGGCAAGGGACGCCGCGGTCGGCGCTTGCGATGGGTGCCTCGCTGCCGTTGGCAGGCTATCAGCCCCGCCCCTTGTAAGGCCGACTTCACCCAGCTGTAACTGAGATCGATCTGATGTTGCTCGCCTAATTTTTCATGGAAATGGCGAACGTTGAGATCGAAATACTGCTCTCGATACAAAGCCAGAACCTTCTCCACCACCGTCACCGGCACGCGCTTGGGCGAGGGCTGGCCGCGCCGCTTATCCAACAGACTGAAATAACCGAACTTCTCGTAACCCTCACGAATACGCCGCAGATGCCGGTCGGTTATGCCTAGAATCTCCGCCGCCTGCCACCACGTAATCTTCTTGGCCCAAGCTCGCATCATCACTTCCTGCACCTTCATTGCCCGCTCCACTGCGGCCTTCGAGTAAGAGAACATGGTTGACATGTTCTCCTACTCTCACCGCCTGCAAATGCGGACATATCACTTGTTAATTCGACCGGACATTTGATGTGTTAACAACAGGCTTTCTGCCCGAGGTAGCTGTTGAGCTGGCAGAGCAGGGCATCGCGATCGCTCTCAGCCCACTCGGCGAGGTGGGTGACGAAGTTCTCGACCTGCTCGCGCGTGGCTTCGCGCAGGCTCTTCACGCCGCAGAAGTCGGTCGCATAGGACTTGACCAAGGTGGCGTCGAGCTGATGCTGGCGGATGAGTTGGCAGAGGCGATCGCGGACAGTGCGGCCGCCGTAGTTGCCGTTCCCGTTGCCATGGGTGGGCTGGGGGAGCTTCTTCGGCTCACCACTGGAACCGGACTGTCCAGCGAAAGATCCGATCTCCTCGACCGAGCAGATGCCGATGCCATAGGCTTTCCGGAGAGCACGATTCACCGCGCGCGTTTCGGCCACCCGCATTTCGGCTCCGCGGACCAAGGGAGACACGTTGGAAGGATCGGCGTCGCCATAGCCAACGAAACCTGGAGAGGAGCGCGACTTGTAGGAGGAGCGCGACTTGTAGACGGTGGCCTTAAAGGCAAATCTACTATGTGCCGCATCGCTGAAAGTGTCCACAGGTTCAACTTGAATTCCCACGCACCTTGCCCGTCGAGCCAAGCGCAACAGTCCACTGTGGGTGACATACCAGCCGTGGTCCAGCAATAGGAGATCACCCGCGGCAACCCCGAAATGAAACTGTTCTGTGCAGCTCCGAAGGGACTGAAGAGCTGCGGCATTCAAGAACGGACGCCAGCGCAGGCGAGCCTCACTGACGTTTACTCGAAGCAACTTGACTACATCAGCTTTCTTCATGTATGATTACCTCATACAAGATCATACATATGCATCCATATGAGAGTCAAGTCATTTGTGCGCAGAACGAAGAGATCGTCTTACAATGTCGGAGATGGCACTCCGAAAAGATTCTCCCCTTGCATTTAGAATTCCCGCCGATCTCAAGCAGCATTTGCAACAAATCGCGGACCGAGAGGCTCGGAGCATCTCCCAGATTTGTGAGATTCTTCTGAGAATTGGTACAGAGCAGTACGAAAAAGAGGGCGCAAAGTTCTTGCAGCGATATCTGAGCCGCCGAAAAGCTAAAGAAGATTAGAGTGCGGGTTGGAAAATCGCCATGAGTACTTGACCTCCTCACTACGAGTCCCTGAGAATAAATGTGGCTGCCATATATCGAGAAAAGAAGCGTACATCGAAAACATACAAAATCCAGATTGGATTTCTCATCGTGACCCGGGCCTCACAACAGCGTTTTCTTCGATGGGCGCGGGATGGGTTCAGATCTGACAGGTTGCCCTCTGGTCAGCCTCGAAGAAACGCATTGTTACGGTCACTTTGAAAGGCAGGCCCACAACGTTGCCATGTGCGCAGCGCTCTCGGGTTGGAGCTTCAAGATTGGCCTTCTCGCCGTCACGATTCCTTCTAATCAGCGGTGAAGGCTACAATCGGTACCATGCAACATCTGCCTCGTCGCAAACAGCAATTACCTGAATTGGGGCCAGTTCCGCTGCTCATCAGCCGACTTCCTCGGCCCTATCCGACATCACAAGAGCAGTTTGGTGACCTAATAACGAAAGAACTTCTCCACATCTGGATGGAGATTATGTCCGATTCCGAACGCGTGGACTTCTCTCATTCCCGTCCGGTCCCCAGAGCGTTGCACGACAAATTCGACGCGCTGATTCTGAAGCAAGCCGAGACAATGGGTTGGCGGTTGTGCTTGAGTAGCGGTGTTCAGTGGCGCTTCTCCGAATGGGACCAGCAGCCTAACGGACCCGAATTGTTCGAGCGATATGGGAAAGCACTTGCTAAGTCCGCTCGGCGCTCCCAGCGTCTAGAGCTGCCTCCAATCGACGATCCCGATTTACATCTGCTAAAGAAAGAGATGGTTCGGGAATTGCGCGAACTTCTGCACAATTTAAGAAACGAAGTGTCCACAGCGCAGCGTAGCCGAAACACTGATGAACTCATCGATCTATTCGAAGAGACAGTTTCAGACAAAACACGGTCGTTCATTCGCCTGAAGACAAACAGCAAACATTGGATACAATTCTTTCGAGAGAACTCGGCATACCTCAAGGAACTTTTCCTTAAAAAACGGGCATCTCCGGCCGCACTCTTCGACGAGTGGCTTGCTTGGTGCCAAGGCCGTGATCCAGAAACGGTCCGACAAGAAATCTCTGGGCTGGGACGCTTCGCTCGAGCACGCGAGCATCCCCCGAAACTGTAGTCGATAGTTAACCTCCCGCCTATAGCTTCATTTTTCTAAGGCCAATACTCTGTTTGCGAGCGGGCGACAATTCCGGCACAAATAAGGAGGTAGACATGGCAAGTAGCCAAAAGAAGATTGACGCAAATCATCTCAACGGCCAGAAATCACATGGCCCCAACGACACGAGCTCAACCCGGTACAACGCCACCAAGCACGGTCTGCTGACACATGGCGTGACTCCTCTCGATGATGCGGAAGGATATCAGACGCTGCTGCGCGATTTGATTAAGGAAGAGGCCCCGGTGGGTCCAACGGAGATCTTTCTGGTCGAGGCTGCTGCGTTGGATATGACGCGATGGCGTCGTGCGCGACGTCTTGAGGCTGAATACGTCAACGCCGCGCTGAAAGTGCCGCTGGATTTTACGAGATCGGCGTTGTCTTTTTTTGAGACTGATAGTCCGCCACCTGACGCGGTGAAAGCCGTTCAATGCCTGGTGAACATTTTCCAAAGGTATGAATCGGCCTTTTCTGCTAGGTTCTTCAAGACGCTCCATGAACTCGATCGCCTGCAGCGCACGAGAAGGGGCGAGCAGGTACCTGCGCCAGCCGCATTGGATGTGACGGTCCATGCCGCCCCAAGCCTCGAGGCGCCAGTTGCGGCAACTCCCGCCCCAGCAGCGGCCTTGCCCGGCGATCAGGTATAGGCGGCTGAGAGGAAGAGCTGGAGACTTTCTGAGGGCGTTTTGCGAAACGAACCCACTAAGTGCTCTATTGTCAGTAGCATGCAAAATTGCAGCATTCTCGCTCGTGCAATGACTAGATTAGTCTAGCGCGCTGTCGCCAACCAGCATCGTGACGACGGGGTTGCAGCGCCTGGACTTGACGAACCTGATCGGCGCGGCCAATGTCGTGCTCGGTGCTTTTCCTGCTGCGGGTGTGGACGGCGCCAACCGGGACATTGCGTGGAGTGCCGGCCTTTGCCGTTGGTGAAGCTGCCCGCTACACTACTGTCCACGTGAGGTAGGCTCCCGTAACGCCTTGCGGGCATGCAGCGCTTTGCTGCGCGTTTCCGGCCGCGGCAAAAGGAGCCGCGATGGCTGAGAGGTCGCCATGCCGCCTGAGGATTCGAACCAAACCGACCCGTTCCCTCCCTCCCATCGCCCGCGATACCGTGAAAGACAGCGGGCGTTTGTCGCAGCCATCAGCCTGATGGCGACGGTTCCCGTCTGGCTGGCACGCTATCCGCCTCTGGTGGACCTGCCGCAGCACATGGCCCAGATCGCACTTCTTAGGAACCTGCACGATCCGGGCTTTGGCTTCGCGCAGCTCTTCGAGGTCCACTGGTTTACTCCCTACCTTATCGGATACATGGCGGTGTACGTCCTCGCCCCGCTGCTTGGATTGATGACCGCCGGCAAGGTGGTGCTGAGCGCGGCGCTGGCCGGGCTGCCCGTGGGCACTGCCCTGTTGCTGGAAGAAACCGGTGGCGATGCCTTCTGGGCCGTACTGACAATACCATGCATGTACGGCTTCTCGTACGAGTGGGGCTTCTTAAACTTCCTGGTCGCCGTGCCCATCGGCTTAGCCTTCCTCGTTGTGATCATGCGCAACCTGCGCGTGCCGCAGCCGCGTGGGCAAATTCTAGCCGCGATTCTTGCGGCGTTGCTGTTCTTTTCGCACGCGCTGATGTTCGCGCTCTCCGCGCTTGCCGCCGGTGCTTACGTGCTGCTGGAGAGCCGCAATGTGCGAAGGACGGCGAGGGCAATGCTCCCCGTCGCATGCCTGCTGCCGATTGCCGTTTTCTGGTACCTCCGCATTCAGAGGGACGCACGCACCCACATTTCCGCGCTCTGGGATCTCGACTGGTTCCATCCGGAGGGCGCTGTCTCTCTGGGAGGGCGCTTGAACGGCTTTCTGCCCCGCCTGCTTGGGGTGGAGGCGAGCGCAATCTGCCTGCTGATGGGCGCCTTTCTTTTCCTCCTGCCGCTGCTGGCGGGGGCGCGTCCGGCAAAACGAGTGGCGGTGTGGACGCCGCTCTTCATCGTTGTATGCGTGCTGCTGCTGTGTCCTACCAGCGCCATGGGAACCGACTTCCTGTACCAGCGTTTCACGGTTCTGGCGCTGCCGTTCTATCTTTCTGCGCTTTCCGCGCCGCGCGCGATACCACCCCTGGCCCGAACGGTGGCCGTTGTTTTCGTGATGTTCTGGGTCGTGTTGCTCGGGATTCGCACCCTCCGTTGTAACGCCGATGCCCAAGGCTTTGCGACCATACTGGACGCGATGGAACCCAATCAACGCGCGCTGTCGGTGATCTTCAACCCGTGGCCGGCCACGCAGCCTGCTGGCCAGCCCCCGTCCGCCTCAGGTGGGGCCACCGCCTTCTTCGCTCCGGTCACCGACCTGGTTCGGGCCCCGATCTTTCTGCATTATCCCGCCTGGTACTCGGCGACGAGAATGGGCGTGGTGGATGTCAGCTTCGCGATGGTTTACAGCGAGCTGGTGGTTTACCGGAGCGACCGGATGCCTGCGGTGAATCTCGGCTTCGAGCTAGAACCGGAGACGTTCTCCTGGAGCAGGGTGAACGGCGGCTTATATCGCTACTTCATTCTCCGCGCGCTAGTGGATCCGGGGAGATCCCTGTTCCGCGACGCCCCCTGCCGCGTAGCTCTGGTGGCACGCTCCGGCGAGTGGTGGCTGTATGAGAAGGACCCGCAGTGCACTGTGTCGAGTAGCCCAGCGGAATGGCTGCCAGCTGCAGTCGGGGTGCGCATTCTAGTTGACCGTGACCGGCAGCGTGGTGGTGTAACTGGCATTGCCGCTAGTGGCCACCAGGGTCAAGTTGTAGCTTCCTGCCGGAGTGCCGGGATTGGTGTTTGTCGAACTTCCCGAACTGCCGCCGCAACCCACCAGTCCCCCGAGCATGGCGATGATCATGAGCGCGATCAACGGCGCTGCCTTTCTCAACTTATTTTTCCTGTCCGCTCCAGAGGCCACGAGGAGGGCGGCAAATGCGATCCCCGAGGGTATGCCTCGCCACGGCTTCGGCCATGACGACTTCGGGCATGACAGAGAAGAAACCTGACTGGGGGCCGTCGTATTCACGATCACTTTCGCATTCACCGGTGCGTTGCCTGTCGTTTGCACCGAGCTGGCTGAACAGGAGGATTCCAGCATGGCCGATGGTGGGGTGCAAGCGAAGCTGATGGTGCCCGTAAATCCGCTGGCGACATAGACCGTCACCGGTATCGTTGCCGTCTGGCCGGCCGTGATCACCGTCCCCGCCGCAGACGCGTCCGACACCACGGTGATGCTGGAAGCCACCACGACGATGGTGATCTGCACGGAGGGTGCCGGCAGGTAGTCTGCATTGCCTGCCTGGTCAGCCTCGACCACAATGCTGCCCGTGTCCGTGACCGTCAGGGTGCTGCCGCTCAGCGTCGCAGGGCCTGAAATCAGCGTGTATGTTACGGGCAGCCCCGAGCTTGCAGTTGCCGTTAGCGTGATTGGTGCGACCCCTTCCGGCAGCGGCCCGGGATTCGGGAAGGTAATGGTCTGCGGAGCCGGGTTTACGGCAAAGGTCTGGCTCACTGGCGGGGCGGCCGCGTAGAAATTATTGCCCCCTTGCGTGGCCTGAACCGTGACCGAGCCGGTCGCCGTGAAGGTCAGCAGGTTGGTGCCGCTCAGCGTCGCAGGTCCCGAAACCACGGTGTAACTCACCGGAAGGCCAGACGTTGCGCTTGCGCCCAGTTCCAGCTGAGTTCCATAGGTCTGGGCGCCTGGATTGGGGAAGTTAATCGTCTGCGTCGCTACGATGATCGAAAGGAGAGGAAGAGTGCTGGACTGACTGGACAAAAAGTTGCTGTCGCCACTGTACTGTGCATAGACATTGTCCGTTCCCGGGATTGACAAGCCGCTTGTGGTCACTATCGTGGAGCTGGTCGACTGCAATAGGACCGACTCCGTTGTCATTGCATAATTTGCTGTGATGATATCCAGCAAGCCGTCGCCATTGAAGTCACCGGCGGCAATGCCGTCCGGGGCCCCTCCGGCGGTTGGGGCTGCAGACGAAGCCGTAAAGGTGCCGTCGCCGTTCCCCAGCAGAACCGTTACCGTATCGGCATAGTAGTCTGCCGTGGCAAGATCCAGGTTGCCGTCGTTGTTGAAGTCTCCAGCCACGATCGCAAACGGACCCGCTCCGGTGGGCACCGGGCTGCCAGTGGCAGGGGTAAAGGTGCCGTCGCCATTCCCCAGCAAAATTGTCACCGTGTCGTCGTAGTAATTTGCAATGGCCAGGTCAGGAATGCCATCCCCATTAAAGTCGCCTCCGACCATAGCCAAGTCGTCATTACCCGTCGTGTATGTGTTTCCCTGGGTGAACGTCCCATCGCCGTTGCCGAGCAGAATCGTCACCACATAGCTGGCGGGCGAGTTGGTGTTCGAGCTGGTCACTGCCAAGTCCATCTTGCCGTCGCCATTGAAGTCCATGGCGACGATGCTTTCGGGGGTGACCGACCAACTCGGCAATGTTGTGGAGGAGCCCACGGTGAAGGTCCCATCGCCGTTGCCCAGTAGAATCGTAACCACATAGCCGTAGCCGTTGTTGCTCACGGCGAGATCAGGAATTCCATCGCCGTTGAAATCTGCCACCGCGATGGACGCGGCAAAACTAACCGCCGGTTGCGTGGCGGGGGTTGTAAACGTGCCATCGCCATTGCCCAGCAGAATGGTCACACCACTGCCCGCTGAGCTGGCAAACGCAACATCCAGATTGCCGTCACCATTGAAATCGGCGACGACTGCCTCTTCCGCATAACCACCAACCGTATATGTTGTAGGCTGCGCCGTAAACGTTCCGTTGCCGTTGCCCAGCATGACCGTTACTGTGCCTGAACTCAGGCTAGCTACGACGTAATCCAGATAGCCGTCATTGTTGAAGTCGCCCACTGCGATAGCCTGGTTCTGAGAGGTCGCGGCGGGGCCCGAAGTGCTCGCAAATGCGAAGCCCGTTGTTTCCACCCCCGCAGATAGCAGGACCGATGCAAGAAGGCTGTTGCTGTTCGTGGCATCGAAAAAGGATACGCTCCCGGTCGGCGCAATCGTGCCGCCAGCCCAGACGGTTGCGTTCAGGGAATAGGCGCCTGCCGCTCCAGTAGCGTTGAGCGTAGTTGTTGTAGGCAGGGGGCCGCTCACCGTTAAAGTCGCCGGAGCCGAAGTGCTTGTGGCGTAAGAGTTCGTTCCCAGAAACACCGCCTGGACGCTGTACGTTCCGGGACCGAAGGTCCTATGAATCGTCGCCGTTCCCGCTGCCGCTCCCGACTTGATCATCCATGCACTGCCGAAGATAGCCGGGCCCTCGCAGTACGTTGCGCTAGCGTTGCAGAACACCACTTGGCCCGCGGTCACCGGAGCTCCGCCCGAGACCACCGAAGCTGTCACGGTCACTGCGGTTCCGGTCGTGACGCTATTGGATGACAAAGTCAGAGTGGTGGTGGTGGCGCTGGGTTGCGCCCAGACGGCAGGTTCTGCAAACAGAACCAGTAGAATCCTCCAGAGGATCCGACGCCCAAGAAACTTCCGTAGAATCCGCATTAGCACCCTTTCTGCTTAACCCGCAGTCCAACGCCAGGCCCAATCGCACCCTCTTCCGGGTGGAACTGCGCTTCCCAGCCGATGGTACCTGACAAAGCACGCCGCCTGCCAATTTACTCTTCGAGCTTCGACTGTGTTTTCAGTCGGTTACAAGAAAAGGTTCGCAGGGAGAGGATCTCTTGGTTCAAGGGCGGGTTTTTCTTCGCAGCAACTGTGTTTTTTGTCCGGGGGGCGCCCGCCCGTTTTATTTCAACAGTGTAACGACATTACGACCTGTGATGTAGCAGTGACAGCGCTGGCCATGGGAACCGTGGGTACCATCGTTGCTTTCTGCCTGCTGGAGTCGTATCACAACCAGAATAGTATTCCGCACATCGGTGTACTCCTAATCCGAACAGCATACGCCTATTCAACAATTTTGCGCATGTCCGTCATGCAGTGAAAGGCAGCAGGGAACGCGGAGTAGTTTCAACGTAGCAAAATGCTCCGGCCTCGCGAAATATCACCACCTATTTGGAGTGAGAGGGCGCCTGTTCGCGTGCCTGCTCGGCCAGTGAATTGGTGAGTACGGCAGTTGACCGGATAACGATTTATCCATCGGCGATTCTCGGGACGATTACGTACCAGTACAATGGAAACCTCGTCTGGGTTGATCGCAAAGCTAACGTAGGCACGGCGATGATCGCCAACCTCGCAGCAGGAATGCGCTTCCGCCGGGAGGGATCGCGCGGGAGACATGCAACTATTGTCATTAAGGCGGGCGCACAAAACCAACTCAGGCCTGCGCATCCTAGCGCCAAAAATGCCGTAAGGCAGCACGCCGACGAAAGGCGGATAAAGCCACTCCGGCCCGTTCTCCCTCCTGTGCGTGTGTAAATAACGCAATGAAGATTGTGGCGTGGTCTGCAGCGGCGCAGTATAACTGCCTCCACCTGCACGTACGCATTTCGATGGACCCGAATTTGCGAAACGAAGCCAAGAAGGATCCTGTTTTCAACAAAAAGCGCTGCGGGCGCAGCCAATATGCTGGGAAAGGGCGCCGAAGGGTCTGATGTCTTCAGACTGCCTGTCGCCGACCCGGTCGATGCCCGGCAATCAGCCGGCCTCTGCAAAATGCCTGCGTCGGATCATTCTTGGACCTCCGCACGATGCCCAACTCGCCGTGGTAGCTACGAGGCTGAAATCCAATTGCGGCGTTCCAGGAAAGTGGGCGGCTCATAGGTGCGTCCGGCAGCGAGGCGCTTTTCTTCGCGGCGGGTAGAGAGTAATAAAGGTAAGCCAAATAGCACCGCGGCCAGACGGGCCACGATGGGGAACTCTTTTTCGACTTCGCGGCGCAAGGCGTGAATCTTCTCGCTGCCGTTGCGGTTCACTTTCTTGAATTCGTGCTCCATCACCCAGAGAGCGGCGTTGTAAACGCTTCTCAGTTTTTTTGCCCCGCGCTCAAAACGTTCTCGCACGCGAAGATCGGGAT
>JASHOH010000215.1 GCA_030041215.1 Candidatus Sulfotelmatobacter sp. | reverse complement strand
GGCCTCGCCCGGCACAGGGGTACGCGTAGCGCTCACCACCACGGTTTCCGAGGCGGTGGCCAAGTGCAACGTCACAGTGAACATTTCAGCTTGAGCGGGAACCTCGACTGTCTCGGCCGCAAACCCCGGCGCCAGGACTTTGACCTGATGTGGTCCGCCGCCCGAAACGTGAAAAACTGCAATACCCTCCGCAGAAGTCATTTGCGTGGCGGGAACCTTCTCTGCTGCGAGCACCAGAGAAACCGTGGCCCCGGCCACGGCCGCAGACTGCGGGTCTATTACTTTGATTTTGAGATCGGCCGCGCCAGCGGCCAGGGAGAAAACCAAAACCAGAAAAACTGCGCTCACTACGCGCATACCATCCTCCTTTGCACGCGAAAGAGGTTGAAGGTGACGGAGCGCGCCGGTCTCCTGGCTTCGCGAGTTAGGACCAGTTACCGATCCAATGACGCTTCCGGTCTTCCCGGGAATCAGTCCCAGTGGCCGGAGGCAGTTTTCTCGCTTACAGTTGCGCGGCAGCGCGGGATTTGCACCCGCTTCCCTGTCTTCACCGAGCGGCAAAGACGCGCAAACCGAAGTGCATTTCAAAGAACGAAACGACTAAGTCAGAAACTTAGCGGCTTATCCAGGCAAAAGTCAACTATTAATCGAAAAGCGCCTTACACCGCATTCCCCCGTGCCCTCCGTAGTAAACCCACCGTTTCAAAACACAAACTTCGCCGCTAACTGAATCACCCGCGGTCCTCCCCCGCCTAATCCAGGATTCGTCTGCGCCTGATCGGGAGTCTGCGTTATCAGTCCTGTGACCACACCGGGAGTTAGCACTCCCGTCGGCGAAATAGCCGGAGTTATGGTCCAATTGGGCAAAGCAAAATTCGGGTGATTGAAAATATTGAAGAACTCTCCCCGCAACTGCAGATTCACCCGCTCCGTAAGTGGCGTCTCCTTCAGCACCGCAAAATCCAATTGCCAAAAACTCGGGCCATAAATCGCGTTCCTGCCCAAGTCTCCGAATGTGCCGTAAGGCGGTTGCGCAAACGCATTCGCATTTAGATAACCGATGGTGTCTGGCGCCGACTCCCAGTTCGAATTGATGGGATTCACTCCCGGTACGAGGTTCGGCCTCTGATGATAATTCGACTGAGTGTTGTAGTTCGGGTTTGGAAACGAACTGGTATCGTTCGCGCTCACAATGGGGACGGGACGCCCGCTCTGCGCAGTGAAAATCGTGCTCAGCTCCCATCCTTGCGAAAGCTTTTTTGGCCCGAACGTGCGCGGGATCCCATAGGTTAGCGCCGTCGTGAAACGATGCCGCGTGTCAAAGTTCGACGGCCCGTGCTCGGCGGCCAGATCATTCGAGTTCTGCGGCAGGGCCACGGTCGAGAAGTTGTAATCGATTCCGTCTGACGCGTCATCCAGCGACTTGGAAAAGGTGTAACCTGAAAAACCACTGAGCCCGTGCCATCGCTGGATTCTCAGCGTCGCTTGCAGTGCGTTGTAAGTCGAAGCGCTGATCGTCGCGAACTCATCCATAAACGTGTAATTCGGATTCGGCCGGTTTCCGAACTCATCGGGCTGGTTCGCGTCTCGCAGCCGCACCAGCTTGGTGCCTTTCGTTCCTACGTATCCAAGCTGCACAGCGACGTTGGGGATTATTTCCTGCTGGATATTAAAGTTCCAGCTCTGCACATAAGGCGTGACCAGATTTTGTGGAGTGAAAAATATCGGGAATGGAGCCGAGGCCGCCGTTAATATCGGCCCCGCCGCACCCATCCACTGGTCGGAATTGAAATTCAGCGGCAGAACGGGACGCGGCCCGAGCGGCGGCGTAACCAGCCCGGCATCATCCGTGTAATTTGCGATGAGCAGATCCTGTGGAATGTAATCGTAGTAAATCCCATATCCACCGCGTACAACGGTGCTTTGACGCGGGCTCCATGCAAATCCGAATCGTGGACCGAAATTATTCAAATCGCGGTTATAGGCGCCATGCAGCCCGTCGGTGCCCACCATAGCCAGATTTCCATCTACGCCGAGATTGGCCAGCAGGTTGTTTGTTGCGCTGATCGGACCAAAGTATTCCCAACGCAAGCCGAAGTTCAGCGTTAGGCGTGGGGTGGCACGAAAATCATCTTGCGCAAAAAAGGCAAGCCCGTTGTTGATGGTCGTGCGCTGTGTGTTGCCCGACTCGGCGTTAACGTACGAAACGTATCCCAGATAGTAAGCAGCCAGGATGTCCGCGCCCTCGTCGGTCGGGATCAGTCCATTGTCTGGGGCAAAGACGAACTCGCCCCTTTCCAGGTTGTCATTGAACGCATTTACGTTTGCCCGTCTCAACTCCCCGCCGAATTTCACTGTGTGGCGGCCATGCGTCCAGGTGAAGTTGTCCAGAAACTGAAAGCTCTGGCTCACTCGCCCTCGAGGAATGCTATATGCCGTCGCGCCCAGATTTTCGAAGATTCCGCCGAAATCGATTTCCGGCAGCCCCAATTTACCGGTGCCAAGATCCAGTCCCAATGAGGAAGGATCGAAGTTCGCGTCCAGCGATGTAAAGGAAGTCCGATACCGGCTGTATCCAAAACGAATCTCATTTAGTTTTTGTGGATTGATTGTCGAAAGCAGGCTGAGCGAAAGCACTTGGACCCGCGTGGGCGATTGCTGGGCAAACTGTGCCAAGCGTGAACCTGCGCCCGATCCCAGTCCGCCCAGCGGAAAAACTTGTGTACTGCTGGCGTATGCATACCGGCCAGTGAGAATCTCGCGATCGCTGATGTTCTCATCGATTTTCGCGATAGCGCTGTTGACGTTGTTTGTGTCTTCCACGCTTTCAGCCAAAGTCCCGATCGGCCCAATAAGACCAGTCGGTGTTGGGAAAAAGTTCAGAACTTGCGTGAGGGCGGGATTCAGAGTAAAACCGCTCGAGATCACGTAATTTTGCGCCTCCGTGATCTCAGTTGCCGTTGGAACATAGGCCGTGAAGTCGGATCCTACGCGTTCGCGCTGGCCCTCGTAAGCGCCAAAGAAAAATGTCTTGTTCCTGATAATGGGGCCGCCGAGCGAGCCGCCGAACTGGTTATTGCGAAACTCGCTCTGCGGCGCGGGAGAGCGGTCGAAATAATTCCGCGCATCAAAAAAGTTGTTGCGCAGAAATTCAAACGCCGTGCCATGCAACTGATTGCTTCCTGACCTGGTAATGATATTGATGACTGCGCCGCTGTTTCGCCCATACTCGGCGGGAAACTGCGATTGCAAATTGAACTCCCCGATCGCATCGATCGGCAGCAGCGACGCCGGTGCACCGCCAATGCCGGTCTGGTTCAGGGCCGAGTTGTTGAAGAAAGGATCGTTGTTGTCCGTTCCATCCAGCGTGTAGTTGTTCGATCGGTCGCGATTGCCGTTGATACTGAACTGTCCGAATCCATACTCCACCGCTGCCACGCCCGATGGTTCCACTGTCGCGCCCGGCACCAAAGCAACCAGCTTGCCGAAATCGCGTCCGTTCAGCGGCAGATCGGTTACCAGCTTTTCGTCCACCACTTCTCCAAGCACATCCCGCGTGGTGTCTACTACTGGCGCGGTGGCGGTAACCACTAGCTGTTCGCTGGCCTGTTGCACCTTCATCTCAAAATCCAGCCCCGTATCCTGTCCCACGTTCACTACGACTCTTCGTGTTGCCACAGCAAGTCCCGCCGCCTCAGCCTTCACCTCGTATTCGCCGGCAGGCAGCTCCGCCAGAACATACTCGCCCTGATCATTCGCAGTCGACTCGCGCGACACTCCAGTAGCCACGTTGGTAGCCGTGATTTTCGCCCCCGCCACCAAACCTCCGCTCGGATCAGCGACTTTGCCCCGGATCGATCCTCGAAAGCTCTGCGCGGAGACGACTACCGGCAATGCCAATAAGATGATCCAAACAAGATGCAACCATGAATTTTTCCCGGACACGCCCGTTCGCGACAGCATCGAGAACCCTCCTCTCTGGGATGAGGTGCCGAAAGCAGACTGCTTACGATGTGAGGACTGTAGCGAGGCAGGAAGCGGAAGTCAACAGCGCATCATCGGAATGGGCTGTCCAGTGGCTTCTTCGCGTTCTTTGCGGCTTTTCAGAGCCTGCCCTGAGAGAACGTAAGCGACCGAACGGAGCCTGCCCTGAGAGAGCGTAAGCGACCGAACGGGCGAACTTTGTGGTTAAGATTTTTCTGGTCTGTAGTAAGGAAATTCCGATGTTCCAACTTTCTTGATGTTCGCTTCCGCGAATTCCACGCAACGATCGAGCGCGGCCTGCAACTCGGCTTCGTAACGGGGAAGCTCGGCGTCGCCGGTTTCCGCCGGCACATGGATCAGCCTTCCGATTCGCAGCAGCGCCCGCGAAAACGGCATCGGTATCATCAACCGGTCCCATGTATTCAGCACCCAAGCTTTATCCACCGCCATGTGAAACATGGTCATCGGCACGCCTGATGAGCGCGCCAGCGCCACCGGCCCCGGCTTCACTTTATATCGCGGCCCGCGCGGCCCATCGAGCGTGAAGGCCACGGTCCATCCTTCATCCAAAGCTCGTCGCAAGCCCAGCAGCGCGCGCACTGCATTTCGGCTGCTCGACCCTTTCACGGGAACGAATCCAAATTTCCTTATGATCCGCCCCATGTATTCGCCGTCATAGCTGTTGCTGCTCATGACGCGAATGCCCATATCGCGGAACACGTAAGTAGCGGGAATCTGGCAGGCATGCCAGAACGAAGCAACCGTCGGTCGCTGGTCGAGCGTTTCCTGGGCCCCTTCTTCCCGCGAAACCGACACTCGCAGCGTGGGGCCAATCAGTCGGATAAAAGAACGTCCGAGAAAAATGAGGATACGCAGAACAATGCGTTGCTTAAGCGTGAAGCGGCGCGAAATCGGCCCTTCCGTGGCGGAGAATTCGTCGATGACAGCTTCAGGCACGATTTCATTCTAAGGCAGAATGTTAACGCGCCCTACTTGCCCACCTCTGCGAAACGCTGCGGCGCCGCCCTTAACTTTGAAGAGCGCAATTCCTCGAGCCCGATTTCGCCTTTCTTTTCTTTGTCCAGCCTGTCGAACTCGGTTTCCATGAACTTCATCCACTCTTGTTTGGAAATCTTGCCGCTCTTGCTGGTATGCATCAGAAGCAGCAGTTCCCTGACGTTCTCGCCGGCAAGCGCAGCCTTATCCTGCTTTTTGGGAACGGAATCCTTTTGCGGGAAGGCCGCGATCGCGAAAGCCAGGATCGCGGCCGTCATTGCGATAACAAGATTTCTTCGTTTCACCGGGAGCCACCTTTCTTTCAGAGGTAAAACTAGAAATCGAACCGCAGCGCTAACTGTCCCGTTCGATTTCCTGCGTTTTCGGCAGTCTGCGCCGCATCCAACACGCCAAACGTGCTGGGATTGCTCACGTTCACCGCCGGTGGCGCAAAGTTGGTATGGTTGAGTACGTTGGTGAATGTAGCTTCAAAGCGCATCTTCAAGTTCTCGCGAATCGCCGCTGACTTCGCCAATCCCGCGCTTACCGCAAGCGTGCCGGGGCCCTCCAGAATTCCCACTCCCGCGTTTCCGATGCGCGCCGCGCCCACAGGTGTTGGCGCAAACGCATTAATGTTGAAGTAATCGCTCGGCGACCGGTGCGCCGGAATCGGATTGCCCACAATGTCAGGCCTAACGATCGCTCCATCCAAGAGAACGTCCGTGTTGGTCTGGTCAAGCGTGGGGCTGATCGTAGGCGTCAAATACGGCCCGGTTTCGAGCAGCGTGATCGTGTTGACGCTCCAGCCGCCGAACATTCCGTTCACAATTTTAGAAGAACTCGACCATGGCCGGCCCTGTCCAAACGGCAAGTCATACGTTCCTGTCAGTAAGAACCGTTGCCGCCGCGTACCAGCGACGTTCCCGCGGTCCTGGCCGATGGCGAATCGGTTCACCACCGCAAGTCCATACGCGGTCTCGCCGCCGAAACCAACCGGCGCATCGCCCTGGGCATCGCTGATATTGTGCGCCCATGTGTAATTGCCCGAGAAGTACAAGCCCCGCGAAGTCTTATGTGTGACCTGCGCCTCCATCGCCTGATAGTTTGCACCTCCGTAGTTACCGACCGAGTACAGCACGGCCCAATTCTGGAAGGGCGCCCTCGGGTCCACAAACGGACTCGGAACATATGGCTGTGCGCTGGGCGCAATCTGATTCAAATTCACCGTAACGTTCATGCGGTATGAATTCATGCCCACATAGCTCAGCCGCAAAGCCGTCGCCGGCGTTAGCTCGCGCTCAATAGTCAAATTCCACTGCGCTGATTGCGCGTCACGATACCACGGATCGGTAGCCTGCTCCAGTGTGCCGCCACCCAACTGAACCAGCTGGCTCGCTGCAATCGTCTGAGGAAACTGAATCAGCGGCACGCCGTTCGTAATTTGGTTCTGGTAGGTGTGCACCGCGATCTGCGGATTGCTTTCAAGGTCATTTTGCAGTTGTCCCAGCGCGGTCACTGTGAAAATTCCAAATCCACCGCGCAAAACCGTTTTGTTATCCTTAAACGGCCTGAAGGCAAAACTGATTCGTGGATCAAAGTTGCGCATGTACATTTGCCGTAGTCCGGCGGGCAAGCCTTCCTGGCTGTTCAGCACGACATTCGTGCAAGGCAGCGCCATATCACGGTCCGGCAGCGTACACGAGTTAAACGACTGTAAAAACGCCGGCGCCGGACCCAACCCATTCGCCAGGATGCTGTTGATCAGAATGTTGTTCGTCCGCGGGTCGAAGTTTGCCTCAATGCCGCGCGCATCCACGAACGGCGGCAACCACTCCCAGCGCAGCCCCGCATTGATCGTAAGCCGGCTGTTCACCTGCCATTCATCCTGCGCATAAACCCCTAATTGCGGACCTCCCGCATTATCCGTTGGCCCCGTCACAGCGAAATACGTTGTATCGGGAATGCCCAACAGAAGGTCTCCGAAAGAATTTCCCGTAAATGCTCCGGTGAAGGTGAAAAGCCCGTAGTCGTCAGATGGAGTCTCGATTTCGGGAACCTGAAATCGCACCCAGCGGAGGTCCATGCCAGTGCGAATCGTGTGCTTGCCTTTGATGTAGGTAACGTTGTCGGTGATCTGCTTTGTGGTCGACAACGTGTTGCCGACAATATCTCGCCCGATGGGAGTAAAACCGGTTCCCTGCGAGAAATTAATGCTGGGAAATCCACCATCGGTCGGATGGGTCGAAAGATTCACATCCTGCAACCCCAACCGCGCGATTGCCGCCGCGCCTTCAATGGGGAAATCGGGCGCCAGCAGCATACGCGTAAAGCCAAAGCGAAATTCATTCAGCAGGTTGCCGCGAATCGAAAAATTGTGGGAAATCAGAAAGCTGCGGTCGTGCTCATCGTCGAGATCGTTCGGCAACAGCGGATTCACCACATTCGTTGTCAGGTTCTTCCAGTTGAATCGCGCATACACCTGCTGTTTCGAGTTGATGATCTGATCGATTCGTCCATCGAAGCCGTTCGTGCTCGAAGGAATCGGTTGCAGCGCCTCATAGTTGAAACTGCAGGTCGCTGTGATCGTCGTTATGCAGTTCACATTCGGCAGCGGATAGTAACTATTCAACAGCGTCAACGCTGACGCATTCAGCGGCGCGTTGATCGTATCGTTCGGGAACGGCTGTCCCGTGGGGGGATTGATCAGGGGTTGACCGCCGTTCAGCGCCTGCAAATCGCTGAGATTGCCATTTCGCTCGGCTTGTGTGGGAACCAGAAATTGCTCCGGCTGCGAAATTCTCTTCCGGTTGCCCTCGTAGTCGAAGAAGAAAAAGGTTTTGTCCTTACCGTTATAAAGGTGAGGAATCTTCACCGGCCCGCCCAGGCTGCCGCCAAACGTGTTGAACCGCTTCGGCGCCTTCACCGCAAAGTTGTAGACGGTGGCGTCGAGCGCATCGTTCTGCAAATATTCGAACAAACTGCCGTGAAAATTGTTCGTCCCGCCCTTTGTAGTGAACGTGACGTCGCCAACCTGCGAAAATTCCGCGCTGTTGTTAAATGCCGTCACCTTGAGTTCTGAAATCCCTTCCGACGAAGGATAAGGATTCGTTGCCGCCGTACTTGTCCAGATGTTCGCTGTCGAAATTCCATCGACCGAATAGCCCACCATATTCGCCGTCGCCCCGGCCAGCGCGATGTTTCCCTGGCTATCCTGCTGCACATTCGCCGAAGTAGCCAAAGAAGCCAGGGGACTAGTAGTCACGGCGCGAAAGTTCAAAGGCAACTGCCCAATCTCCGCCGTACCTTTGGAGTCGCCAATCACCGCGTTCTCGGTATTAATAGTCGCAACCGTGTCGGAAACTTCGATCATCTGCGATTCCGTCTTCACACTCAGCGTAACGTCGACTCGCAGCGCCTGCCGTGCCGTCAATTCTGCGGAAGAAATCTGGAAGTCCGCAAAGCCCGGCGCCTGGACAAAAACGGCATATCTGCCCGGCTTAAGGTTTACAAATTCGAACGCCCCATTCTCGTCCGCTACAGCGGAGCGAAGGCTGTTGTCTTCCAAATCTTTTATCTGCACCGACGCACCCGGCACCACGGCCTGCGTCCTGTCATGTACCGCTCCCACAATGCTGCCGAATGTCGATTGTCCAACGGCCGAACACGCTGCGAAGAGAATCGCTACCGAAACCCACACTACCCTGCGCATTTCCTTCCTCTTTCCGCACCCGCAAAAGCGCGCAGAGATGCACAGCTCGCTTACGCGGACGCAAGGCATATTGAAATACAAGCGACGTGAATTTCGGATAAAGGCTTTATAAGGCATTCATAAAGCCGCTAGTTACGAGAGCGCATGTGTCACACTCATATCGCAGACGACGCTCGAGTTCTTGAGATATGCGAGGAATGCCCGTCTCAATAAGGGGACATGCCTGCGACGCAGCTACCAAGACACTAGTCTTTTCCGCCCAATCGAGTAAGATTCTTGAGGCCAGCACAGCGAGGCGCGCTATAAACCTCTCCTTTTCACCAGAGAATTGGCAGGCGGCGACGAGGTCCGGCAAGGCCTCGGGCCAGGGCGGCGTGGACCTCGATGTTAGAGGTTAGAGCGCTTGGAGAAAAAACGCGACCAGCAAACCAGCACCGAATCGAAAACGCGGCTCGTTGAGCAGATCAAGATGTGTCTGCATTCGGGCGACTACTCTCGCGCTTTGGATTTGTTGCGACGCACAGCTGCCGAATTTGCCAATGATGCGGAGCTGTCCGAGCTGGAAAAGCTCGCCCATGACGGAGTCAAGCGCAATGCCGACGCCAACCGTCTTATCACCGAAAGCCAGGAACTATTCGCGCAGCAGAAGTCCACCGAAGCGATTCAGTTGCTGCGCAAAGCGTACGAGCTGGATAAAAAGAATTCTCTCGCCCGCGCCATTCTGGCCAATGCCCTGGTCGAAGATGCACAATCCCTTGTTGAAACCGATTGGCTCGAGGCCGAGAAGCTGACGAATCAGGCGCTGGCCGTGAACCCCGCGCATCCCACGGCCAAAACGGTCCTTGGCCTGATCGTAAACCGAAAAAAAACGAGCTCTGTTGAGGATTGGGTTGGGCAAGCGCGCAAGCGGCAGTCCTCCGGCGATCTATTCACGGCCTTGGCTTGGGTTGCGGAGGGATTGGCCGTTCATCCCAACGATCCCAAGCTCCTTCAGATCCACGAGTCCATCCAGCGCGACCAGGGCGCTCGACGCCGCCAGGCCCGCCGCGGAGACCTGGAAGAGTTGCGGCGCATAGAGCTTGAAATCGATCGAGCAGCGGACATTGCAGCAAAAAAAGCATTAGCCGAACGCATACAAGCGGTGGCGGCCAAGTATTGGACGGATGGAGAAATCTTGTCCGTCGCAAACGGCCTTCTGCAGCGGCTGGGATTAGTCCCTCAAAAGAGTTTAACCGCGTCTTCGCACAGCAAAGGCGCGGCCGTCATTTTTCACGTCCCGCGCCCCAGCGTTCCGCAGTCTCCACGCGCCGATACCACCAAGATTTCGCCAAACAAGGTTACGCCAAGTCCAGTTCTGGCCAGAAACATTCCGACCGCCCCGCCCCCACTGAGCAACGTCCCGCCCAGCACTGCGCTGCCGTGCGAAGTTCCGACCGCGCCGCCACCGCCACAGTTCGCACCGCCAGAAACCGACACCGTTTCCGCCGCCGAGCTTGCCGCACTGGCGGCAAAAGCCACATCCCTGGCTTCCCAGCCAGAGCAGCGCACGAGGTCGCACCACACAACACTGATCCTCGTCTCGGGCTCTGCGGCCGCGATCATCTTGTGCGCAGTGATCGTTGTCTTTTCGCGAAAACACCCCGCTCCAGAAGTAGCAACGACCCCCACAGCGGTTCCGGTTGTCTCAGCGCCTGCTGTTTCAGCGCCCAGCGTCTCTACTCCGCCCTCTTCCGCTCCCGCAGAAACAACTCCCAAACCTCAGCCTGCTTTGCGCCCTTCTTCCACTATCGGCGCCGGGACAGTCACGCCCGATAATCAGCCGCCCTCCGAGACCGGTCACAACGTCGGCACACTAGTTGTCATTGCCGGTCAAGACGACGCAAGAGTGTTTCTCAATGGAGAACTTCAGCCGCAACTCACGCAAGCCGGCCAGTTGCGCCTGCCGAATCTGGAGCTCAAGGACTACGTTGTACAGGTCTCTAAGAGCGGATTTCAGGATCCGCCCCAGCAAAAGATCCGCATTCGCAAGGGCGAACAGGCCAGGCTCATTTTCAACCTTCAACCACAACCTCAACCGCAACCCCAACCGCAACCTCGCCTGGCCTCGCTGAGCATCCAGGGCGGCGCTCCCGGAACCACGGTTTTTGTCGATCAAACTCTGGTCGGTACCATTCAGCCCGATGGCACGCTCTCCGTTTCCACGGTCGATCCCGGAGATCACACCGTCGAACTGCGCAAAGAGCGATTCAAGCCCCGGCAATTTAAGGAACACTTCGTTGCGGGCGGAACCATATCTCTGGCTGCCGCGGATGCCGCGCTGGAAGGCGCTCTCGGGGAATTGAAAATCACCTTCACGCCCGCCGACGCCAAAGTTGCCATTTCGAAAGGTGAGCTTCCCACAATGATAAGCAGTGGGGTCCCGATCAGTCTTGCTCCCGGTACCTACACTCTTGCCGCGCGAACCGCCGACATGATCACCCGCGTTTCCACGTTCGAAGTCATCGCCGGTCGATCCAAAACTCTGGATTTGTCTCTCGCTCCGGACGGTATGTCGAAGTGGGACGAGCCGCGCGCCTGGAAGCAGGAGGGAGATTCTTTCATTCGCAAGGGGGGAGGCTTCGTCCTATACGGAGTCGTTCCTGCGTCGGGCACCTTCGCTTTTTCCGCGATGCTCACCAAGGGTCACCTCTTGCAATGGGTGCTCAACTACACCGACGCCAAGAACTACGTCCTCTTCCAGATGGACGACGCTAACTTTTACCGCACTGTCATTCGCGACGGGGAGAAAACGGACGAGATCAAAGTTCCCGATAAAGGCGACAAGAGACAGTTCCGTACGTTCCATATCCGCGTGAGCCCCACGGAGGTCGTCCACGCGATCAGACACGGTGACAGCTGGACCGTCCTAGATCGCTGGACACAGCCCGGAGCTAATCTCAGCCTGGGCAAGTTCGGTTTCTACATACCTGGCGACGACCAAGTAGCGCTCTCCAGCTTCGCCCACTACGCCGAATTGAACATCCGCTAGCAGCCTCCAGCCTGGGATTTATCACAACTAATCGAAGTTTTTGCTGGATTGTCGGCTATCGTAACGGAACGTTTTAGCTGCGTGACTCCGGTCACTGACTTTTTGTCCTGGTTGCGGTACACACTAGCTGTCGCCTCTCGACGAGCACTTCCCGCCTGATGTCCAAGCCCTGCCATGAGGCGAAGGCCGATCCGTGAGTCCTAAGGAGGGCAAGATGGCAACTACATCAATCCATGGCGAAATCGCCGCTCTGGAAAAAGAGCACGCAATTAGTTCGCAGCCATACGGCATTTATGCCTGCCCCACATGCAAGCGGGCACTGGAGCCACGCTCGGGGAGTCTCTACTGCCATGCCTGCGCGGTAAGCTACCCAATCCTCGACGGGATTCCCGACTTCATCGCGCAGGATCTCGCAAACAACATTAGCCGCGACCTGCGCCACATAGCAAAGTGGGACGGTTCCAACCTCTTTAAATTTGCCGCATACACTTACGAGAAATATATATACCCACCAGTGTGCAACCTGTTTGGCGGCTGGCACAGCACGTCCTTAGAAGAATTGGCGCGAGACATCTCTGACATTCTGGGAGTGACGACCGGTGTCATTCTCGACGTGGCATGCGGCCCGGGCACCTACGGACGTCGCATGGCTTCGGCGTCAAGGACTGTTTATGGCATTGATGCCTGCCTGAGCATGCTGCGCCAGGGCGCCCGTTACGTCGAGCGGGATTGTCTTCCCAACGTCCACTTTGCCCGGGCCCTGGTCGAGGCGTTACCGTTCCCCGACGGTCTGTTCGACGCGGCCATCTGCGCCGGGTCGTTGAATCATTTCTACGACACCGTCCTCGCGCTGCGTGAGATCAACCGCACCATGAAAGCCGGTGCGCCATTGGCGGTGATGTGCTTTGCCATCAGCAACCGGGGACTTTTGAAGTACAGGTTCTTGCGCGATCGCATGGAAAAGAAAAGTGGCGGCCACCTCTTCGCACTCTCTGATCTCGAACGATACGTGGCCGAGGCGGGCTTTGAAGGCTTTCGTCCCCACACGCACGGCGCCGTCCTGGTGTTCAGTGCCCGAAAGATTAGCTGAGCAGAGATATGTAAGTCGTCTCCGCTGAAGGCCCGCTCGTAAGTCTCAACTCAGAGATGTGCTCGGGAAGCCGTGTCCACGAGCTGCACTGCCGCAAAGCCTTTGACGATCTCGCTACGCTCGACAATGCGCTGGTCTTTTGGGCAGTAAAGCGGCGTCTTGATGCGCACGTGATCCGGGCGGTGCACCATGTGAAACGGTATGACCTTGCTCCGAGCCGCTGGGAAAAGGCGCACTGGCATCGAGATCAGACCAAACATCAAATATCCAGACCAGACGGAAGCCATTTTCCTTCTCCTCCTCGCTCAGGTAGTCACGCAGGCAGTCTGCAGCATGCCAGGAACCAAACGCAGGTGTGTATGATCTCGGAGTTAAAGCCACGCGCAGGAAGAAGTTAGTTGGCTTCGACTGGAAGCGGAGATTAGATCAGCTGAGCTATGCGGCGATATCACGTCAAGACGACGAGTAATGGCCGCTGCAGGCGAAGTCCAGACTGCATGGCGGAGCGCGCAGTCTGCCGCCGGTAGCCGGAAGCCTGGATCTGATGGGGGTAGACTCGAGAAAGGCGCCTGCGAATGACAAATCAATACCAACGTACAATGGACCTTCCATCATGAAATCGCGCATCATTCAGCCATGGAAAGTTCGCCAGTATCCATGGGTGTCGTTCGTCGGCCTCGGCCATGAATGTTCTAACGATCACAATCATTGCAGCAATGTTGGTTGCAAGAGGGGAGTCTATCCCTGCCCTCGCGGAGCAACCCGCCATTCTCGTGGGGCCAACGTTGTCTGCTGTAGGCGTTTCGGCGCTCCACGGTATCGTGGACTCGGCCAGTAATGCCGATCTTCGATGGCCCGACTTTAAACCCTACAAGACGGAAGTCGCCAAATTTTACGAAATGAACGATTACTCGCTCGCCTGGGTCCAGAACGGCCGTGTGCGCCCTCAAGGGCTCGCCGTGATTAAACTCCTAGAGAACGCCAACACCAAAGGACTCGAGCCCGAAGACTACGATGGACAGCGATGGCAAGACCGCCTGCTCAAATTGGATCAGGGTGCTTCCGAGCAAGACCTTGTGTCATTCGATACTGCGCTTACAGTCTCGGCGATGCGTTACATCCGTGCAATACACTGCGGCCGTGTAAACCCCGAGGAATTTAAGTTCCAGCTCGATGTAGAGGGCCATCAGCTACCCTTAGCGGAATTTCTTCAGGCCCGTGTCTTAAATGTGAGCGATCCGACCGCCGAAATCCAGAAGTTGGAGCCACCCTTCCTGAGATACAGAGAGCTGCTCGCGCTTTTGCCGGTATATGAGGGATACGCGAAACAAAACGACGGACCGAAGCTGCCGGCGATCAGTAAGACAGTGCGCCCGGGCCAACCCTACTCCGGTGTGGCGCGCCTGGGCAGCTTTTTACAGGTTATCGGTGATATTCCTCCCGGCGTACAACTGGATCCGAATGCGACGATCTATGAGGGCGCGCTCGTCGATGGTGTGAAGCATTACCAGGACAGACATGGGGAAACTCCCACCGGCAACTTGGACGCGCCCACGATCAATGAACTCAACACGCCTCCGGCGGCCCGCATTCGCCAGATCAAGCTCACGCTCGAACGATGGCGCTGGCTTCCGCATTCTTTTTCTCAACCCCCCGTGATTGTGAATCTTCCCGAGTATCGTTTACGCGCGATGAACCCGGATGGCACCGTCGCCTTCTATAAGAACGTCATCGTTGGAAAAGCCTACGGACACAAGTCTCCCGTTTTTGAGAAAGAGATCCAATACGTCGTCTTCCGGCCCTACTGGGACGTGCCGCCCAGTATTCAGCGCAACGAAATTGTCCCGCAAATTCAGAAGGATTCGAACTACATCGCCAAGCATAATTTTGAGGTCGTTACGTCCAAAGGCGAGGTCGTAACCGACAATCAAGTGAGCCCGGAAGTTTTGGAAAGCATAAAGTCCTTTCACCTGATGGTGCGGCAGAAGCCCGGGCCAACGAATTCTCTGGGTTTAGTTAAGATCATCTTCCCCAACCCGGAGAATGTGTACCTGCACGGCACAGAGGCTCCGGAATTGTTCTCGCTGGACAAGCGCGACCTCAGCCACGGATGCATTCGCGTGGAGAAGCCAGCCGATCTCGTTGCCTGGGTGCTGCGAAACAATCCTGGATGGGATTTGGAGCGCGTGAAGGCCACAATGAACGGTGACAAAGACAATCTTCAAGTGAACCTCGTCACTCGAATTCCGGTATTGATTGTGTATGGCACGGCTGTCGTGAACGAGGAAAATCAGATTCGCTTTTTCGACGACATTTATGGCTATGACGCGGAGCTTGAGAAAGCGTTGGCCGCAGGCTATCCCTACGCTTGGTAGTGTTTAATCGCATCTCGAAAAAACCGCATCTAAACTAAAACAACTCTATCGGTACAGAATGAAGGCAGCCTCTTGCAAGGAAGGGCGGCTTCCTCGGCGGCGTTGCCCAGAGTGAACATCAAGTTGTGTCGTTTGTCGCTGATTTTTTTTGTCTGCTGGTGCCGCTGGGGCACACCACAGAATCGCCCGCCGCATTCGGAATGTTGGCCAAGGCATATCGAGAAAGTCGGACTGCTGATTGCGGCAGAGAAAACCCGGGCTAGGGTGCGTGCATCGTTGTTGAGGAGTCCGTTCTCTCCGGTCCGATTTATTAAGTAGAGATCGCGAAAAACGGGCACAATTCGCGTATTCATGCTGAAGTAATGGCCAGAATTCTCTGCGGTCCGGACTGCGTGGCGGAGGGAGAGGGATTATAACCCCTACACTTCCGCAAATCCCAACGGCACTGGCAAAACTAGCCTGCCCGCCAGATTTTTCGCGCCTTCCGGCGGCTTTTTGCGCGCTACAACGAACCACTCCGGACTACTTCGGGCTACCCGGTAAAGTGCTGTTTTAGTAAAAAGTAGTAAAGCAGCTTGTTCGGCGTCGAGTACGCTTCAGGGAATTGCAATTTCCTCGAATGGGAAAAAGCCCATCTCTACGAGCAGTGTCCAGACGTTCGGAGCATGCGAAAAGATGTTCCTAGTGGCATAGCACAACTGCTGAGTCGGATGGTCAGCAAAAGACCACAGGACCGACCACCGTGGGACGATGTCTTAAGACTTTTGAGCGAGCCAAGTAGTGGCACAACTGTCTCCCATCCCTTCG
>JASHOH010000214.1 GCA_030041215.1 Candidatus Sulfotelmatobacter sp. | reverse complement strand
ATGTTCAAACAGATTCTGATGATCTCGGGTTTCGATAGATATTTTCAGATCGTGCGCTGCTTCCGCGACGAAGACTTGCGCGCCGACCGCCAGCCTGAGTTCACGCAGATCGATCTGGAGATGACGTATCCGCAGCCGGAAAGCGTGTGGGCCGTTGTTGAAGGGTTTCTGACGGCGGCGTTTGCGGCGGCGGGGTTTGAAATTGAGACCCCATTTCCGCGCATGGATTACGACGAGGCGATCCGGTTGTATGGAATCGACAAGCCCGATTTGCGCTTGCCGCCGTTTACCGATGTGCGGGACTGTTTGTCATCCGAGAATTTGAGCGACCTGGCGATCAATCCGAACCTGCCGGTGATCGCCATTCGCATTCCAAAAGTCGGTGAGCTTTCGCGCAAAGAACGCGACGACATCAAGCCCATGTTTCACTCCAAGGGCGGCGCGCGCGTTTACGAAGATTTCAAGCGCATTGCAAACAAGTATCCTGCCGCCGCCGAAGCAATTAGTAAGCAAGCCAGCGCCGAACCCGGCGATCTCATCGTGCTGGTCGCAGGCTCTGCAGAAAAAGGTCCGGCACAGTCGGGGCCGCAGTCGCCGGTTTCACCGTATCGCAAGGTCACGCCTCAGGAGTTGGCGATCTATACTTCGGCGGGTTTGCTGCGCCTTGCTTTGGCCCAGAAATATGCCGAGCGGCACCAGTGTTTTCAGAAAGGCGATTTTCGTTTTCTGTGGGTTACGAACTTCCCCATGTTCGAATGGGACGAGAGCGAGCGACAGTGGATGGCAGCGCACCATCCGTTCACATCGCCGCATGAGCAGGATATGAAGCTGCTTGAAGAAGGCGTCGAATCGCTGCACAATCCGCTCTCGCCACTCAGCGCGGTGCGCGCGCTGGCATATGACGTAGTTCTGAACGGCACCGAGCTTGGCTCAGGCTCGATTCGTATTCACCGCCAGGATGTGCAGCGGCGCATTTTCCGCGCCCTGGGCATGAGCGAAGAAGAAGCCAAAGCGCGCTTTGGATTCTTCCTCGAAGCGCTGGAATACGGCACGCCTCCGCACGGCGGCATTGCCCTCGGTCTTGACCGCATTGTGATGATTCTCACCGGCGCCGAAAGCCTGCGCGAAGTTATTCCATTCCCCAAGACCGCCCGCGCTGTGGATTTGATGGTTGATGCGCCGACACCCGTGAGCGAGGGGCAGTTAAGAGAGTTGGGGATTACGGTGAAGAAACAAGCTTAAACATCGCTCACACGGGGCTCTCGGTAACTCATACGGCAACTCATACAAAGATTAACATTTGAAAATGCAAAAACGAATTTTTCGAATTTACTTCTTCAGCGTTGCCTTGGCCGCCATTTTCTTCGTCACTATCCACCCGCCAACGTTTGCCCAACAGCCTGCCTCCGGCCCTGCCATTGTCGAGCAGGGCAAGTTCACGCTCCACAAATTCGAGCAGGCGATTGGCGAAGAAACGTATGAAATCCGCCGCGACGGCGAGTCGCTGGTCGCGAAGATGGACTTCAAGTTCACCGACCGCGGCCATGAGGTGCCGCTTTCGGCTATGTTCCGCGGCACGCGAGAGCTCGTGCCCGAGTCATTCGAGATCAAAGGCAGCACGTCACGGGCCTCTGCGATTGACGAGTCGATAATGGTCGATGCCGCCGCTATCCATATTCGCTCACGCGACAAAAAGGACGACCTGCCCGCACCGGCCGGCCCTTTCTTCACCATCGCCGGTTATGCTCCCACCACCATGCAGATGCTCATGGTGCGTTACTGGGCGGCGCATGGTTCTCCGAGCAGCCTGCCAACTTTTCCGACTGGTGTGGTCAAAATCGAGCCGCGCGGACAAGATCACATTCATATCGCCGCCAATTCGGGCGCCGCAAAAGACGAAACGCTCGACCGCTACACTGTCGAAGGCCTCATCTGGGGGCGCGAAACGCTATGGTTTGATTCGAGCCGCAACCTGGTCGCGGCCGTGACCACCGATGCCGAGTTCGATCACTTCGAAGCCATTCGCGAGGGCTACGAAAGCGCGCTGGGCGACTTTGTCGGACGCGCCGGCGCCGATGGCATGCATGCTCTCTCCGAGCTTTCGAAAACCATTTCCGGCAAAACCTCATCGTCGCTGGCCATCGTGGGCGCGACGCTCATTGACGGTACCGGCGCTCCGCCGATCCCCAACGCCGCCGTGGTAATTCACGACGGCCGCATCGTCGATGTTGGCCCGCGCCAGCGGGTGAAAGTTCCGAAGAACGCGGACATCATTGACGCCCGCGGCAAAACCCTGCTGCCTGGGCTATGGGACATGCATGCGCATTTCGAGCAAGTCGAATGGGGACCAATTTATCTCGCAGCCGGTGTGACCACGGTGCGCGACTGCGGCAATGAGTTTGAATTCATCACTGCCGTGCGCGACGCCATCGCGCAGGGGGGCGGGCTCGGCCCGAGATTATTGCTGGCTGGCATTGTCGACGGCTCCGGCCCGATGACGGTTGGCGTGAATCGCGTCGATACGCCCGAGCAGGCGCGCCAGTGGGTCGATCGCTATCACGCGGCTAACTTTCAGCAGATGAAGATTTACAGCTCGGTGAAACTGGAAGAAGTGAAAGTTATCGCCGACGAAGCGCACAAGCTTGGGATGACGGTCACCGGACACGTCCCCGAGGGATTAAACGCTTTCCAGACCATCGCAGCCGGTCAGGATCAGATCAACCACATTCACTATGTCATCGACATCATGCACGCTCCGTTTCCCGCCGACATGAGCCGTTCTGACCGCACGAAGGCGCTCGCCAACATCGATCTTGATTCGCCTGAGGCCAGAAAGGCGGTCGCGTTCCTCAAAGAGCACAACACCGTGGTTGACCCGACGATTGCGTTGTTCGAGCTTTACGCCGCGACGACCGCCAAGCCGCCGGCGAGCTTTGAACCTGGAGTCAACAAGGTCGCTCCCGAACTGGCTGAGCAACTTACTGACGTTGCTCCGCCCAACGAGCGATCTGAGATTCGCGAAAAAGTGTTTGAGAAGGAACTGGCCGCTGTTGGAATCCTGCACCGCGCCGGTATTCCAATTGTCGCCGGCACCGACCAGGCCGTTCCCGGCTACAGCCTGCATCGCGAAATCGAGTTGTATGTTCAGGCGGGCTTCACGCCGATGGAGGCCATTCAGGCGGCAACCATCGTGCCCGCGCGCGCCATGGGCGTGGATAAGGAATCGGGAACGGTGGAAAAAGGCAAGCGCGGCGACGTGATTCTGATCGATGGCGATCCGCTCGCGGACATTCACAATACGCGCAATGTCGAGTACGTGATTGCCAACGGAGTGATGTACAGGACGGCGGATTTGTGGCAGAGCGTGGGATTTAAACCGTGATGAAGGCAGTGGCCCTGCTCCCCAAGACACGCCCCGCCGTGGATTTGATGGTGGATGCGCCCACGCCGGTGAGCGAGGCGCACTTAAGGGAGTTAGGGATTACAGTGAAGAAGCCCATCGGATAATTTGGCGAAGGCTGCGGAGGTCTGGGACTATGCGGACTGCGGAACTGCTAACGTCGGCAGTGCCATATTCGGCAAAGGACATTGAGGCAGCCATGCGATCAGCAGAAAAGTAAAGCATTGGTCAGCGGTCCCTAAGTTCCAGTCAGTACTTGTCCCGATAATTCGTTCGCAACTCCCCACTGCTACAATGCCGTGTTTCGCTAATCTCCTTGAGCCGCGCGAACTTGCGGCTGCACATTGACGTACTGTCTTGTGAGGGCTTGCTACGGTCGAGGAAAAGCATGTTTCCTTCGCCATGCGGCTCAGGAGAGGCCCTCACCGATCCTTCGGCGCCGGTTCGAAATGACATCGTTTTGAGCCAACCTCAAGGCCCGCGAAGTAAGACCTGAGAACTGGCCACTGAGAACTGGCAACTGGGAACTGACTTGGAAGATGTCCAGGTAGTTGCGATGCTGGTCCGCCGCTGCGTTGCGGGCGACGCTGCTGCCTGGGAGGAAATCGTTCGCACCTACAACCGACGTATCTATAACATCTGCTACCGCTTTGCCGGGTCGGCCAGCGACGCCGAAGACCTCACGCAGGAAGTTTTTATCAAGATGTACCGGACGCTTTCGAGCTACGACAGCTCGAAAGGTGCGTTCGTCACCTGGGTCACTACCATCACCCGTAACCTGCTGGTCGACCATTTCCGCAAGACCAAGCAGGACCGGCTGACCGACTCTATCGACGCGCCAGTATCGGCGCAGGAAGACGCGCAGCCGCTCAGTGAGCAAATTCAAGACCAAAGTGCGCCTCCCGACCAGCGCGTACGCAGCCGGGAGGTCGGGGAAAGCGTCCACGCGGCCCTGTCTAAGCTTTCGCCGGAGCTGCGTGAGGCTGTGATTCTAAGGGACTTACAGGATTTTGATTACCGTGAAATCGCAACCGTTTTGAAGGTTCCGGAGGGGACTGTGAAAAGTCGAATAAATCGTGGGCGGGCGGAACTTGCGCGCCTTCTACAACGTACCTATAGGCAGGTGATGTGATGCCAGACCACACCAGCAACGGAATGCAGTGTCACGAGTTCGACCTGCTGCTCACGGACATGCTCGATGGTGTCCTTGGCGGCGCTCAACTCGATGCCTTCCAGGCCCATGCGCGGAGTTGCTCCGTTTGTGGGCCGCTGCTCGCTGAGGTCGAGGCAGGCCGCAACTGGCTGAAGGGTCTCACGGAGGTGGAACCTCCAGCCGGCCTGGTCAATAACATTCTGGCATCCACGACGGGCGTTGACTCCCAACGCTTGCGGGTGAACGTGGCCGCGCAACCGCAGTTCTCGTGGTGGGAGCGTGTGCAAGCCTGGATCTCTGGCGCGATGCAGCCGGTCTGGGCAACGGTACGGCAGCCGAGGTTTGCCATGTCGTTCGGCATGGCATTCTTTTCGCTTTCGGTTGCGCTCAGCATGCTGGGCGTGAAACCCGCCGACCTGCGCCAGATCAGCTTGCGTCCGGCGGCGATCCGGCATACGTTCTATAACACGCAAGCCCGCATCGTGCGTTATTACGACAATATCCGGCTCGTGTATGAGTTGCAGGCCGCGGCCAGCAAGATCAGGCGTAACGTCAGGCCTGCCGAGCCCGGACCGGCAAAACCGAAAGAACACAAGAACGACACAACTGAACAGCCCGAGCAGAAGCAGGAGCGGAACTACAGCCAGTCAGACCATCAATTCCTTCTGGCCGGCGCGCCACTGGGTCCATCTGTCGTCTATCCGTTAAATCAGGATCTGCCTGTAGTGTCGGTGACCACGTACAGGAGGTTCGTATGAACTGCGCCAATCACCCTGACATTGCCGCAGTCGCATTCTGCCGTACCTGCGGCAAGCCACTCTGCGCCAAATGCGTCCGCGACGTTCGCGGAATGATTTACTGTGAGCCGTGTCTTGCCATACGATTGGAGGCCGCCCCGCCCCCGGCCCCGGCGGCGTTTGCGCCGCCAGCGCAGAATGTCTATCCGCCGGGCGCGCCGGCCGCGTATACGCTGGCACCGAATGTTTATCCGCCATCCGGAAGCGCGCAACCGGCCTATCCGCCTGTCGGCGCACCAGTGCAGCCTGTCCGGACCGGCTCAGGGCCGAACCCGGCCGTGGCCGGTATCCTCGCCGGATTCTTCCCCTTCGGCGTGGGCGCGGTGTATTGCTCGCAATACGCCAAAGGCTTAGCGCACCTGCTGATTTTCATCATGCTGATTTTTGGCGCGAACCATGCGGGAAGCTGGGATTGGCTGTTCGGTCTGGGCATCGCGTTCTTCTACGTCTACCAGATCGTCGATGCCGTGCGCACCGCCCAAGCCATTCAGGCTGGCCAGCCCGCCCCCGATCCCATGGGTCTTGGGCAGACGTTCAGCATGGGCGACAAATTCGACACTGGCAAAGTGCCGACCGGTGCGGTGCTTCTCATCGTCCTCGGCGTTCTCTTCCTCCTGCACACGATGGGCGTCTTCGAGTATGGCTTCGAGCGCTACTGGCCGCTGATTCTGGTTTTTCTCGGCGCCTGGATGTTCTACCGCAACTGGGATCGCGCCCGCCGCACCTGCGGGTGTGGACGTTGCAGTACCCGCTGGCTGATGGGACCGGCCATGGTGCTCACGACCGGCATTTTGTTCCTATTGCAGAGTACCGGTGTCGCCGACGTCAGCCGTACCTGGCCCGCCTGGCTTCTGGTCGTCGGCATCGTCAAGCTGATTCAGAGCAGCGCCTCCTCTGCCGGACACGTCAGTCCACTGCCGCCCGCTCCGCCCGCCGCGGCGCCACCATCGCCGCCAGCGAGCTCGACTCCGGGGCCAACCTCGCCTTCAGAGGAGGTGCGCAATGTCTAGCTACATGCCACCGGTTGCACCGCCTCCGGCCCAGCAACCGACTCCGCCCTACTCTCCGCCGCCGCGCCGCTATCGCCGCTCCATTGCCGGACCGGTGGTGCTGATCGTTCTCGGACTTGTCTTTCTGCTCGGCAATTTGCACGTGATCTCATGGCACAAGCTGGGGATCCTCTTTGCGCACTACTGGCCGGTCCTGCTGATTCTCTGGGGCGTCATCAAGCTGATCGAGTATCAACAGGCCCAGCGCGAAGGCCTGCAAGCTCGCGGTATCGGCGCAGGCAGCGTTGTGCTGATCATCTTCATCATCATCTGTGGACTCACCGCCACGCAGATCTCGCGCTTCAACTGGGGAGAAGTGCGCGACAACCTGAACATCGACGACAACGATTTCGACAACATTTTCGGCGAAAGCTACAACTACGACGACCGCCTTGAACAGGATTTGCCGCCCGCAATCACCACTCTGCGCGTGAATGACGATCACGGCGCGGTGCGCGTCAGCTACTCGAGCGACAACAAAATCACCGTTTCCGTGCGCAAGCGCGTCGGAGCGGAAAATGAACCCGACGCGGACAAGTACAATTCACAAACCAGGCCGATTTTGACGATCACCGGCGCTGTGCTCACGCTCGATGCCAAGACTCAGGCCGCCGGGGATCATCCCGTCGAAACCGATCTGGATATTTCCATTCCGCGCAAGATGCAGTTAGTGGTCACTTCCCGGCGGGGCGACGTGTCGGTCACCGGCCGTGACGGAAACATCGAAATCAACAACCAGCACGGCGACGTCTCGGTGGAAGAAGTTACGGGCAGCGTGAAACTGAATCTGGAAAAAAGCTCGGCCAAGGTCGAGCAGATCACCGGCGACGTCCACATCGATGGGCGGTTGAACGAGGTCACGGTGATGGACATCAAAGGCTCGCTCCAGCTCGACGGCGAATTTCAGGAGAGTGTGAAGATCGCGCGGGTTACGAAAAACGTTTCGTTCAAATCTTCGCGCACCGATCTGGAATTCTCGCGCATCGATGGCGAGCTCGATCTCGACTCCGACGACTTGCACGCCGATCAGATCACCGGCCCACTCAACCTGACAACGCGCTCCAAGCAGATTCGCCTGGAAGAGGTTTCAGGGGACGTGCGGCTGCGAAACGAGAATGGCGGTATCGAGATCTCGATGCGCTCGCTGGGCAATGTGCAGATCGACAGCCGCAACGGCGACATCAATCTGAGCGTTCCCGACAAGGCCGGATTCAAGCTGGATGCGCGAACGCATGATGGGGAAATTCAGACCGATTTTGGCGAACTGAAAGTCGAGAACGGCGACCGCGAGTCGAAGGCTTCGGGCACGGTGGGCAATGGGATTACGCACATCGTGCTGAACAACGAACACGATGGGATTGAGATACGGCGCAATTCTGCCAGGGCCTCCAGCGCAGCTCCAGCGCCGCCGAAGGCCTTGCCGGCGCCAAAATCGAAGGTAGTACCAACCGAGAACTGAGGGAATTGAGGGGAATTGAGTGTGGGTGATTGAGTGATTGGGCGAATGATTCGATCCGTCGTTGAAATCTTGAAACTGTGGAACTTTGAAACCTGTTTGCAGTCCAGCCCAGCTTGGCCTTTCGTAGTCTTGGCTTTCCACAACCTCATCTGCCAAACTTGAGGCATTTTGCGGGCGTGAGCCTGAGCGCAGCGAAGGCGGGAGCCCGCAGCCGAAATCCCAAGTGAAACGAGGGATCTCTTTGCATGGGTAAGATCCACGTCCTTTCGGAGGCAGTAGCCAACAAAATCGCCGCAGGAGAAGTCGTCGAGCGTCCGGCCTCGGTCGTGAAAGAACTTCTGGAGAACGCGCTCGATGCCGGCGCCACTCGCATCAAGATCAACATCGAAGCCGGCGGCAAGAAACTCATCCAGGTCGCCGACAACGGATGCGGCATGATCCGCGACGACGCCATGCTGGCCTTCGAGCGCCACGCTACTTCAAAAATCAAGGATGCTGATGATTTGCTGAGCGTGGCTACGCTCGGGTTTCGCGGCGAGGCGCTACCCTCGATCGCTTCGGTTTCCAGGTTGAAGCTGGAGACCTGCGCGGCGCAGGCCGACGATTTCCCACCTTTGCCAAAAGAAGGCAAAGGCGGGGCATCCTCGTCTTCGACTGCGCCGACCTCAGGAACGGTTATCGAGATCAACGGCGGCAAGATGGCGCGGGTAGAGGACGCTGGCCTTCCCGCAGGAACTTCGATTACGGTGCGCGATTTGTTCTTCAATACTCCCGCGCGCAAGAAATTCCTGAAGGCCGAGTCGACAGAACTTTCGCATATCGCGTCACTTGTTACTCACTACGCGCTTGCACATCCCGAGAAACATTTTGAATTGCATTCTGCGACGAACGCTATGCTGGTCGCGCCGCCGGTAGCTTCGTACAGCGAGCGCGTCTATCAGATCTTTGGGAAAGAAACCTTGGATCAGTTGATTTCCGTGGCGGCCACGCAGTCGCTGGAGCGCGTGGGATTGCCGCAGCCGCCGCCGTGGAGAAGATTAGAAGTCGAGGAAGATGAGGATGGCGGGCGCAGCGCCCTGCCTAGGCCCGGCGAAATGCGCCTGCACGGCTTCGTTTCCAAGCCCGAAATTCAGAAGCTGAACCGCAATTCGATTTTTGTATTCGTCAACGGACGCCTGATTCGCGATCGCCTCATACAGCACGCACTGACCGAGGCCTATCGCAACATTATTCCGCCGACCGTGTATCCGGTCGTGCTGCTGTTTCTGGAGATGCCGCCCGGCGAAGTCGATGTCAACGTGCATCCTTCCAAGACCGAGGTTCGATTCCGGCAATCGGCCGTGATGCACGATTTCGTGCGCGATACGGTACGGGCGGCGCTGATGAAGGCTCGTCCGGTGCCGCAGTTCATGACCGAAATTCATGCGCGAGCGACGGCCAGTCCGGGATTGACTCCGGGCGCGCGGGAGTGGGAGCCGCCATCGGACCTGGCTGCTTCCTCCGCCGCCCCCGGGCGAGTATTTTTGGAGCCTGCGGGCAGCTTTGCTCTCGAAGCGCCGGCCGTTCCTTTGGTTTCGGCGCGCTTTCAGTTTGAAGGCGGCATAGCTGTGGAAGCCAATGCCGCGATGCCCGTGGCTCGCGGACTCGAAACACGCTTCGCCGACATAATTCCAGATAACGGGTGTGCGCCCGCGCTCGATGCGCAGGATAAAGCTCTGGAAGAAGACGCGAGCCTCGCGTCGCTTTCCACTCTTCGGCCGCTCGGCCAAATTCGCAATTCATTTATTCTGGCCGTGAACGAAGACGGCCTGTGGATCATCGACCAGCACGTCGCCCACGAACGCGTGCTGTTCGAGCGCATCCTGAAGCAGCGCGCGACGCAGAAAGTCGAAAGCCAGCGCCTGCTTATGCCGATTGTGATCGAGCTTTCTCCCGCGCAGCAGGCGGTATTTGCCGAGATTGCCGACGAACTACAGCACAACGGATTCGAAGCCGAGCCCTTTGGCGCGCGCAGCGTGGCAGTGAAAATCGCGCCCGCCGGCGTTGAGGCCTCAGCCGTCGAGCACATGCTGCAGGAATTACTCGATCAGATCTCGCGCGAAGAGCAATCGCTGAATCTGGAGAAAATCCGCGGCCGCATTGCTGCCTCTATCGCCTGTCATGCCGCGATCAAAGTCAACATGCCACTCGAACAGAACAAGATGGAATGGCTGCTCGCCGAACTCGCAAAAACAGATCATCCCATGTCATGCCCGCACGGAAGGCCTGTGGTTCTGCGCTATTCTGTAAAGGACATTCAGAAAGCGTTCAAGAGAATCTAACAGTCAGCAGTCAGCCGTCAGCTCTCAGCAAAGGTGTTACAGAAAGTCTGCATCTGTTATTTCTTGAAAGTGGAAGGATGGAGCGACAGCCGGTATTGTGTTTTGCTGAAAGCTGACGGCTGATAGCCGACAGCTGTTTTCTATGACCGAATCCGACCTCTACCAATTCCGCCGCGAAAAATGGCGCCTCGATGGCCGCCCGCTGCGCACCATCGAAGAAGCCCGCGCCTTCATCGACTCGGTCGGATTTTGCCTGATGTATCCCATTCGCCCGGCCTTTCCCGTGCCCACATTTATCGGCGCCTTTGTTGGATCGGACGACCGCCTGCCGGCTTGGCAGCACGCGTTTTCTGATCCGCGAGCCATTCAGGCCACTGACCTCATGGTCCGGCTTCTGCGTGAACAGAGCGCGTACGAAACGAATGTGATCGAGGAGAACAACGCGTTCCTCATCGCCGCCTCGGTTTTTCCTGATTTTTATGCGCTGGTGGGCGAGCGCAATCCCAAGCTCGCGCCTAAAGCTGGCCCGCGTTCACCCTATTCGCAGCTTGCCTGCGACACTTTTGAGCTGATTCGCCGCGACGGTCCCATCTCCAAGGAAAAACTTCAGCAGCAGCTCGGCAAAGCCATCTCTGTTCCCGCGCTCGACAAAGCTCTGGGCGAGTTGTCCTCCAAGCTGCGCATCACGCGCGTCGACTACAAGGCGAACGAAGGCGGCTCTTACTGGGACGTGCTCTACCGCTGGGCGCCTGAGGCGGTGAAGCAGGGGATCGGGCTTTCTGTGCCGCAGGCGCTCTCGGCGCTGCTCACAAAATATCTGGATTGCATGATCGCGGCCGAGCAGACGGAACTGGAAAACTTCTTCGGACATTTCGTGCCCCGCTCGCGCGTGAAAGAAGCCGTCAATGCCCTGCTGGCGGCGCGTGAGCTGAGCTTTGTTCATGTGGGCGCGAAATCCATGCTGCAAATTGCGCCGGCGAAAGAACATCCCGGCGCGTCAGTGAAGCCTGCGCGAATCCTACAGCGGCCATGACCCGCACCTTTTATCGTGGACGCCTGGCTCCCTCGCCGACGGGCCTGCTGCACCTCGGCCACGCGCGCACGTTCTGGACTGCATTTGAGCACGCGCGAGATCATGGCGGCGAGTTAATTCTTCGCAATGAAGATCTCGACGGGCAGCGCTGCCGCCCAGAGTTTGTGGCCGCGATGTTTGAAGACCTTCGCTGGCTGGGCATTCGCTGGGATGAAGGTCCGGACTGCGGAGGCCCGTTCGTGCCCTACTCGCAAAGCGAACGCCGTCCTCACTATCTCGAAGCGTGGAAGAAGCTGCGCGACGGCGGATTCATCTACCCCTGCACGTGCTCGCGCAAGGAAGTGGCGCAGGCGGCGAGCGCTCCGAATGAGCTCGATGACGAGCCGATTTATCCCGGAACCTGCCGGCCCGGTGCCATCGAGCACCGCCCACGTAGGGACAGCCGCCTCGCCTGTCCCGCCAAGGCGAAGCCGAGCGGCATCGCCGCAAACGCCGAGCGATCCGTGCAAACCCCGCTCACCGCTGTGGCCGAACCCGCTGGAGTGAACTGGCGCTTTCGTGTGCCCGATGGTGAGGAAATTTTCTTTACTGACCAGCATCTTGGCCCGCAACACCTGACCGCCGGCCGCGACTTCGGAGATTTCATCGTTTGGCGGCGCGACGATGTTCCCGCATATCAACTCGCCGTCGTCGTCGATGATGCAGCCATGCAGATCACCGAAGTGGTGCGCGGCGCCGATCTGCTGAAATCGACCGTGCGGCAGATTCTCCTTTATCACGCGCTCGGGCTCATGCCGCCTGAGTTTTATCACTGCGACCTGGTACGCGATGAAAATGGAGCGCGGCTGGCGAAACGGCACGATGCGTTGTGCATTCGCAAGCTCCGTGAGCTGGGATGGACACCGCAACGGGTGCGGGCGGGAATGGCACCCAGCCGTGAAGGTCGATTGACAAAAGGTTAGTGGAGTGCCCCACTTCTCGCTGCATTTGCGAGAAGTGGGAATTCCAACTGTTAAAATCATTACAGTCTTATGTTCGAGAACCTTCAGGAAAAACTTCAGCGGGCGTTTAAATCCCTGCGCGGACAGGCACGGCTGTCCGAAGAAAATATTCAAGAGGCTCTGCGCGAGATTCGCCTGGCACTGCTTGAGGCCGACGTCAATTTCAAAGTCGTCAAAGAGTTGATCGACCGCATTCAGGCCAAGGCCGTCGGGCAGGAAGTGATGACCGCGCTTTCTCCCGGCGAGCAGGTCATCAAGATCGTGCGCGACGAGCTGGTAGAAATTCTTGGCAAAGACACGGCGCGTGTGAAGTTCGCTTCACAGCCGCCGACGGTCGTGCTAATGGCCGGGCTGCAAGGCTCCGGCAAGACCACGACTTCGGGCAAGCTGGCGCACTGGTTCAAAGCTGGCGGCCATCGTCCACTGCTGGTGTCGGTGGACGTTTATCGTCCCGCAGCCCGGGAGCAGTTAAAGATCGTAGCCGAAGCGGTCAAGGCCAATATTTACGAGGGCCAGGTGACCGAAGCGAATACGGCGACCGTCGAGCGTCTAGTAAAGGAAGCCCGCCGCGAAGCGATGATTTCCGGCTGCGATGTGTTGATCGTCGATACTGCCGGCCGCCTGCACATTGACGATCGGCTTATGGAAGAGATGCAGTCGCTGAAGAAGCTGCTGAATCCGGCGGAGATTCTGTTCGTCGCCGACGCCATGACCGGACAAGACGCAGTCCGCTCAGCGGACGAGTTCCACAAGAAGCTTACGCTCACCGGCGTGGTGCTTACCAAAATGGATGGCGATGCGCGCGGCGGCGCGGCGCTCTCGATCCGGCAGGTTACCGGACAGCCGATCAAGTTTATTGGCGTGGGTGAAAAATACGATGCGCTCGAGCCGTTTCATCCCGACCGCATCGTTTCGCGCATTCTGGGCATGGGCGACATTCTGTCGCTGATCGAGCGCGCCGAACAGCAGATCGACAAAAAGAAAGCCGCCGAGATGGCCAGCAAGGCGCTCAGCGGCGATGGCTTTTCGCTCGAAGATTTTCGCGATCAGTTACGGCAAGTAAAGAAGATGGGCTCGATGAAGAGCTTGATCGGCATGCTGCCGTCGATCGGTCCGTTCTCAGGACTGCAAAAAGCCGCCGACAACGTCGACGAAAAACAGGTCAATCGGGTAGAAGCCATCATCAACTCGATGACGATGTACGAGCGCAATCATCACGAAGTGATCAACGGCAGCCGCCGCAAGCGCATCGCACGCGGCTCGGGAACGAGCGTGCAGGAAGTGAACAATCTGCTCCGCCAGTACGCACAGATGAAAAAGATGTTCAAGCAGATGGGCAAGCCGAGCTTCGCGAGAAGGCTGGCAGGGATGAAGATGCCGGGGATGTAGGACCCCAGCCAATACCTCGAATTGGAGTTTGCGTGGGATACAAAGTATTCCTCCATCAGGGAGACGAGTTGTCGTTGAAGACCAGGGTCGTGCGGGGTGAAGCATGGGTCGACGAGGGCGGATTGCACATCAAGGGCCCCGGCGAAATTCTAGTGCCGCGAGCTGACCTGAGGAGCGCTGAGATCTTTCGCTTACACGGCCTCGGCCGCGTGATTCGCGTCGAGCATGCCAATGGTCGGTTATTCCTGTCAGTGGTGCGCCTCATGATCGGTCAATTCGCAATCATTAACTTCTTCAAGACCGGAGCGCTCCAGGCGGACTTGGTGCGACTGCTCAGCCCGAACCGATGAGATTGCCTTCCCTTCTTCAACGCCTCGAAGCCTTATGAAATGGCGCTCTCTCGAAGAATCCAGCTCCACAAATGATTTGCGTCCACTCCGCGAAATCCTTGCTGAGCGTAAAGAATCGATCTCGAAGCACGTTCCCGCCGAAACGCAAGCGATTCATGCGCGGGCGATTGCCGAACTGAAGCAAAAACGCCTCGCAGCGAACATTCTGCCGGTCGGCGCAAAGATCCCCGAGTTCCAGCTTCCCGATCAAAATGGCAACAACATCTCTTCCGAAGATTTGCTTGCAAAAGGCCGCCTCGTTCTCTGCTTCATCCGTGGGCGCTGGTGTCCGTTCTGCGTCGCTCAAATGGAAGCTATGAACGCGATTCTGCCGGAAATCGAAAAAGCAGATGCAAGCCTGGCGGCGATTTCTCCGCAAACCATAAAGCAATCTTTCTTCATGCACGATCAGCACAAACTGCGCTTTTTGCTGCTGTCAGATTCCGGCAACAACGTTGCCCGCCAATTCGGCCTGACCTATCGGGTTTCCGATGAACAGCAAGCGCTCTACAAGCGTACCTTCGTCAACCTGCCATTTGTGAATGGAGACGACAGTTGGGAGTTGCCGATTCCAGCAACGTACGTTATCGATCCGAACAAAACTGTGCTTTACGCATCGGCGAATGAGGACTACACCGAGCGGCCAGAGCCTGCGGAGGTTGTGCGCGTATTGGATTCTTGCTGATCCCGTTACCGCTGACTGTGGAGGTGTGGAAGAGCGGCTCTTCAGGGCCGCGTCGTACGCGGGAATTCTCTTGGGCCTCAGCCCTGGTGGTTGTTAATATCAAGGGCTAAAGCCCCTTCTCCTTTCATAAGCCCTTAACGCGGCGCTGAAGCGCCGCTCTTCCACTGTATTCGATAAACTGAATATTTCATGAACTATATCTACGGCATCAATGCCGTTTCTGAGGCGCTGAAGGCTCGTGGCCGCGCGTTTCAGTGGGTCGGCATGGCGAAGGAGCGGCACGATCTGCGTCTGCAACGCATAATCGAAGATTGCCGCCGCATCGGCGTCCCGGTGCGCTTTCTGCATCGCACGGAACTCGACCGCATGGCGGGAAATGCGGCGCATCAAGGAGTAGTGGCAGTCACGTCGGCCAAGCAGTACAGCGATCTCGACGACGTGATTGGAGCGAAGCGCGGAAGATATTCGTTCATCATCGTTCTCGATGGCGTGGAGGATCCTCACAATCTGGGCGCTCTGTTGCGTACCGCCGACGCGGCAGGCGCCGATGGAGTGATTATCCCTGAGCGCCGCGCTGTGGGAGTAACCGGCACAGTCACGAAAGCGTCAGCCGGAGCGAGTGAGCACTTGCCCATTGCCAAGGTCACGAACATCGCGCGCACCGTGGAAGAACTCAAGGATCGCAACATCTGGACCGTGGGCCTCGACGAGCGAGCCAAACAAACGTACGACGAAATCGACTACAACATGGACTGCGCGCTGGTTCTCGGCGCAGAGGGCAAAGGTCTGCACGATCTGGTGAAGAAAAAATGCGATTTTCTGGTTTCGATTCCGATGCTGGGTAAGGTGCCATCGCTCAACGTCTCGGTCGCGGGGGCAGTGGTGATGTATGAAGCCGTGAGGCAGCGTCGATTGAAAGAGCGAGCGCAAGCCGCAGAGCAACAACCATCCATAGAGGGCAATCAATGAGGTTGTCTTTGTTTTTTCTCTGTGTCCTCTATGCCTCTGTGGTGAATTGTTTTGCAATCGACCGCGAAGCGTTCACTTTCGCGAAATACGACCTGAACGTCCGTATCGAACCGGAGCAACAGCGGCTCGGCGTCCGCGGCACGATCACGCTGCGCAACGATTCGCCTACGCCGCAAAAGATCGCCGTGCTCCAGATTTCGTCTTCTCTGAGTTGGCGGTCGATCAAAGCGGGCGGAAAACAATTGCAATTCGTGGGTCAGACCTACACGTCCGACATCGACCACACGGGAGCTCTTTCCGAAGCCGTTGTGACTTTGCCTGAGGCGGTTGCACCTAAAGGCACGATCGATCTGGAGATCGCGTATGAAGGCGTCATCGTGCTCGACGCCACTCGGCTTACGCGCATCGGCACCCCGGACGCGGCAGCGAAGAGCAGCGACTGGGACCAGATCAGCCCAAAATTCACCGCAGTGCGTGGCGTAGGAAATGTGGCGTGGTATCCGATCGCGACCGAGGCTGCCGACCTCGCAGAGGCCACAAGCCTGTCCGATGTACTCGCGCGTTGGCGACTGCGGGAAGCTTCTGCCATCGCGCATTTGCAGCTTTCTGTCCAGATCGACCCTGAAGAAGCAAAGCCGGAGCTTCTGCTGAACGCGAAAACCTGCACGCGCGCGGGCGAGACGGACCACGAGTTTGTCGCCGACTGCATGTACCAGTCTCTCGGCACGAATGCTCCCGCATTTGTAATGGCAGACTTTGAAGCCATCAATCGACCGTCAATCGGCGTGCATTATCTTGCCGGCCACGATTCATCAGCAGCAATCTATGCTGATGCCGCCGACAAAACCGCGCCACTGATCACCGACTGGTTTGGAGCGCTGCACAGCACACCGCAAGTGGCGGACCTGCCCGACAGCGATGCTGCACCCTATGAAAGCGGACCGCTATTGATCATGCCGCTACCCAGCATCGATGCCAAACGAGCCGGGATTGTCGCCGCCCATCAACTGGCCCATGCGGCATTTTCTTCGCCGCGGCCGTGGATCAACGAAGGCCTCGCTCACTTTGCGCAAGCTCTTTATCTGGAGCAGCAGAGCGGGCGGCAGGCGGCGCTCGATTATCTGCACGCGCACAGTACGGGTTTGTTCGCAGCAAGCACGGCAACAGTCACCGGGCAAGACGCGGCGTCGCATTCTCTCATCAACTTGACGGATGAGGAACTCCTACGCGCCAAATCCATGTGTGTTTGGTGGATGCTGCGCGAAATGGTCGGTGATGTGGCGCTGAAGAAAGCGATTGCTTCATACCGTCCTGAGCAGGATACCGAGCCTTCGTATATGCAGCGGTTGATTCAGGCGCAAACGCAAAAAGACCTGGAGTGGTTTTTCGACGATTGGGTTTATCGCGACCGCGGATTGCCCGATTTCAAAGTGGAGTCGGCCTTCGTGCGCAAGACTTTGCCTGAAGGCTACATGCTGACCATCACAGTCGCGAACCTGGGCGCAGCGGGAGCAGAAGGTCCCGTGACGGTGAAGTTTGCCGGTGGCGAAGTCACCGAGCGGTTAATCGTGCATGGAAAGAGCAACGCGGTGATACGAGTAGCGACGCTCAAAGCGCCGGAGGAAATCGTCGTAAACGACGGCAGCGTGCCGGAAAGCGACACGACGAACAATGTGTTCAAGATTCAAGGCAACGATATTCGGAATTCGAATGCCGAAGGTGGTCAGCCCTGAGCTGCGCTGAATCTGGCCATGGCTTCGAGTTTCCTGGCGGCTGCTCCGGAATCGATTGATTGCTCCGCCAGCGGCACTGCATCTTCTAAGTGGTTGGCGCGGCCAGCAGCTACCAAGGCGGCTGCGGCGTTCAGCACGACTACATCACGTCGTGGCGATTTTTTCCCGCTTAGCACTTCACGAATGAGGTTGGCATTTTCTTCTGCGTCGCCGCCAGAAATGTCGGCCAGCGTTGCCCGCTTCATTCCGAACTCTTCGGGATCGACCTCGTAACTCCGCACATTTCCATCGCGCGCTTCGGCAATGCGGGTCGGGCCAGTGATCGTAATTTCGTCAAGACCATCGAGGCCATGCACGACGAGCGCGCGATGCAGGCCCAACATGCTGAGCGCTTCGGCGAGCTTGTCGGCCAATTCAAGAGCGTAAACGCCGACAACTTGTCCGGTGGCGCGTGCGGGGTTGGTGAGCGGGCCGAGCAAATTGAACATCGTGCGCAGGCGCAGCTCGCGGCGCACTTTCTGCACCTGCTTCATGGAAGAGTGCAGATCGGGCGCGTACAAAAAACAGATGCCCACTTCGCGCAGGCATTGGGCCGCGCGCTCGGGCGGCAACTGGATCTTTGCTCCCAACGCCTCCATTACGTCAGCCGATCCGCACTTCGAACTGATGCTGCGATTGCCGTGCTTTGCCACACGCACGCCCGCGCCGGCGGTAACGAACGCCGTAGCAGTCGAGATATTGAACGTGCCGGCGGCGTCACCGCCTGTGCCGCTGGTATCGACTAGAGCGCAGTCAAGCGCATCACGGCCAGTACCGCTTAAATCGAGCGCGGAACCATTCTCTGCGGCCAGCGAGATGGGCAAGGGCGTGGCTGCGGCACGGATGGCTTCGGCAAAGCCGACGATCTCTTCGACCGTCTCGCCTTTCGCGTGCAAGGCAACCAGAAGCGCGGCAATCTGTGCGTCGGTGCAGTTTCCCGCGAGCACTTCGGCCATTACTTCGCGTGCTTCTGCGAGCGCCAATGACTGGCCGTGATTGGCAATACGATGTAAAGCGTCGAGAATCACGATTTCGGAATTGTAAGGGATGGCCGCTTCCCGCACTAAACTACCTACTTTATTGCGGCGCCGGTCTGGATTTTTTCCATCCTGCCGAGGAAGTAGTCACGCCATGAGTCGGGCAGAGCAGGAGTCGAGATCGCCGTCTGCAAAAGTTCGCGATTGTATCGGTCATGGGCAATCAACCGATTCATTGCGGCAATGCTGATCGCGCCGTCTACACTTGTAAGCCGCTCAATCGAGTCGCCCGCCTCAACCTCCCCTTCCTGCTCCACAGAAAAGTAAAATCCGCTGCGGCCACTAGCGAGAAAACGATCGATCATGTCATCGCGCGCGAATTTGGCAGCGAGCTTGTAGCAGGGCATGCGGGTTTGGCGCACCATCAGATTCGCAGAGCCAATGCGGAAACGATCGCCGACATGAACATCGTCTTCAAGAATTCCTTCGGTGGTGAAGTTTTCGCCGAACATTCCCCAGGGCAATGGTGTGCCGGGCAACTCGCCTCGCCAAAACTCGTAATGCTCAGAGGGATACGCATAGGCCGCCTTGTCAGGACCACCGTGCACGCTAAGGTCAGCCTGCCGGTCGCCGTCAAGATTCGGCGTGCGCAGCATCACGCGTCCCAAGACCGGCTGTTTGAAAATCCCGGTGTTGATGGCCGCGCCCTTGTAGGTGATGAGGCACGGCCGGGCGACATTCAAGGAGATCAGTCTCACGAGTGGGACCGCCTCCAACCGGGCATTGCGGGTCCGGTACAGCTTAGATGTTGCTCTCGCGGAAACGATGCGGGTTTCAGGTTTGCTCGTCCGCTTCTCGCTTCTGTAGAATGATGGGTTTGCAGCCGCACGTCTAAGCCGCAAGCACATTCCTGCCGATTCTTAAGCTGGAAAGAAATCATTATGAAAATCCATGAGTATCAGGCCAAGGGAATTCTCAAGAAATATGGTGTGACTGTGCCGCGCGGCTCGATGGCAACGTCGCGCGAAGAAGCGGAGGCCGCTGCCAGGGAATTGTTCAATTCGGGTGCGACCGGAGTTGTGGTGAAGGCCCAGATTCATGCCGGTGGCCGGGGCAAGGGCGGTGGCGTGAAAATCGCAAAGTCAATCGATGAGGCCGGAGATCTCGCCGGCCGAATGCTCGGCATGAAACTAGTCACGCACCAGACTGGCCCCGAAGGCCGCACCGTGCGGCGGCTGCTGATTGAAGAAACTCTACCCATCGACAAGGAGTTGTATCTGGGAATTCTGATCGATCGCAAAGAGGCCAAGCCTGTGTTCATGGCTTCTGCCGCGGGTGGAATGGAAATCGAACAGGTCGCGGCAGAAAATCCTGATGCGATTTTGAAGCAGCACATCGACCCCGGCATGGGCCTCGAGGCATTTCAGGCGCGAAAAATGGCATTTCAGCTTGGCCTTAAGCCGCAACAGATCAATCCCGCAGTGCAGTTTCTTACCAATCTTTACAAGGCTTTTCTCGACACTGACGCCTCTTTAGTCGAGATCAATCCATTCATAACTACGACTGACGGCCGCCTCTTTGCACTCGATGCCAAGCTGACCTTCGACGACAACGCGCTGTTCCGCCATCCTGATATTCGCGAGCTGCGCGACATCACGGAGGAAGATCCTCTCGAAGTCGAGGCTTCAAAGTACAGCCTGAATTACATCAAGCTCGATGGCAACGTCGGCTGCATGGTGAACGGTGCCGGCCTGGCCATGGCGACGATGGACATCATCAAATACGCCGGCGGCATGCCCGCGAACTTTCTCGATGTGGGCGGCGGCGCCAATGCCGAGCAGGTCGCGCACGCGTTTGAAATTCTGCTCAGCGACAAGAACGTGAAAGCCGTGCTGATTAATATATTCGGCGGCATTCTGCGCGTCGACACTTTGGCTACCGGTGTTGTTGAGGCGGCGAAGAAGACCAATATTCAGCTTCCAGTTGTGCTGCGGCTGGAGGGCACAAACGTGGAGGAAGGCAAGAAAATTCTGATGAACTCCGGCTTCAATTTCATTGTTTGCGACACGATGAAGGACGCTGCGGATAAAGTTGTCGCGGCAGCGCGGTAATTTCGCCAAAGGAATCATACTTATGGCAATCCTTGTTAATAAAAACACGCGTTTAATCGTGCAGGGCTTGACTGGTCGTGAAGGCACATTTCACGCCAAAGCCTGTGCCGCATACGGAACGAAGGTGGTCGGCGGAGTCACTCCAGGCAAAGGTGGCACCACGCATGAAGGCTGGCCGATCTTCAACACTGTTCATGAGGCTGTAGAAAAGACCGGCGCCGACACAACGGTCATCTTCGTTCCGCCGCCGTTTGCGGCCGACGCCATCATGGAGGCAGCCGACGCCGAGCTTGATCTGATCGTTTGCATCACCGAAGGCATTCCCACGCTCGACATGGTCAAGGCCTGGGAGTTCCTTCAGGACCGCCGCTCGCGCCTGATCGGGCCGAATTGCCCGGGCATTATCTCTCCCGGCAAGTGCAAAATCGGCATCATGCCTGCATCGATTCACAAAGAAGGAAATATCGGAATCGTGTCACGCTCCGGCACGCTGACGTACGAAGCCGTGTATCAGCTCACACAGCGTGGCATTGGACAATCAACGGCAATCGGTATTGGCGGCGATCCCATTATCGGGACGAATTTCGTCGATGCGCTGGATTTGTTCAATCGTGATCCGGAAACCGAAGCTGTGGTCATGATCGGCGAGATCGGCGGCGACGCCGAGGAGACTGCCGCGGAATTTGTGAAGACCCACATGAGAAAGCCTGTGGTCGGCTTTGTCGCAGGACTTACTGCGCCGCCGGGGCGCCGTATGGGACACGCCGGCGCAATTATCTCGGGAGGCAAAGGCACGGCGGCGGAAAAGATCAAAGCCCTGGAAGGGGCAGGCATTCGCGTGGCCAAATCTCCTGCCATGATTGGAGAGACACTCGTCGCGGCGCTGGGAGTGAAAGTCTAGCGGGCAGCCACGAGCCGCGAGTCCCGAGTAAAACCGTACCCTCTACGTGCTACCCAGTACCCAGAATGCACGGGCGTGAACAACAGTCCAACAGCCAACGACTAAGGACCAACGACTAACGACTAATTATGAAAACTCTGCAACGCACTCTTACCATCATTAAGCCGGACGCCGTAGCCAAGAACGCCGTCGGCGACATCATTGAACAATTCGAGAAAAATGGCTTCCGTATTCTCGCCATGAAGATGCTGGAAATTTCGAAGTACCAGGCGGAGCAGTTTTATGCGGTGCACGCCAGCCGGCCGTTCTACAATTCGCTGACCGATTTCATGTCGAGCGGGCCGATCGTCACTCTGGCTCTGGAAAAAGAAAACGCCATCGCCGACCTGCGCAAGCTGATGGGGGCAACCAACCCGGCAAACGCCGAAGAGGGCACCATTCGCAAGAAGTGGGCCTCAACCATTGAGCGCAATGCCATCCACGGATCCGATGCCGAGGACACCGCGCGTTTTGAGTTGAGCTTCTTCTTCGCGGGATACGAGCTGGCGAAATAGACTCGCGGCACTTTGCACTGTGTTGGAACCGGGATCTGAGGTGCATGGCGCGCCCGGAGAGACTCGAACTCCCAACCCTCTGCTCCGAAGGCAGATGCTCTATCCAGTTGAGCTACGGGCGCGTCTAAGACATTTTATTCCATCTCAAAACTCAAATACGTCAATCCGTCGGAGCGCTCGACTTGCAGCACGACCGGATCGCCGGTTTTCACCTTCTGAATTGCGTCTCGCAAAGTCGCAGTGTCAGGAATTGGAGTCGTATTGAGCGAGTGGATCACGTCGCCGGTTTGCAGCCCCGTGTCAGGCAGGATGAGATCGGCAGCGCGGCCGAGCACGACTACTCCTGACTTAATACGCAAGTCACCCACCTTTGACGCCAGATCTGGAGTGAAATCGACGGCAAGAATGCCAATGCGCGGAATCAGGTCTTTTTCTGCATCGGCGGCGTCGAAAAGCTGATCCATCTGGTCGCGATGCTCGATGGCGGGAATGTAGAGAGTCTGTTTTTGCGTGCCCCGCAGGACCTCCATCTTCAGGACTTGATCGAGGCTGTGAAGATAAAGCGCCGCAGAAAGCTGCGGCAGAGTATCGATGCGGTGCTCGTCGGCATAGAGCACGATGTCATTTATCTGGAGGCCGGCAGCGCCGGCGGGACCATCCGGTTTGACGTCCGCGATAATGACTCCCCAGTGCCGCGGCAGTTGCAGTCCTTCAGCCAGGTTGGGCGTAATTTCCTGGGCCACGGCACCGATCTCAACGCGATGAACGTGTCCATACTTGCGCAGGCTGCGGTAGACGAAATCGACGATGCGCGCGGGAATGGCAAAGCCAAGGCCCTCGCTGCCGCCGCCACTCGAAAGAATGAAGGTATTGATTCCCACGACCGAGCCGTTCATATCGACCAGTGGACCGCCGCTATTGCCGGGGTTGATAGGCGCATCGGTCTGGATGTAGGTCATGGCCTTAGCAGGATCGGCCTGCCGGGCCACAGCGCTGACAACGCCCATAGTGACCGAATTCTGCAAGCCTTCTGGACTCCCGATGGCGAAAACAAGCTGGCCGACGCGCGGGCGACCTTGCGTGAGCAGTTGCAGTGTCGGAAGATTTGTGCCATCGATTTTGAGCAGGGCCAGATCGGACTCTTTGTGGACTCCGATCAGGCGGGCGTCGAGAATGCGGCGCTTGCCTTCGGGCTCGGGGCGACCGTCACTGGGCAAAGGCAGGGCAACACGGATGCGCTGCGCGCCTTCGACGACGTGCGCGTTGGTCATGATGTAGCCGGAGGAATCGACAATAACTCCGGAGCCGACCGCATGCTGCCGCACGATGAGCGCGGTTTCGGTGCGGTTTTCCTCGTGCAGCGGCCCATAGCCGGTGACCAGAATCTGCACGACCGCGGGAGACACCTTGGCGGCGAGTCCTTCAAAGGCGTTATTGATTTGCAGTAGGGCGGCTTCGGCGGAGGCGGATTCGTCGGGCTTGGGCTGGGGCTTCTGCTGCGCGGGTGCCACAGGCAGAGCCGACTTCGCCTGTGCTCTTGACTGCTGACAGAGCAGCAATATCACCGGAACCAGAACAATAATAGAAAGAACCTGTCCAATGAATGGTCGCGAAGCACTTTGCGATCGGGACGAGACTGCGGGCATAAGTCAGCTCCTGAAGAGGAGAAAATACGACAAATAGAACACTACCACTATCATCATCTTGGGATTCAGCAGACTCGCAAGGGTTTCATTGTTTCGGTGTAGAAGTGTAAAGCTCAGCTTCCGATACCGCGGGTGCACCGGCGTATTCTTTGCCGATGCGAGCGGAGGCGCCGAACATCGGACCACGTGCGGGTACCACGGGGGCAAAAGTCATAAAGCCAATAGGCGCGGCTAAATCGTCGTAGATGGCCTCCATTCCTCCCCGCCGGAAGTAGGTTTCATGCCAGAAGCCGGTTCCTCCGGAATCCTTCAAAAAGTCCATCCACCATTGGCGGTGCGGATCGGAGCGGGTCCAGTGCAACAGCGAATCCGGGTCGCGCCAGTACTGGCGCATGCCAATGTTCATGGCAAAAAGCGAATAGATGAGCGTTTCGTGGCGCAGCAGGCCGTCCGGCTTCGCTCCCGCCCATGCGGAAATCTGCGGCCCGAAGCCCAGCAGAGTCTTAATGCCGGTGATCCGGTTGACGCGCATTCCGAGATAAATCACAACCAGGTCGGGATAGGCGGAGAGTTCAACAGTTTGCCGGTTCACGCGCGTGTTCATAGCCTTCTCTGGATCGATGGTCGTCTACAAGCGACGAAAACTTTCAGACAACTTCATGATTGCGCCAGCTCCGGTTTGGATGCAGTGGCGGACATCTACTTTGTGCAAAATTCGACTCAATAACGGAAAACGTGGAGATTATCTGATGCAGGGATTCACATCTTATGCGCGGCGCAACGGACCCGCGGATTATTCGTAACAGCTGGGCGGCCACAGACTTCACAGGCAGCGGAGACGGCGAAAATCGGGCCGGTTTCTTCCGTTTGAAGGAGATGTTCGGCACGCACTTCACTCGCGCCGAAGATCGAAACGAACGGTGCGTTGGCCGTAGCTTTCTCGACGTTGGGACGGCCTTTGGCCTCCTCGCGCTCAACCAGACACATAACGCCGACGACTTCGAAGCCAAATTCGCGAGCGGCTTCGATGGCCTGTATTGTAGAGGCGCCGGTAGTGCAGACATCGTCGACGATAACCACGCGTGCGCCTTTCTCGCGGAAGCCTTCAATGCGCTGCCCAGTGCCATGCTGCTTTTCCGCTTTGCGAACCAGAAAGCCATGCAGCGTACCGCTCACCACTGAAATGGCCACCACGATGGGGTCGGCGCCTAGGGTGAGCCCGCCAATGGCTTGCGGGTTCCATTTTCTTTGCTTGATTTCGTCGAGAAATACTTCGCCGGTCAGGCGTGAGCCCCTAGCGTCGAGCGTGGTGGTGCGGCAATCGATGTAATAGTCGCTGGTCGCGCCGGAGGACAATTTGAAATTGCCTAAGCGGAACGACTTGTACGCGAGCAATTGCAAAAGTTGCTGGCGAGATGGCGTCATGAAAGTTAACCATACCACGGCGACGCGAAGGCATGGTGTGGAGCGAAACAGTAAGTGAATTTGAGAACGAATAGGAGTTGAGTTCGCGAGATGCCGGTCGAGCTTCGCTCGACCGGACAGCCGAGGGCGGCTGTCCCTACGGGCGCATTTGTTGTCCCATGCGACGTGACTTACCGTCTAGTGTCGTTCCGGCGTGATAATCTGAAGCTTCCCCATTCACCATTACAACGTTTCGAGGTATGAAATTGCAGAGTGCGCGAAGGCTTTTCTTTTTCCTGACTGCTATTTTTCTTCTCAACAATTTGGGCACTTCAACGCTGGTATCGAAAGCGTGGGCTGATGGTACCCGCACGTGGGACCAGTCGAAATTCGACGAGCTGGCCAAAGGCACGGCTGCGGGAGTGGCCATCCGCAGCACGGGAGGACTCGAGCTGGCGCCCACCTTGAAGAGCCTGTACGCGACGCCTTCCACCTACATATGGGCGATGTGCGCCGACGATGTCGGCAACGTGTATGTTGCTGCGGGTACGCCGGCGCGTGTGTACCGCATCGCGCCCGATGGCAAGTCCACCATTATTTTCGAGCCGCAAGAGCTGCAGGTGCAGGCTCTGCGCTGGGCGCCGGGCGGAGTCATTTATGCCGCGACCGCTCCCGACGGAAAGGTCTACAAGCTGGAACATAAGCAGAGCGGCAAGGCGCAGGCTGGAAAGGCTGATCCGGCCCAGGGTGCACAGGCCGAAAAGGAGAAGGAAGCCGCTAAGCCCGCTGTTGATCCCTCCTGGACTTCGGCCGTTTATTTCGAGCCTGGAACAAAATACATCTGGGACCTCGCGCTGGATAAAGCGGGCAATCTTTTCGTGGCGACTGGCGATCATGGAGAAATTTTCAAGGTAACGCCGAAAGGCGAGCATTCGGTCTTTTTCAAGAGCGATGAAACCCACATTCGGGTTCTGGCCTTCGATGCGAAGGAGAACCTGATCGCCGGCTCCGATGGCAGCGGACTGATCTACCGCATTTCGCCTGCGGGAGAAGGGTTCGTGCTCTACAGCGCGCCAAAAAAAGAAATCACGGCATTGACGCTTGACAACAGCGGGAACATTTATGCGGCAGCCGTGGGAGAGAAAAAAGGCGCGCAGAGTTCGTCGAGCATGACCTCTATGTTTCTGCCCCCCGGTTCAAATGCACCAGCGCCCGGCGCGTCCCCGCAAGCGCCCGGCACGAATCTGAATCCTGGACCCTCTACGCCCACGCAAGCGACGGGTCCGTTTCCTTTCCCGGGTGGCGGGGCAAGCGGCGGCTCAGATGTTTATCGGATTGCTCCTGATGGCTCACCGACAAAGATGTGGAGCTCCCATGAAGACATCGTGTACGCGCTGGCATTTGATTCGCAGGGCCGACTGCTGGCAGGGACGGGAAATCGGGGGCATCTGTTCGCGATCACCGGGGAGGATGAGTTTTCCGACTTGCTGAAGGCGGCCGCTTCACAGATCACTGCCTTTGCAAAAGCTCCGAATGGCGGGCTGTTTGCTGCGACCAGCAATCTGGGGAAGATTTTTGCGCTGGGGCCCGGCGCGGAAAATGAAGGCAGCTATGAGAGCGATGTATTCGACGCGAAGATATTTTCGCTCTGGGGGCGGGCGGAGTTTCGCGGTACGGGCAATGTCGACCTATACGCGCGCAGCGGGAATGTGGACAATCCTGACCGCAACTGGAGTTCCTGGAAGAAAATTGATCTCGCGAAGAATGGCGAAACGGGCATTCCAGCTGCGCGCTACGCGCAGTGGAAAGCCGTGTTGCACGATGGAAATACGAAGCCCAGCGTCGAGAGCGTGGCGCTGAATTATCTGCCCAAAAATGTCGCTCCGGTGATTGACGATGTCAGCGTGCAGCTCGGAGTGAAGTACCAGCCTCTGCCAAAAACTACCGTCGCGGGAAGCGATTCGAGTTCTTTTGCCGGAGGATCGGCGCAGCATTTCGACGTACCTCCGCCAAGCACGCATGACCGCGATTCGATTGGAGTGAAATGGAGCGCCCACGACGAGAATGACGATCAGCTCGTCTATTCGGTCTACTATCGCGGCGACGGTGAGACGCGCTGGCTGCTGCTGAAAGACAATCTTACCGATAAAGCCTATTCGTTCGACGCGAGCCTGCTGCCCGACGGCGGCTACACGGTAAAAGTGGTCGCCTCCGATGCGCCATCGCACTCGCCTGGAGAAGCGCTGACGGCATCCCGTGAAAGCCGGCGGTTTGAAGTGGATACCACGCCGCCGCGCATCGAAAATTTGGCCGCTTCCCTGGAAGCCGGAAAAATCCGTGTGACATTCCGGGCCGTGGATAATTTTTCCAATATCCGTCGCGCTGAATACTCCGTTGATGCGGGCGAGTGGAAGTATGTGGAACCAGTAGGACAAATCTCCGACGCCAAGGTTGAGAATTACGATTTTAAGGTCACGCCCGAAGCAGAGAAGGATGGCTCGACTTCATCGGAGCACGTTGTGGTGGTTCGGGCTTACGACCGCTACGACAATATGGGAGCTGCCAAGACCGTGCTACGCGGCAAGTGATTTTTAAATCTCGCAGAGAGCGTAAGACGAATCAGTTGCGGCAGCCAATCGGATGAGAAAATCCGCCGCGAGGTTGTCGCAATTCTGTGAATGGAAAGCCGCACGGCCTTCCGTGGCTCACTCAGCCGCCAAATACAAATAGCGAAGGATAAATAGCGCTGTAAGAATCCAGATCAGCACGCTCACCTGGCGGAATTTGCCTGCGGCGACCTTCGCCAAAGTGTAGGAAATCAGCCCCAGACTCAACCCTGTCGCAATGCTGAAGGTCAGCGGCGTGGCCAGAATCGTGACGAATGCCGGGAAAGCCTCGGTAAAGTCCTTCCAGTCGACGCGCGAGATGGATTCGGTCATTAAAGCGCCCACCAGAATCAAGGCGGGCGCAGTCGCGTAGCCGGGCACTGCCGTTGCCAGCGGGGAACAGAATGCGGCGGCTAGGAAGAACGCGGCAACTACGATGTTGCTCAGCCCGGTGCGCGCTCCGGCGGCAACCCCGGCGGCACTTTCAATGTAACTCGTAACTGTCGACGTTCCCGTCAACGCGCCGAAAATTGTTCCAATCGCATCTGACATCAGTGCGCGTCCCACACGCGGGATCTTTCCATTCACGATGAATCCGCCCTGTTCGCACACTCCCACGAGCGTGCCGATGTTATCGAAAAGATCGACGAACAGGAAAACGAAAATAATTTCCCACAGGCCGAGCCGAAGCGCTCCCCGCAGGTCGAGTTGCAACCAGGTGTAGGACGGATGCGGCAGCGAGAAGATGGCACGGGGCCATGTGGAGATTCCGCGCAAAATCCCCAGCAGCGTGGTCGCGAAAATACTGATCAGGATGGCGCCATTGATTTTCCGCATCATGAGCGCGACGGCGAGCACCAGGCCGAAGCAGGCGGCCTGCACTTCGCGGTCGGAAAAATTCCCGAGTCCGACAAAGGTAGCGGGATTGGAGACGACCAGCTTCGCGTTCCGCAATCCTACGAACGCGATAAACAAGCCGATGCCCGCGGCAGTCGAATACTTGAGGCAGTCGGGAATACCATTGACGATCTGCTCGCGAATGCGCGTCACGGTGAGGATGAGGAAGAAAACTCCGGAAAAGAAAATCACGCCCAGCACCGTGCGCCAGGGCACGTGCATGCCGAGGCAAACGGAGTAAGTGAAATAAGCATTGAGCGACATGCCCGGCGCCATCGCGATCGGGTAATTGGCATAGAGACCCATAACGAGCGTGGCTACGGCGGAGGAGATGCAGGTGGCAAATACGACTCCCTCTGCTGGAATTCCTGCCTGGGAGAGAATTTGCGGGTTCACGACGACGATGTAGGCCATCGTGAGAAAGGTCGTCAGCCCGCCCAGCAATTCGCGCCGCACTGTGGTGTGGTTGGCGGCGAGATGGAAGTGGCGTTCGAGCACCAGACTGGCCATTCTACTGTATTCTTTCCGGCTCCTCGGCGATTTCGGCCATGCTTTTCACCTCATGCAGCTTGCCCGCGCCACGCAATTCAGGAAACCACCATGCCCACAGCGCCATCACGACCAGCGTTCCGATACCGCCGAGCAGAACGGCCGGCACCGTACCGAACCATTGTGCAGTGATGCCCGATTCGAATTGGCCGAGCTCGTTCGAGGTCCCGATAAACACCATGTCGACCGACATAACCCGTCCGCGCATTTCATCGGGGGTGCGTAACTGGACGAGCGTGGCGCGAATGATCACGCTGACCATGTCGGCGGCTCCCAGAAAAATAAGTGCGAGCAGAGAGAAGACGAGATTGGTCGAGATTCCAAAAATAATTGTGCAGATGCCGAAGCCCGCCACCGACCACAGCAGCGTTGGGCCGGAGCGGCCACGAATCGGCCAATGCGCTACAGATACAGCCATGAGTGCGGCGCCGATGCCGGGCGCGGTCCGTAACAATCCCAGGCCCCAGGGGCCGGTATGCAGGATTTCGCGCGCATAAACGGGGAGCAAAGCCACGGCCCCGCCCAGCAACACTGCGAACAGATCGAGCGAAATTGCGCCGAGAATCAGCTTTTCGCGCCAGATAAAGTGCAGTCCCGCAAAAATCGTTTTGAGTGTCGTCGGCTCGCGGCGGCGGGTCTGCGGTCGCGTCTTGATGCGGAACGTGGAGAGCAGCGCGCCAAGTGCGGTCAGCATGGCCATGGCGTAAACGGCCGAAGGCCCATGGAAGATCGCATAGAGAACTCCGCCTATCGAAGGGCCAAGAATAGTAGCGGCCTGGAAGGTCGTCGCGTTCCAGGCGACGGCATTGGCGAAGTGTTCGTCGGGAACAAGCTGCGGCAGAATCGAGCGGCTGGCCGTGCCGTTGAAGGAACGAACGACGCCCAGCAGAACCAGCACGAAATAAATCGGCCGCACGGACCTCATACCGTGCTCGGCGATGGACAGCAGAAGGGCGGAACAGAGGGCAAATCCGGCGTAGCATGTGCCCAGAACTTTGCGGCGATCGAAGCGGTCAGAGGCGTGTCCGGAAGCCAGAAACAACAGAATGCCCGGCAGAAACTGCGCGAGACCGACGAGGCCGAGATCGAGAGCGCGCTTGGTGATGTCATAAACCTGCCATCCAACAGCGACGGCTTGCATTTCTACCGCGGCCACAATGAGAAAACGCGCGATTTGAAACAGAACGAAGCCGGGATGGGTGAAGGCAACGCGTCCTGAGTTGGCGGCGGCGGGAGCGGGCATGAGAATCTAATGTGCCATAAAAATCTGCAGATGGCGTGGCCCGCATGCCGCCCCAATTAGGCGGGCTCTGCTATTTATAATTTCTGAGTGTCTGAAATTTTCTGAGGCTAACAGACCTGACCTTCATGCGTTTTGAACTCTTCGTCGCCACCCGCTACCTGCGCGCTAAACGGCGCCAAGCCTTCATCGGCATCATCACAGCCATCTCAATCGCCGGAGTTGCGGCGGGAGTGGCCTCGCTAATCATCGCTCTGGCCATCAACAACGGCTTTCGCCAGGATTTGCAGGAGCGGCTGATCGGATCGACCTCGCACATCAGCTTGTTGCGCATTGCGGACGATGGCATCAAGGACTGGCGGTCGCTGCTCGCCCAGCTGGCTAAACAACCCCACGTCGTGGCTGATGCGCCAGCGATCTTTGAGCAGGTTCTGATCTCGCGTGGGCCACGTGCGCGTGGCGCTGTGCTCAAGGGCATGATTCCCGGGGATGAGCGGAAGATTGGCGATCTGCTGAACACAATCACTCAGGGATCGGCTGCTGCGCTAGAGGAAACACCGAAGCAAACAGCGCCTGAATCCGCATCTCAGAATAATTCTCCCCGCGACAACCAAAACGGCACCTCTTTCGAATCTCCCGACTTGCTCGCCGGAGTCGAGGCTCGTGTGGCCGCCATGCCTCCGATTATTCTCGGTCGCGACATGGCCGAAAATCTGGGAGCGACGGTTGGTTCAGTCGTGCTTGTGACAAGTCCGCAGGGGGAATTGACCCCGTTCGGAATGGTGCCGAAATACAGCCGCTTTCGCGTGGCAGGAATATTCAACTCAGGATTTTACGATTACGACTCATCCTGGGCGCTTACGCGTCTTTCGGATGCGCAGCGCCTGTTTGGGCTGGGCGATCTGATCTCGGTGATTGAGTTCAGGATCGACGACATCTACAAGGCCGATCAGGTATCACGCGAGTTGGAAGACGCGGCGGGTAAGGGCTTCATGGCCACCAACTGGATGGAGCAGAACAAGGCTCTGTTCCACGCCCTTCGCCTGGAACGGCTGGTCACGTTCATCACGATTGGATTGATCGTCTTTGTGGCAGCATTGAACATCCTGATTTCCCTGATCATGATGGTCATGGAAAAGACTAAAGACATTGCCGTGCTCATGTCGATGGGAACAAAGACTTCACAAGTGCGGAATATTTTTATGGCACAGGGAGTGCTGATCGGCGTGATCGGCACGGCGATCGGCCTAGTGCTGGGCTATGCGATTTCGTATGCCGGCGGGCGCTATCACATGATTTCGCTCTCGCCTGAGGTCTATTCGATCGATTACGTCCCGTTCGCGCCCAGGTTGATCGATGGCGCACTGGTGGCGCTGGTGGCGATTGGAGTTTCCTTTGTGGCCACGCTGTATCCCTCCTGGTCGGCAGGAAGAACTTTGCCCGCAGAAGCGTTGCGCTACGAATAATACTTTCCGTTCACTTCCATCCCCATCACCGCGAAATCGCAGCGTGAACTTTCCAAAGGATCGGTCTTAAACGTGAAATCGATCGAAGGCACTCGAACTGTCGCCTCGAGCTGTGCATCGGCTTTATGTCCTATGAAGCGGTACTGCCGTGTCGGATCTTCATACTTCACCGGTTCGTCCGTCGATCTGAATACGAGCTTGAAATCGAGAAACGCCGGAGTTGTTTCCGCATCCACGGCGGGCCGGTGCGGCTGGTCAATTATCGGAAGATTGCTCATCTGCAGCACAGCAGTTCCATCGTCAGCGCTGAACGTCAGCCCGCTCGGGGGCACCGGAGTGACCCAGTAAAGGCCTTCGGGTGAAATGGGCGAATGAAAGTCGTGAATCTGGTTCGCCGGGACCGCCGGTCCCTTGAAAACCGTCAATCAGGTATGAGTTCCCATGGGCCTGCGGCCCACCCATAGGGATGAAAGAGCGCTTTTCTAAGGCTCATTGATTCCAAACGGGTTACCGCGCGACTTTCGACGGAGCGAAAATTGCCTCGTGTGCTTGCCGCGCGGCCCAATATTCGCCCCCCATGTAGCTGTAGTCGGTGGTGCCGGTACCCCAAGCAAGCCGGTTGCCTTTATTGTCCGTCCCCATGCCATGGAAGCCACTGCAGCGCCCGAGCTTTCCCTGAAAATGATAGATGCTCGAAAGCTCGACGTTCGGTCCCGCCGGCTGATTGTGATTGCCGTTCTTGTCGAGCCACGGGATCGGGTATGGACACGCGCCACCACAGTTTTAGCCATTGCCGTCGCCCTAAGCTCAGCCCGAAAGAGTAGTCACGTGGCATGCGTCCTCCTTGAATTGGGTGTTTGAATGAAAGCGGAACTTTTCTTCGCTTCCTACCGTAGACTCTACAAGACAAGGAAAAGATGCATATGTTTAGCTTTCTTCTGTGGTGCTTGCTCTTCGTCGTCTGCTGGCCGCTGGCTCTGCTGGCGTTGATCGCGTATCCGTTTGTCTGGCTTCTGCTACTGCCGTTCCGTATAGTGGGAGTAGCGGTGAAGGGAGTGCTGGAGATTATCTATCTGGCGATCACACTGCCGTTTCGGCTGCTGGCCGCGCCGTTCAGGCTCTAAGCGAAAACCAGCTTCCTAACTTGCCATAGTCTTCAGATTTGGGCTCACGTTCAATTTCGCTTCCGTCGCCTGCTGCACATCATCCGCTGTCTGCCCCGGCGCAATTTCCTCAAGCAGCAGCCCATCTTTCGTCACGCGGATATAGGCCATCTCGGTAACGATCGTGTCGACAACGCCGACGCCGGTAAGCGGCAGCGTGCACTTCTTCAGAATCTTGGGGGCGCCTTCGCGCGTGGTATGTTCCATGGCAATGATCACGCGGCGCGCGCCGGCGACCAGGTCCATCGCGCCGCCCATGCCTTTGACCATTTTGCCTGGAATCATCCAATTGGCGAGATTACCCTTCTCGTCAACCTCCATCGCCCCCAGCACACTGAGGTCGACGTGCGCGCCACGAATCATGGCAAAAGAATCGGCACTGGAAAAATACGACGTGCCAGCCATCTCAGTGACGGTTTCCTTGCCGGCATTAATCAGGTCGGCGTCTTCCTGCCCTTCGATGGGATACGGACCGATGCCCAGCATGCCGTTCTCCGATTGCAGAATTACTTCCATGCCTTCTGGAACGTAATTCGAAATCAGCGTGGGCATGCCGATGCCAAGGTTGACGTAGAAACCATCCCGCAATTCGCGGGCAATGCGCTTCACGATGCGTTCGCGTTTGTCGATGTCTTTGCCGGCCTTGTTCATGTTCATAGGTTGGTCGTTAGTCGTTCGCAATGCTGAAGCTTCATCTTCAACCAAAATGCTTGTATCACGCTTCTGAGTACCGGGTACTCGCGACTCGGGACTCACGGCTCGAGACTCGCAACTCAGGACTATCCAGCTTTCCTCACCGTCCGCTTCTCGATTCTTTTCTCGTACACTTCGCCCTGGAAAATTCGCTTCACGTAAACGGAAGGCGTATGCACCATGTCGGGGTCGAGTTCTCCGGGTTCAACAAGATGCTCGACTTCGGCGATGGTAACTTTCGCCGCGGTCGCCATGATGGGGTTAAAATTCCGCGCTGTCTTGCGATAAACCAGATTGCCCATGCGATCGCCCTTCCACGCCTTCACCAGCGCGAAATCAGCTTTAAGCCAGCGTTCCATCACGTAACGGCGGCCATCGAATTCGCGCGTCTCTTTGCCATCGGCAACAATAGTGCCGACTCCCGTCGGCGTAAAAAACGCCGGGATACCTGCACCGCCGGCGCGAATCCGCTCGGCAAAAGTTCCCTGCGGCACGAGATCGAGCTGGACCTGGCCGGAGAGCACCATCGACTCCAACAACTTGTTCTCGCCGACATACGTTCCAATGTGCCGGCGAATCTGTCCCGCGGCCAGCAGCACGCCCAGACCTTGCCCGTCCACGCCCGCATTGTTGCTGATCGTGGTCAGGTTCTTCGAGCCTTTGCGCGCGAGGGCGCGAATCAGGTTCTCCGGAATTCCACATAGCCCGAACCCGCCTATCATGATCACCGACCCATCGACAATATCCGCGATCGCTTTGTCGGCGTTGGCTACAACTTTGTTCATCGTGGATTTTCCTCGTGCGTCCGTATGATACCCGCAGCCGTTGATGGCAATCCAGAGCAATTCAGATCTTTTACGTTTGCACTTCGGCGGTATATCTTGACCTTGTGCCCAAATCGGCCACGCCGCGTAGCAACGACCGGTTGCAGCTGCAGCTAATTTCAGGAGACTTTTTCATGACGAAACAAAAATCGCCCCACACAAACACTCAGCAAGACACCGAACCTGAACAGACCGATCTTGATGCCGGAGAAGAGGTCTACGAGGCCGACGCCGACGAAGAGCTCTACAGCAGAATGGAGGGAGCGGAGACTGGAATGAATCGAAGTCCGCGCGAGGTGCAGACGCGAACGTTACGCCACCGAACGGAACCGGAAGTCGAAGCACACGAAGGACCGATCTCGACGCGTGTTCCCAAACGCCCTGCCCAGGGAATTACTTCCCGTGAGGACGATGAGGCCAAGCGCCAAAAGAAAGTTGTAAAGCGCCGGCCCGACGCGCAAGCCGGAGTGAATCATTCACGCTGATGGTTCAGACACGCACTGCTGTTTGGTTAAGCAATTCATAGTTGTTAACTTCGCCGCCCGTTGGGACGAAGACCGTTCCATTCGCGATAGGCATGGTGAATTTGAGTGCAAGGCCCTTGTCTCACGGCTTTCCCCGGTCGGTCTTACGCTCGTATGAGTCTCTATTCAGGAAATCGCGCCTGAGTCTCGATGCGTCTTAGTTAAAAAATTCCACACACACCTTGAATCCGACCCGCCCTTTCTGCTACAAGAGACAAATCTAAAGCTTTATTGCAGGTCAGCTGTCTGGGGAATATAAATATTAATTGAGGCAATTGCCTCCCTAGCTGTTCATCTCGAATGGCGGAGAGTTCTTTTGCGCTAGTCTGTGGAGTGCGTAAGCACGAGTTCCGCAGGCGCAAGATTTGGCCCCCATCCACGTCTTGGAGTTTGAATGCGGTCCTGTGCGAAGTTCGCTGTCGGCTGTATTCCCACTCACGCTTGCATTACCTCTGCCCTGCCTCGTCGATCTCCTGTTAAATTTCGCAACCCTTTTCTGCCGCTGAACTCTAACTTACGTTTAACAATCCTGTTCGCAGTCCCACCCACCGCCGGAGGAAGATGATATGGCGACGAATCTCATCCAGATTGAAAACGAAGCCGAAATCAAGCAGCGCCTTGAAGCCGAGCGCGCGCGCCTGCGCAAAATAGCCGGACTCGATAAGCCCGCACATTTTCATCGTCCCGTTGAGCGGGCGTTCACCGCGGAGCAGAGGCCGCACACGACTATTCTGTTCGGCGGCTTCACCTGGAAGCACGAAGACCTGATTCGTGCTGTCTTCCAAGGCTGCGGCTACCGCTGCGAGAAGCTGCCGGTGCCGAACGTCGCGGGATTCCAGACTGGCAAAGAATTCGGCAACAATGGGCAGTGCAATCCGACGTACTTTACCGTCGGCAATCTGGTGCAGTATTTGCAGTTCCTCGAAAAAGAGGGATTGTCGCGCGACGAGATTCTGAACAACTACGTCTTCTTCACGGCCGGCTCCTGCGGTCCCTGCCGCTTCGGCATGTACGAGGCCGAGTATCGCTTCGCGCTGAAGAACGCCGGCTTCGACGGCTTCCGCGTGCTGCTGTTCAAAGACAGTGACGGCATCAAGGCGGCCTCGGGTGAACCGGGATTGAAATTCACGATCGACTTCGGCTTTGGAATGTTGAATGCCATGCACCTGGGCGACGTTATCAACGACTTGATCTATCAGATTCGTCCGTACGAGGCGAATAAGGGCGAGACCGATCGCGTATTCCACGAAATGGTGGATGGACTTTGCGAGGATCTCAAAAATCGCAAGCCGTTCGAGATTGAACAGAGCGCTCCCAACTGGCTGAAGCCGAAAGTTAAGAGCAACAAGATTCTGCGCAACACGTTCAATGTGTTCGGCAAATGGCATGAGCACATGTGGGGTAAGGATTATCTGAATGCGCTGAAGGCCGCCCGCGAAAAGATCGACTCAATCGAAGTCGACCGCACCCGCGTGAAGCCCCTGGTGAAGATCACCGGCGAATTCTGGGCACAGATCACCGAAGGCGACGGCAACTTCCACATGTTCGAGTTCCTGGAACGTGAGGGCGCGCAGGTGCTGGTCGAGCCGATTGCGACCTGGGTCGCGTACCTGATGTATCAGGCGAAAGCACACGCGATTGCGAAGTGGCCGGTGAATCGTCCGCATCGCAACCCGGAGTGGTATGAGTTCAAGAAGCACTTCGCCAACTACATCGGCCTGCACAAGAAGCTATGGGGAATTGGCGCGGGGGAACGCATGTGGAATTTCTTTTATCACCGCACGATCAAGAATTTGGGCGGAATTACGCACCATCTTGCCCCGCAGACCGAGCTTGCTGAATTGGCGCATCCGTTCTACAACCAGTTCGCCCGTGGCGGCGAAGGACACCTCGAAGTCGGCAAGAACGTCTACTACACCGTTCACAAGCTCTGTCACATGGTGCTGGCGCTGAAGCCATTTGGCTGCATGCCGTCATCGCAGTCGGATGGCGTGCAATCGGCGGTCATCAACAAGTTCAAAGACATGATCTTCCTGCCGATCGAAACTTCCGGCGAAGGTGAAGTCAACGCCCACAGCCGCGTGCAGATGGCGCTGGGCGAGGCCAAGGTCAAGGCCAAGACAGAATTCGAAGAATGCCTGAAATCGACCGGCAAGAGCATGGCCGAGATTCGCGAATACATCGACGAACATCCCGAGCTGAAGCGGCCTTTCTATCACGTGCCGCATCGCGAGGGAGTTGCCGGAACCGCGGCGCAGTTCATTCTGCACGTCAGCGACAGGATCGACAAAGACACGCGGTTCTGGAAGAAGTCGCGCGTGCGCGTGGGCGAGGCCGCTCCGGCGATGTCAGGCGACTAAAAAGGCATTCACCGCCGAGCGCGCGGAGATCACCGAGCATCTTTATAAATATTCATCTCGGCGGACCCGGCGCTCTCGGCGGTGAAAGATTTTCTTTTTCTCACGAGACGAAAGGAACTTGATGCACGACCATAAGGGCCCAGCACTGATTCAAATCGCTCCCGCCGAGCCGACTATCCAGCATATTCGGCACGCGCAAAAGCCCCATGATCACAAGACCGAGTTCCTCGTAGGCCTCGATGTCGGCTCGACGACTGTCAAGGCCGTCGCGGTCGATGCCGCCTCTGACAAAGTCCTCTGGCAGGACTATCAGCGCCACGAAACTAAGCAGCCGGAAAAGACGCTGGATTTTCTGAAGCGGATGGAGGCCGAAGTCGGCATCAACCGCCACAACACCCGTATGTTTTTGACAGGCTCAGGCGGAACGGGAATCGCCGACCAAATCGGCGCGAAATTCGTACAGGAAGTCACGGCAGTTTCGCTAGCCGTCGAGAAGCTGCATCCAGAAGTCTATTCGGTAATCGAACTCGGCGGTCAGGACGCCAAAATCATCGTCTTCAAAGACGACGACGAAACCGGGCGCAAGAAGAAAATCCCATCGATGAATGACAAGTGCGCCGGCGGCACGGGTGCCGTTATCGACAAAATCAACGCCAAGCTGAAAATTCCCGCCGAACAGCTTTCCGATCAGGGCTATCACAACATCAAGCTGCACAAAGTTGCCGGCAAATGCGGCGTGTTCGCCGAAACCGACATCAACAGCCTGCAGAAAGTGGGCACGCCTGGGAACGAGTTGATGGCTTCTTTGTTCGAAGCGATTGTTCTGCAAAACCTGAGCGTGCTCACGCGCGGGAACACTTTGCGTCCGCATGTGCTATTACTCGGTGGCCCGAACAGCTTCATCCGCGGCATGCGGGAAGCATGGCAAGCGAACATTCCGCGCATGTGGCAGGAGCGCAAGGTTCAGATTCCCGATGGTGCCAAGCCTGAAGACCTAATCAAGGTCCCGCAGAACGCGCAATATTTCGCTGCTTTGGGCGCCATCGAATTCGGACGAGCCGAAGACGATTGCATCGGCTGCTATGTCGGCTACGAGAAACTCGTGCACTATATCGATTACGGTCGCACCGAGGAAAAGGCAAAGTCCGGCGGCAAGGGATTGGTCGACGATCCCAAAGAACTCGACGTCTTCAAAGAAGCCTACAAGCGCAAAAAGTTCACCCCGGCGGTTTTCCAGAGCGGCAGCACAGTCGGCGGCTTCATCGGCATCGACGGCGGATCAACTTCCACTAAGGCCGTGCTCCTCGACGAGAACGGCGACATTCTCTGCAAGTCGTATCAGCTCTCTAACGGCAATCCGATTCAGGACACCATCGATATGTTCGAGAACCTGCGCGGGCAGGTCGAATCGCAGAATGCGAAACTAGAAGTGCTCGGCGTCGCAACCACTGGCTATGCGAAAGATATCTTGAAAGATGTTCTGAAAGCCGATGTAGCCTTAGTCGAAACTGTCGCGCATACGGAATCCGCCCTGAAGTTCTATGAAGATCCGCACGTGATCGTGGACGTCGGCGGACAGGACATCAAGATCATCATCCTGCACAACGGCCGCGTAAAAGATTTCAAGCTGAACACGCAATGCTCGGCCGGAAACGGATACTTCCTTCAATCGACCGCGGAAGGCTTCGGCCTTAGCGTCAATCAATATGCCGATCTTGCCTTCTCGGCGCAGGCGATGCCCGTTTTCGGCTACGGCTGTGCCGTGTTCATGCAGTCCGACATCGTCAACTTCCAGCGCCAGGGCTGGCGGGCAGAAGAAATTCTTGCTGGCCTTGCAGCGGTGCTTCCGAAGAACGTTTTTCTTTACGTAGCCAGCATTCCGAACCTTGCTGCGCTAGGCTCGCGCTTCGTTTTGCAGGGTGGAACGCAGAATAATCTCGCCGTTGTGAAGGCTGAAGTCGATTTCATCCGCAACAGCTTCCGCGCTGCGGGCAAGACGCCGGAAATTATTGTTCACGAACACTGCGGGGAATCGGGTGCAATCGGCGCCGCGCAGGAAGCGCTGCGTCTGTGGCGCAACGGCCAGCAAACGACGTTCGTTGGCCTCGATGCCGTGCGCAAAATCGAATATCGCACCACGCGCAACGAAGATACGCGCTGCCACTTCTGCAAGAACGATTGCCTGCGCACCTTCATCGACATCCGCACGCAGCCGAAAAACGACCTCAGCTTCGTGCCCATCCAGAAAGTCACCAAAGTTCCCCTGATGCACGGCGAGCAGCGCCTGATCATCGCCACCTGCGAAAAGGGCACCGTCGAAGACGTCAACGAGATGAAAGACATCAAGGCCGGCCTCGATGCGATCCGCGCTCAGCATCCGAATTTCGTTGACTACGCATCGAAAGAAGTCTTCCGTCCTACGAATGCCAAGAACGTGGCAGACCCACTGCCGACAAAAGGCTGGGCCGGATGGCGCAAGGGTGACAAAGAACGCCGCGCGCTGATGGAAAATCGCGGCAAGCTGCGCATCGGCATTCCGCGCGTGTTGAACATCTACACCTACGCTCCACTATTCAATGCCTATTTCGAGAGCCTGGGCGTGCAGCCGGAAAATATTATCTACTCCGACTACACGAGCTCCGAACTGTATCGCGCAGGCGCGAGCCGTGGCGCGATCGATCCCTGCTTCCCGGCGAAAATTGGCATATCGCACGTCTACAACCTGATTCAGGAAAAGCATCGCAAGAAGCCGCTCAATGCGATTTTCTTCCCGATGTACGACGTGCTGCACTCGCCGCTGATGAAGATTGTCGGCGCTAACGCCTGCCCGACGGTCACCGCGACGCCAGAAACCGTGAAAGCTGCTTTCACCAAAGAAAACGACGTCTTCGCCGAGCACAATGTCAAATACGTCGACCCGGTGCTCAATTTTTCGGACCGCAAATTGTTTGCGCACCAGATGCTTCAGGCCTGGCAGGATGTTCTGGGGCTTTCAATGGAAGAAAACGATCGCGCCTGCGAATCAGGATTCCAGGCCCTCAAAGATTACGAAACCAGCATCCGCCGCCGGGCACGCCAGGTGCTCGATCAGCTCGAGCGCGAAGACCGCATCGGCATCGTGATGCTTGGGCGGCCTTATCATCACGATCCCGGCCTGAACCACGAAATTCTCGACGAATTCCAGAAGCTCGGCTATCCGATCTTCTCGCAGAATACGCTTCCGCTGGATGAAGACCTGCTCGAGCGCCTGTTCGGCGACGAAGTTCGCGCCGGCGTGATCAGCCACCCGCTCGATATCGGCGACGCCTGGAAGAATTCGTATTCTTGCAGCACCAACCATAAAGTCTGGGCGGCAAAGTTTACGGCGCGGCACCCGAACCTGGTCGCGCTCGAAATTTCCAGCTTCAAATGCGGCCACGATGCGCCGATCTACGGCGTGATCGAGGGCATTATCGAGCAGTCAGGCACGCCGTACTTCTGCTTTAAGGATCTCGACGAGAACAAGCCTTCGGGATCGATCCGCATTCGCGTCGAAACGATCGATTATTTCCTGCGGCGTTATCGCGAAGAAATCATTCGCAAGCGCAAAGCCGAGCAGGACATCGAAGCACAATTAGCCGCTCTGGAAGCGCAATTGCGCGAAAAATTCAGGCCTGAAATGCCGCAGCCCGCGCCAGAGTGGGAGCACGAAGCGCAGGGAATGGCTGCGGACTAAAATCCAGTTGTGCGGCGGGCACGCAACGATTAGTGTCTCTCGTCGCACATTCATTAAGTCTTCGTTGTTGCTGTAAGTCGTCGTGACACCAACAAAGTTCTGCAACTAGGATGCAGCAAAAATAATCAATTTAGGTGAACATCCCCAGGCGTGGAGGAATACCAGCATGGCCACCGCCCCAAAATTCCGCATTGACGTAGACATCCACAACCTTCTCATGAAGTCAGCGCCCGGCCCCGTTCTCGTGCCGGCGCCCAAAAGCATGACCCTCCCCGAACCTGTCTTCCCGCAGTATCCCGAGAAGCTTTCAGATCCTGGCCCCGAAGTCGCACCCGAAAAGCGCAACTGGACTTGGCCGCTGGCATACCGCGCCATGCGCGGCTGGCTCTTTCCCTACATCAGCTCTCGCGTTCTTCCCGGCGAATTTCACCCCATCACCGCTTACCTGTTTCTCGAATACAAGTGCAATCTCGACTGTTGGTATTGCTGGGCCTTCAACAACAAAGTCAAAGGCATGACCGAAGACGTCGCCCGCCGCTCGATCGACGGGCTGCACGACCACGGTTGCCGCGTGCTGGCGCTCATGGGCGGCGAGCCGCTGCTGCGTCCGCAATTTGCCCACAAGGTCGTCTACTACGCCGCCAAGAAAGGGTTCTGGATTTACATCGGCACCAACGCCCGCCTGCTGCGTCCTGATGTTGCCGACCGATTGGGCGATGCCGGCGCTGCCGTTTTCAACTTCGCCGTCGATGCCTGGGACGAAAAACCAAGTTTACCCAAAGCTCTCGTACCGGTTCGAAAGTACCTCGAACATCTTCACAGGAAGCAATACGTCTACGGCTATATGGTGTTCTTCAACATGAACATCTGCCGCAACAACACCGAAGACATTCGCACTCTCACCGAGTACGCGCGCGACCATCGCATCGCCACCGATTACCACATCAACGAAACGCCAATGCTCGAGCAGGACGAGCATTTCAAGCATTTGTATGACAACCCGACTTATATCCGTCCGGAAGACTGGCCGGCGATCGATTCGCTCGTCGATTACCTGATCGACAGAAATAAAGCCGGCTATCAAATGGTGAATTCCGTCCAGCGATTGCACGAGATCAAAGCCTTCATCCGCATGGCCAGCGGCGCCGACCTGAAACGCCTGGGATGGAACGGAGATGGAACCGGAACCAACGGCGACGTCGCAAAGCAACTGGTCGGCACGCCTGGAATCGTGCAGGACGCCAACGGTGAGCTGCACTTCGCCGAGTGGAACTGCCGTGCCGGGCAAAACAACGTCATTATCCGCACCGATGGCACCGTTGCGCCGTGCTTCCCGATGTACGCCTCAACCTACGATTGGGGGAACATCGACGCGCACAAATTCGAAGTTGCGCAGCTCGCCTCCATGAAAAAGACGTGTCAGCAACACTGCTTTTCAACCTTGAACCATAATCTTGCTTACTGCTACAACGATGCGCGCGTGATCAAGTTCGTGTGGACTAATCTTGTCACCAACCGCATGAACGGTGGCGCTCGCAGTTTCGAGGATTAGCTCGTATTCTTCTGGCCGACCTGGCTTCGATGGCTCACGCCGAACACAGACCGGAGAGCGCCGGTTGACATGCGCTCCACAGAATCAGTAACTCCGCATTGCCGGAGATTTCCAACTTGGTCTAATCTATTGCGTGTTAATCCAACCTCACATGCGTGCGAAATATCAGCGCGCAGGCGAAGGACGATTGCACAGGAGGTGCAACCATGAAGATGCGTACTGTCTGCAGTCGTATGCTGTTATTAATGTTAGCGGTGCTGGCTCTCTCCTCGGCTTCCTTGGGACAACTTCGGATTTCCGTTGCGTTTGGGCCTCCTGCCATTCCTGTTTACGAACAACCAGTTTGCCCAGGAGACGACTATATCTGGACTCCCGGTTATTGGGCATGGGACCCCGACGTCGAAGACTATTACTGGGTGCCGGGTACTTGGGTTCTGGCGCCCGAGCCTGAATTTTACTGGACTCCACCATACTGGGCATGGCTCGATGGCGCATTTGTCTTTTACGACGGGTGGTGGGGACCGCATGTCGGCTTCTACGGCGGCATCAACTACGGCTTTGGTTATTTCGGAGTCGGCTTCGTCGGCGGTCGTTGGGATGGTGGACACTTCTTCTACAACCGCGAAGTAACCAACGTTAACGTCACGGTCGTTCACAACGTCTACAACGAGCGGATTACGAACATCACGGAAAATCGCGTCAGCTTCAACGGCGGCAACGGCGGCGTAATCGCCCGGCCGACGCCACAAGAAGAGGCTTACGCCCACGAGCGTCATCTCCCTCCCGTCGCTGCTCAGCAACAACAGATACAGGTGGCCCGTGGCAATCCTCAGCTGCGGGCATCAGCAAACCAAGGACGCCCACCTGTGGCCGCTACTGCTAGGCCGGGGGAGTTCCGCGAAGCAGTTCCGGCTCGCGCAGCCGGAGCGCCGTACAATCCTCCGAACCGGCGAGCCGGAGGTGCGCAGCCAAGCGGCGGAGGTGGTCGCCCGGCCTATCACCCCAATGAGCTACCGCCCATACAGCGGCCACCCGCTCCCAACACCGGCAATCCTGGTCTTGACCGCAAATACCAACAGCAGCAGGACAAGCTGTACCAGAAGCAGCAGCAGGAGCGGCAGCAACTCCAGCAGCAACAGGACCAGGAACATCAGCGCATGGAGCAGCAAAACGGCAGCGCAGAACAAAGGCAACAAATGGAGCAGCGGCACCAGCAGCAGACACAGCAAATGCAGGAGAGGCACGCTCAACAAACACAGCGCCTTCAGGAAAGGCAGGCGCCAGGAGGCAACAGAAGATAGAAGAAACTATATAGGGGCGGACGCGGTCCCGAACGCAGAGAGGGAAGACGAACGGAGCCTGCCCTGAGGGAGCGAAGGCGACAGAATGGGTTCGCCCCGCGAACAATGAAATCCGCCACAACCTGCGGCGTCATTCCGAAGCCCCGCGTTTTCAGGTAGACCCTGGCTTTAGCCAGGGGCGGCGCAGCCGCAGGGCGAGGAATCTCCCGGCCATCGCCCCAAAGCGAATTTTTCAGCAAACTGGTGAATCATCCGAGGCAAATTCTAATGTAAATTAGCTTGACCCTCCACAGCCCGGCGGCAGATAATTCCGCCGTCGTTCCCCCCTCCCAGATCTCCCGGGGGTTGCTATTGCACATCGAAGCTCAATGAGAATTTCAGCGCCGCTCCCAGGCGGCCACATTCCAGTGTCACATCACGAACGCCAAAAATTATCTCGCAAGGAGCAATGCTTATGAATCGTAGTCGATTCAACACTCCCATACCCCTGATCGCCGCGCTGATAGCTTTATTGGCGATCGTGGCTGTCCCACTCACTGCTCAACCGGCGGATCAGGCCCAGGCGGCCAAAGGAATCGGCCCTGTTTACGACGCGGCCCACGAAATTACGCTTGACGGCTGGATCCAGACCGTAGTCACGAAGCACACGCCGGGCAGTCCCGCCGGAATTCATCTGATGGTCATGGGACCAGAAGGCCTCGTCGACACTCATATCGGACCTTTTCTCAGTAAGGAGACGAAAGCAACACTGCAAGCAGGGGCTCCCGTTCGGATCGTTGGAGCCATGGTCTCCCTGCGCGGAAACGATTATCTCCTTGCCAGACAACTTACCGTGGATGGCCGCACCATCACGGTGCGAAGCGAGCATGGAATTCTGGCGCCCATGCCCTCCTCGGCCCACAGGCACGCGGCGGTTGAAAAGCAGTCTCAGACTGAATCGAACGGGGGTGCGCGATGAGCCTGTGTAAAAGCATTCTTCTATTCCTCGGCCTGGCCATGATCGCGGCCCTGGTCGCATGCAGCAGTAGCTCCCATGCCGCTCCGCCACCGCCGACCATAGCGATCTCGGCGACCGGGGGAACGCCCCAGAGCACGCAAGTAGGTACGGCATTCGCAACGCAGCTGCAAGCGACTGTAACCTCCAACGGATCGCCGGACAGCGGCGCGACGGTTACGTTCGCGGCTCCCTCATCGGGAGCGAGCTGTACATTCCCAAACAACACAAACACGGTTACGACGAACTCCAGCGGCGTTGCCGCTATCACGTGCACGGCAAACACGGAGGCGGGGGGACCATACAACGTGACGGCCTCCACGAGCGGCGCCACCACTAACGCCACATTTAGCCTTACGAACACCGCGGGTCCGCCCGCAGACCTCGTCGCTTTCAGCGGGAACAATCAGACCATCGGAATCGGAGCGCCGTATGCCCCACTCGTCGCCGAGGTTACGGATAGTGACGGCAACCCGGTCAGCGGCGTCTCCATCACCTTCACGGTTACGGCCGGGGCGACTGGCGCCAGCGGCACCTTCACTAGCACCGGCTCGGGCACGGAGACGCAAACCACTGATGCCAATGGCGACGCCACTGTCAGCGACCTGGTCGCCAATTCCACGCTTGGCGGCTTCACGGTAGCGGCTGCGCCCAGCACCGTCACTCTGACACCGCCATCGGTCACCTTCAGCGAAACCAACGCCATTGTGACCAATGGAACCTATGTGTTCTCGCTGTCCGGGTTAGACACGGACGATTACAGCCTGTTCTATGTCGCGGGCGCCGTCACGGTCTCCGGCGGGGCGATTACTGGCGGCGAACAGGATTACGTCGACTTCGTCAACTACGGACTCCAGGATCAGATCAACCCCACCGGCAGCAGCATTACCACCACCGCCGACGGTAACCTGCAGATCGCCCTGACAACGTGCCTTGGAACGAACTGCACCGAAACAGACAGCGTGGTGGGGGTCAGCGGGGTCGAGACCCTCAACCTCACGCAGCGTCCCAGCAAGCCCAACCAGGGCTCCATCATCGAGTTCGACGCCTCGGGCACTGCCGTCGGCCAGTGGCGCCTGCAGAATGCTACTGCTGCGGCCGCGACCCCGTCGGCGGGCTACGCCTTTGAGGTTTCCGGCTTCGACAGCGACGAGGATGCCCTGAGCATCGGTGGCATCATCAATGTCGATGGGGTCGGTACCATCTCGGGAACTGGAAGTATTTTCGACGCCAACGATGGCGGCTCCGGGACCACATTCCAGGGCGAGACCTTCACAGCCAGCACGGTTTCTGCCCCGGATGCATTCGGCCGGGTCGCATTCACGCTCAACCCAACCGATACGACGGATTTTCCCCAGATCATTCTGGTTGGCTACATTGTCGATAGCAGCCGGATTGCACTGGTGGAAACGAAGGACGCGTACGGCGGCACGACGGGCGGCATTGCCTTCAGCCAGGGAGGAAATACCGGAGGCTTCAGCAGTTCCTCGATTTCCGGCGACACCCTGGCAGCGGCCATGAACGGTTTCGATGCCGTCGGCCCCCTGCAAACCGCTGCCGAGGTGACCTTCAACGCCAGCGGTTCGGTGAGCGGGTTCATCGATTTCAACGATCTGTCTTCGACGGAACCTGCCAGTCCGGACCCAGTCAGTGCGCCGTCCTATACGGTCGATTCTACTGGTCGCATAACGATTAGCGCCCTGACCGACGGCGTTAGCACCACCCTCAACCTGCAGCTCTACATTGATGGCAACGGCAACGCGGTGGCCGTCACCATGGATACCACTGATGATCAGGGTGCTACCCTCGGCGGTCAAATCAAAACCACCGGCGTCACCGACGCCAATTTCAGCGGCAACTACGCGCTGACTGCTTGGGGTTGGGACAAATCCAAAACCGGAATTTTCGGCGCCGTCGGTCCAATCACGGCCACCGGTACCGGGGACACACTCTCCGGGTTCACCGACATCAGCTACTTTTCCACAACTACAACAACCGCACCTACTGCCGATGCGGCAGTTTCCGGCACCTACGCCGTCACCGCCAATAGCGGCATCCTGTCCGGCACTATCACCGGCCTGGATATCGACAGCGGTTTCGTCAACACGGACAGCTTCAATTTCTACCAGGTGGACACCAGTGGAACCTGCGTGGCGATTGAAGTAGACAAGAACCAGATCACCTACGGATTCTTCCAGCCGTAGCCGAGGTCTGATTTAGCCAAGGTGGCGCGCCTCGGCGCGCCACTTTTCTATGCCCCGAGGTAAGGCGCACGAACGAGGTGGCCTGAGTGATCGAAATTGCACTGAAAACAAATGACTTACGCGATTTCCACAGCCTGCAAAGATGTATTTTCTGCGCGAAATCGCAGCGAAAATCCTCGCTTTCGCGCCAAAAACAGCCGAAATCGCGCAATCAGCTTCCCAGCTTGCGCCGAGCCAGCGCCTCAACTTGCTCGAGCACCTCG
>JASHOH010000213.1 GCA_030041215.1 Candidatus Sulfotelmatobacter sp. | reverse complement strand
AAACCCTCGTACAGTGAGGGGAAAACAAAAATCTTGGCCTGATCGTAAAAAATGCGCAGCACTTCGATGGGCACGAAACCCAGGAAGCGCACATCGTTCTGCACTCCACTGCGAATCACCGTTCGTCGCAGTTCAGGATTGCCCGAAAGATCGTCTCCAATGATGATGAGCTTTAAATCAGGGAAAGCGCCGTCTTTTTCCAGTTCAGCTTTGAGCGCCGAGAACGCCTCGATCATCCGCCCAACATTCTTGTGCGGGCTGATCCTGCCGGCATAAAGCAAAAACGGGTAGGTCACCTGATACCTCTCAGCAATTACCTGCCGGTCAGCCGCGCTGGCATGTCCATGCAGAAATCTCTCGTCGATTGCGTTGTAGACGACCTCGATGCGCTCCTCAGGAATGCCGAACAGCTTCTCAATCTCAATCCGCGTAAAGTTCGACACTGCAAAAATACGCGCCGCTCCACTTAGAACCAGCCGCGTCCATTGCAGATGCCATGCACTCCAGAATCCCGTCTGCTGGCGGGCGCGCGCCATGTGCTCCAGCATGTCGTGAACTGTCATCACGTAGGGGCAGGGCAGCCCGCGCGGCATGGAAAACAGATTCGGGATGTGCACCAGATCGCACTGTAGCCGTTTCACAATCGTGCGAAACGCCCAATAGCCCTTGAGCGACCGCTCCGGCTCCAGGCTTGGCACTGTGTGGAAGTTCCCCGGCAGAAGTCCGATTTCCTTGACCTTTTCAGGGGCGCCGATCAGGAAGTAGGTCGTCTCGCGATCCAGCCGCCCCAGGGTCCGGACCACGTTGCGGATATACGTGCCCACCCCAAACTCAGTCATCCGCCGGATGTCGATGGCAATCTTCACGCGAGGAATTTAATCACATGGAGGGTAGCGCGAAACAGAGGGAAAGTTCCGAATAGGGTTTGATTTTCCAAGCTTATGGGGGGCCGCGTTTACCCCGTGAATCCCTGTGTACCCCGTGTTTAAGGTTCTTACGCCCGCACTTCCGCCTGCGCCCTAGCTCTGCGTTCGGCATACAGAGGGAACGCCTCGCAAAGCTCTAGCACCTGCTTGCGGATTTTTCCCAGCACTGCGGCATCGCTGCGATGCTGCAACACTTCGGCGATCCAGCGCCCGATCTGCCGCATCTCGCCTTCTTTCATCCCGCGCGTCGTTACCGCGGGCGACCCGAGCCGAATGCCGCTCGGCTTCAGCGGAGGATTCGTATCGAACGGAATCGCATTCTTATTGACCGTGATTCCTGCCTGATCGAGCGCTTTCTCCGCCTCGCTGCCCAGCATTCCCTTCGAGAACACGTCCACGAGCATGACGTGAGTGTCCGTTCCGCCAGAAATAACCCGGAAGCCTTCCGTGGCGAGGGTTTCGGCCAGCACCTTCGCGTTCGCCACAATTTGCCGTGCATAATCGCGAAACTCAGGCTGCATCGCCTCATAGAAACAAACCGCCTTCGCCGCGATAATGTGAACCAGTGGCCCGCCCTGCATACCCGGAAAAACCGTCTTATCGATCGCCGCAGCAAATTCCGCTTTGCAGAGAATCAGTCCCGAGCGCGGTCCTCGCAGAGTCTTATGCGTAGTTGAAGTGACAATCTGCGCGTGCGGCACCGGCGACGGATGCACCCCGCCCGCTACCAGCCCAGCAAAATGGGCCATATCGACCAGATACAGCGCCCCGACCTTGTCGGCAATCTGCCGCATGCGTGCGAAATCGATGATCCGCGGATAAGCGCTGCCCCCGCCGATGATCAGCTTCGGCCGCTCCTGTTCCGCCAGCTTTTCCAGTGCATCGTAGTCGATCGTTTCGGTTTCTTTGGTGACGCCGTAAGGAATAACTTTGTAAGTCTTGCCGGAGAAGTTCAGGTGATGCCCGTGTGTGAGGTGCCCGCCGTGAGCCAGGTTCAATCCGAGAATTGTGTCGCCGGGCTGGAGCACGGCTGCATAAGCTTCCATGTTCGCCTGCGATCCCGCGTGCGGTTGCACGTTGGCGTGCTCGGCGCCGAACAACTGCTTGGCGCGGTCACGGGCCAGATTTTCGACCACGTCGGTAAACTCGCAGCCGCCGTAGTAGCGCTTCCCCGGATATCCCTCGGCATACTTGTTCGTAAACACCGAGCCCGTGGCCTCGAGCACGGCTTCGCTGACAAAATTCTCGGAGGCGATCAGCTCAAGTCCCTCGTGTTGCCGGCGGGTTTCATTATCAATTGCGGCGGCGACCGCCGGATCGACTTCGTACAACGGGCGCGGCATCATTGTGTTTTCCATGGCAGTTTCCTAAAGCCCATCGTATACGTTTGGCCGGCGAAGTTCCATGTATCGCTCGGGAGTCGTCAGCGCTGTAAAGCCATACTTCGAATAAAGCCCGTGCGCGTCGCGCGTCAACAGAATCCATCGCCGCAAATTCTGCAGCGCAGGATGCCGCATCACGCATTCCATGAGCCACTTGCTCAATCCGCGTCCGCGATGCGATTCCAGCGCGAAAACATCGCCGAGGTAAGCGACTGTGGCGAAGTCGCTTACAACGCGAGCGAAGCCAACCTGGGGTGCCCCACGTCTCACTTCTTTTGTGAGACGTGGGATTTGATGTTCCCAATCTTCATAGACTCCGAAGCACAACGAATTCTCGACCGACCGCTGCACAATCTCCCGCGGAATGCCCTTCGCCCAATAGCAATTCGTAAGGAAGTCATGGATCACATCCAGCTCCAGCCGCGCACGATCGGTGCTGATCAGATACCCCTCGCGCCGCTCCTCGAAAATGATCTCTGGGTCCGAGCGGCGAGTGACTTCCATCCGGATATTCTAAACCGCAGTCAAGTACTGTATGCGGAGTGCTGAATGCTGAGGGCTAAGAAAACGCCGTCCTCAAAAACGATGCCAATTGCCACCCATCCATGTAACTGTAAGGCCACTCGCCCATTGTGTAGTGCCCGCAAGGCAGAGCCACAACTCTATGGTCAAGCCCATGCCTCGCGAATTCGCCGATGATCTGCCGGGAAAACTCCGGCAAAAACGTCAGATCATATTTCGCATACACAATCAGCGACTTTCTCCGCCACCGTGAGAACTGCTCGAAATAAGCCACTGGACTAACCGCCAGCCAGGCTTGCCGCAGTGTCTCCAGATCGATTTCCGACTCGATCCCCTGCCGTATGTGCCGGGTCGATTGCCCATGCCAAACCACGTCGGCAAAATACGTCGACGCGTGGTTGAATGCCGCAACACGAATGCGCGGGTCGTGCGCTGCAGCAATAAAGGCATAGCAGGAACCGAGGCTGGTACCCACAATTCCCAGCCGCGTGTAACCTTGTTCTTCAAGCCAATCCAGGCACGACCGGATATCGGCAACGCCCTGCCGCACCGCATCCAATGTGCGACCGATGTTCGCCGAAACCGCATAGTCCGCACGGTTGGTTTCGTGGGGCATGCGGATATCGTGATACGGCATCGACAGGCGTAGCACGGCCACGCCCAGCATATTCAGCACGCGGCACAGCCCGGTGTACGCGATCGCATCCGCGTTCCAGTGCGGCAGAAGCACAATCGCCCGCCGCCCCCGCGCCGGAAACCAGCGCGCATTCGCCAGATTGTTCTCCGGATAAGGCGTCCTTACTGGCGAAGTGAACCTAAGAAACTGCCCAAACGTTCCCTTCACCTTGGCCTCAAGTTTCGGATCGGGCACTTCGCGCGTGGAAAAGACCTTGATCTCGCGCGTCTCCAGCTCAAAATCGCTGGGCCGCGCATAGGCATAGAATTCGTCGCTCGCCGCGAGAATGCGGCGGTTAAAGTCGATGAAAAACTTCGCCGGATCGTCCGCCGCCTGACCCGGCTGCCAGCCATTCCGGCAAGGCCAGTCACGCGCCCACTCCAGGCCCCAGTCGAGCGGCCGCACGATGCGGTTGTTGTCGACCGACGTAAGGCGGTGCTCCCAGTCATACATCCACTGTGCGTAGCGCGAAGGCATGGCTAAGATTCAGTGTAGCAAGCTGGAATGGACGCTTCAGGCGAGAATCGGCGAACGGCCAGCGCTCACTCCTGGGCGGTATCTAATGTGTGCCGGACGGTTCTCCGGTGAAATCCAAATGTCCTTCGGGGGCTGCCGTCTGCAAAGCCACGGCGGGTTTATAATCACAGGAGCGTTTCCACGCCTGATTAACAATGACCGATCACCTCCGAAAAAAGCTTCAGGAAGAGATTGACGCGCTTGAGCGCGAGCTCGTCTACGAGCTGCCCAAGGAAATCAAGCGCGCCGCCGCCCTCGGCGACCTCAGCGAGAACGCTGAATACCACATGGCCAAACAGCGGCAGGAGTTCGTCAAAGCCCGCGTCCGGCAGCTCGGCAA
>JASHOH010000212.1 GCA_030041215.1 Candidatus Sulfotelmatobacter sp. | reverse complement strand
CGGCGCCGCCATCGTAGGAGCGACGGTCACTGCCACGAATGTTGAAACTGGCATTGACCACACTCAGCATTCGAATGTCCAAGGCTATTACTCATTCCAGGAGCTACCTCTCGGCCACTACAACATTGTGGTTCAGCAGACAGGCTTCAAGACGTTTCGCCAGACCGGTCTTGTTCTGGACGTCAACGCGGCACTCGTGGTAGATGTCACGCTGCAAGTGGGACAGGTCACTGAAAGCATCACGATCACAGCTTCAGCCCTGCACGTGGAGACCGCCACGACGCAGATGGGCGAAGTGATTGGCGGAAGCCAGATGACCGAGGTGCCGCTCGTCACACGCAGTTATACGGATCTACTCGCCCTGCAGCCTGGAGTTGTTTCCTCGGCTTCGCAACTCACCGGTGCCTATGCCGGGGCCTTCCAGTCTGCGGGATTCGCTCTCGCTCCGGTTTCGGGCAGCTTAAATACCGGCGGCCTCTCCGTGAACGGGATGCGAGAGGCGGCCAACGGTTTCATATTGAACGGTGCAACAGTTCAGGAGACGGGCTTCGGGGGCACAGCGGTAATTCCTGATCTGGATTCGATCGCCGAATTCCGGATTCTGACCAACAATTTCGACCCGGAATACGGCAATGCCAGTGGTGGGCAAATCAACGTCATCACGAAGTCCGGGGGGAACCAATTTCACGGAAATGCCTTCGAGTTCCTCCGCAATACGAACCTGGATGCGCGCGGCTATTTTGATCCCACCCGCGGAGTCTATCATCAGAATCAGTTTGGCGGCACGATGGGCGGACCCATCAAGCGCGAAAAGGTCTTCTTCTTCGCGGACTACCAGGGGAACCGGATTGTGCAGGGCATAAGCACGGGCCAGATTACTGTACCCACAAGTGCCGAACTTGGTGGCAATTTTTCCGCATTGAGCGCGAGCATGACCGGCATGGTAAACGGGGCGGCGTGGGCCCAGCAGCTCTCAAGCCGGCTGCGATACCCTGTGACTGCTGGCGAACAATATTTCACGGCTGGATGCACCGAGGCCACTTGCGTTTTCCCCGGTGGCGTGATTCCCTCAGTGGCCTTTGATCCCGTGTCGAAGAATATTCTTGCCCTGAACATTTTTCCTCAGAACAGCACCGGCACTTTTTCGACCTCCGCCTTTCCGCTGCGGTTGAGAGACGACAAGACCAGCGGTCGCGTCGACGTCAATACGCGTCTTGGAATGATCTCGACCTATTACTATTTTGACGACTACAGGAGGAACGATCCCTATTGGCCGGGGCCGCTGCCATCTTCCCTTCCGGGCTTCAACGTAATCGGAACCGGACACACAAACGTGGCTGACATCGGGGATACGAAAACGCTGGGTTCCACGGCGGTGAACGAATTTCGCCTGGCGTTCGTACGCTATGTTCCCTCCATGAACAATCCATCCGGAGGAATCGGGCAGTCGCTGAGCGCCTTGGGATTTGCGTCGGGCGCGAATCACATGCCCGGAATTCTGCCGTTGAGTCCACTTCAAGGCGTGCCGGAACTGGATTTCAAGGACTTCTTCACCGGCATTTCCAGCCGGATCGTCACGCTGACGGAAAATACCTACCAGGCGTCGGATAACTTCAGCAAAATACTCGGCACACATACGCTGAAATTCGGCGGCGCCTATCACTACACTCAGATGAAGGAAGGTCTGTCAAACGTGGCAAACGGCGCCTTTGAGTTTGGCGGATCTGAAACAGGCATCGACTTTGCCGACTTTCTGCTGGGAGCTCCATCGCCGGGTATCCAGGGATTCGCCTTTTTGCAAGGTTTCGCTCCTGCTTCCTACGGCCTGAGCCACTCAGGAGCGGCCTACGCGCAAGATAGCTGGCGAGTGCGGAGTAACCTGACGCTGAACTATGGCTTGCGGTGGGAATTCAGCACCCCTTGGGCAGAGAAGCACAACGAGATTGAGACGATTGTGCCCGGCGTGCAGTCCGTAGTCTACCCGAACTCACCGACCGGCTGGCTGTTCCCCGGCGATCCGGGAATCCCGAGCACGCTAGCCCCGACTCGCTACAATAACTTTGCCCCGCGCGTCGGTTTGGCCTATTCGCCGACTGCGGAAGGCGGGTTCTTAGGCAAGCTGCTTGGCGGGCCGGGCAAGTCCAGCATCCGGGCGGCCTACGGGATCTTCTACTCCACGTTCGAAGGCGTGACAAACTTCAATGAAATCGGCGACGCCCCCTTCGGCAATTTTCGCTCCAGCTTCACGTCGACCCCCATGTTCGATGAGCCGTGGGTAGACCGGCCCACAGGAGCACCTAACCCAAATCCTTTCCCCGTGCCTCCGCTGACTTCCAGCATTAACTTCGCTGCCAGCGGTTTCATACCGATCAGCAGTTCGCCAGCCTTCTTCCCCAAGAACCGGCTTCCTTATGCGGAAGACTACGAGCTTTCGTTGCAGCGGCAGTTCTCGCGGGAGACGCTGCTGACGCTGAGTTACGTCGGCACACAGGCACATCGCTTGTTGTCCGACCTGATTGCTGATCCAGGTAGCCCATCCATCTG
>JASHOH010000211.1 GCA_030041215.1 Candidatus Sulfotelmatobacter sp. | reverse complement strand
CGATCGACATGGTCTTGGTCTTTGTCTGTCAGGCGGGCCGCGTCGAATTCTTCTTGCGGCAGTCTTCGCAAACGCCATAAATCTGGAAGGTGTGGCGGGTGGTCGCGTAGTGGTATCGGCGCCCAATCTCCTGCTCGAGCTGGCTGACCTCCGGGGAGAAAAATTCCACCGAACTGCCGCATTCCGTACAGACCATATGATGATGGCTGCGGCGATTGTACTGGTGCTCGTAGCGTGCGATGCCGTCGTGGAAGGCGACTTCGCTGGCCAATCCACACTCCGCCAGCAACTTGAGCGTGCGATAAACCGTAGTGTAGCCGATGCTGGCGTCCTTCTTCTGCACCAGCCGGTGCAGCTCGTCAGTCGAAAGATGATCGCGGGTTTCAAGAAACGAGCGCAGGATGGTATCGCGCTGTGCCGTCTGCTTCAGGCCAACACGTTTGAGATGGCGATGGAGAATGTCCTGCGCCTCGCGCACCATCTCGCGCGAGATCGAGGGTTGATCATCAATGCGCTTCTGCAACATCACGCGTCAGAATAGCATTGCGGCATATTGAAAATGAAATTCAGTTTCAATCGGCTCGAGAACGCAGGCGCCTTTGGATTTAACCCTATGGGCTCCGGAGTCATCCCAAAGGCCCGCGTTTTCACAGCGGGCCGAGGAGCCCGCCCTAAGCCGAATGGCGAAGGGATCTCGCGCGCCACCGTTCATTTACGCCCGGAGATCCCCCGCCCCGCCTGAAAAGCGGATGACGCCGACAAGCACTCGAAAGCTGCGCCACCCAAAATCCTTCGGCTGCTAGAATCGAAGTTTCCATGGGCACGGTTGCGGCTTCGGGAACGGTGCGTGCTCGCCGGTCGGGCGGGTGGCGTCTTCTTTTTTGGGTCGTTCTTCTGGTCGTCTTCGTGGCGGCGGTTGCGGTGGGGTATGGCTATCGCCTGGTGCGCTCGGCGTTACCGCAACTCGATGGCACTATTCAGGTCAAAGGTCTCTCGGCGGGGGTGAAAGTCACGCGCGATGCGCATGGAGTGCCCAGCATCGAGGCCTCTACGTTGGAGGACTTGTTTTTCGCGCAGGGCTATGTCACGGCACAGGACCGGCTGTGGCAGATGGACATCATGCGGCGCTATGGCGCGGGCGAGCTTTCGGAAATTCTGGGCGAAGCTACTTTGAAGATCGACCGCGAGCAGCGCATCCTCGGCCTACGCGCGGCCGCCAAGAAAAATCTACTTACTGCCAGCGCCCGCGATCGCGCTTATTTCGATGCCTATGCTCTGGGCGTGAATATGTACATTGCATCTCAGCACGACAAGCTACCCATCGAGTTTCGCATTTTGAAGTATTCTCCGCAGCCATGGAAGGCCGAAGATTCTATCGTGATCGCCAATCAGATGGTGAAGGACCTGAATTACTACACCTTCTACGACACGCTGGCGCGCGAGAAGATTGTAGCCAAATTGGGCCCGGAGTTAAGTGCCGATCTGTATGTGAACCGCTCGTGGCATGATCGTCCGCCGACGGTGATGAAGGAAGACATCAACCAGGAGGACAATCAGACCGATTCGGACGACGAGGATGATGATGACGAGGGGCCGGATAATTCGGTGACGTGGATGCCGGTGAGTTCATCCTTACCCACCCTTGCGGCCCTAGTGTCTGGAAGTTTAGTACCGTTTGGCGATGCGGCAAGGGTGGGGCACCCTCGCCGTGATTTCGATGAAGCAGTGAATGGATCGAACAACTGGGTGGTTTCGGGGGCGCACACCGTTACCGGCAAGCCGCTGCTTTCGAATGATATGCATCTCGGGCACCAGATGCCGAACTTGTGGCATGAGGCGCATTTGAAATCGGGCAGTTTCGATGTTGCCGGAGTGACGTTGCCCGGCATGCCTTACGTGATCGTTGGGCATAATCAGCGCATCGCGTGGGGATTCACCAATCTTGGCCCGACGGTGACGGATGCGTTCATCGAGAACTGTAATGGCGAGGCATGCCAGACGCCTCACGGAATGCAACCGGTGGAGCATCGAGCGGAAGTAATTCACGTCAAGGATGCGCCCGACGTGAATATCGATGTGAAAATCACACGGCACGGACCGATCGTCACTGACGTTATTCCCGGCGAAACACGCCAGATTGCGCTGCGCTGGACTCTTTACGACGGTTTGCGCATGCCGTTCTTCGATGTCGATGCGGCGCAGAATTGGGAGGAGTTTCGCAAGGCGTTTTCCGAGTTCGATGCGCCGGGGCAGAACGTGGTTTATGCCGATGTCGATGGCAACATCGGATACCAGGCTACGGGGCGCATTCCGATCCGCGCGGCGGGCAATGGCAGTCTGCCCGTCAGCGGGGCGGATGACGCGCACGAGTGGACTGGCTACATTCCTTTTGAAGAACTGCCCACCATCTACAATCCGCCTTCCGGAGTAATCGCGACGGCGAACGGGCGGGCCACGCCAGATAAATATCCATATTCGATTAGCGCAGAGTGGGAAGCGCCGTGGCGGGTGGAGCGGATTTATCACATCCTCGAATCGGGACGGAAGTTTGGACTTGGCGACATGCTCGCGCTCGAAAACGATATTCACTCGGAAAACGATCTGTACGCTGCCGAGCGGTTTGTCTACGCGATCGATCATACCGCGAAGGCTTCCTCCCGCGTAAAACAAGCTGCCGATCTGATGCGCAATTGGGATGGGCGCATGATCGCCGCTTCCGCAGCGCCCACGATTGCCGTGCGTTCGGCCGAGGAACTGACCCGGCTACTGCTTGAGCCGCGGCTGGGAGCAGCGTCCGCGGTTGAGAAGGACGAAGCCAAAGAATATCTCGCGACGCTTAGCTGGCGGACCTATCTCTGGGAGATGCACACCGTCTGGCTGCAAAACGTCCTGCTGCATCAACCGAAACGCTGGCTGCCGGAAAAATATGCGAACTATGATGAACTGCTCACCGCGGCAGTGGAGGCGTCGGTGGATGGCGCGGATGCTCCCAAAGATTTGGCGTCCTGGCACTGGGGTAAAGTGAATGCGGTGGAGAT
>JASHOH010000210.1 GCA_030041215.1 Candidatus Sulfotelmatobacter sp. | reverse complement strand
GCTGCCGCTTGTGTGGAAGCGGCAACAATGTCGGTATATGCGATGCTTGAAAATGCCAGGATCGTGGGTGTGGTCGTGAACATGGCCGCCGCGACCAGGCCGGCAAAATCTCCGTATTCGCTTCTTGCCCAGAAAAATACAATTGCCGTCCCAAGGAGAAAGAATGGCAGCACTCCGAGCCGCGCCAGCCGAAGAGTCCGAATGTAATGTCCCAAGCCAGAGTCCTGGCCGTACAGAATGGCGTTCCCTACATCGTTGTATGTAACCGGGTGGTCGAGGGGCGGCAGTTTGGGAAATCGCTCCCCAGCGAGAAAGAGCGGGAGTCCAATGGCAATTCGAGCCAACGGGGGATGCACCGGATCAAGCGTGTAGGTGTGGCGATCGAGCAATTCGATTGCCGCGGCCACATGGCAGACTTCGTCAAAAGCCTGCGGGGTGTCTGCGTAGGTTGAGACGACGCGGGCGATGGCTATTGCTGCCATCAAACCTGCAATGCACCACCGCCCGCCGGCTTCTTCCAGATTCCCAGTAATTCTCATCGATAGCGTTCGTCAAAGAACGGCGGAAACTCGCCCCGCCGTGCTGTTGCGATCAACTCACCGTCAAATTGACCACCGCTGTTCGCTCCGAACAACCGATTCCGTATTCGGCGCTCTTGAATAAAAGGCCAGCGAACTGCTTTTCCCAACCGTTGACGTACGCCTCGCGAGCGGGAACCGGGATTGTGAAGGTGAATGTCGTCGAACCCGCAGATGGAAAGAAGCGAAGTCAAATTAGCTCCCGCGAAGCCGTATTCGTGCGAGAGGGTGACGTAAAGGGAGGAATTGGCGCATGGGCCTTCCATGTTAGGAGTTCGCAAGAACAGAGTGCCGCCGACTTTCAGCGCCTGATACAACGCGTCGCCGATCCAGAGCAGCGAATATTTCGGAATGTGCTCGATGACGTGCGACATGTGGATGAAGTCGAACTCTGCGGGATGAACCGCGAGGAACTCGCCGATGTCGTTCTCGATTTCGTGAAGCTTGACGTTCCAGTGCTGCAGGTAACGCTTGCGCTCGGGAGCGAATTCGGCGCCAGAGATGTTCGTGTATCCAAGCTTCAGGCAGGCGGCCATAAACCAGCCGTCTCCAAAGCCAACATCCAAGATAGCCGCATCTTTTTCGTGAGGAAGGAAGTGTTCGTATTCGCGCGCAACGCCGTCGATAGGGGATTCGGGCGGAATTGTTTCGCGCTTATCAGATGGCGTCCGCAGAGCCATGCGGCGATAAACTTCGGCAATAAAGGCTTCCGGCTTCATGCTCACGCAGCTACCCGGGTGCTCTGCTGCTCCGGCAAGTGCAGCAGTTGTTCCAACACTTCGATATATCGTTCCGCCGTTTGCCGACGGGAAAATCGCCGCAGGATGTACTCGCGTCCGCGCTGGCCCATTTCACCGCCTGCCTCCGGATTGGCTGCCAGGTCCCGAATTGCGCGCCCGAGTGCAAGTGCGTTTTCGGGCTCAATCACTACACCGCCTGCGGCTTCCTCCAGAATCTGCCGCGCCTGGCCGTCCACCCCAAGAATGACCGGGCGCGCGCACGACATGAACTCCAGCATCTTTGTAGGAATGACCGTTTTGAAGACTTCCGTGTTCTTGAGCAGAACCAGGCAAGCATCGGAGGCGCGGATGAAACAGGGAATCTTTTCGCGCGGCTGCTGATCGGCGAAACGCACATTGGTTACGCCGCGCTCCCGCGCCACGTTCACGATGCGCTCTTTGTCGGCCCCTTCGCCCACGATCAGGAAGACAATTTCGGGTTTCGACTCGCGCAACTGTGCGGCTGCGTCGATGATGGTTTCGAGCCCGTGCGCCATCCCCATGGTGCCGATGTAGGAAGCAACGAATTTTCCTTCAAGACCTAATTGTTTCCGCAGCGCAGCCGATGTAGCTGCGGAGGATGCGTCGTGCCGCAAGTCGCGGGCTGGCGCGAAAAAATCGGTTTCGACTCCATTTTCGATTACCGAGATCTTTTCCCGAGGCACGCCCCAGTACTTAACGAGATGATCTTCGAACGCCGGCGCTACGACGACGACCTGATTGCAATGTCGATAGAGAAAAGTGGCAAGCTTGCCTAGCGAGCGGTGCAGAAGCGAATTGGCGTCTCCCATGCCAACGGCGGCCAGCGATTCCGGCCAGAGATCGCGCACCTCGAAAACAAACGGCACTTGCTTCGAGCGGGCTAGCCACCATCCCGAAAGGCCAACCAGCAACTGCGGAGAGGTTGCGATGACGACGTCAGGTCGCGAGAGGAAAAGGCCACTCGCCGCCGCCGACACACAAAATGAACTGTAGTTCAATATGCGTTCGTAGGCCTTGCGGTTGGGAAACGGAAGAAGCCAGGTGCGAACTACGTTTACTCCATCGACTTGCTCGCGAAAAATCAGGCGTCGGAACTTCCCACGCCACTCCGCTGGAACCACGCCTGTAGGATGGTTAGGAAATCCCGTAAGCACCGTGACTTCGTGCCCGGCTGCGGCCCAGTGCCGCGAAAGTTCAACGGCGCGCGCGGCAGGCGCGCCCATCTCGGGCGGAAAATATTGCGAGATGTAGAGGATTTTCATGCGGAAGTCAAAAACTTTTGGTGCATAGTCAGGATGCCTGGCCGAAATCTGCTGCCCCACCAAAAGTTTCGCGGTTGGCGAGGTCACGCGAGCTCACATCGGTCGCCCATCCCAGGCATCGCGACTTTTCCAGCGCAAACGTCGCCATCATTGTGTTGACGATTTCTGCGAAAGAAATCGGCGACGCGGCGCCTGTCTGAATGGCATTGGCGAAGGCTTCCCACTCGCCGCGATGACCTTTGTTCTGGCGCAAGAGCGAGCGGAATGTGCGTTTCCTTCCATGCCTGATCAGTTCGAGCCGGCGGAAATCCTCTAGCACGGCAACGCCGCCGCCGCCAAAAACTTCGATCCGCTCCTTGGAATACGACTGGTCGCCATTTG
>JASHOH010000209.1 GCA_030041215.1 Candidatus Sulfotelmatobacter sp. | reverse complement strand
GCTGCCGCTTGTGTGGAAGCGGCAACAATGTCGGTATATGCGATGCTTGAAAATGCCAGGATCGTGGGTGTGGTCGTGAACATGGCCGCCGCGACCAGGCCGGCAAAATCTCCGTATTCGCTTCTTGCCCAGAAAAATACAATTGCCGTCCCAAGGAGAAAGAATGGCAGCACTCCGAGCCGCGCCAGCCGAAGAGTGCGAATGTAATGTCCCAAGCTAGAGTCTTGGCCGTACAGAATGGCGTTCCCTACATCGTTGTATGTAGCCGGATGGCCGAGCGGAGCCAGTTTGGGAAATCGCTCCCCCGCGAGAAAGAGCGGGAGTCCAATGGCAATTCGAGCCAACGGGGGATGCACCGGATCAAGCGTGTAGGTGTGGCGATCGAGCAATTCGATTGCCGCGGCCACATGGCAGACTTCGTCAAACGCCTGCGGCGTGATCGTGTAGGTTGAAATGATGCGAATGATGGCTATTGCTGCCATCAAACCTGCAACGCACCACCACCCGCCGGCTTCTTCCAGATTCCCAGTGATTCTCATCGATAGCGTTCGTCAAACAACGGCGGAAACTCGCCCCGCCGTGCTGTTGCGATCAACTCACCTTCAAATCGACCACCGCTGTTCGCTCCGAACAACCGATTCCGTATCCAGCGCTCTTGAATAAAAGGCCAGCGAACTGCTTTTCCCAAGCGTTGACGTACGCCTCGCGAGCGGGAACCGGGATTATGAAGCTGAATGTCGTCGAACCCGCAGATGGAAAGAAGCGAGGTCAGATTAGCTCCCGCGAAGCCGTATTCGTGCGAGAGGGTGACGTAAAGGGAGGAATTGGCGCATGGGCCTTCCATGTTGGGAGTTCGCAAGAACAGAGTGCCGCCGACTTTCAGCGCCTGATACAACGCGTCGCCGATCCAGAGCAGCGAATATTTCGGAATGTGCTCGATGACGTGCGACATGTGGATGAAGTCGAACTCTGCGGGATGAACCGCGAGGAACTCGCCGATGTCGTTCTCGATTTTGTGAAGCTTGACGTTCCAGTGTTGTAGGTAACGCTTGCGCTCGGGAGCGAATTCGGCGCCAGAGATGTTCGTGTATCCAAGCTTCAGGCAGGCGGCCATAAACCAGCCGTCTCCAAAGCCAACATCCAAGATAGCCGCATCTTTTTCGTGAGGAAGGAAGTGTTCGTATTCGCGCGCAACGCCGTCGATAAGGGATTCGGGCGGAATTGTTTCGCGCTTATCAGACGGCGTCCGCAGAGCCATGCGGCGATAAACTTCGGCAATAAAGGCTTCCGGCTTCATGCTCACGCAGCTACCCGGGTGCTCTGCTGCTCCGGCAAGTGCAGCAGTTGTTCCAACAGTTCGATATAACGTTCAGCCGTCCGCCGACGCGAAAATCTCCGCAGGATATACTCGCGTCCACGCTGGCCCATTTCGCAACTCCTGTCGGGACTCGCTGCCAAATCGCTAATTGCACGCGCGAGCGCTTTGGAGTTTTCGGGCTCAATCACCACGCCGCCTGCGGCTTCCTCCAGAATCTGGCGCGCCTGGCCGTCCACCCCAAGAATGACCGGGCGCGCGCACGACATGAACTCCAACATCTTTGTAGGAATGACCGTTTTGAAGACTTCCGTGTTCTTGAGCAGAACCAGGCAAGCGTCGGAGGCGCGGATGAAACAGGGAATCTTTTCGCGCGGCTGCTGATCGAGGAAACGCACATTGGTTAGGCCGCGCTCCCGCGCCACGTTCACGATGTGCTCTTTGTCGGCCCCTTCGCCCACGATCAGGAAGACAATTTCGGGTTTCGACTCGCGCAACTGTGCGGCTGCGTCGATGATGGTTTCGAGCCCGTGCGCCATCCCCATGGTGCCGATGTAGGAAGCAACGAATTTTCCTTCAAGGCCTAATTGTTTCCGCAGCGCAGCCGATGTAGCTGCGGAGGATGCGTCGTGCCGCAAGTCACGGGCTGGCGCGAAAAAATCGGTTTCGACTCCATTTTCGATTACCGAGATCTTTTCCCGAGGCACGCCCCAGTACTTAACGAGATGATCTTCGAACGCCGCCGCTACGACGACGACCTGATTGCAATGTCGATAGAGAAAAGTGGCAAGCTTGCCCAGCGAGCGGTGCAGAAGCGAATTGGCGTCTCCCATGCCAACAGCGGCCAGCGATTCCGGCCAGAGATCGCGCACCTCGAAAACCAACGGCACTTGCTTCGAGCGGCCCAGCCACCATCCCGAAAGGCCAACCAGCAACTGCGGCGAGGTTGCGATGACGACGTCAGGTCGCGAGAGGAAAAGGCCACTCACCGCCGCCGACACACAAAATGAACTATAGTTCAATATGCGTTCGTAGGCTTTGCGGTTGGGAAACGGAAGAAGCCAGGTGCGGACGACGCTTACGCCATCGACCTGCTCGCGAAAAATCAAGCGACGGAACTTCCCGCGCCACTCCGCTGGAACCACTCCTGTAGGATGGTTAGGAAATCCCGTAAGCACCGTGACTTCGTGCCCTGCTGCGGCCCAGTGCCGCGAAAGTTCAGCGGCGCGCGCTGCGGGCGCCCCCATCTCTGGCGGAAAATATTGCGAGATGTAGAGGATTTTCATGCGGCAGTCAAAAACTTTTGGTGCATAGTCAGGATGCCTGGCCGAAATCTGCTGCCCCACCAAAAGTTTCGCGGTTGGCGAGGTCACGCGAGCTCACATCGGTCGCCCGTCCCAGGCATCGCGACTTTTCCAGCGCAAACGTCGCCATCATTGTGTTGACGATTTCTGCGAAAGAAATCGGCGACGCGGCGCCTGTCTGAATGGCATTGGCGAAGGCTTCCCACTCGCCGCGATGACCTTTGTCCTGGCGCAAGAGCGAGCGGAATGTGCGTTTCCTTCCATGCCTGATCAGTTCGAGCCGGCGGAAATCCTCTAGCACGGCAACGCCGCCGCCGCCAAAAACTTCGATCCGCTCCTTGGAATACGACTGGTCGCCATTTGCGAGATAGCTGATCGTGCCCAGCGATCCGTTGGAAAAATGCAACGAACATTCGACGTTATCGTTGCTGTATTGGCCGGGATTCGGCAGGCTGCGCGTTTCGAGTCGCGTAACGCGCGAACCCGTCAGGAAAGAGAGGAAATCGACGAAGTGACAGACTTCGCCGATGATGCGGCCTCCGCCCTGCTGCGGATCGTTCAGCCAGTGATCTGCAGACAGAAACCCGGCATTTACGCGGTAATGAATGGCAAGCGGCTCATGAACGTCGCGCAAGAAACTCTTGAGGCTGATCGCCAGGGACGCGAAACGTCGATTGAAGCCGACCATGAGAAGCAGGCGATCTGAGCAGGCTTCGTATTCCGCAACAATTTCATTCAGTTCATCTTCGTTCAGGCAGAGCGGTTTTTCGCAGAACACATGCTTGCCCGACCGCAGAGCTGCGATCACCTGTTGTGCGTGCAGATGATGACGAGTGACGATCACGACCGCATTAATTTCCGGATTGTCGAATATTTCGCGGTCGTCCGTCGCACAGAAGCGGAATCCAAATTTGTTGGCGGCGTAGCAGGCATGGGAGCCGCTGGCCGTGACGGCGGTGACCATTTCGGTCCCGCCATGCCGTCTGATCGCGGGCAGCAGCGTGCGCGTGGCAAAGTTACCTGCTCCAAGCAGACCGATGCGAATCGTTTGCGCCGAAAGTTCAGTTGGCACTTTTAGGATCTTATTGGCAGGCGCAACATTTATATTGCACGACGGCTCAGCGTCCGGCGGATACGTAATCAGTACTCCAACAAACGGCTCGCCTGTTTTGCCGGTTATCAATTCGTAAGCCGCGGGCGCTTGCGCGATGGGGAACCGATGCGTGATGAGCGGAAGCAAGTTGATTTTTTTCTCAGCCAGCAATCGCAGAAACGCGTCCATGTTGCGCGTTTCCGTCCAGCGCACGTAACCGATGGGGTAATCAATTCCCTTTTGCTCGTACGCGGCGTCATAGCGTCCCGGGCCGTAAGAGCGGGAAATGCGGAAGTCCAGTTCTTTTTCGTAGAAGGTTTTGCGTGGAATGTCCATGGCGACAGTCCCGACGGCGACAACGACAGCGCGATTGCGGGCCACGGCTCCAGCTAGATTCACCGGTTCGTTGCTTGAGCTTTGCGCCGCGATGATCACAGCGTCGGCCCCATGGCCGGAGGAATGTTGACGGCAGACGTTGTGAAATTCCGAGACTGAAGTGCTCACTGCGTCGGCCCCGAGCCGTAGGGCTGACTGGGCACGCTCGGCAGAAATGTCCATGCCAAGCACGCAACATCCCGCAGCTTTGAGAATCTGCACGGTGAGCTGGCCGAGAAGGCCGAGACCGATGACGGCCACAATGTCGCCCAACTTTGCGTCGCCAGTGCGGACACCATGGAGAGCAACCGAGCCGAGCGTAGTGAATGTAGCTTCTTCAAAAGTCACCTGATCGGAAGGAATGCGCGCGACGAGCAACCGCGGAATGCAGGCAAACTCGGCATGAACGGCGTGGCCCGCGCCTGCACAGGCGACGCGGTCGCCCGGGTTGATGTCGACAAGGCCTTCGCTGACGGCAAGGACGGTACCGGAGCTGCTGTATCCGAGAGAGTTGGGTTGATCGAGGCGGTTGCGGACGGAGGAGATTGTTGAAAAAACTCCGTCGCGGCTGATCTTGTTCAGCACGTCACGCACGAGATCAGGACGCATTCTGGCTTTTTGCAG
>JASHOH010000208.1 GCA_030041215.1 Candidatus Sulfotelmatobacter sp. | reverse complement strand
GCGACTTTTATCATCGTTTCACAGTCGACGAGCACTCAATCTTAGCTATCGAAAGTTTGCACCGCCTGACAGATTCAAAGTCGGAGTGGGACCAGCGTTACGCGGAACTGCTCACCGAATTAGAAGATCCCGAACTGTTGTATCTCGCACTCCTGTTGCACGACACGGGAAAAGGAGTGCCAGGGAGCGATCATGTGGAAGCCAGCCTTGAGATCGCTGGCCGCTGCCTGGACCGGCTGGATGTCGATCCAGAAGAGCGCTCTGCGGTTCTGTTTCTGATTGCCAATCATCTGGAAATGTCGGCACAACTGCGGCGCGACATTTTCAATCCGGAAACGGTTGCAGCGTTTGCGGACAAAGTGGGCACGCCGGAGCGGCTGAAAATGCTGTGCCTGCTCACTTACGCCGATATTAAGGCGGTCAACCCAGAAGCTCTGACGCCGTGGAAAGCGGAGAACGTATGGCAGCTCTACATCGGCGCAGCGAATTATCTCAACCGCAGCGCCGATCAGCGCGTGCATGGCGACGCAAATGGAGAAAAGCTGGCCCGCCTGCGCAGCCTGGCTCCCGTGATGGGAGCGAAGTTCAAAGAGTTTGTCGAGGGCTTTCCGCAGCGCTATCTGCGTGTGCACTCCGCCGAAGAAATCATGCGCCACATCCAAATGGCGGACGAGTTGGGGCGCGATCCGGTGCAGGTAGATCTGCGCCGCGGCCGGCATTGGTATGAGTTGAATCTGGTCACCAAAGACCGGCCTTCGCTGTTTGCCAGCCTAACCGGAGTACTTGCGGCCTGGGGAATGAACATTGTGAAGGCCAACGCGTTCTCGAACCAGGCGGGAACAGTTGTCGACACACTTTACTTCACCGACCGTTTCCGCACGCTTGAATTGAACCTTTCAGAGTGGGATCGATTCAAGAAGAGCGTTGTGGCCGTGCTTTCGGGACAGGCTGACCTCGAAAAAATGCTGCGCGACCGCCAGCGCGGAGAGAAACATGCAAAGGTGAAGGTCGTGGTCGACACCAGGATTGATTTCGACGATGAATCTTCATCCGCCAGCACGCTGCTGCAAGTTATTGCGCAGGACCGGCCGCGCTTGTTGCATCGCATCAGTTCGTGCCTTTCGCAGCAGCGGTGCAATATCGAAATTGCCCTGATCGACACCGAAGGGCAGATGGCGATCGATACGTTTTATTTAACGGCTGATGGAAAGAAGCTAACGCCGGAGCTACAGAATAAAATGCGGCAGGCCTTGCTCTCGGAATTGAAGAATCTCGAGCTTGGCGGATAATCAGGCCACACTATTGACTCAAACTCCTCTCACAAGCCAGGTGTTGAGTCAAAATTCATCTCATAAAGGGCCTTGAAAGGGCGCGGCTCCCAGCCGCGCCGTCCCTGAGCCAGGAAAAAGGCGGGCTTTAGCCCTGAGCCCTACGGAAAAGCTTACTCGGGTGTGGGAGCCGACATTGTCATGGAATCAATTGCTCTCAAAATCCCCACCCTCCCGGCGTCGATGAGCGCTATGGGTCCGTCATTAAACTCGTGGGTGAGTCAGCCAGCAGGATGCTCCTCAAATAACTCACCGCTCCGCTGCAAATTGCGGAGTTCGTGGATACAACCTCTCAAATGCCACCCAACCCAGCGCAATCACAACAAAACAGAGCACACTTCCCTCCGGGCCAACCTTGCCCCCCGTAATCCATGCTGGCCCGTGAAATGATGAACTCAGCAGATGCCCTGGCGACATCTGCCCGCTATCGGGAACCGAATAAAAAAAGCTCTCACCCCAATCCCACGCCGCATGAAATCCTACCGCGAACCACAAGCTGCCCGTGCGGCGCAGCGTCAGGCAAAAGAATAGTCCGATAAAGCTGGCGGCCAGAGCCCCTATCCATGATTCTCCCGCATTCGCCAGATGGACCGCTCCGAACACGGCCGAAAGCAATATCGCCGCCCACCAGAAACCTACCTGTCGCGCCAGCGTAAACTGCGTGTAGCCGCGCAGCAGAAACTCCTCGAAAAAACCAACCATCACAAACATCACGCCCCAGAAAACTGCAAACTTGACGAGGCCGATTCCATGCAGCACCACGCGTCCAAAATCGAATGCGTGCAAGCCGTGCAGAATGCCCAGAAGCATAGTGATTCCCAGAAATCCCCAGGCTGTGCCCGCCCCGAAAAGTTTCCAAACTCCCCGGCGCAACGGCAACCCATAGGCGCCAAAAGGGCGTTTTTCTATCCGCGCCATCACCCGCGCGGGAACCACCGCTGCGATCAAGAGCACCGCCTCCGAAACCATCTGCGACCAGAGCTTCCCCAGCACGAGCGATTCGGCCAACCAGTTCCCAATGCCTAACACCGCGACGAACATCACCACGTACAGCGCCAGGCCCCACCCCGGACGCAGACCTTCGCTGCCAAAAAATATTTTGCGTGCCGGGGAAAGGTGGGTCGTTTCGCGGCCAGCCGAATCCGAAACTGTTTTCAGATCGTCCATGGAAAG
>JASHOH010000015.1 GCA_030041215.1 Candidatus Sulfotelmatobacter sp. | reverse complement strand
TGCGCATCCCAGCACTGAGAAACGCCCGACGACTCGACAAAAGAACTTCTCGGCCAAACGGTCTGATAAGCAGACCAGTCCGTTTAGCATATGACCATTTTCACTGTCAAGCAGAATCTAGGGTTTTGTGATTTGCGTCACTGAGACCGGTTTGTCGCGGTGGTGATTTGAAACAGCGGGGGCGGGAGTGAAGAAAGGAGCGCGTGCTCAGGAAATATGCTCTTTCCTCGCGCAGAGAACAAGGCGTCACTGCTTGTGACCGGTAGCGCAGTTAACGATCAGTTCAGCCAGTGAGCTTCTGAGAATTTTCCTGCGGCACCTTTTCGCTCGTGGGGGCCGGTTCTTTCATGGCATCCTTGAAGCCGCGAACGCCTTCTCCAATACCTTTGCCAAGTTCCGGCAGTTTCTTCGGACCGAAGACGAGCAGGGCGATTACGAAAATGACCAGCAGATGCATCGGTTGAAAGAGATCTTCCAGCATGAGTCCTCGCAGACTTCCGGCTGATCGTATTTTGGCTTTCGGAACAATTGCAGACGATGCAGCCTTCTCTTTCTATATGACACTCCTGCTTTGTGCGTGCTGCGGTGGCACGCCTCACGGCAGATTGTGACCTGCATCACGTTACCAGAAGTCAGTTTGGAGAAACGGGGTAGAAAAGCTAGCACAGACGATTTTTTCTCGAATGAGGTGGCGGCTTGAGGCAGCTTATTAGTGAGCAGCGGATACGGTGCTCGCAACCCGGTCCCTTGGTTGCGCTTGCAGCATCAGAATTTCCACGATGCGATCGGCCGCTTTGCCATCCCAGAGTTCCGGAATCGAAGCTTTGCCGTAGTGGTTCTGCTGTTTTCGAATTGCCTGGCGAATGCTGTTGCAATGAGTTCCAGCGAGAACATTCGTCCCCACGCTCACAGTGATTGGCCGTTCGGTAGTGTCACGAAGCGTGACGCACGGCACGCCCAGGCATGTGGTTTCTTCCTGAATGCCGCCCGAGTCAGTAATCACCAGCGAGGCGTGCTTCATCAGACACAGAAAATCGATGTAGCCAAGCGGATCGATCGTCTCGATGACGGCGGAACGGTTGAAGCATCTTGCTTCCTCGACCTTCTCAAAATAAGACTCAAGACCGAATTCGCGGATTTTCTTCTGCGTCCGTGGATGTGCAGGAAAAATGATTTTCTGCTCGACCTCCTGCAACCCTTCGAGAATTTCTACGAAAGCATCGCGACGATCGACATTCGCCGGGCGATGAAGCGTGAGCAGCACGTAACCTTTGCAGTCAGAACGACTGTTGGCAGTGCACAATCCCAGGCGCCTCAAAATGGACGACTGTTTCGCCTGATTTTCATATGCCCGTAATGAGTCGATCATGGTGTTGCCGACGAAGAAAACCCGATCTGGTGGTATGCCTTCGTTTTGGAGATTTTGCATCCCGCTGGGCTCGGTCACGAACAGGAGATCCGAAAGATGGTCGGTAAGAACACGGTTGCACTCTTCCGGCATAGTGCGGTCAAAGGAACGCAGTCCCGCCTCGACGTGGGCCAGCAAAGGGCGCCTGCCGCTTGAGTCGAATGAGATCTTGGCGGTCACCAGGGCGCATGCAAGAGTTGAATTGACATCTCCAACGACGACGACAATCTCCGGGCGTTCGGCCTCGAGAACGGCTTCAAATTTCCGCATGATCTCCGCGGTCTGGGTGGCATGCGAGCCCGATGCAACGCCAAGATACACATCGGGCTCGGGGAGATTCAGATCTTTGAAAAACGCGTCCGACATGGTGACATCGTAGTGTTGACCGGTGTGCACCAGCATTGGGGCAATCGCATCCTCAGCTTGCTGGTTTGCGCTGATGGCACGAAGGATGGGCGCCGCCTTCATGAAGTTCGGCCGCGCGCCAACCACAATCATCACCTTCATCGTGAAATGCCTGGAGTCGCGAGGTGCAGGTGCAAGCGGCTTTTATCCTACGCTAATGCAGGTTGTGGAAAGAGAATTTTGCCGAGCCGGTGGCCCGGTAAATTCACGTGAGATAATGGGTTGGGTCGCAGCGGCCCCGTAGCTCAGCTGGATAGAGCAGCGGTTTCCTAAACCGTTGGTCGGCAGTTCGACTCTGCCCGGGGCCCCCATCGAAGACCTTGACTTGTCGAGCGTTTAAGGGTCATACAATTTTTTCTCGCAGCATCGAAAGAGTGCCTTTACGGCTCCCGAAATGGCATGTTCCACAGTAGCGTCCCGGCCGGTGTGGGATTTACGGTTGCGAAGGACTTACGGGCGTGGAACTGGGGGACGAACCCCGGCAGAGCAAGATGCAGAGAATTGCGACGCCTCCGGCTGCGCCGCCGCCGATCTCGATCCACTTCGGGTTCAGGCTGCTGCCAGCACTCTGCGGCGGGGGCGCGCCACAGGCGATGGACTCTTCGCGCGTGGCTTCCTCTCCTTCATGCACGGTCGCCGATTCCGATGCCTTGCCAGTTTGCGCTATTTTTGTCGCCAACCCGCCTCGCGTAATGATGACGTCTTTCTTGTGCGCGGAGACGTGCACCACGCCAACCCTGTCGGTGACATCGTACTGCGTTCGCTCATTCGACACCGGATCTACCCGGATGCACTTCACGTGCACGCTCATGGCAGTCGATGTCCCAACCGAAACCCCGCCATGCTCCAAATCCAGAAATGTCCCCTCAAACTTAATGATCGATTCCGGCTGAATCAGCACTGACGTTCCCTCAGCATCCAGGTTGGCCACGAATTCCGGACGGGTTTCTATAAGGTCCCCGGGAAAAATCGGACTGGAGCCTGCCACCTCAGCGCCGTTGACAAACACTCCACGGTCGCTGTGCAGGATGGCGGAAGCCTTGTCCTGCGCCGCAAGTGAGAGCGGCCACAGAATCAGCACCGACCATGCAACGGATTTGCGTAAAACAAACACACCCATACCTGGCGGAAGTTTGCACAACTATCCATTTGAGATCGTAGATGGGGCAGAATCGGCCGTCTATTACTCTCTGGATGCCGGTTAGTTCTTGCCTAACGTTTCGCGCCTGCTGACACGGATCTCCGATATGCTTGGCGAATATCAGATCGAGCAACATGGAACAGACTTCCAGTGGCGGGCCGGTCATTGAATTCCGCGATGTCTCCTACAACCTGCCGAACGGTCATCCGCTTTTTTCGCGCTTGAACCTGCAAGTGGCTGTGGGAGAGACCCTCGTGCTGCTGGGGCGCAGCGGCTCCGGAAAAACCACTGCATTAAAGCTGATCAATCACCTGGCGACTCCAACCAGCGGGGAAGTTCTGGTCAACGGCGTACCGACGCGCAACAGCGACATCATTCGCTTGCGCCGTGGCATCGGATATGTGATCCAGGAAACCGGACTGTTTCCGCACTACACCGTAGAAAAAAATATTGGACTGGTTCCTCGTCTCGAAGGATGGGATGCTGAACGAATCCACCAGCGCGTTCTCGAATTGTTGCAACTGGTGGAACTCGAGCCAGCCGTCGGCTCGCGCTATCCTCATCAACTTTCAGGCGGACAGCGACAGCGCGTCGGAGTAGCTCGGGCACTGGCTGCTGACCCACCAATCCTGCTGATGGATGAACCTTTCGGTGCGCTCGATGCCCTCACCCGCGCCCAGTTGCAGCACGAGTTTCTTTCTCTGCAGCAGCGGCTGCACAAGACTGTAGTTTTCGTGACGCACGATCTGCGTGAGGCCTTGCGTCTGGGCTCGCGCATCGCGCTGCTGGAAGCGGGGCGCCTGGTTCTGGTTCTCACTCCGCAGGAATTTCTGTGCTCCGCCGATCCCCTCGCCGCCGCTTACGTGCAGGCTTTCGCCGATAGCCGAACCGCCGCGCATGGAGGCGCGCCATGAACCTCTTTCACTTTCTTTCGCAAAATCAGGACCAGGTTTTCGAACTCACGCTCGAGCACCTCTGGCTGGTGGGAATCTCCACCCTGTTTGCCGTTCTGATCGGAGTCCCGATGGGCATTCTCAGCGCGCGCCGGCCAATCTGGAACAAGCCTGTGCTGGGAACGGCCAATTTGATTCAGACAATTCCCAGCCTCGCTCTTTTTGGTTTCTTGCTGCCGATTCCGTGGCTTGGAGAGCGCGCCGACCGCATCGCCATTCTCGCGCTTACTCTCTACGCGTTACTGCCTGTGATTCGCAACACGTTCACTGGAATCCGCAGCGTCGATCCGGCGGTGGTTGAAGCAGCACGCGGCATGGGGATGACTGAAAGTCAATTACTGTTTCACGTCGAACTGCCGCTGGCTTTGAGTGTCATTTTTTCCGGAGTACGCATTGCGGTCGTGGTCTCTGTAGGACTTGCGACCATTGCCGCGGCCATCGGCGCGGGCGGATTGGGCGAGTTCATCTTCCGCGGACTCGCGATGGTAAATAATCAGCTTATTCTCGCTGGCGCGATTCCCGCGGCACTTCTGGCGTTGGCGGCCGATTTCACTCTCGGTTGGCTGGAGAGGCGTCTGCGGCCAAGATGAGACAGCGGGGCGAAGATTGGTCAGAACTTCTTTGGTCAGGACTTCTTTGATGCGCGTCACAGGTTTCCAGAAAAGTCCTGAGCCTCAGTACGACCGTGGAAGCGCGGCCCTCCAGGGCCGCGAAAGGCTCCAAGAAGATTTCGGGCTTCAGCCCCGGCATGGTTCTCCGCATGCAAACTTTTTTTTCAAATTCGTCATCAGCAGTCTCATTCTTTCCTCGTTGCTCGTCTCCTCCTGCGCTCCGTCCCACTCCAATCGAATCGTAATCGGTTCCAAGAACTTTACCGAATCCATGATCCTAGCGGAACTGGTCGCTCAGCAGATTGAATCGAGAACGCACTTAAAGGTGGAGCGCCGCTTCTATCTCGCCGGAACCTATATTTGTCAGCAGGCAATATTGGCAGGACGCATAGATCTCTATCCCGAATATACCGGCACGGCCTTGGCGGCCATCCTCAAGGAGAAGGTGGGAGGCGATAAAGATGACGTCTACCGGGGCGTGAAGACAGAATATGAAACCAAACTGGGCCTCACGCTCGGCCCTCCTTTTGGCTTCAATAATACTTTTGCGATGGAAATTAGGGGTGACGATGCGCGCCGTTTGAATCTGAAAACTCTGTCGCAAGCGGCCGCGTTTACTCCGCGATGGCGCGCGGGGTTCGGTTATGAGTTCATGGAGCGTCCCGACGGCTACGCCGGGCTCGCGGCTACTTACGGTTTGCACTTTGCCGAACCGCCGCGTGTTATGGATCTCGGGCTTCTCGCGCCAGCATTGAAAAATCATCAGATTGATATGGCGGCCGGCAACGCCACCGACGGACTGATTCCTGCCTTTGATTTTTTCATGCTCGAGGATGACCGTCATTACTTCCCGCCCTATGAGGCGGTGATGGTCATACGCCAACAAACGCTGCAGCAACATCCTGAAGTTGCTGCAGTGCTGGCCGAGTTAGGCGGCAAAATTTCCGATCGCGAAATGGAACAACTGAACTACGCTCTGGATGGACAGCGTCGAGACGTGAAAGATGTCGCACGGCAGTTCTTGCGGCAAAAGGGCTTAATTCCATAGACTCTGTTTCCATGCGACCCTAGGGCACTCCTCGACATCTAAGACTTTGCTCCAGTCTGTGGGGGGCTGGGGCTGTTAGAAGTATTTCCTGTTAGGTATATCACCCTATACCGCGAGTAATACGAATGCATAGAATCCTGATGAATTTTGCCGTTTTCCAGCTTTTTGGCACCCGCTAGTTTCTGCCCGCTCACGAAATTTGGAGGACCGATGCCAGCCATTGCCAGCGACTCCGCCACTTCTCACGATCTGCTTCAGCAAATCTCTCGTGCCCGCCAGCAAACCGACGATCTGTTCGCAATTGTTAACTCCGATTCTCTGTATGAACGGCCCATTCCCGAGCGGCATCGCATCATTTTCTATATTGGCCACCTCGAAGCGTTCGATTGGAACCTTCTTCACGAGCGGGTTTTGGGACTAAAGAGTTTCCATCCCGAGTTTGACCGGCTGTTTGCGTTCGGAATCGATCCGGTCGGCGGCGGCTTGCCCACGGACCAGCCCGGCGACTGGCCTTCCATCGTAGCTGTGCAGGAGTACGTCACAAAAGTCAGGTCTGCTCTCGATGACAAACTGACCGACACCCCATCTGATTCTCGCACTCATGAGAGCGACGGTTTTTCTCTCGCCACTTATTTGAACGTCGCGATCGAGCATCGGCTGATGCACGCGGAAACGCTGGCCTACATGTTCCACCAGTTGCCTCTCAATCGAAAACGGCGGCAGTCTGAGCCGCGCGATCCTGCCGCTCCGCCTATTGTTCCCCGCAGCGTCGAAATTCCCGCTGGCGAAGTTACGCTTGGCCTCTCGCACGCCAGCGCTGCATTTGGCTGGGACAACGAATTTGAAGAGCACACCGTTCATGTGCCCGCATTCGCCATCGATCAATACATGGTGACGAACCGGCAATTTCTCGAGTTCATCCATGCCGGTGGATATGAAACTCGCGGCTTCTGGACTGGCGACGACGGCAGCGAAGCAGATTGGAACTGGAAATCGCAGCAGGGAATCTCACATCCGGTGTTCTGGAAACCTGAGGGCAATCGCTGGCTGTATCGCACGATGTTCGACGAAATTCCGTTGCCGCTCGATTGGCCGGTCTACGTCAGCCACGCCGAGGCCAAAGCTCATGCGCGTTGGGCAGCGAAGTCACTGCCAACGGAAGCTGAGTGGCAGCGCGCGGCATATGGAACTCCGAATGGCAAAGAACGAACTTATCCCTGGGGAGAACAATCTCCCAACGCAGCGTTGGGAGATTTCGATTTTGCGCGCTGGAGCCCTGCGTCTGTAAACGCGTTTCCGCAATCGCAGAGCGCTTTCGGAGTCCAAGGAATGTTGGGCAATGGCTGGGAGTGGACCTCAACCGAATTCGGCCCGTTCCCCGGATTTGAGCCATTCCCGTTCTATCGTGGGTACTCAGCAGATTTTTTCGACGGCAAACACTTCGTCCTGAGAGGCGGATCGCCGCGCACCGCCGCATGCATGTTGCGCCGCAGCTTCCGCAACTGGTTTCAAGCGCACTATCAGTACGCGTACACGGGATTTCGCTGCGTGAGCCGCTAAACGTAGCACGGCCGCTCGCAGGTGAGCGGTCGAGAAGTAAGGAGAGTCATTATGCTGGTTCACGCCATTACCCCAAATACAACTTATGAATTTGCCGCCGACGTGCGCGCCGGGCTGACGGAACCGTTGCAGAAGGAACTGCTATCGAAATATCTCTACGACGACGTAGGCTCCGCGCTTTTCGAGGTCATCAGCCATCTTCCGGAGTACGGCCTCACGCGTGCCGATGAACGCCTGCTGCGCCGTCATAGCCACGACATTGTCGAGCGCCTGGTTACGCCCGTTTCCGTCGCCGAGCTTGGCAGCGGCAGCGGACGCAAGACCCGCCACATTCTCGAAGCGTTGTGCCGCCGCCAGCGCACGCGCTACTATCCCATCGAAATTTCCCGCTCAGCGCTGGTCATGTGTGAGCGTGAGCTGAGCGACATCGACTCCATCAGCATTCTCGGCTTCGAGCGCGAATATCTCGATGGTCTTCTTGAAGTCGCCGCTCAGCGCAAAAACGGACAGCATCTTCTCGTGCTCTTTCTCGGCAGTACCATCGGCAATTTCGACCGTCCTGCAGGCATTCAGTTTCTGGCTGAAGTTCGCCGCATTCTTCAGCCGGGGGATTCTCTTCTGCTCGGTACGGATCTGGAAAAGCCGGGCGTGCAACTGCTCGCCGCCTATGACGACGAACTCGGAGTGACCGCCGCGTTCAATCTGAACCTGCTCGCGCGTATCAATCGCCAGCTCGATGGCGACTTCAATTTGGCTCAATTCAAACATGAGGCGCGCATCAACCACGTCGACCGCAGCGTGGAAATGCATCTCCGTTCCACATGCCGCCAGACGGTGAATATTCCTGCGGCCGAACTTTCGGTCGAATTTGAAGATGGCGAAACCATCTGGACGGAAAGCAGCCACAAGTATTCGGCCGAAGAAATCTTCGTTATGGCTCGCAGCGCAGGCTTTCGCTGTGAAGCGCAGTGGATCGACCGCGAGTGGCCCTTCGCCGAAAACCTGCTGATCGCGGAATAGGTCTTACCCCGTCTTCCCTGTGTTTTCCTTTTTGTCTTGTCTGAGAAGTAAAACTTTGTAAAACCGCGGCTTCCGCGTGTGCGCGCGATGTACATTGGTATGTGTCCCAATCGAGAGCTTGCAAGCGTATGCCTGAAGCGGTCCGGCGATCACTCCTCTGTGCAGTTTCCCTGGTGCTCGCGATGGTTTGTTACATTGGGTCGTGCCCTGCACTGCAGGCAGGTCCACAGACCGCGCAGTCCGACGCTCCCGGTTCTATAACTCGCCGCATTGGCGCCGTCAACGCAATCAACGGGAATATCATCATCCTCACGCCCGATTCGGGCTCCAACGTAAACGTTACGGTTCAACCGAATTCGCGCATTCTCCGCACCGCACCTGGCGAGAAAGATCTCAAAAATGCTACGCCGATCCAGTTGCAGGATCTTCAAGTTGGCGACCGCATCCTGGTCGGGGGCAAGATCGCAGATAACGGCTCGATTCTTGCTTCGACAATCGTTGCGATGAAGCTTTCCGACCTGGAAGCCAAGCACGAACAGGAGCTCCAGGACTGGCAGAAACGCGGCACCGGCGGAATTGTTAGTTCGGTCGATCCATCGGCAGGAACAGTTACTGTTTCGGTGGGCAGTTTCGGGGTGAAGAAAGATGTTGTCATTCACGCGGCGGCGAACACGGTAATTCGCCGTTATGCTCCCGATTCCGTGAAATTCGATGACGCCAAACCCAGCACGCTCTCTGCGATTCATCCCGGCGATCAGGTGCGCGCGCGCGGCGATCGCGGTGCAGATGGAAATGACTTCAACGCCGAAGAAATCGTTTCGGGTACATTCCGCAACATCGCGGGAACCGTGAACTCTGTTGCTGCAAGTTCCTCGACAGTGAGCGTTCAGGATTTGTTGTCAAAAAAGTTGCTCACGGTGAAGGTTACGCAGGACTCGCAGCTTCATCAGCTACCTGCCGAGATGGCGCAACGTATAGCAATGCGTCTGAAGCGTGGGGTGGGGGCTGCGACGCCGGGATCTGGGAATGCACCAAGCGCCGGCCAACCTGCGGCAGCGGCTCCGGCTACGGCAACAAGCGCACAGGGAGAAAACGGCGGTTTCAGACGCTCGGGCAACGGTGCGCCTGATTTGCAGCAGATGCTGAACCGATTGCCGCCACTGTCGCTGAACGACCTGCACAAGGGCGATGCGGTCGTGGTTCTCGCAACCGAAGGTACGGCTGGAACTGGCAGTGTAGTAACTCTGCTAACAGGCGTGGAACCTATATTACAAGCTGCTCCCAGCGCCAGTGCTGCCGGGATTCTGACGCCGTGGAGCTTAAGTATGCCGGCGGGGGATGCTGGACCGTGATCTCAGTTTTTAGGCTGTTTGAATTCATGGGGAACAGTTCTCTCTTAGTGAAAGAACCATCAATGAAAGTACATACTTATTTCTCTGTTGTTCTCATGTTGCTGTTTTTGCAGCTCTGCTCTGTTTTGACTTTCTCGCAGACTTCCCCCCCACAGAACGCAGCCAATAAGGGTGCGCTGCGCGGAACCGTTACCGATCCCTCCGGCGCCGCCATGGCCAATGCCGACGTAATTTTGACGCCCCCGTCTGTTTCCGCATCTCCGGTTACAACCAAGACGAACGGTCAGGGTGCGTACGAGTTCAACGCCCTGGCTCCCGGGCAGTATTCACTCACCGTCACTGCTCCCGGATTCTCTGTCTATGAAAACGACAAGGTGGTCATGGCAGATCAACCGTTGCGCCTGAATGTGTCCATGGCGATTGAAGTAGAGCAGGAAAAGATCCAGGTATCTGATACTGCCCCTATAGTCGACGTCAATCCGGAGAACAATGCCGGTGCGATCACGATTTCGGGAAAGGAACTGGAAGCTCTGCCGGACGATCCCGACGAACTGCTGACAGATTTACAGGCGCTGGCTGGACCATCCGCCGGCCCCAACGGCGGACAACTTTATATCGACGGCTTTTCTGCCGGCCAGCTTCCGCCCAAAGAATCCATTCGCGAAATTCGCATCAACCAGAATCCCTTTTCCTCCGAATACGACAAGCTGGGCTATGGGCGCATCGAGATCTTCACCAAGCCGGGCACCGACAAATTTCACGGCCAGGTCTTCGCCAGCGGCAATGACTCGGCATTCAATTCGCCGAATCCGTTTGGCGGTCCGAACCAGCCCGGCTATGACATAACCCAGTTCAGTGGGAACATCGGCGGGGCGATCAGTAAGAACGCGTCCTTCTATGTCGATGCACAGCACCGGACGATCAACGACCTCTCGGCGGTGAATGCGACTATTCTGAGCGGTTCTCCGACTGCCCCAGTCGAGACACCCGTCATTGAGGGGGTGCCCAATCGCAGGCTGCGAACCAACATCACACCGAGAATCGATTACCAGCTCACCAAAAACAATACCCTGACGGCGCGCTATCAGTATTATCGCGATACCGAGAGCGATAATGGAATCGGTCAGTTCAATTTATCGTCGCAAGCGTACAGCTCCGCATCAACCGAGCACACTCTGCAAATTACCGACACGCAGGTGATCGGGACGAAGATTGTTAACGAGTTGCGCTTTCAGTATCTGCGCGATCTTTCGAACCAGTACGCCCAGAATTCAAGCCCAACTCTGAACGTGCTGGGGGCATTCGGCGGTGGCGGCAACAGCCAGGGCGATGTCATCGATCATCAGGATCACTACGAATTGCAGAACTACACATCGGTGATTCACGGCAATCACACCGTGAAATTCGGCGCGCGAGTGCGCGGGATCAGAGACGCCAACACGACGACCTCGGGCTTCAATGGGACATTTACGTTTTCATCGCTAAACACCTCGCTGCCGTGCAACACGCAACCTTGTCCAATTCCGTATTCGACCTACTACACGGCGCAGCAAACGGGAATCATCCCGAATACGCCGATCGCGACGCAACTCACCTACACAGCAGGGACGCCCTCGGTGATCGTTACCAATTACGACCTCGGACTTTACTATCAGGACGATTGGAAATTGCGTTCGAACATCACGCTTAGCTACGGTCTGCGCTTTGAGACGCAGAATGACATTCAGGACCACGCAGATTGGGCGCCGCGGCTGGGTTTTGCCTGGGGTGTGGGCGGCAAATCCGCGCCTCCGAAAGTCGTGTTGCGCGGCGGGTTTGGTATTTTCTATGACCGCTTTCAGGAGGCCCAAATCCTGCAGGCGCAGCTGGTAAATGGCGTGACACAGAGGCAATTTGTGATCGACAATCCCGTGTGTACATCGCTTACCGATTTTTCTACCTGCACGGGAAGCACAGCTCCGGTCACGCCGGCCATTTATCAAATCAGCCCGCGCCTGCACGCACCCTACACGCTTCAGACGGCGGTGAGCGTAGAGCGCCAGCTCACGAAGACGGCAACCTTGAATGTCACCTACTTAAATTCCCGCGGCTTCGATCAACTCCTCACGATTAACGCTAATGCGCCTTATCCCGGCACACCGGGGAGCACCGTGCGGCCGAACCCGAACGAGGGCAATCTGTATCAGTACGTTTCCGAGGCGGTTTTCCGGCAGAACCAGCTGATTGCCAACACAAACGTGCGTGTCGGCACGAAGCTCCAGTTGTTTGGATACTACGTGTTGAACTACGCCAACAGCGATACCTCCGGGGTTTCCAGCTTCCCCTCGAACTCGTACAACATCAGTCAGGATTACGGCCGAGCATCGTTTGACCTGCGAAATCGCGCGTTCATGGGAGGATCCGTGGCACTGCCGATGAACTTTCGGCTTAGCCCGTTTGTGGTGGTCTGGTCGGGTTCACCTTTTAACATCACCACCACCAATGATCTCAATAACGATTCGATCTTCAATGATCGCCCGGGGTTCGTATCTCCCGCGACATGCCCGAACGGAACGCCCCCCCACGGCGCGATCTACTGCACGCCGCTGGGAACCTTCGACGCCAATCCGGCAAATCCGGCAGTTCCAGGAGAAAAAATTGTCCCCATCAACTACGGCTCCGGCCCTGCGCACGCGACCCTGAATCTCCGCCTGACCAAGAGCTTCGGCTTCGGCCCACGTGTGGGCAAAGGTGCTGGCAATCAAAGTCAGGGCGGCGGCCCCGGAGGCGGTGGGCGCGGCGGCGGTGGTGGACGCGGCGGGCCGCTTTTCGGAGGCGGTGGCCCCGTGGGCCTCGGTAGTACTTCCGACCGCCGTTACAATTTCACCATTGGCGCTTCGGTACGGAACATTTTTAACAAGGTAAACCTGGCGAATCCAAGCGGCATTCTGGGATCCAGTTTCTTCGATGTCCCGAACGGGCTGACTACCGGGCCGTTCAACAACTCTCCGGCGAACCGCCGTATTGACCTGCAAGCCACATTCAGCTTCTAAAAACGCCCAAGGCACGGGACAGGCGAAATCTCTCGTCGTCGTTTATTCTGGAAGCGTAGACAAATCCTGAATTCATCGGCTTGAGCCTCCTATCCTTTTGTCACCCATCTCCACGACCAGACGCCGCTTTCTTGCTGGAACCGCTGCCGCGAGTGTGGCTGCACTGGCCGGCGATTCGGTTCTGCTCGAGCCCAACCGTCCCCGCATTGTCCGCCGCGAATTCTTTCTCTCCCGCTGGCCGCAACGGCTGAATGGCTTCACTATCGCGTTACTCAGCGACTTCCACTACGATCCCATTTTTTCCTGTCATCCTTTGCATGCCGCGACACCGATGGTCAATGGCCTGCGTCCTGACTTGATTGTGCTCGCGGGGGATTACGTCACGCTGCCTATATTCGGCAATCACGCGCAGGGAGCCTCGGCGGCCGAACCCTGCGCCCGCTTGCTGTCGCAAATGGCCGCCCCGATGGGCCTTTGGGCCGTGCTGGGCAATCATGATGAAGACACCGACCCCAAGCGCGTCGCTCACGCACTCCAGGCCCAGAACATTCAGGTGCTGGCCAATCGGGCCCACCCCATCGAGCGCGATGGCGCCCGCGTCTGGATCGCCGGCGTGAACGATGTGCTCGGCCATTCGGCTGATCTGCCTAAGACTCTGCAGGGCATTCCTTCTGACGAAGCCGTGATTCTGCTCGCCCACGAGCCAGATTATGCTGATGTAGTATCGAAATATCCCGTCGATCTGCAACTTTCAGGGCATTCTCACGGAGGTCAGATTCGGCTTCCATTCTTGCCCCCGCTTTACCTTCCCAGGTTGGCCCGGAAATATTACTGGGGAACCTATCGCGTCGGTCCACTCACTCTCTACACGAATGCCGGTCTGGGCACGATCGGAGTACCTATGCGCTTGAACTGCCCTCCGGAAATCACTTTGTTGACGATTCGGCCCGCCTCCGCCGGAAATGCCCAAACCCGCTGAAGTGCAATCCGAACATTGCCGCAGCAAATATGCAATCGCCTTCACATCGGCTTCGACTAAACAATGGCAGTTTTCCTGAACCGACTGATAACAGTGTGCTTATTCCGGCGAATGCGTGGCCCGAAAGTTGCCAATAACAACCGTTTAGCTCTGTGGAAGCTGTACCGCGCAGAGATCGGTTAATAAGCAGAGAGCGGTTAATCAGAGGTCTTGCTCCTAAATGCTCCGGTTCTGGCCTTGCATCGCGCTTCTCGGGTTAGCAGCCCAGTGCGCCGCGACAGTGCAGATTGCCCTTCCTCAACAGCGTCAATCTGCGCTCGCCGATCGGGAGCATCGAGTGTGGAAGGGCCCTCACCGCCGCGCCGAGTTCAGCGAGGTTCCTCACGTAAGCGCGCGCTCGCGTTGCGAAGATTCCCGACCACCCCAGGCGCTGGCCACACCCGATCCGCTGCCTGTGCCCTTCGGATTTGGGCAGGACATTAAGGTCAGCTTCATCATTGGCGCGGATGGAAGAGTGCATAGCCCGCTGATCCTTCAGAGTGCCGGCGCTGCCGGCGATCGCAACGTGCTGAGGGCCGTGCGCACGTGGCGCTATCGTCCTGCAATGTGCAATGGAGTGCCCACAGAATCGGAAGGCAAGATCGAGTTTTCCCGGCGCTGAGTCGCGCATAAAGCGCAATGATCATCGCGGCTGCTAGAATGGCCGCATCGCCACTCGCAGAAAAAATGGTAGACAAGGACAAGAAACCAGGCCTTTCAACTCCGATGCAGGAGCCGGAGGCCGTTCCCTCCGTTGGCCCGCACAATCCCGCGCTGGCTGAGATCTATCAGCGGCTTTATCCCGAAATGCGGCGTCCCAAGCCTAATCAGGAGGCCATCGCCGCCGCTCTCCAAGCCATGCGGCAACTTACCATGGAGGCGGATTCGGAATCGGCCGTGGAGCATGCCGTAGCCGACTCTGCCGGCATTTGCGCTGTCTGCGGACACCACAATCGTGAAAGCAACAACTTCTGCGGCGCTTGCGGACAAAGGTTGGACATCGAAGGGATGCCGTCTTTAGATTCTGTGTCGGATTTGTCTGCTGCTCTGGCCAAAGACGATCGCCAAGAGAATCGACCCGCTCCGCCGATTCCGGTGCAGGAGGTTCATCCTGCCAATTCTGCTTCCGCCACGCATCACTATCATCATCATTACCATCACCATTATTTTCAAAGTGGGCAGGAAATCATGCCTGCTCCTCCGCGGGTCAGCAGTCCCGAAAGCCTGCGCGAAGCGGACCGCTTGAGAATGGCCGCGGCCGCAAAAGGCGAGCCCATGAGCCGCAGCGAAGCTTCTGTGCGGCGGCTGACGCAGGAATGGGTCCTTGCCTGCAACACGCGCCAGCTTGATGAGCTGATCGAACTCTATTCGCCGGATGCAATGGTGTTGCGCTCGAATCTGCCTCCCATTCGCGGAACCATGGCGTTGCGTGAGTTCTTTCACGGGGCTCTCGAAGCCGGTCTAGGTGAAGTGGCGCTTGATCCCTTGCGCGTGGAAGTCGTCGGAGATCTGGCACACGAGATCGGCCGCTACAGCGCGCTGGTTCCGGGAAGTGTCGGCAAACGCCGCGAGGAGCGCGGCAAATATCTCTGGGTCTTTGCCCGCCAAAGCAGTGGGGACTGGAAGCTCGCCTCCGAGTGCTGGTCGAGCGACCTGACGCTCTCGGGCGCTGAGTCGGACTTCCAGAAAGCGGTAATTCCAGCCTCCAAGCCGCGCAAATAAGCCGCTCCGCTTTTCACCACAGAGTCGCAGAGACACGGAGAAAAGCTAAAAAGAGCGCAGGATGTCATTCCGACGAGAGCGTCTGCTCTCGGAGGAACCGTATTTTGCGCGTCAATCAGCATCGGCGCCGAAAGGAATGCTCTCCCCTCGCGCGGCGGAGCGTTCCCGTCTGCTGCACGAACGGTCCCAACCGACGTAAGGTCCCTCTCGCGGCTGTCGCCGCCTTCGGGATGACATTGATTAAGCCGTCAGCTTGGTATTTCTATATTCGCCAGTTCCCTTTGCAACTGCTCTAGCGACTCCATCTGAATCGTTCGCATGCCCAATGCTGCGGCGCATTCCAGGTTCAGCGCGCGGTCGTCAATGAAGCAGCACTCGCGGGGAGGAATCTGCGTGATGTCGATCGCCAGCCGGTAAATTCCGCTCTCCGGTTTGCGCAGGCCGACGAAACAGGAGCTGACAAAGAGCCGAAAAATTTCCCGCAGCCCGAACTTTTCAATGCGGTGCAGATTCAGCTCCATCGATTCATTATTGATTGTGGCCATGAAATATTTACCGGAAGCGGCAAGCGAGCGGGCGAAGGCGAGAACATCAGGTTTGGGCTGCGATAGGGAAAACATGTAATCGCGAAACTGGTCGCGGGTGAACGGCCTCTCACGATAGAAAATCGTGCCGTTCAGATATTCGTCCAGCGAAATTTTTCCCCGCTCGAAAGAGGAAACCAGCATCTCGTGCCGGGCATGAAACTCCTGCGGATCGAGATGAAAATGTTCTAATGCGCGGGCGCGCTCCGCATGGTCCCAGGCGTTAGAGAGAAGCACGCCGCCAACGTCCCAGAAGATGGCACGAACGGACATGCCTGCATTGTCGTGGAGCAGGCGCGCAGATGCAATGCCAGTCTTCTTTTTCGGATGAACTATTACCGCCTGCGGTGGGGCGGACAGCCGAGGCCGCTGTCCCTACGTGGCCTATGCTGGCGCGCTTCCTTACGCGTAAGCGATGAAGTGTTTTTTCATCCAGCGCTCGTCGCGCACGACGTGAATGCTGTGCGCGGCGCCGCGGACAGCGCTGGTTGTCAGGCCGCGGCTTTTCCAGGCAACGGCCGTCCCAAATCCGACTGCCCCACCAAGAAGCCCGAACGCGAGTGATCGTCCCAGCGATTTGTTTTTTCCTGAACGGCCAGCGAGCAGGCCGAGGAACAACCCCAGCGCCGCTGGTGGGCACGCCGAGCGGGTGGACGCGGCAAGGAACTGGCTTAGCGGCGCACCCTTCAGAAATGCCTCCCGCCCCGAACGGACTCCCTGCAATCCTGAGTTCAGAATGTTTCGTCCGTGCTCAACTTCAGATCTTGACCACGTTCGTATACCCATACACAAACTCTCCCTGTTGGCGGCTCAAGAAAACCCGACTTCAGTAAAACACCTATCGCGGGCTGAATCCACGGCACTGGTCACAACCCACTGTGATCTTTGCCAACAGCAGCGGCCAGCGGACCCCACCCCATCTTCTAACGGAAGAAGCCGGGCCAGCGCAATGCCAAAAAATAAACCCCGGTCCATGTGGGCCCGGGGCTGGTATACCTGGTTGTGACTTACTGCGGGGTAAAGTTCTGGTGGTAGCTGAGGTTGTCGATATCCTGCAACGTGGGCGTGCCCGGGGGCAGATTGGCCGGGTTCAGAAACAGAGAGTCGAAGTCGTAGTTACGGGTGCCCGGGTCGTAAACCGTGGTGCAGCACTTGTAAGTACCGGTGTCGTACTCCGAGTGCCACAAGTTGGCGATGGAGCCGAGATAGTTGATGGTTGTGGCACTCCAGTCTTCCACGTAGCGCAGGAACTCGATTTCGCCACCATCGGTTCCAATAGTCCATCCGCCGTTCGTTATGCTGATCGGGGTCCCGTTGAGCGGGAAGGCGATGTTGCTACCGGCCGCCACGGCAAACCGGTAGTACGTCTCCCCCGAACTACCAACGGTACGGCCGCTGGTGGATGTGGGATTCTCAAGGCTCGCTAGGTCCGACCAGCTGTTCGACAATATCGTGATCGAGTCCGCGACAATGGACGCCGCGGCATGCGGTGTATTGTTGCTCGGCGTGGCGCTAGTCTCGGTGCTCCACCACGGGTCCGCGGAACTGCTGTTGTAGTTTCCCTGGACGTACACCGGATTCTCCGAGGCAACCGTGAAGCCGCCGCAGCCGGAGCCGCTGGAAGTAAAGCTGCAACCGGTGCTGGAAGGCAGCATCGGCAGGTAGCTTACCGCCGCGCTGCTCATGCCGCCGTCGACCAGCTTCAGAACGTGCCGCGCCCCGGTGACCGCATTGGCCTCCGCTGTGCCCGGGGTGGCTGGGTTCGTGCTCGTGTTCTGGCCGCAATTGCTGATGCGAACGTAGGAATTCAGGGGACTGGTGTTGGTATTCACGCCAAAGCCATAGCCGATATTCACCTCTCCCCAATTGTCGAGCTTGCCGTTCTCATCCACGTCTTCGGGGGAAAAACTGTAATAGGTGGCGGGCTCCAGCTTGCCGTCGGGCGGAAGCCCGGTCGCCGACGAGGAGTTGACCACGTCTTCCAATCCGGACTCGCCGCTGATCACCCCCGCCGGGGTCTGGCCTCCGTTGGAGGCGTTCGGGTCGCTTATTGAGCCACGATGGTCGGAAAAATACAAAATGTAGCCATTATAGTTCGTGTAGTTGACATTCACTCCACTGCTGCCGATGGTGCCCTTCAGCCACAATGCCAGGTTGCCGACGTCGAGCTCGGTCGCGTTCATGATGCCATTGACCGAGCAGGATTCTGCCGCCTGCGAGGTATCGCGCATTTCCCCTTCGCGCGTATCGTAAAAGTTAATGGGATACCAGTTGCCGCTCGTGCCCGAGCCGGTGGCGCTGGAGGCGGCAAGCCCTGGCCGCAACTCGTGCAGAAGCAGGATGGCCTGCGGGTTGATAGCATTTGTTGTCCCCGACGAGGAGCCGTAAGGGGCGGTGAGTTGGGTGTTGAACTGACGGCCGAAGCCTAAGCCCAGCCACTCAGTCGTAACTCCAACCCATGCGCCGCTGTTGTTCAGGTATTCCACGCGAATCCACGCGCCCTGTCCGTTGGCTGGCGGCCCGCAGGTCGTTACCTCTCCCAGCAGGGGATAACTGGTCCAGCCACTCGCAACCGTCCCGGTGCAGGTGCTGTTATTAATATAAGGAGCGACCCAGCTGTTGGAACCGACCGTAGCCACGCCCAGGTACTCCGTCCCGGTACCGCTGGTGAGCGGGACGGTATAGGACGTGTTTCCGCTGCTATAGAACTGAATGTCCTGGCCGTCAGAGAGCGCGGTCGCCCCACGTTCCGGGTGCAGATCGGCCACCGTGTCCGCCAGCAGCACCCGGATTTGCGCCTTGTTGTACAGACGGGCTTCGGGCAAAGCGCCTGTGAGGCCTTCGCCAGCCAGGGGCTTGCGAATGATGGAAATGGGATCGGTGCAGGGCGGGGGGTTTTGGTTGCAGTTATTCTGCACAAAGTTCATCTCAATGTCGCCGGCGCCCGTGGTCGTGTCCGAGAGATATCCGTTGAAGGTTCCGGCGGAGAGGCTGGGGAAGTTGGTGTTAGCCGTGCCGGCAGGCGGGATCCCGCCGCTCCAACTCGCGTCCCCAGGGACGGTGCCGACGCCAGACAGTTCCACACAATTGGCGTAAGAGGAAAGCCCGGTAAACGTGTGCATGGGGCATCCCCCCGCCGCCTTGGGGACATAGGTATTACCGCCAAGGCCCGATGAAGCGGCGTAGCCATTTTCGAAATATTCCCTGATGATCCGTTTACCGGCAGAGATCTTATCGCCGAAGACCATGTCGCTTGCACCGCCCATGAACACATTCCCGTTGGCGTGCACCCGACCGCCGAAGCTGTAATTGGGACCCGGCATGAAGGCGCAGTCAAAGGTGCAGAACACGCCAAACTGGAACACCGGAATGAGCGCCACCTCGATCTGCCGCGTCATATTGGCCGAAGCGCCCGAGGGACGCGTGGCGATGACATTCAAGGTCATGGGAATGGTGAGGGCATAGAGCCCCTGCTCGTCGCCCGAAGGGATCGTGCTGTAGGTGCTGGTCGGCGCACCGCTGGCATTCGTGTTGTAGATGATGGTCTCGTTGTAGGTCATCGAGCCGACCATCGAGGAAGTCGGAGCATAGCCGGTCAATGCCTGGATCTGAGTGCTCGACGGGGTCTGCGTGGACTGGTAAAGAGCCGACAGGTCGGCCGTCAGTTTCTCCATGCCGGATTGGGCGCCGTAGTAGGCCAGATTGGCTTCCAGGTCATTGCCGCTCATTTTGTATTGATTGCTGACCATGAAGAGAAGGCCAACGGCCACGCCAGACAACAGCACCAGAATCAAAAGTGATGCAATCAGCGTGAATCCTCGTGAGTTATTTTTTCCCCGTCCCATATTTGGTCTCCTGCCCGCTAAGAACGATCCTTAATAACGCTGGCGAAATGACATATTTTGCGCGCTACGATCCGTTAATAACGCTGGCGAAATGACATATTTTGCGCGCTCACGTCCGTCGCCAGATACATGTTCTGGGAGTTCGTATCGCCGAAAATGCTGCGCCCCATCCAAATGCTTTGCCCCATCACCACGAGGTTGGTCTTTTGGATCAGGTTGGGGGATTCACTATTGCCGAGGGGGTTGGCTTGATTAGAGTCGAGCGTGTTGGTTGTTGAGTTGTAAACGTCAAAAGCGAATTGCAGATTGATGATGTCATCTGCGACCGGGACCGGGGTGAGCCCGTTGACCTGGCGCATCAGGCGCGGAGTCTGGCCAACGGCGGTGGGCACTGTCAAGTAATAGGTCACCGCGAACAGCCGGTAGGCGGTGACAGCGGTCGTGGTTCCTTCGAGAGTAGCGATCGCCTTCAGGTTGCCTGAGGCAGCGCCATCCTGATTGATGTTTAGCGGGTCCAGATTGGCAAAAGCCATGGTGGTCGCTGTAAGGCCCGTTACCTCACCCACGGCCGTGAGCCCGCCACCCGAGATCATGATCAGGTCGCCGACATTGATTCCCCCCGCCGAGTTGATCGCAGGTGGCGCCGGAGAGTAGGCAGAGTTGGCCGACAGATTGACATTGGCTCCGCTGGTACTGCTGGCGAAGTAGACGTTGTACTCCCACAGGGGGAAGTTATAGTCGGCGTAGATCACCGTAACGCTATCGTTGACCGCGGGTGAGGGTGCGGCCGGGACCGCGGCGCCGCCTTCCACACCGTTCAAATAACCGGGAACGATGCCATACATGTAGTTGCCGCTTGGGTAGGTGTCGTTTACGACATGGCAGGCCCCGGTCTGGTCACAGCCGAACTTAGAGAGGCCGTTGTTTCCGGTTCCAGTGGGCAACTGGATTCCTCCCGTGGGCAAGCCCGCGCCGGCCATGCTGATGTCTTGCACCATGAGATCGACGGCGGCACGCATGCTCTGCTGAGTTTCGACCCGCTGCGTGACCAGCATGGTGGATCGCATGCTGCCCTCGAACAGGCTGGCCGCGGCCCCCAGCACGATCAAGCCTACGAACATAGAAATCATCAGTTCCACCAGCGTGAAACCGACAGCCGTGTTTTGTATTTGCCTCTTCTCCATCACCAGTCACCTTAGTGGAAGGCCGAAATCAGGGCATCCACGGTATACGTGTTGCAAAGCGAATAGGCTGAAGCCCCGCAATAAGTAATGGTCACGACGACCTGCTTCAGATTGGGATTGAGCGTGATTCCGTCAGCTTCTAGGACCGAATTGATTTGAATCTGGCGGGTGAAATTGGCCAGGCTCATGGCCACGTCATCGGAGGTACCCAGGATGCCGTCGGGCCCGGGAAGAACGACGCACTCGGGTCCTGCCGCGCAGGGCCCGCTGGCGGGGCAGTTGACGTCATCGCTGGTGTTGACCAGACCGTCGGGCCCGGCGCACAGCATCTGCGTGGCTCCGCTGGTGAAAATGCCGCCGCTCGAGACATTGGCAATCTGCGCGAACGTGATCTGCTGCGAGTTGCGCGCGGTGTAGACGCTCTCCAGCGCTTGCAGCGCTTTCTCGCGTGCAATCAGATTCTCCTGTGAGTTCGTGGTCGCAACGAAGGCCGTCGCAAAAGCCACGAGCACCCCGCAGATTCCGATGGTCAGGATCGCCATGGCAATCATGGTTTCGATCAGCGTGAATCCGCTTTGTTGCGATCGCCGTGAAATGCGTTGCATCGTCATTGTTGTTTCCAAGTGTTGGTTCCACTCACGTTGTTCAGGCGCCAGCCCCGGATTCTGCCCGAGGCGCCAAACACGTCAATCGCCCGCGAACTGTAGACACCGCCGCCGGGCCGCGTGAGGTAGAGAACCCCGCTGTTGTAGTTGCCCAGGTCGTCTTGGGCCGAACCGTTCGGGTAGAAAATCAGACAAGGATTACCGGACTCGACTACCGCGCAAGCGTTAAAGAGGATGGCACTGCCTCCGTTGCCGAAGCCATCCGGGCCGGGACTGGGAAAGCCCGTCTGCACTGCGAACTGAATGTCCGCTGGCAGGGTGTAAGTCCGCACCGTCACCGGAGCCGGCGATGTCGCGGGTGGCGGAGAGTAACCCCAGAGTTGCACCGTGAGGGTTCCCGGAGCCGAGGGAACGATGATGTAGCGGTTGCTCTGCATCGTGGCCAGGTTCCTATACTGGAGCAGCACCGACAGCACGGTGTCATAAGCATGGTCTAGGTCGTTGTTTTCGAACTGAGGCATTAGAGCTATGAACGTGAAACTCGCCATGATCAAGATAATGACAATGACGATCATCAATTCCAGCAGCGAGAAGCCCTTCTGTTTGCGCACATCCATGAGTTTTCCTGCTTAACCGGTCAGTCAGCTGGCCCGGCGACAACTACTTCAATTCATCGTCTCAAAGCCCCGCCGCAGCGCGCAGGAAAGCGTGATCTGCGCGTGCGGACCGGGGGGTATTCTCATCGTAAGGGGGGGTCTGAACAGCGTCAAAGCACCTCGGTGCAACGAAAGACGATTGGTCTTTTGTAATCGCAGAGGTGACTCAGGTCACCCGGATTGAAGGCGGCGAACTTATAGAAACTTGCAGCCTGAGAAATATTCGCGGCAATGACAAAGGTAACTTGTGGGCGAAACATTTGTACCCCTACCATGATTCAGCATCTATGACCCTGTCATGTTTATTGGTCTGCACCGAGGAGGCAGCGACCTCGCTACTGTCGCGCGTCTTGGGAGAACTCGCAATCCGGTTGGAGCTTTGTCCCGACACGATGCGCGCTTCTGTTCGCCTGGCGCAGGAGCGCTTCGACCTGATCGTGCTCGATTGTCCCACCCAATCCAATATCGTGACTTTGCTCGAGGAGAGCCGCTCGTCCCGCGCCAACGCAAACTCAATAGCGGTGGTTGTGATTTCGGGGCAGGAGAGCGTCCGGGAAATGTTTGCTCTGGGCGTAAATTTTGTGCTCTACAAGCCGCTCTCTTACGAACGGGCGCTGAGCACCCTGCGCGCTGCGCAAGGCGCGCTGCTCCGCGACAAAAGGCGTAAAGCGCGGGCGGCCGTGCATGCGCACGCGCGCGTCGATTACGCGGGCGCGGAAAGCGAGCGCGCCACCCTGGTCGATCTGGCCGAAGACGGCATGGCCGTAAATTTCGGCAAGAAACTGCCGCCGACCAGCAAAATCTATTTTCAATTTCCGTTGCCGGGACAGAAACAGACTGTGCGCGTTTCGGGGATGGTCGTATGGCAGGATTGGACCGGCCGCGCCGGAGTTCAGTTTGTGGATGTGCCGCAGGCATCCCGCCGACTTATCCACGACTGGCTGCAGAAGAATCTGCCTGACACACCGCAGGGATTGGCTTCCGAGCGGGTGGAAGTTGAGCACTCCATCCGCGCGAGCGAAAGTTCGGTGGCCATCGAGTCGCATCCGGTGAAAAAGGGCAGAGGCGGGAAATCTCCGGAGAAAAGCGAACTGGTGTCGCAGCACGAAAAGAAGCTGCACGAATTGAAGCTGCTGTCACGGATGCGCTCCGACCCCGACAACCGGCGCGGGCAGAAGCGATATGCCTGCCGCATCGGTGCCGAGGTTTACCAGCGGGGAAGCAGTGTGCGGAATTATTGCCATCTCACCGATCTCGGTCCGGGCGGCTGCTATCTGGAAATGACCTTCGCGTTTCCCGCCGGCACGGCGGTGGACATCATTGTGCACACGCATGAGATAAAGCTGCGCCTCAGCGGAGAGATCAAAGCCTCACATCCCGGCTATGGCGTGGGAGTCGCTTTCCGTCTGAGCACGAAAGACGAGCGCCTGAGCGTGCTGCAGTTGATTGACTTCGTGGCAGATGAAACTGAAGGTGCCGCTACAACTGAAAATTCGTAAGACTTTCTAGGACTCATCTCATAAATGGTTTTGAAAGGGCGCGGCTTCCAGCCGCGCCCTCGGCTAGCTTTCCTTTTGCCTGTTCGCCACCGCCATCACCGGCAACGCCAAAAGCTGCGACACCACTGAGAACGCAACCAGCGCCGGAATCGACTTGTCATACAGCGCACCCATGATCGCGCTACCAGCAAACCACGCGATCCCGAAGCCAGTGTCGAAGACTCCAAATGCGGTACCGCGTTTCTCCGGCGGCACGATGTTCGCCAATACCGCCTTTAAGCAGGAATCCTGCGCGCCCATTCCCAGGCCCCAGAGAATCATCCCCGCCAGCGCTGGCCTGATTCCATCCAGAAACACCAGCGGCGCGAAGAATGCCGGAACCCCAAATGCCAGCAAAAGAATCGGCAGACCGAACTTGTCCAGCAATTTTCCAAAAATCAGCGAAGCGATCGCGCCCGTCGCCATGGCGATCGCATAAAAAACCGGAATCATTCCCTGCGGAACCGTTGCGGTCTTCTGGAAATGAAATGCGATCAGAGAAAAATCAGCAAAGCCGGCGGCAATTAGTGCGCCTGCAGCCATGTAGAGCCAGTAGGATTTTGAAAAGCCTTTCCCGCTTAACTGCCGCGCTGGCCGTGCCTGCCATTCATATGGACGCCGATACAGAAACCACGCAACAAAGAGCGTTACCAGGCACAGCACCGCCGAGATGAGCAAGACGGCAAATGCGTGACGATATCCGCCGTGCCGGTACAAAACGTAGGCTGTGATCAGCGGGCCGAGCGTGGCGCCGGTCTGATCGAGAGCTTCGTTTATTCCGAAAACCCATCCCTGGCCGATGAAGTGTCCCGCCTGCGAAAGCATGGAGTCCATCGCAGGCTTGCGGATTGCGCGGCCAGTGCGCTCGGCAATGACGAGCCCCGCAGTCATCGGCCAATTGCCCGCCAAAGCCATCGCCGGCACGGCGAACATATTGATCGCGTATCCCACAAAGGCCAAGGTCCAATATTTGTGGGTTTTGTCGGCGAAGTAACCGGTCACCGAGCGCAGTCCAAAGCCCGCCATTTCGCCGAGTCCCGCGACGACGCCAACGATTGTGGCACTCGCGCCCAGCGATCCCAGAAATGGTCCAATGATGCTGCGCGCCCCTTCATAGGTCACATCGGCGAAGAAGTTGACGATGCCGATGATTAGCACGAAGCGGAAGGCGAGCTTGGCGATGCTTTGTGCGCTGGTATTTGTGGGAAGGGAGTTGGCCGTGCCCGACATGCTTTTACCAATAGAGGTCGTGGCGATGGATTACGTCAAGTGCATGGCTCACGGGACCTGCGAAAAATCGCGTTGTTGTGGAGAATAAAAAGCGAATATGCTAAGCTGGCGGCATGGTGCGGCGGCCCGAGGTCGAGCGACGGGAAGAGATCCTGAGCCGCGAGCATCTGGACGAGCTGGCGCGCAACCTGTCTCATTTAAGCATGCACGCTGTGCTCGATTTCTATCAGCAGGCCTATCGCGCCTGCCGCATTATTAATGACCGGACATTTCCTCCGGCGCGGGCCGTACAGGAGTTGGTGCAGGCGTGGAAGCAGTTGCGGAAGTGGCGGCCGCGAAGCTGAATGACCGCTCCGCCTCGCCGGTCCGGTAGTGATCCAATTTGAATTCCTCCTATTAACTTGGCGTCATTCCGAAGGCGGCGCTTTTACCAGCGGGGCGAGGAACCTCATGCCCGATGACCGATGGGTCGAGGAGATCCCTTGCCATGCGACCGAGGGCAGTCTCAGTCCGTAGATTCAGGCCACCCAAATATGGTTTCCGGCCCACGCGCGTTTCTCCACTGCGTTACACTATCTCGCCGCCCATGCCGCCCCGTCCACTCGATGCCGATCAGCTTCTCAACCAACTGGAGAGCGCAAAGAATCGCTTCGATACCGGCCACGCAACACGCGTTGCGGTGCTCCTGGCCCAAATGGCGAAGATCGAACTCGTCGATCCGCGACATGTCATTCGCTTCCATGAGTGCCTGCTTTTCCTGCGCGCATTTCCTCATGCTGCCGCGCAAGTCCGGCGCGTCGAAAATCTGCTCAACTCTTTTCATCATCGCATCGCTAGTCTTCAGGCGCGGCACGCGGACATGTCTGTGTTTGACGACTTCGATACCTGCGGCATCGCCGGCACAACGATGCAAGACACGCTCTCGTTCGACGTCGCGCAATGGGTCATGAAGCGCATCCCGCGCCACTGCGAGATCGCCTGGGATGATTATCAAGAGGACTATCAGGCCGAACGCGCCCAAGGAAACACCTGGCCACGCTTCATTCCGCTGCTGGAAGAAGACGCGGATGTGGAAGCCAACATTCCATGGTCAAAGTGGCTCGATGCTGCACGAGGCCAGCAGAATCCACTGAAGTGGCTGCTGCGCTGCTTCGCGCGTTTGCCGCTGCCGGCACGTCAACGTGCCGAGCTCTATGACTCGCTGCGAATACCTGTGCGCTGGAAGCTCAAAAATCTGAAGCTCTCGCGCACGCGCTACTGGACGCGTCCGCGCCGCTTCTACTTTCATGACGGTCCTCTGATCGAGCGCAGGGAAGTTTCTCTGGCACACGAACTCGCCAAGCCCGCGCTCGAACTGGAAAAGCTCTCGCAAGCTGCCGGGGTGCAGGTCACAAACGCCATCCGCGAAATCATGCTCGTCCGCTACCGCGAACTGTACGGCACTACGTTGAGCGATCCCGGTTTCGTGCTCCGTGCTAACCCGGGCCGCGGCGTAGTCATGCATTTCTGGGGATTGCCTCCCGATCGCCGTCTTCCCCTGCGCGCCTACCTCGCCGGCTACACGCTCAAGAATGGAGTTCCAATTAACTATGTGGAAGCAATCGGCCTGTGCGAATGGATCGAGGTCGGCTTCAATACGTTCTACACCTATCGCCAGGGCGAAACCGCCTGGATCTACGCTCAAGCCCTTCGCTGCCTGCGAGCACTGACCGGGGCAACATGCATTTCGATTTATCCCTACCAGATCGGCCAAAACAACGATGAAGCCATCGAGTCGGGAGCATTCTGGTTTTATCGCAAGCTGGGCTTTCGTCCCGGGCGTCCCGACTTGCAGAAGTTGTGCGAAAGAGAAGAGCAGAGAATTGCTGCAGACCCGCAATACCGAACCCCGCCGCGCATCTTGAAACGCCTCGCCGAAGCGCACATGTTCTATTACGTATGGCCGACGCCAGAAAAGCCCTCTCTGGCCGATGCATCAACGCAGAAGGTCGATGCTGCCGTGGAAGAGCGACCCTTTCAGGGCCGCGTCACCGCCCGGTCAGAAAAACCGGGCTTTAGCCCCGGTCTGGCTAAGCCCGGCGATTGGGATACATTCTCCACGCGCAATATAGGCCTTCTCGTCAACCGCCGCATGGCCCGCGACTTCGACGGAGACAGCAACAAAATCGGCCATGCTTCCACCGTCGCGGTATCCCGCTCGCTGAAAATCGACGCCGAGCGCTGGGCGCCTGTTCAGCAGCAGGTGCTCGGAAACTGGTCTCTCGTGCTGGCCCTGATTCCGGATCTGCCGCACTGGACCGCTGACGAGAAAGAGCGTCTGGTCGAGATCATCCGCGCCAAGTCCGCTCCTGATGAAATGCGCTATCTCAGGTTGACCCAACATCACTCCCGGCTGCGTGGGGCGTTGTTGCGTTTAGGGTTGCGTCGGGGCTGAGTCATGCAGTCTGGATGTCATTCCGAACCGCTCCGAAAGAGCCGTGAGGCGAACCCAGAAGGGAACCTGCTTTGGAAATGGCTGCATTTCTTCGTCGCTTTCGCAACCAGGCTGTGACGGGGGCCAACAAATTTTTTCCCGAGATGATCGGCACGGGTTATAATAGCGTCCATTTTCGGGGGGGGTGGCCCAAATCCCCCTATCGATAACCGCGTCCCGGCGGCGACTCCCCGAAGAAATAACATCAGACTTACCGAGGTGCGCCCATGCTATCGTCTCCCCGATCAGCGTTCTTTGGAATCCTGAGCCTTCTGAAGGCGTCCCTCATCCTCGGCATACTGGCTGCAACATTTTGTTGGGGACAAACGCCGGTCGTAACCTGGCACTACGATAATTCTCGCTCGGGAGCGAATACCACAGAAGTGTTACTGACACCCTCCAATGTGAACGTCAATAGTTTTGGCAAGCTGTTTACGCAGCCTGTTGATGAAATCATCGTAGGGCATCCACTTTATTTGCCCGGCGTCACCATTCCTGGGGCTGGTGTTTACAACGTCGTCTACGTTGCAACAATGAATGACACGGTGTACGCGTTTGACGCAAATTCTGGGAGTACGCCCGCTCTGTGGACCACCAGCCTCTTGTCTTATAGTCCTGCCGGAGCCACGCCGGTGCCGATCGATGTAAAGGGGTGTAAACCCACGGTAGGTTGGACGCAAACGGGAGTGATTTCGACACCTGTAATCGATCCGGTGGCGAACATCATTTATCTGATGGCGGAAACTTATGAAAACGAGCGGGTCGTTCACCGCCTGCACGCGCTCGACGTTACCACCGGCATGGAAGAGGTTGGCTGGCCGGTTACGGTTACGGCTACCTACAATTACAACGGACAAGATTACACGTTTGTTGACACTCATGAAATGAATCGGCCGGGACTGCTGCTGAGTAACGGTTACGTTTATGCGGGGTTTGGCTCGCCTGGTTGCAACGGAGGCGACCAAGGCTGGGTGATGGCGTTTAATACTGCGACGGCCCAGCTGGATGCATTTGATCTGGAGCCGGGCAGCAGATTTGGTTCTGTATGGCAAAAGGGGGCTGGCCTGTCTGCCGACTCGGACGGATACATTTACGCCGACACCGGCGAGGGGGGCATGGTGTCGGGAGTGGATCTCGCGATCACCGTTTTTAAACTGAACCCGGCAACTGGTAGCCAGATGTCGCTGGCGGACTGGTTTACCCCTTGGAATTGGCAGTACTTGTCCGAAAATGACGTGGACATTAACAACGCGGTCGTGATTCTGCCGACCCAAGATGGCCCTGTACCCAACGAAGCTATCACTTTGGGGAAAGAGGGGACCATTTACGTGCTCAACCGGGACAACATGGGGCAGTTTTGCTCGACCTGCGTGGGCAGCGATCCACAAATTGTGCAGGAACTACAGCGAGTAGCCACGATGGGCTACACCCCGGTTGTCTGGAACGGCTCGGTTTACATTACGGGTTCGGCCCAAATTCAAATTTATTGGCTCAATAACGGCCTTTTGACCCTTGGTACCTCGCTAACGATTGGAGACACAACCCACCCTGTGGTGACCGCCAATGGCACGACGAACGGGATTCTGTGGCTGATAAACGGAACCCATCTGCTCGCGCTGGATGCCGTGACTCTGGCCCAACTGTACAGCAGTGGTAAGGCCCTGAATGGCCGGGATACTCTGTCTCCCATTGCGCATTTCGGCAGCCCGATTGTCGCCGACGGAGAGGTGTTCATCGGAACACAGAATAGTTTGGTGGTATACGGACTGTTTCCGGAGCTGAGCGTGGTGGCGGGGAGTCAGCAATCAGGAACGATCGAGACAACCCTGCCGGTCGCGCTTCAGGTGCAGGCTGTGAATCCGTACACAGGGACGCCCTTTCCAGGCGTTACGGTGACTTTCAGCGATGGGGAGGACGGGGGTACGTTCGGAAGCTCAACCGGCGTCACAGATTCCAATGGGATGGTTTCAACTACATATACATTGCCCAAGACAGCGGGCACTTGGAGGTTGACTGCGACTGCATCCGGCTATGCTATCGCAGACTTTACGGAAACGGCGCTGCCGGGTCCAGAGACGGGCGTGGAGAGAATAAGTGGAAACGAACAGACCGCGACAGTTGGAACGACATTGCCGGATCCCTTGGTGGCCAAGGTGCACGACGTCGCCGGTAATGGCTTATCGGGAATCTCAGTAACTTTCACCGATAACGGTGCCGGGGGTACGTTCAGCGCCAATCCCGTCACAACCGACAGCCGTGGAAGGGCGACGGTCAGCTACACCGCCGGAAATACACCCGGCACAGTGCTTATCGACGCTGATGCAGGCAACGATAGCGTATCCTTCCATGAGACAATTGTAGCCAATTCAGTGGCCGAAAACCTGCCATCGTCGGTCAGCGGGCCAGTGATGACAAAATAGTCCATAATGCCTGCCCCACACGGAAGCAAAAGCAGGTTCCTCGCCAGACGAGAGCTCCGTAGCTCCTTTACACTTTTGCGCTCCGCGTGATAACCTCAGTACTGTCACCAAGATAAATCGAAAACAGAACAGGAGTGCAACCGGTTAGTGTTAGCCAGAGAGCAAAAGAAGTCCGTGATTGACCGCTACCAGATGCATGCGACGGACACGGGGAGCCCCGAAGTCCAGATCGCCATCATCAGCGAACGGATCGGGCAGTTGACGGACCACTTCAAAACGCACCAGAAGGACCACGGCTCGCGCCGCGGCCTGCTCATGCTGGTCAGCAAGCGGCGTCGCTTGCTTGACTACCTCAAGAGATACGATTCCGAGCGATACAAGACGGTCATTGGGAAACTGGGGATTCGGAAGTAGCGGTCTGTTTCCGAGTTTCAGACCGTTTCGCCCCTTCTTTGGAAAATGGTGTGAAAGAAGTCAAAATCCCCACCCTAACGTCGCGCAGAGTGCGAGGTTAACGATGGGCCATTTTCCGGCGACGTTAGGATGGGGCACCCTCGACCTTCCTCTTGAATTGATGGAGCATTGAGCCATTCCACCGTGCGGATACTCGGGATGGGTCCCGAGGCTAACTCTCTCGCAGCCGCTCGAAATGAATGTGGATTCCCTCACAAATTCGTGTTCCCACCTTTCGCAAGAACGGCGAAAGGCGGGGCACCCAGGCGGCATGTTCTCTTCACCGGGTTTCGCGGGCAGGAGTGCCCGCCAAGCCCACCCTTCGAAAACCGCGAAGGGTGGGGCACCAATTTTCTACTCACACGATTTTCTGATGATAACGATTGAAACTACGAAGGATGAAATATGAAACCAGAAGCAACTACAGTGTCCGTCGAGTTGGCGGGCGGGAAACATCTCACATTTGAAACTGGAAAATTGGCCAAGCAGGCGCACGGAGCGGCCGTGGTGCACATGGGCGATAACGTTGTGATGGCTACGGCGGTGGCCAATCCTGAGCCGCGCGAGGGCGTCGACTTCTTTCCCCTCACCGTCGATTACCGCGAATACACTTACGCCGGAGGGCGATTTCCCGGTGGATTCATCAAGCGCGAAGGGCGGATGAGTGAGCGCGAAGTGCTGACCAGCCGGCAGATTGACCGGCCGATTCGTCCGCTGTTTGCCGAGGGGTTTCGCTGCGAAACGCAGGTGATTGCGCTGGTGCTGTCGGCAGATACGGATAACGATCCCGACGTCATGAGCATTAACGCCGCGTCGTGCGCGCTGACGATTTCTGACATTCCGTTTCTCGGGCCGGTGGGCGCGGTACGCGTGGGACAGATTGGCGGCAGCTTCGTTATTAATCCCACCTACGACGAAATGCGTGAGAGCACGCTGAACATCATGGTGGTCGGGACGTCGGAAGGCATCGTGATGATCGAGTCGGGCGCGAAGGAAGTGAGCGAAGAGATTGTGGTCGAAGCGATCGAGTTCGGCCACGGCGAGATCAAGAGAGTTTGTGCGGCAATTAACCAGTTGCGCGACAAGGTAGGCAAGCCGAAGCGGCAGGTTACGCCTCCGGAGTTCGACCAGGCTTACTACGATCAGTTGAAGGCGAAGATTGGCGCCGACTTGGCCGAACGGCTGGATACGAAGAAGCATCCGAAGAGCGAGAGCTATGCGCTGGTCAAAGAGCTGAAGGACAAGCTGGTCGGCGAAATTCCGGCCGAAGATGAAGCGGCGCAGGCCAAGCTGAAGCAATATTTTGAAGTGCTGCGTGAGCGGATTTTCCGCGAGGAAGTGATCGAGAAGCATCATCGTCCGGATGGACGGGCATTCGATGAGATTCGGGAAATCTGGATTGAAGTGGGAGTGCTGCCACGCACGCACGGCAGCGCGATCTTCACCCGCGGTGAGACGCAGGCGCTGGTCACGACAACGCTGGGAACCTCGGAAGACATGCAGCGGCTGGAGGGATTCGAGGGCGAGGCCAAAAAGCGCTTCATGCTGCACTATAACTTCCCGCCATTCAGCGTGGGCGAGGTTGCGTTCCTGCGCGGGGCCGGGCGGCGCGAGATTGGGCACGGAGCGTTGGCGGAGCGCGCGGTTTCGGCCGTGCTGCCTTCAGAAGAATCTTGGCCGTACGCGATGCGCGTGGTGTCGGACATTTTGGAGTCGAATGGGTCGTCGTCGATGGCGACGGTGTGCGGCGCGTCGCTTTCGCTGATGGATGCAGGCGTGCCGTTGAAGGCTCCGGTTGCTGGGGTCGCGATGGGATTGGTGAAAGAGGGCGACCAGTACGCCATTCTTACCGACATCGCGGGCGCGGAAGATCACTATGGCGACATGGATTTTAAAGTTGCCGGAACGAAAGATGGCATCACCGCGTTGCAGATGGATATTAAAGTCATCGGCATCACGCCGCAGATCATGCGCGAGGCGCTTGAGCAAGCGCGGCGGGGGCGGATGTTCATTCTTGGCAAAATGGAAGAGGTGATTTCAACGGGGCGCGCGAAGATTTCGGATTTCGCTCCACGCTTCTACACCGTTCAGATTCCGGTCGACAAGATTCGCGACCTGATCGGGCCGGGCGGCAAGATGATTCGCTCGATCGTCGAACAAACGGGAGTGAAGATCGATGTCGAAGATTCGGGCCTGGTGAAAGTTGCTTCGAACGATCAGGCCTCGGCGCAGAAGGCGCTGCAAATTATTGGCGATCTGACGGCGACTCCCGAGGTCGGCAAGACCTATCTCGGAAAAGTTACGCGGCTGGCGGATTTCGGCGCATTCGTCGAAATCATTCCTGGCACAGAAGGGTTGTTGCACATCAGCGAAGTGGCGGAGCATCGCATTGGTGACATCCGCGACGAGCTGAAGGAAGGCGATCAGGTGCTGGTCAAGGTGCTGGCGGTCGAGGGCAATCGCATTCGGCTGTCGCGCAAGGCGATTTTGAAAGAGCAGCGCGCAAAAATGTCGCAACAGCAGGGTGGCGGTGGCGAAGGCGGAACTGCGGTTGCGGCGATGAGCGAAACTTCTCCTGTGACGACCGGCACAATGGTGATTGAAGGTGGCGGAGATTTTCCGGAAGAAGAGAACGAGCCGAACTTCAATCGCGACGCATCGTATGGCGGTGATCGGCCTCATGGCGGAGATCGCGGCGGTCGCGGAGGACGGGGCGGCCGTGACCGTGGACGCGGCGGACGCCGTCACGGTGGCGGAGGCCGCGATCGCGGACGGGGGCCTGGCGGCGGAAGACACTAAACCTTTTCACCACGGATTTACACGGATAAAGCAAGGCAAAAAGCCACGGCGCGAGTCGTGGCTTTCTTGTGGCGTCCGTCAATCGAGGGCGGGGCGGCATCATTGCCGCGCGGGGCCGAGAATGGCATGGAATGCGGGGCGCGATAAAATTTCTTTTCGGATTGGAGGTGTTCATGTGCGAGGTTATCCTGAAGCGCTTCGAGCAATCGGACGAGGTTCGCACCTTCGAGAAAGGCAAATTCGAAGTGGTCAAAATCGGCGGCATGACTATCGGGCGTGCAACTTACCAGCCGGGCTGGAAGTGGTCGCTTCATGTGGGCAAGGCCAGTGGCGCCACGAGTTGCAGCGTCGAGCATGTGGGCCTGGTTGTCTCGGGGCGCGCCACCGCGGCCGTGGATGACGGCCGCATTGTCGAGATGAAGGCGGGAGATCTCTTCTACATTGAACCCGGCCACGATAGCTGGGTGGTGGGCGATGAGCCTTACGTTTCTCTGCATTTCATGGGCGCAGCCGAGTACGCGCAGAAAAAGTGAAGGGAATTCCATCGGCGGCCTTTTGTGAAAATGCCCGCCATACTTGGAAGTGGTCGCCCCAGAATGCCATACTGACAAGGGCAAGAGACAAGTTGCCGGGATGGCGAAATTGGCAGACGCAGCGGACTTAAAATCCGCAGGGGCCAAAAGCCCTGTGGGGGTTCGATTCCCCCTCCCGGCACCAGCAACTTTGGTTTCAACCGATTAGGGTCGTCACCTAGTACTCCCCTAGTATTCCGGGATACGTTCTAAGGGCGGAAAGGATTCGCCCATGAACACACGCGTGTCCGTCTGGAAGTACGTCCGTATCGGCAAGCAGTGGCGCTACTGCAAACCCTGCTGTTGGAAGAAATGGAAAAATCAAGCCTGATTGGGTGATCGTGCGCGGCAAGGAAGAGCGCCATCCACTCTCAAGGTATATACGCTGCCACAAGCGCGAATCGGAATCGGATCACTCCAACACAGCCGAAACCTCGGAGAGATGCTAGATCTGGTCCCTATACTGTTCCAAAACAACGCGTACCAGTTGGCTACGCGTGCGGACTCCGGTCTTCGAAAAGAGCTGCTGAAGAGTGGATTTCACGGAGCCCTCAGAGACCCCGATCCTGGCGGCAATTTCCTTGTTCGCAAGACCGTCGAACACAAAAGAAAGAACTTGTCGCTCTCGATCCGTAAATTGTCGAGGCCCGGCCACTCTGGGAGTGGCAACTTCGGGCGCCAGAGCTGTCTGCAACTGCTCCTGATCCAGCCAAACCTTGCCAGCCATCACATCGCGGATTCCTTGGGCCAGTAATCCAGCGGAATCGTGTTTGTGAAAAACTCCTGAAACGCCGGAGCGAATCAAGTCCGATACAGCGCCGGGGTCTATCCCTGCTGTCACAACAAGAACCTTTCCGTTGAATCCCTGTTCCTTCGCTAATCGGAGAAATTCTCGTCCGTCGTGCTCGGCGCCCAGATCGAAGTCAAGGAGGATCAGGTCAATGGGTTTGCGACGAAGGACCTCTAGCGCTTCTACGATCGTTCCGCAGTGGGCAACAACCTCGAAACCGGGCTCGGCGCCGAGCAGCCGACTTACACTTTCCCGAAACAACGCGTGATCGTCCAGCAACAGGATCCGAGCCGCCTGTTCCACAGTTCTAGGCATTTACGGCTTCCTCCGCAGCGACGTACAAAGGCAACACGACAGCAAAGCAGGACCCTTCGGATCGAGGTTCAAAAGTGAGGTCGCCGCCAAAACTGCGCATGATTGCTCGCGAAACATAGAGACCGATACCGCTAGATTTGGCCCCCCGCTGAAATGGCCGGAATAGGTTTTCAGACGAGATAACGCCCGTGCCGGTGTCTTCGAATCGAATTATGACCTTGCCGTTCTCCTCCCGTGCAGCGATGCGCAAGAGTTTTGTCTGAGTTGACATCATGGCCCGCTGGCTGTTCTTAGCCAAATTCAAGAAAACCTGAACCAGCCCATACCGGTCCGCCCAAACCAGAGGCAGTTGTTCCTGAGTAGCCCACTCCACCCTGATTTCCGACTCGTGATAGGTGGTTTCGATCAGAATTCGTAACTCATCCAACACCGAAGTAAGTTCCACCACCTCTCCGTTCTGCGCCGGTGTGGACCCTAGCTCCAAGGCTGAGATGCGTTCCAGGCTTTGGATCAATCCGCCCAGAGCCCGAAAGTCTTCATTTGTCTCAAGTTCTTTGATTCGCGACAGGTTCTTGTGAACCACCAGAACCGCACCACTCAAGTTGCGAATTTCATGGGCCACGGTACTCATCAGAATTCTGGAGTTCTTTAACAGATGGTCCAAGCTAAGATCTTCGCGGTTGCGGAGGTCCTCGGATAGGTCCACGATGATTGCTGCTAAACGCGGGCCAGACAGCGTTTTATAAGTGGAAAACCACACTCCAGCCAAGAAAACCTCTCCATCAGTTCTTTGCCCTGTGCATTGCAGCGTGGTCCGAAATGAGCGCGCCGGTTGTGTCTTGAGCACCGTTTGCAGAGCGGGAAGGTAAGACTTGATTGACTGCCCCTGCAGGGGCGCGGCACCGGGAGAAAGCAACTGCTGCGCAGCCGCATTGGCCAACAGAACGTTGCCATCAGAGTCAATCGTCAGAATCGCCGCCGGACTGCTTTCGACAAGCGACCGCAGCTGCCGCTCGGCATCCTCCAGTTCTTCAGAGTGCCTGAGGACGATTCGCCGGTTGCGGACCATTTCAGAGATGAAGAGCCCTGTGCCGACAAATCCAACAGAACTGAATACCAGGCGAATCACTGCTTCACTCTCAGGCAGATTGCTAAAAGCCTCCTGGAGTACTGCGCAAAGCAGAGCAATCCCGACAATTTGCGTACGGGACAGAAATCCTCCGAGGATAATGATCGGAAACAGATACAGGAAACCCAATGAGATGTAGTGGGTTGCCCACCAATCGACCGCTGCGATCCCTGCAATGAGAATACTGGCGACGATAAGCATTCTCCTACAGTTCGCCGGCGCATACATCGAAAGCAGGTCCATGATGTCGTCAATCCCTTCCTAAATCTTGCGCTATTTTCCCAGCTTCTGAAAACAGTTTTCCTGCCGAGTGTCCAAAAGATAGGCTCCCAGGGGTTCCAAACGATATGGGGCAGCAACTGAAAGATACGAAGTGCGTACCTACGCGCGGACTTACACTTAAATCAGCCGCGGAACTACTGAGAGCGAATACTAGAAATCGCAACGCCTCATTCCATGAGGGCACGGGCTTCTGCGGTTCGCGCTCTGTTGCCAGGTGTTCGCGAAAAGACGCGCGAAGGCTCGGAAGTGTCGCGACCGGGGCGCCAAGGACAGGGATCCTGGGTTTTCGGGAGCACCTGGTTGAAGTACGAGACATGGAATCGGTACGTGTTGGTGGCCATAGGGCTGTTTGGCGTGCTCCTGTATGGCGGTTTGCTCTATGCCGGTATTATGGAGTTAAGGGCACCGATTATCATAGAGCCATGGCAATAAAAATAGCGTCCCCGGAATCGGGTCATGGCTCGCGAATTGCGCGACCAGAAGGTTTCGGGGCATTGAGGGGCAAGCGAGTACAGCATGAAGGATTCAGCACCCAGCAGAATAACGGTTGCAGGACTTGTCACCTTCGCGGGAATTGCGGCAGCGGTTTTCCTATCCAGCTGTGGTCACTCAGCGACCGCGAATGCGCCAAGTGGAAGCGGCTCAGCGACGGACTCCGCGCAGTCCGCTCCGACGGTAGATCTATCGCCGAGCCAACTGAACTCGATCAAGATCGAAGCCGTCGGGAGCTACGCGTTTCCCGTTGAAAAAGAGGCGGTTGGCAATATTGACTATGACGGGGACCTCTCAGTCCAGGTCTTCCCGCCTTATCAGGGAACCATCATCAAGACGTTTGTGGAACTTGGGGCGGAAGTTCAGAAGGATCAGCCCCTCTACACGATCAAGAGCCCGGACCTCATCCAGGCCGAGTCAAACCTGATTGGCGCTGCCGCCACCTACGAACTGACCACCAAAGAACTGGCACGCGCCAAGGACCTTTACACGACGAGCGTCGGCGTTCCCCAGAGAGAGTTGGAGCAGGCGGTTTCCGATCAACAGACTGCCGAGGGCGCACTTAAAGCCGCGCGTGACGCGGTTCTCGTGTTCGGCAAGACGGATGGCGAAATCGATCAGATGATTGCATCCCGCAAGATTGATCCCGCGCTGGTTGTACGCAGCCCCATTCGCGGCAAGGTGACATACAAGAACGCGCAGCCGGGGTTTTTCGTGCAGCCAGGGAATCCACCAGCACCCTACTCGGTAGCCGATGTTCACCTGAAATGGATGCTGGCGAGTGTGCCGGAAAGCGAGAGCGCGTTGTTTCATCTCGGGCAGCCGGTGGCTGTTAGGACATTGGCTTACGACGGCCGCGTTTTCAAGGGAAAAGTTTCCAAGATCTACGAGTCAGTCGACCCAAACACACATCGTATTACGATCCGTTCCGAAATCACCGATCCGAAGAACGACCTGCGTCCTGGGATGCTGGCTAACTTCGTTATCCGAGTCGACGCTCCGGTAGAAGCAACTGCGATACCGGCAAACGGAGTGGTCCGTGAACCTGATGGCACTATGGCTGCCTGGGTGACTACAGATCGGCAGAGGTTTACAGAAAGAATCATCAAGGTTGGGCTGCGAAAAGATAACCGCGTTCAGATTCTCGATGGCCTCAAGCAGGGAGAACTCGTGGTGAGCGATGGAGCGGTCTTCCTTAGCAACATGCTGGGGGCGCCGCCGAGCGATTAGGTGTGACCGCCGGCGCGTGTTCATTGAGTTCATAAACCATGTTCGTAGATAAACCATGTTCCGATCTCTCGTAGCATTTTGCCTAAGCCGCCGTCCCGTTGTGCTGTTCGGTCTTCTGTTGTTTACCGGCGCGGGTCTGGTCTGCTTCAAGCTCCTCAATATCGAGGCGTACCCGAACCCGACGCCGGTGATCCTTGAGATTACCGCGCAGGCGCCCGGACTTTCTGCCGAAGAGATGGAGCGTTATTACACGCGCCCGATGGAGATCGGGCTTTATACAACACCGGGCATCGATGTTATCCGCTCGACCTCGTTCTATGGACTGTCTTTTGTTCGAGTCAGTTTCAAGTACGGGGTCGATTATTTCTTTGCCTATAGCCAAGCTTCGGTTGCGCTTCAGCAGAACGTCAACCTCCCTGGTGGCCTGGTACCAACAATTCAAGCGAATAGCTCGACGGGCGAAATCTACCGCTACCAGGTCGTCGGTCCGGCGCATTTTGGAATTACGAATCTGCGTACGGTTCAAGACTGGATTGTTGCGCGCCGCTTGCTGACCATTCCTGGCATTGCAGCCGTCAACAGCTGGGGTGGGCCTACGAAAACCTTTCAGGTTGAGGTTGATCCGCACAAGCTGGAAGCCTACAGCGTCACCGTGCCCCAGATCATCAACGCGCTCGGCAACGCAAATATCAACGTAGGCGGGCGCGAAATCCGCGTCGGTCAACAGTCGATCAACATTCGTGGGGTCGGCCTGATCGATGACGGTGGCAGCGACGACTTGCGGCAAGGCTACAAGGTCGAGGACATCGAAAATGTTGTTCTCAGCCAGGAGAACGGCGTCCCTGTTCTGATCAAGGACGTCGGCAAGGTCTCAGTTGGATATCGGCCACGGCTCGGCATCCTGGGGCGGGACAACCACGATGACGTGGTGGGCGCAATCGTGGTGCAGAGGCGAACCGAAAAGACCGCCGACATGATTCCCAAGGTCAAGGCGGCTATTGACACGCTCAATCATGATGGCAGTCTTCCGCCGGGCGTGCACGTGGTGCCCTTCTATGACCGCTCGCACCTGGTCGCACTCACGACGCATACGGTTCTGCACAACCTGATTTTCGGAATCCTGCTGGTTTTCCTGATCCAATGGATCTTTCTCGGCAATTTTCGCAGCGCGCTGATCGTGGGGATCAACATCCCGTTTGCACTGTTCTTCGCCACGATCCTCATGGTAATTCTTGGCGAAAGTGCGAATTTGCTCTCCGTGGGCGCGGTGGATTTCGGCATCATTGTCGACTCGGCCGTAATCCTGGTCGAGAACATCTTCAAGAATTTTCAACGAACGCCCGAAGAAAGACGGGGCTTGTTGCAGCGTTTGGCGGAGGGTTTCTGGGGACCTGATCCGACGCATGCTCCGGACCATATAACTAAAGTACCTGGCTGGACCGATCGCTTGCGGCTGATTCTAATCAGCGCGCTCCAAGTGGACAAGGCGGTTCTGTTCTCAGCACTGATCACGGTCGCCGGTTTCGTGCCGCTGTTCACCATGCAGGGTGTCGAGGGGCAGATTTTCGGCCCAATGGCGCGAACGTATGGCTACGCGCTCGCCGGGGCGCTCATCGCGACCTTCACCGTCACGCCGGTCGTTGCTTCTTTCCTGCTTCCCGAGCGCGTTAAAGAAGCTGAGACGTTCGTCGTGCGGATTTTGCACCGCCTCTACAATCCAGCGTTGCGCTTCTCTTTGACCCATCGCGCACTCGTCGTCGGAATCGAACTGGTCATTTCGCTCGGGACCTTCTTCCTGATCGCGCCCCGGCTCGGCAGCGAATTTCTTCCCCACCTCGAAGAAGGCAACTTCTGGATTCGCGCTTCCATGCCGACCACCCTCTCGCTTGAAGATGGCGAAGCGGCTACGCGAAAGATGCGCGAGGTTCTCTTGCGCCATCCCGAGGTAATCACAGTTGTCTCGCAGCACGGGCGTCCCGATGATGGCAGCGACGCCTCGCCATTTTCCAATGTCGAACTGTTCGCGCCACTCAAGCCTTTTGACAAATGGCCACGTGGACTAACTAAAGACAAACTTACCGAGCAGATTCAAACCGAGTTCAACAATGAACTGCCGGGTGTCGTCTTCAATTTCTCGCAATATATTGAGGACAACATCGAGGAGGGGATTTCCGGCGTCAAAGGCGTGAATTCAGTAAAAATCGTTGGTCCCAATCTTGAAGTTCTGACGAATCTTGCGAACCAGGTGCGCGACCAGATGAGCCAGGTTCGCGGCGTGACCGATCTTGGCATTTTCCCGGTCCTCGGCCAGCCGAACCTCAATATCAAAGTAGATCGCGAAAAAGCCGCGCGCTACGGCCTGAATTCGGGCGATGTGAACTCGGTCGTTCAGGCAGCTATGGGTGGCGCCGTCGCCACGGAAGTTTTGGAAGGCGACCGCCAATTCGACCTCGTGGTGCGTTACACGCCCGAATACCGCGACAGCATCGATAAAATCCGCAACATCAAGGTTGCCTACACGACCGCTAGCGGCGCCAACGCCTACATACCCTTGAGTGAACTGGCCGCGATCAGCCTGGATACCGGAGCATCCTGGGTGTATCACGAGAGCGTGCAGCGGTTCATCCCCGTCAAATTTAGCGTCCGCGGCCGAGACCTTGGCGGCACGGTCGAAGAAGCCCAGGCGCGAATCGCAAAGAACGTCCAGCTTCCTCCTGGATACCATCTGATCTGGGCGGGTGAGTTTGGCGATCTTCAGGAGGCGAAGAAGCGATTGGAGATCATCGTACCAATCAGCTTCATTCTGATCGCCGGACTTCTCTACAGCCTGTTCAACAATTTTAAAGACTGCATCCTCGCGCTCGCAGGCATTCCTGATGCTATCGTCGGCGGCATCCTTGCGCTCTACGTTTCTGGACTGAATTTCAGCATATCGGCTGCCATCGGCTTCGTTTCACTGTTCGGTGTGTCCGTCATGGACGGCATCTTGATGATCACTTTCTACAATCAGGAAATCCACCACGGCTTCAAGCCGGTCGATGCGATGTACCGCGCCGCATCGACTCGTATGCGCCCGCTGTTGATGACGGCGCTTTCGGCTGGCATAGGCCTTTTGCCCGCTGCGATTTCCACCGGGATCGGCAGCCAGGTGCAGCGCCCGCTCGCCACCGTGATCGTCGGTGGCATGATAGTTGGTCCGATCATGTTGCTTGTGGCGGTGCCCGCCCTGCGGCTGATCTTCCTCGGCGGTGAGCATCACCTGACTGCTCATCAGCCGGAGCCTAAAGAAAACCAAAAGAAGGAATCAGAATGAAGGCGGTGCGAATTCTTTTCTCGATAATGATCGCTGCGGTCTCGCTGCAAGGCGCAACTCTCGCGGCTCAGGCAAGTTCCGCACCGCAACAAGCGCCCGCGCAGAGCAGTGAGAAATCTGCCGACCAGCAGAAAGATGAGGTTCGTAACGAGAAAGACCAGGCGCGCCCGAAAGAAGCTGATCAGAGTCAAGAACAGTCGGCAAGCGTAACGCGAATTACAACCAAACGTCGTCCAAGTGCGAGCCAATCCAAGCCGGTTCCGAGTCATCAACCGCGTCCAGCGAAGACGCCAACAACGAACAGCCCTCACACTGACACGCCCGGAAGCGGCGCCGCGCCAGAGCAGACGGGCTCAAAGGCGGTCACTAACGTTCCAAACAAAGCGGTCAGCCGGCGCCCGTCTGCGCCCCCATCCGCTGTCCCCTTAAATGGACAGCAGTTTAAGAATTCCCGCGATCCAGGCGCGCGCTTGGCCGTCAGTGGAGGACCCCCGACTTCACCCAGAGGCACGGCAGCCATCAACGGAACCAACATGAAGCACAAACCCTAGATTGCTATGAGTGTTAATCGCAAAATACGCATCATTGATGTCAGCTCGGGTCTCACCGCGATATTGGCGATGCTAATCACCGCGGGCTGTGCGGTCGGTCCAAACTACAAAAGACCAGCTGCACCCAATGTCCCCGGCTATACGCCCAGCCTGCCTGCGACCACGAGCAGCAGTCCCAACGTCACAGGCGGAGAAGCACAAACGTTTGCCCAAGGGCGCGATATTCCCGGAGACTGGTGGACGTTATTTCACTCGAAACCGCTCAACGACTTGATTGAGCGTTCTCTCAAGAACAATCCCGATCTCAAATCGGCGCAAGCTGCGCTGTTGGTTGCGCGCGAAAACGTTTTGGCGCAGCGGGGCGCGTACTATCCGAGCATTTCGGGAAGCTTCTCTGCGACCCGAGCGAAAACATCCGAAGAAATCTCGCCGGTGCCTAGCTTCACCACATTTCAATACAGCCTCTTTACCCCGGAGGTTAGCGTTTCATTTGTACCAGACGTCTTCGGCCTGAACCGCCGCACGGTGGAGTCCTTGAAGGCGCAGCAAGAGCAGGCGCGTTACGTTGTGGCCGCGACGAATATCACTTTGAGTTCCAATGTAGCCGCCGCAGCTATCCAGGAAGCCTCTTTACGCGCGCAGATTGACGCGACCAACCAACTCGTCGAAATCAGCACCCACATGCTGGAAGTATTGCGCAAGCAATTCGAAAAAGGATATGTCGGTCGGCTCGATGTAGCTGCGCAGGAAGCACAGCTTGCTCAAGTCACCGCCACATTGCCGCCGCTGCTAAAACAACTCGCTCAACAGCGTGATCTGCTGGCCGTACTATCGGGCGGATTTCCCAACGAAGATCTGATCGAGAAGTTTGAGTTGTCCAGTCTGCAGCTTCCGCAGGAACTTCCCTTGACCCTCCCGTCGAAGCTCGTAGAGCAGCGCCCCGATGTGCTCCAGGCCGAGGAAAACCTGCATTCCGCAAGCGCCGTCATTGGAGTCGCGCGCGCGAATCGCCTGCCCAGCTTTAACCTGACCGGCGATATCGGCAGCATGGCTCTGGCGTTCGGCAACATATTTTCAGCCGGAAATGGTTTTCGCGACGCAACCGCAAGCGTTACTCAGCCCATCTTCCAGGGCGGCACTCTGATGCACAAAGAGCGGGCCGCCAGGGCAGCCTACGTTCAGGCCGATGAACAATATCGCAGCACGGTGTTGACCGCGTTTCAGAATGTTGCCGACACGCTCCATGCCCTTGAGCAAGACGCCGACGGTCTGAAGGCTGCGGTCGCTGCACGCGATGCAGCGAAGGTGACGCTCGACCTTACGACGCGGCAAATGCAGGCGGGCTACGTGAGCTATCTCGCCCTGTTAAGCGCGGAACAGGCCTATCAGCAAGCCGTGATCAACCTGGTGCAGGCGCAGGCCAATCGGTATGCGGATACCGCAGCATTGTTCCAGGCGCTTGGTGGCGGGTGGTGGAACCGCGCGGACGTTCCCAAGAGCTAATCATGAAAGTGGGAAATACGTAAAGAACATCCACGGAGAAAGGACGACTGGCCGACGATTCCGCAATGACGATTGCGAGAATACCGGCCGCACTCACTAGCAGAACTGGCGTTCGATATTACGGTTTCAAGCCCATTCAAAGTGCTGGACTCCATCCGCTCGTGCTGAAAGATACGTGTCTCAGGCGTGAGGAAACCATGACGACCCAACTCATTTCTAGCTGCCGCGGTTAAGATCTGCATTGCGTTTGGATTGTCAGCCTCGGCGGGCGATGAGGATGCCAAGAACGATGGGCAGGTAAATGACCGAGGCATGTAGAACGCGGCCTGCCAGAACCCTGGAAGCTGACTTTGCCAGTTTGATCACGTGATACAGCAGGAACGCTCCGGTTAAGGCCATTCCGCCGAAATAGATAGCGTCGCCGTGGCCGGTCGGTGGCAGCATTGTAATAAGGATGAGGATCACAGTGAAGGCGACAATTTCTGCCAGAGTAAAGTGGGAATCGCGGTCAAAAGCGGGTAGCATTTTATAGCCGGCCCGGTCATAGTCTTCACGATACATCAGGGCAATCGCCAGAAAATGCGGGAACTGCCACAGAAAAACAATGGCAAATAAGAACCAGGCATGCGGCCCAAGGCTTCCGGACGCTCCCGCCCATCCGATTAACACTGGCATTGCGCCTGGAATGGCGCCGATAAGTGTGCATAACGGCGTTTTGCGTTTTAGCGGAGTGTAAACGAGAAGGTACGAAAGCAGCGTCGACAGCGCGAGCAAAGATGCCATCCGGTTGACTAGAAAATTGAGGTACACACCGCCGAGGGCGCTTAGCAGAATTCCAAACACCAACGCTTCGCGCGCATTCAGTCTGCCTGAAGGAAGCGGCCTGCCGGCGGTGCGGCGCATTTGACCGTCCCAGACTCGTTCCATCCACTGGTTCAAAGTGGCCGTGCCGCTGGCAACCAGGAGCGTGCCAATCAGCGTGTTAATCAGGCCGGCGACGTTCAGCGGTCCACGACAGGCCAGATAGAAACCAGCAGATGTCGTCATGAGGACGAGCAGGTTGACTTCGGGTTTGGTGAGCGTGCAATAGTCGCGGAACTTGGATCGTGATTGGGCTGAAATGTTAGGCTGCGTCACAGTGTAGGTTAGTCTCCCTCACCAGTCCGAGCGAGGCTCGCTGCCATCGGCATCATGGAACTGATTTCGCTTGCGGAACGTAAGAATCATGGCGGCGATACACATGGAAAGAGGAGGAATGATAAGAATTACAATGCCATTCCGCAAAGCGCGAATCATGCGCGCTCCAGAGTTCGCCACTTGCGTGTAACAGAGTGAGCAACCCTGGGAAAGAGCCATCGGGGCAAGCGTGAGCGCGCACACCATCACTATTGCGATCGCGATCAGGCGAAATAGCCTTCGGTTGTCCCTTACTCTAAACACAAGCGCTCCCTAGATTCTCGTCCAAAGCAACAAGAGCAGATACAGCCAAAGTGCATCCATAAAATGCCAGTACTGCGCGCACGCTGCAAACGTGCTTCGGCGAAGAACCGAGCGGTGAAGCTTGCTCATCACATAAACCAAGCCGAGCAGGCCTCCCAAAATATGTGCCGCATGTACGCCAGTGAATAAATAAAAAAATGAACTGTTCGTGTTGGTGGCAAGATACAGCCCCTGCGATTTCAGTTGCAGCCAGGCGGTGTATTGTCCGGCAATGAAAAGCAGACCGAGGAATAGGGTTGCGGCCAACCAGCCCATGGGGACTGCTTTATTGCTTTCAATACCGCGAGCGTAGGATGTGACGCGGCGGCGAGCGAACTCCAGAGTCACACTGCTGGCGAGCAGCACGAAGGTATTCGAAAAGAGAATGGGGGGAAGAGTGATATGCCCCCAGCCCACGCTGACGCCCTGCCGCACCACTAAAGCGCTGGTGAGCGCGGCGAACGACATCGTGATCGCCGCCAGCGCAACCCAGATTCCAGTTTGCGCAGGATTAAAGCGGCGGTCTTGCAGAACACGCGCATTCCCTGCGGCAGGAATCCAATTCTTTCCGCCATTTCCAGAATAATCGCGCAAACGATCGCTGATTCGCGGTGGTTCCGGGATCGTGGTTGCCATGAACTTCACACTCCTGATCTCTAGTTAACGCTATTACTTCAACAGACGCATGCTGAACATGCGGAATGCATCGGGGAAAAAGTAGCAAAGAAAAATCAGCACAAAGAGCACCGCCGGATAGATTGTCCAGAACAAGATTGGTTGCTCGTACTTGACGTGCATGAAGTACATGACGGCCACAAAAGCCTCCAGGGACGCCAGGCAAAGCAAACAGGTGAGCAAGGTGCGCACTGGCAGATGCTGCAAAGTGAGAATCACCTCAAGCCCCACAATCGCCATCAGACCGATGCCGATGCCGACATAAGAACGCATAGTCAATTCACGATTCGATGACATTTATTTGTTCTCCGCTTGCATTCGCTTCAGTGAGCATTCATCAGGTACATGAGTGGGAAAACGAACATCCACACCAGATCGACAAAGTGCCAGTAAAGGCCTGCGGTTTCGACGTGGCCTTGATCGTAGCGGCCCTGGTTATAGCCGCGCGTGACAAACGCCAGTGCGATGACACCGGTGACGACGTGCGTTAAGTGAAGACCGGTGACGCTGAAAAACGTTGCCCCAAACTGCGCTGCGCCTCCGGTTGGGTTGTAGAAGAGGCGCCAGCCTTCGTCGATCAACCTGACCCATTCGCGAAGGTGCAAGGCAGCAAAGATGGCTCCCAAAAGCATGGTTGCGCCCAGCCACTTTTTGGCCGAGTTCTTATTGTCGGTTTGCGCCGCCCGCACCGCCGCCAGCATCGTGAGACTGCTGGAAAGCAGAACGGCTGTCATCACCACACCATTCACGATGGATGACAGGCCGAAGGGCGTTCCCCATACCGGGGCCCCAATGCGCATGTAGCCGTAGGCGAACAGAAAAGCAGCGAACGTGCAGGCATCGGAAATAATGAATATCCACATCCCCAGCTTCTTTTTGTCGATGCGGTAGGGGTCAACCTCCATCAAGACGCCATGCTCTCTTCGCAAAACCTCGACTGGGGCGCCGTCTTGTGCTACTGCCAGTTCCGAATGATCCACGCGTCCTCCTTCAGAATTTAGTGAGCGGGTTAAAGCACCCTTGATGGCTACGTTCCCGCGATCGAAGGCGCCGGCGAAGTTTGCATCTCGCTTTTCTCGCCGTCGTACTGCATCGGGCCGTGATAAACGATGAGCTGGCGTCCACCGAAGTTGTCGAACGGTGGGGGCGAAGTCGTATCCCATTCCAGCGTCGTGGCGCCCCACGGATTGTCTGGCGCTTTCGGCCCTTTGAAGCGGCTCCAGATGGCGTTATAGAGGAAGATCAACTGCGCCGCGCCCAGCAGCAACGCGGCGATGGTCATAAAGCGATAGGCGGGCAGCAACGGCACCATGAAGTCATCGACCAGGGCCGAATAGCGCCGAACTGCTCCAGTCATACCTGTCAACTGCATGGTAATGAAGACGCAATAGACGCCGATGAAGCTGAGCCAGAAATGCAGCTTGCCCAGCTTCTCGTTCAGCATGCGGCCAAACATTTTCGGGAACCAATAATAGAAGCCTGCAAATGTTGCGAAAATCGCGGAGAGCCCCATCGTGAAGTGGAAGTGACCGACAACGAAGCTGGTAGCGTGCAGGTAGGAATCAGTGGAGGGCTGTGCGAGGAAAAAGCCGCCGATTCCACCGGTGATGAACAGCGAAATGAAACCTAAGCTGTAGAGCAGTGGAGTGTCAAAACGAATGTTGGCACCGTACAGAGAGAAGACCCATACCAAAACCGCAATGACCGATGGAATAGTGATGAACAGGGTCGGCACTGAGAACACCATCGCCATGTAAGGACTCATGCCGCTGACGAACATGTGATGTCCCCACACCACGAAGCTGAGAGTGCCAACCGCGATTTCCGCGAAGGTAATCACCTTCCAGCCGCCCACCAGAGGTTTACGAATGAAAGTCGGCATGATGTGCGAGACAATGCCGAACGCGGGCAAGATGATGATGTAGACCTCGGGATGTCCAAAGAACCAGAACAAGTGCTGAAACAGAAGCGGCGAGCCGCCTGAGTGCGGTTGGAGTTGATCGTTGAAAACCAGCCCGCCGGGAATGAAGAAACTGGTTCCAGCAAGACGATCCAGCACCAGCAACAAGCAAGTCGGCAGCAACACGGCAAAAGCCAGCAAACTCACCCACGCATTGATAAACCACGCCCAGGTCGACAATGCCATGCGCGATAGCTTCATTCCCTTCGTGCGCAGGTCAAGCGTGGTCACGATGAAATTCAAAGATCCCAGCAGAGATGCGACGCAGAAAAGCGCGATCGACAGTCCCCAAAGATTCTGCCCCCACCCCTGGCCTGGGCCGGCAACCGAGCCGACGGCGCTTAAGGGTGCATAGGCAGTCCAGCCTGAGAGAGGCGGGCCATCCGGAATGAAAAATGTAGCGCAGGCCAGCAAGAAGCCGATGAACGTCACCCAAAAGGAAGCCATGTTCAGCCGGGGAAACGCCATGTCTGCCGCTCCTACTTGAATGGGCAACATGAAATTTCCGTACCCGGCCATTGGCGCGGCCGTCAGCACGAAAAACGCCATGATCGTGCCGTGCATGGTCATCAAAGAAAGGTAGTATTCGGGCGTCATCACGCCGCCGGGCGCTCCGTTGGGAGAGAGCCAGCCCAGAATCGGAATATGCGCGTTTGGCCACGCCAGGTGGATTCGCATGGCCCACGAGAGAACCATGCCGATGAAGGCCGCCACCAGACTCAGCGTGGTGTACTGAATCCCAATTACTTTGTGATCGATGCTGAAGATGTACTTTCTAATGAACCCCTGTGGCGGCGCGTGATGTACCGCCGCGTGCGCGGTCGTTTCTGCCATTGTCCTCGCTCCGGGAGAAGTTTTCGTCCACCTTGCGAAGCGGACGAACGTTGCTTACTGCATCGCTGCCTGTTTCTTGAGCCACTCCTCGTAATCTGCTTGCGAAAGCACGTTCAAATAAGCCTTCATGTTGTAATGTCCCAACCCGCATAATTGCGTACACACAATCTCGAAACGTCCGGTCTGGGTTGCGGTGAAGTGGATGGGAATAACCAGGCCAGGGACAAAATCCTGCTGTACCCGCAACTCCCGCACGTCGAAGGAGTGCCCCACATCCTTGGAATGAAGCGTCAGTAGAATCGGTTTGTTAACGGGAATAGCGATCTCGGCAGTGACGATGTCGTCTTTCGCATCGGCGTCGTGGTCGATGTCGAGCCCAAAGTAATTCTGGTTGGCCTCACTGATCAGTTCGGGATGCAGGGCACCAAAAGTTCCATCAGGTCCTGGATAGCGAAAATAATAGGCAAACTGCCCTGCCTGCACATCGATATGCAGTGAATTCGGGTCGGGCGCTTCAAAGTAGACGGCACCCCAGGCCTTGGAACCGACGACGGAGAGCCCCAACACTTCGAGGCCGACAATCGCAAAGGCGAAGATCACCAGATATTTGGCGCCACCAGGAATTTGCTTCGTCCGGCTCTTTGCGCCCCCATAAAGAAAAACAAAGGCCGCCAGCACGATTTGGCCGGCAATAAAGAGAAGACCAGCGACCCACATGGTCTCTTCCAACTGCTGGTCGATCTTAGGACCGTGGAGAGAAATATCTATCGGCATCCACCACACGTGGGCGATGACACAATAAGCCGTAGCCAGCGTGACGAGCACGACTAATACCGCGAAAATTTTTCCTGCCATTATTCCCCACCCCCATAACGACCGGCGCCCCAGCCCCGGTTCGATTTAAGGACGGCTGCAAGTGCGTTTGCAGCCGTCCCGACGACTTATTCGGTCCTTACTTTGCTTTGAAACTGAAGTCTGCCGTCGCCGGTTTCCCGGCCGCAACGGTTACGGTTTGGGTTTGCGTTCCATAAGTTTCATGCCAGGCGGTCAGAGTATAAGTGCCTGGTGGAACGTTGTCCAGCTTAAAAGCGCCAGCATTGCTGCTCACGCCGTACGGTCCCTTCACCACCGCGATATAGGCGTGCATCCAAGGATGGATGTTGCACTTGACCGGAATGGCAACTTCCGGAGTCGACCAAGTCACATCGATCGCCGGGCTGCCTTCCATCTGAGATTTGTTCCACGGAATGTTGCCGCCGCCGGGTTTCGGCTCGGGGTGAATGTTGTGCGCCGTCTTATCGTCGTTCAGTACGCTGAGATGCTGGCCCACATTGATTGCCACGACATGCGGAACATACTGGCAGCCTTTTTGTTCGATCTTCACTGGCTGAGACGCGATCGGTTCATTTCCCGTCAATCCCTGAGAAATGTAAACCACAACATTGGCCAGACCGCCGTTCGGTCCGACCACCACGCTCTCCCCAGCGGCGGGACCGCCGCTACCGGTCTTGGCGCAGCTTGGGTCTTTCGACATGTCGATGGGCTTCAGGTGCGGTGCTTGCCCGTCCAGTTTGATGGTGCCCGTAATCTGCCCATCGGCAGCCGCAGTCACAGTCCTGCCCGAATACAAGACAACGGCTGCAAGAATCATTAAAGCAGCAGCCATTGCCGCGATTTTGCATCCTGCTTTCATTGCGTTACTCTCCTTCGTTGACTACTTGTTATCGAACCTGAGAAATTGAGACTTTCCGGAACTTTCACTGACAGATAAAGAAGCCGAATTTAAGAAGTGAACTGCCCTCACCTGCTCCGACCGGTGCGCAAAATATTACGATAGGCACCACAAGCTGTCAGTGATGAATCTCATGTACCCATGTGATATTCGTCACACAAATGCCGCAGGATGCTCATTCCCAAGTGAAAGGCCGCTAATCTTTTTTGATTAGGCAAGCGCTGCCAGCGTGCTGTGGTCGGGACGCGATCGGGACGCTTCGACTTATGTGGAAGGAGACTTTGCGCTGGTGATTGTCACGCTCAGCATGACTGATCTCGAGAGCAGAATTCGTCAGGCTTCCCAGCTCTTAGGGACATTTACGTAGGACCGGTCTAGGTTTGCGACAGAGTCACATCCTAGCAGGCGCAGGGTGCGTTCCAGGTCGGTGCGTAGAATCTCGATGGCGCGATCGACTCCAGCTTCGCCCGCCGCGGCAAGGCCGTAGGCGTAAGCGCGGCCACAGAGCACGGCATTGGCTCCGAGGCAAAGAGCTTTCACAATGTCGGTGCCGCGGCGTATGCCGCCATCCATAAAGACCTCAATGCGGCCCTGCACAGCTTCGACCACTTCGGGCAACGCGCGGAGGGATGCGGGAAGGCCATCGAGCTGACGTCCGCCATGATTGGAAACTGAAATCGCCACAACCCCTTCGTCGATGGCGCGGCGAGCGTCGTCAGCTGTCAGTACACCTTTGATAACGATGGGACCCTTCCAGTGTTCACGAATCCACTTCAGGTCAGCCCAGGTTGGGGTCGACTCAGCAAGCGCGGCGTTGATATCGACCAGCGGCATTTCGCCTTTGCCGGGAATAATGACGTTGGGCAGACCGGGCAGGCCACCGTCGCGGAGATAGTCGAAAAGCCATCCGGGCCGCGAAAGCACTTGCGGAAGAAAGGGAATCTTTTGGAGCAGGGTGCCGCTGATTAATTCCTTCATACCGTTGCGATAATCGCGCTCGCGAATGCCGGAGACGGGAGTGTCGATCGTAACCACGAGCGCGTTGAACCCTGCAGTTCGAGCACGGTCGATGGCGCCTTCTGCAGCGCCACGTCCGCCCATTAGATAGAGCTGGTAGAAAACGGGGCCGGTCGATCCCGCTCTGACGTCTTCGAGCTTGTGTCCGGAGATGGTAGAGAGAATGTAGCCCGTGCCGGCGCGGCCGGCGGCGCGCGCGGCCGAAACTTCGCCTCCGGGATGCATCAGACGACTGTAGCCCACAGGCGCGAGCAGAAACGGCAGAGCGAGATCGAGGCCCAGCACACGTACCCCGAGATTGACCTTGCCGACCGCAACCGCATGACGCGGGCGAAACGTAACGTCATTGAAAATCCTGCAATTCTCGCGCAGCGTGATTTCGCCCTCGGCGCCACCATCGAGATAGTCGAAGACAGACTTGGGAATTCGCTGCCGGGCGATGGGGCGGAAATCTTCAATGCAGACGACATTGGGAGAAGCGACGGAACGCTGGAGTTTCGTCATGGACGCATCCTCATTTTCTCAGCTCTCGAGGAAGGTTTGAAGCAGCCGGATATGGTAACACCATGTCGGCTTTGGGAGTAAGGTAGGAGCACACGCTACTAGGACACTCGCAGCTTAAAAGCCTTTCAACCGCAAAGGCTGCTAAGATAAAGAGCGCGAAGAAAATTCACTTGGAGCGCGGCCGCAGCCAACCTTCGATGTGCGGCCATGTGATTTTGTCGGCGCCGCTGCCAGCCATGATGCCAATATGGCCTCCGCGCACGCGGAATAACTCTTTATCTTTGCTGCCGACCTTCGACATGATCGCTTCTGACTGGCAGGGAGGGGTGATGTGGTCGCCCTCCGCGATTACTGTGAGCATGTTGGCGCGAATTTTTTTCAGATCGACGCGCTCGCCGCGAATAATCCACTCGCCCCGCATGAGGCGGTTGTTGCGGTAAAGATCAACAACAAGCTGGCGAAAAGCGCCGCCGGCCAGCGGGACGTTATCCGTAACCCAGGTGTTCATCGCCATCCAGGCATCCACCACTTGCGGATTATCGATATTGTCCCAGAGCTTCAGATAATTGAGCACGTAGTTGTCGACGGGCTTCAGTGCTCTGGCGCCGTAGTCGATCATTTCGCCGGGCATGTTGCCGGTTGCCTCCAGAACTTTGTCGACATCGAAGTAGCGCTCGTCAACCCAGCGCGCGAAAGTGATACCCTGCTTGTTGGAGAAATCAAGAGGAGCGGTGAGCAGGATCAGGTTGCGCAATCCGTCGTCCGGGCGAAGCGCGGCGTAAACCGTGGCGAGAATGGCGCCGATGCACCATCCCAACATGCTGAACTCCTTTGACCCTGAGATCACCTTCATCTTGCGAATGGCGCGCGGCATATAGTCGAGCGTGTAATCGTCGAACTTAAGGTTCTTGTCTTCCGGGCCGGGAGATCCCCAATCGAGCAGGTAGAGATCGTAACCTTGCTTAACCATGAATTCGACAAAACTGTGTCCGGGACGCAAATCAAGAATGTACGGCCGGTTCATTAGGGCAAACACAAGCAGAAGTGGCACGGGAAGGCGTTTCTCTTCCGGAACGACTGGAATGTAACGATAGAGCTTCGCCTTGTTCAAGGCCCAGACTACCTCTTTCGGAGTTTGCGCGATTGGGACCTTCGTGGTGACGGCTTTGTTGAAGGCGTTGAGTTTTTCCGGCAACTCCAGGAATTGTTCCGCGACTACCGCCGCCTCCGCCATGATTACTTCGCCCCTTTCCCTCGATTGCGCGCGGCCGCAGGTTTGCGCGGGCGCGCGGATGACGGCTTCTTGAGTGAATTTCCAATCTCGTCGAGCTTGGCGTCGAGATCGTCGAGCTTCATTTCCACATTGGTAAGGCGCTCGGCCAGGCTGATGAAATCTGGCCGCGAGGGCATGTTTAGTTGCTGCAAGGCCTGCAGCGTGGATTTTTCGAGCGCCTCGCGCAACGGAGCAGAAGCTGTCAGGTAAGTATCAAGCATCATGCCTGTGGCCTTGGCGTACGCTTCGCTGTTGACCGCGTCCACCATGGTCTTGGCCCAGACATCGAGATAATTGTCACGCACTTCACGAAATGCGCCCACGGGATCAAAATCCTTGCCATTGGGCGCGCGCTCATCGGGCATGCGAAACCTCCAGCAAGAAAAAGGGGGGACAGCCGCGAAGCGAGACCCTGGGTAATTGTCTTACCCCGGGCTGTCTACTCAAATCGCAGTATAGCGCCGTTTCAGGCGGCAGTAGCGCGCTTCAGGGGCTTAGTAGCGATGTCGAGCAGCGACTTCTGCGTCTCGATCAAAACATCGAGTCCGGTCTGGAACGCTTCGGCCGCCGGATTCGCGATCTTGAACTGCTTCTTCGCTGTCTCATACGCTGTCTTGTACTGCTCAGAATAATAATCGAGAGCTTTCTTCTGGGCAGCGACGGTCTGGTGCACGCCCTGCTCGAACAGCGAGGTCACACCTTCTGCAACCTTCTTGGCTGAGCCTCCACGCTCTTCCGCCAGGTTAGCGATAGCGCGGCTTTGCTCGAGCGCGAGGTCGATTGCGCCCTTCTCGGTTTCAATGACGCGATCGAAGCTCTGGCCGAGCAGGTCGAAAAAGAACAGTCCCGGCGTCTCGGGCGCGAAGTCGAAGGCCTTCTTGCAGGTGTCGATGAATTCGGCATTCTGCTCGGCGGCGATTTCCAGCGACTTCTTTTGCAGCTCCGCCAGCCGTTCGACGTTCTTTTTGTATAGGGGAATGAACTTTTCAAACGCGGCAGCTTTGGCGGCTGCGCCGTCGGTTGACTTCTTGGGGGTAGCCATGGTTTGCTCCTTGTGGAGAGTATTTATGCTATGCTGCATTTAATGCTGCATTGCAGCATAGCTAGATCATAGCCCATTCCGGCGGCCTGTCAAGCAAAAAATAAGAGTTGTTTTGGGAAAAACTGCATGCCCCGTAAGCCCGTGATAATCAAGAAGTACGAGAACCGGCGGCTGTACGACACTACCAATAGCCGCTATATCAACCAGGATGAGATCGCGCAGATGATCCGCGAAGGCCGCGAAGTACAGGTGCTGGATGCGGCCACGGGGGAAGATCTGACGCGCCTGGTGCTGACTCAGATCATCGTGGAAGACGCGAAAGAACCGGATTCCTCCCTGCCGGTCAACATTCTGCGCGAGATGGTGGTCGCCTCAGGCAAAGCCACGCAGGAAAACACTCTGCGTTATATGAAAGCGCTCCTCGACATGTATCAGAACGCCTATCGCGCGCTTGCGCCCCCGCTGAGTCCTTTTGAATTCATGCGGCCGCGGCCAACTGCACCCGTCACTGCGCCTAGCGCCACGGTTTCTCCGCAGGAAGCAGGCGGATCCCGCGAAAAGGAGCTGCAACAACGAGTGGACGAACTGGAAGCTCTGGTACAAAAACTGGCGCGGGACAAGAAACGAAAAAAGCCAGGAACAAAAGCGCGACGCAAGAGGTAATAAGTCACGCGAACTCGTGATGTGCAGCACAAACAAAATGCCGCTGCTGGGAGTACGCTTTCCAGGAGAGGCAGTGGCTCCTGTTTTCCCACAGTAGTTGCCGCCAGTCAAAATAAAGGTGGGGCCCTCATGACTTACTCCGGCGGATTCGAATCAGCAAGCACGGGCGCATTGACGCGCAAGCCATTTATTGTTTCCTACGACTTGGGCTACGAATACAGCCAGCAACACTATATTGCTTTGCAGTGCATGGTTGAGGACGCGGATGAAGACTCAACGTTCGCTCACTCTCCGAGTTTGCCGCAAGAAGCAGCGGCGTAGCGCAGCCGGTTTGATTCAGGCACTTGCCGCGCTTGCTGAAATCCCTTGTCTATAGCGGACTAGCGCCAGGGCGAGCGCGCATGATCCAAGATGCGCGAGAGGATTGTCTGTGGGGCGTCTGGGGATAACCGGGACCAATCCGCCAATCACCAGGCCTGCCACCTGCGTATCAGCAAACTGCTCGAGTTGTTTGGTGAGCATGTTGCCGGATTCGAGATCGGGAACAACAAAAATATTCGCTTGTCCCGCTACGGGGGAAACCACTCCCTTCGCTTTTGCAGCCTGCTCAGAGACGGCCACATCGAAGCCGAGGGGTCCATCAATCAGAGCGCCGGTGATCTGGCCGCGGTCAGCCATTTTGCATAGCACCGCCGCGTCCAGCGTGGAAGGCATGCGCGCGGAAACCGTTTCCCGCGCCGAGAGAATGGCGACTCTGGGCTGCGCAATGCCCAAAGCGCGGACCAAGTCGATGGCGTTCTGCACGATGTCGTGCTTCTCCTCCAGCGTTGGCGAAATGTTCAAGGCGGCGTCGGTGATAAACAGCGGCTGAGGATAAGCTGGAACATCGGCGGCGAAGACGTGGCTGATGCGACGGTCGGTGCGCAGCCCCTGTGGAGAATCGACAAAATGCATCAACTCGTCGCGGTCCAGACTTCCTCGCATTAAGGCGTCGACCTTGCGCTCGCGTGCAAGTGCGACCGCGAGTTCGGCTGCAGCGTGGCTGTGCCGAGTATGCAGAACCTCATAGGTTGAGAGATCGAGATTGATTTGCCGCGCCGCAGCTTGCAGTTTTGCTTCGGGACCAATGAGCACGGGAATGATGAGTTGCGCCCGGGCAGCTTCGATTGCTGTGAGCAACGCTAGACTATCCACAGGGTGCACGATAGCCGTGCGGATGGGCGCAAGTCCTTTGACCATCTCAATCAGCTTGCGATAGTACCGGCCACGCTCGAGCAGCTTGACTTCGGGCAAGATCACACGCTCACGGGAAATTTTTTCCGTGGGTGCGAGAACTTCTGCCGTGCCGCTGATGACGACTTCGCCTTTCTCATTCGTGGCTACGCAATCAAGCGTCACACGCTTCTTTTCTTCGCTTTTCTCCGCGACTTTCACGGTGACGGTAATGGTATCTCCGAGGCAAACCGGATGACGGAAGCGCAATGACTGCGTGAGATAAATAGCGCCGGGGCCGGGCAGTTGAGTGCCGAGGACGGTCGAGATCAGCGCACCACCCCACATGCCGTGCGCGATCACTTGATGAAACATGTCGCTGCGAGCGAATTCCTCATCGACATGGGCGGGATTGACGTCGCCCGACATGATGGCGAACAGTTCGATGTCTTTCTGAGTGAGGGTGCGGACAATGCTGGCCGAGTCTCCAATGTGGAGCTCGTCAAAGGTGCGGTTTTCAATACGACTCATGCTGCCCCCTAGCCGCTTGCGGCATCGAGGCTAAAAGTGAAACCCTCCCCCGCAAATCAGGACTTCGCCGGTTACATAGTCGGAGAGCGGCGAGCAGAAAAAAAGCACAGCACCGGCCGCGTCCTCCGGCGTGCCCAGTCGGCCCAGCGGGCACCTGTTTCTGATCGAATCCAGCATCGACTGCTGCACCCCGATCTGAATCTTGTGTCCCTGCATTTCGATTTCCGATTGGCCGCTTGTGAGCGGCTGCACCAGTCGGGTTTCGATCAGGCCGAAACCTACGGCGTTTACGTTGACATTGTAGCGGCCCCATTCTTTGGCCAACGTGCGGGTCAAACCGATCACGCCGGCTTTGCCGGCGGAATAACCGGATTGTCCAGCATTGCCGTCCGTGCCAGCAATGGAGGTGATATTCACAACCTTGCGCATGACGTGCTTTCCGGCCGCAATTTCCTTCTTGGCAGTTTCGCGGATATAGGATGAAGCCGCGCGCAAGACTCGGAACGGAACTACCAGGTGAATTTCCAGCATCGCCTGGAATTGCTCGTCGCTGGTTTTCTGAATGACGTTGTCCCAGCTATAGCCGGCGTTGTTGACGATAATATCGATCGAACCAAAAGCGGAAAGCGTAGCCTGAACAAGTTGATCGGGAAACGAGGGCTCAACCAGGTCGCCGAGCAGGCGCTCGACGCGGTAGCCGGCGTTGCGGAGTGCGCATCTGGTTTCACACAAGGCGCTGTCATCGAGATCGTTCACCATGACAGCGGCGCCGGAAGTTGCCAGTTTGTTGGCGATGGCGCGTCCAATACCGCGGCCTGCGCCCGTTACCAGCGCAGTCTTGCCGGCAAGCGTAAATGGCATTTCAATTTTCTCGGGCATTCGATCACCATCGGTGGGGGATTCGAAACTCATCCCCACCTTGCGTACATGAGTCCACAGCAGTTTTGGGAGTAAGCCACGAAGGTTCGAGAACGGTAGAAAACAATCTACCGTAAGCGCGCGGTCGAAACTGGTGAAGAATTTTTGCCGAGAGCCCAGTCCCCGAAAGCCGACCCACGGCAGCCCCTCTGCAACTTATGCTGCACTGCGGCATACATTGCAGTATAGTCCTTTATTGGCCCTTGTCAAGGGAGTTCACGGCACCGTAGTGGCTGAGTCTGATTTCCACAGGTGATGCGCCGCAAGCCGCTTCCGTGGCATGATGTTGTTTCTTAATGCTTCTCGGCGATGTTGAAACCCCTCCGCCGTTGTTCGCTGTAGCGGCGCAGAGCATCGAGGATGATGGGATAGGCTTCGGCGGCAGGGCGTATCTCATCGACCTCGACGGCCTTGCCTTCGAGCTGTTTGTAATCCTGAAAAAAGCGGCGCAGCATAAGCAGACGATGGGGAGGCATTTCTGAAGCTTCGTAGTACGTGTTGAATTCTGGATCTTCGGTCGCGACCGAAATGATCTTGTGGTCTTTCTTGCCGGAGTCGATCATCGTCATCAGTCCGATCACGCGCGCGTGGATGATGGTGAGCGGCACAACGGTTTCCTGACATAACACAAGCACGTCGAGCGGGTCGTCGTCTTCGGCCAGCGTCTGCGGCACAAAACCGTAATTGGCGGGATAGTAGACGGCAGAGTAGAGCACGCGGTCCAACTTGATCAGTCCGCTGGCTTTGTCGAGCTCGTACTTGACGCTCGAGCCGAACGGGATTTCGATGACGCAATCGAACTCATGCGGAAGTTTGTCGCCGGGTGTGACGTCGTGCCAGGGATGAATCATAGTGCAACTTCCATTATGAGCCATGAACTAGTTTCAGTGTTGTTTCAGGGTTGCTTTCGGCATTGAAATCGCCGAGAACTGCCACGGAAGGCGCGGAGTTTACCGATGCGTCAGATCGAAGGTGATGGCAGCTCCGGAGGCGCTGATGTTCACCAGAGAAGTGAGCCGCTCGAGTTTGTGGTGACCGGTTTTGTGAAAGAAATAACTCAGTCCAATTGATCCGGCGGTTTCACCCGCGAAATTCATCGCCAGCAGAGGTGTGCTGGTAGTGAAAGGGCGTGTGATCGGATTCAATTCGTGCCCGCCGCTGCGAAGATTGTTGCGCGTAGCAATGAAGTCAGACATGTTGAACGCGGCGGTGGCAGCGAAAAGGAGGCTGTTTTCACGGTCCCAGAATTTGGCGTGCCCGGGCAATTGCGGCAGGGTTTGCGGTTGGGCGGGAGTTACCGGGGAAACGGGCGAAACCAACTCCGGCGGTAGCAGATTGTAAGAAACCTGTTGTGAGAATGCAGAAGGGCAGAGAGCTATGATGGCAAAAATGATTGCGGCAGCCGACGTGAGCTTCGAGCGAAGATCAGTGGTCATTACTGTGGTATCTCCTTAGGAGTGTCCACCGGTACTAGTACAACCGAAGATGCAGCGCCTGAGAATGGCTCGAATGGGGGGGTTACTTTGGAAGGCCCAGAAGTTACTTATGTCACACTTCGGATATCACGCTTCATCGCAATGCGTGAAAGGGCTCACTTATCGATAACATAAGAAGTTCTATAGTGGTATTGGGCTTAGACTCTTCGCTGCCTCGCTCTGTGGCGGAGATTGTGGCGACAACCGGAGGTATGGCGCTCGCATTTAACGATAGAACAGATGAATAGCGTGAATCCCAATTTCGGCCACGTACACATTGGCACTTCCGGATGGCATTACTCCCATTGGCGCGGGCCTTTTTACCCCGCGGGCTTTCCGCCAGCGAAGATGTTGCGCTTCTATGCCGAGCGTTTCGACTCGGTGGAGATCAACAACAGCTTCTACCGCTTGCCCACGACCGAGGCCCTCAAACTCTGGTGCAAGGAAACCCCCGAGAACTTTTGTTTCGCGGTGAAGGCAAGCCGCTACATCACGCACAACAAGAAGTTGACTGATCCCCAAGAGAGCGTGAAGAGATTCATGCTCCAGATTCGCAAGCTGAGAAAAAAGCTGGGGCCCATTCTTTTTCAACTGCCACCTGGCTGGAAATTGAATGCGGACCGCCTGGATGAGTTTTTGCGTGCTCTGCCCCGCAAACATCGCTATGTCGTCGAATGCCGGAACCCGACCTGGAATGTTCCTGAGATCTATGCAACTCTTCACCGCCACAACTCGGCCTATTGCATTTTTGAGTTGGCAGGCTTTCAGTCGCCGATGGAGATCACAGCAGATTTCGCCTATATCAGGCTTCACGGACCGGGAAATAAATATCAGGGAAGCTACAGCGATGAGCAGCTTCACGCCTGGGCACGGCAGATTCAAGCCTGGCGTAAGAAACTGAAGCACGTCTTCATCTACTTCGATAACGATCAGGCAGGATTCGCGGCGCAGAATGCAATGAAGTTGAAGCAGATCCTTGGGGACTATCGCAAGCTGGAAGCCGCTTAAGCGGCCTTGCGGTTAAATACAGGCGGCCTACTTCCCACCGAGCGTAATATCGCCAACCGACACATGCGCGTGCAGCTCATACTTGCCATCTCCGTGATACTTGAGCGTTTTGCCGAGCCAGCCGCTGACCTCATCGCGGTCTCTCCCGTTCACGCTTCCGTCAACGTCTCCGATGCCGGTGCTGGCATCCACAAAGCGATACGAGGAATCGTCTCTTGCAATGCGAATATCACCGACTGCTAAATCCAGGTCCTTGTCGCCCTCAATGCCGTCAACGGTAAGGTCGCCAACTTTTTCGTGCACATCGAGGTTCGAATTTTTTGGAATTTCCAGCTCTACATCGACACTCGTATTGTTGCCCGTCGTGTGGAAATCAAGATCCGCGGTGTTCCCATGGATATCGATGTCGAGGCGGGAATCTTTCACGTGGCTCTCGCTGCGCGAGCTGACCGTGTAGTGCACGCGAATCTGGTTGGAACCGCTGGGGCGGATATGCACATCGCCCACTCTCAAGCGAACGTGTATGTATCCCCCGGAAACGAAGTCACGGATCTCGTTGCGGCTTTCCTCGTAGTCCCAGCTTTTCCAGTGATCTGAGGCTGCACATAGGGGCGCCAGGATCAGGCAGACCAGCGTTGTCTTGTGAAGCACTGCTGAACGGGGAAACCATCTTCCGGGCATTAGGAGACCTCCGGGCGCAAAGGCGCTTATTTACGGATACGTGTGGGATAGGGTCGTGGTTCGGAAAAAATGCAATTACCGCCGCTGCAGCCGGCAAGCCGCGGGCGGGAGTGCCCTTGCCACACTGAGTCAGTCCATGGGTTGCGGGCAAGAATGCCCGCGCCACACTCTTACCGCGCCACTAAGTATTGAAGTCGGCTACACCATCCCAGACCAGTTGGACGGCAATGGCGAGAATCAGGAAGCCGAATATTTTGTTGATGGCTCCGACGGCGTTCGGACCCAGCCTGCGAACCAGTGGTCCGCCCAGCACAAGGAACAGCGTCACGCTGACCGCAATAGCTGCAATTCCGATGACCATACCGATGTAGGAAGCAGAGCTATCCACATCTGCCGCCAGGGCCATAACGACTCCGATAGCTCCCGGACCGGACAATAAAGGCATGGCGAGTGGGGTCAGGGAGATGTCCTCTTTTTCCTGGGCTTCATCGGTCTCTTCCGGAGTAATGCGGGAGTGAGACGTAACCATGCCCCAGGCCGTGTTAGCGACAATTAATCCGCCGGCAATCCTCAGCACAGGAAGCGAGATGCCGAAGAAATGCAGCACAAAACGGCCGAAAAATAGGAATGTGACCAGAATTGCGAAGACCCAGAGGCCGGTTTTCACGGCGGTTTTGCGGCGGTCAGCGGGGGTCCAAGAGGAAGTGACACTGAAGAAAATGGGGATGCCACCGAACGGGTCGACGATGGGGAAAAGAGCGAGAAACGTCGCTGCGGCCGAGTGCGGCAGCGTGCGCAGGAACTGTCCGAGAGCGTGAGTGGTGTTCATGAAAGGGAGAAGAATTTGAACTGTTCACAATATCAAAGAACACGACGTAGCACGTAGAAGTGAGCAACACTACCTTACTGATGCCCCTCCAGCTCCGATGCCGCACGCTCCAGTGCTGCGGCCAGGATGGCGATTTGCTGCTTTGCGGCTTCCACATCACCTTTATCCAGAGCCTCGTTCACTCCCGGAATCACCACAGCCGCGTAGCCAGTGTATTCGCCCGGAGCGTAAATCGCGTGCCGAAACCACGGACGATGCGGCAGTCCCTGCTTCAACAGCAGAGCGTGTTCGGTGCCACGCAGGCCTCGATTCAACGCTTCGGGATTCTCGGGTGGACTTTTTTGTTTCGCCAGCATCTTCGCTCCTGCATCCTGGAGATGCTTCGCAGCAGTTATCAGTACGGTCATATCGGGTGCATTTTTGCCGAGCTTGTTTTCCGCCTTTTTTCTGGCCATGTCGACGTAGGCGACAATCTCTTTTCCATAGTCCTCATAGTCGTAGGGCAGCACGTCGGCATCGGCCATGCGCAGCGCTTCCAAACCAAAAACCCGCGCCATTTGCTGCTCATAGAAGAAATCAGGATCAGCAAATTTCTTGAACCAGGCGAAGTTGTCGAAGACCGAGTGGTATACACCGTAGGCGCCGCTGGATCCAATATCAACTGAGGGCACGCCGAGATGCTGTTGGAATGCGCTGTAATCCGATCCGCTGCCGAGATCGCCGACCGGAAGCTCCCCCTGCGTGGGAGCGGCGGGCTGGCGACGCGAATCTGCACTGGCTTCGGCAGGTGATAACGTGAGTGGAGCGCCCGGCTGATCCAGCTTCTGCCACTCTTCGTACACCGTTCCGCCCTTGGGACTGGCGACAGCCTTCGTCACGTCCCGCACAAACTGTTTGAGACTGGGAACTGCTGAGGCGCCGAATCGTGGACCGGAAACTGCCACATCCATGTTGAAGTATGCTGCAGCTTCCTCGAGTTCGGATTCGTATTGCTCGGCCCACTCGGTCGAACCCATCAGCCCCTCTTCTTCCCCATCCCAGCTTGCAAAGATCATGGTGCGCTTCGGCTTCCAGCCGGACTTGAGCAACTCTCCCACGCCGTGTACGGCCTCGAGCATGGCAGCCGTGCCGCTGTTGGGATCGACTGCGCCGTAAACCCATGCGTCGCGATGATTGCCTGCAATCACCCACTCGTCCGGCCATTCGCTGCCGCGAACGCGGCCGATCACATCCCAGATGGTGCGGTACTGGTAATCCTGTTTGAGATGCATCTTCACGCGCACCGGCCCTGGCCCCACGTGATAGGTAAAGGGCAGCGAGCCCTGCCATTCGCGCGGCGAATCAGGCCCACCGAGGTGTTGCAAAATGGGCGCGGCATCGTGGTAGGAGAGCGGGGTCACAGGAATTTTCGGCATTTGCGCCGACTTCTCGGGAGAAATACGTTTGCTTTCCGGAAGCGACGGCAGAGACGGGAATCCCGGAGTTGTAGGGTCGCCAGGAAACTCGAACATGTACCCCACCGATCCGCGCTGCACTCCGGTATCGGGACGCCATGGGCCATCGGGATACTTATCGCCACGGCGCCAGCCGTCATCGAACGGATCGGAATAGAGAATGACTCCGGCGGCGCCGTGCTGCTGTGCGATGAATAGCTTTACTCCGCGAAAGTTCTGGCCGTATCGCATCAGCACGATCCTGCCGCGCACATCGATTTTCAGTTTTTCCAGCTTCTCGAAGTCTTCTGGCGTGCCGTAATTGCCATAGACAACATCGGCTGCAACATCACCAGACGGAGACATCGCATTGAATGGCATAACCACCCGTGGGTCATTGTCATAGGGATCGCCATCAACGTGCTCACGGGTCGGGCCGTGCATTTCGACTCCGGCTGGGGCAGTAATGTCTACGCTGATTTCTTTTGGCTGGTTGAACCATACTCTGTATTCAACGATTTCGGTCTCGAGTCCCGCTTCGCGAAATTTGCGGGCGACGTAATCGGCTGTGGCCTTGTCCTCGGGTGTGCCGGCCATGTGGGGAGCCTGCGTCAGTGTGCGCAGGTGTTCTTCTGCCGACCTGGGATCGGGGACAACGAGGAAACGCGATTCGATAACGGATTCGGCGGCGGAGTCGCGGAAACCGAAGATAGGCCGTGCAACGCCGGATGGGGATAAATGGCCGCTCGTGGACTGGTTCGCTGTTAGAACTACCAGGGATACAAAGGCCAATGAAACAAATCTCATGTGACTCGTGCACCAAAAGCAAGTAAGGTAGCATAGCGGATGCGGGAGCGTGCAAATGAAGAAAAATGGAAAGTGTTGAGACTTACGCCGCTTGGGGGCCTGAGCGACGTCAGCATAAACCACGATTACTATCTGGCATTTCCCGACGCGAAAGACCCTGCGCCAAAGGAGTTCACCGCACCTGCCCAGTCCCTAGGATTTCGTACTTCGAAGAAGTTAACTCGGCCAAAGCGAAGGGCCCGCGGCAGTGAAGTTTCTGCGTGCTGATGCCCATTTCCGCCCCGAAGCCGAATTCGCCGCCATCAGTAAATCGAGTTGAGGCATTCCGGTAGACCGCGGCAGAATCCACGCCGCGCAGGAACTTGCGTGCATTTGCCTCGTTGCGCGTGACGATCGACTCCGAGTGCCTGGTGGAATAACGATTGATGTGGCGGATGGCTTCTTCGACATTCGCCACTACGCGCACCGCCATGCATAATCGCAAATATTCCTCGTACCAGTCCTGTTCGTTTGCTGGCGCAACGCTCAAGCCGGCGGCCAGGCTGCGTGACTTTTCATCTCCTTTAAGTTCAACGCCTGCATCGATCAGCTTCTGCACGATTCGCGGGACGTACGAGGCAGCCACTCGCTCGTGCACGAGCAGCTTCTCGGCTGCATTACAAACCGAGGGCCGCGAGGTCTTGGCATTGATGATAATGCGATCGGCCATTTCGAAATCTGCGGACTCGTCTACAAAAATGTGGCAATTCCCTGCCCCAGTTTCGATCACCGGAACAGCGGAATTCTCGGTCACAAACGAAATCAACCCTGCACCACCGCGAGGAATAATCACATCGACGAGTCCGCGGGCCTTGATCAGCTCCTGTACCGATTGGCGCGATCTCGAATCGAGCAATGCAATCGCTCCGTCGGGGACACCGGGAACGCGCGCCATAATTTCGGTGAGCCGCTGATTGCTTACGGCCGCTTCTTTTCCGCCGCGCAAAACAATTGCATTGCTGGTTTTCAGAGCGAGCACGGCCGTGTCAACGGTCACGTTCGGACGGGATTCATAAATGATTCCCACCACACCCAGCGGAACGCGCACCTTGCGGATGTGCAAGCCGTTTGGACGCGTCCACTCGGCAAGAGTTTCGCCGATTGGATCTGGCAGCTTAGCCACTTCGCGGACGCCCTGAACCATTTCCTTTATTCGCGCCGGAGTCAGCAGGAGCCGGTCGCGCATGGCGCCTTCTAATCCAGAGCTTTCTACGTCCTCGCGGTTAGCCGCAAGAATTGAGTCGCTCTGAGACTCGATTGCGTCGGCAATGGCAAGCAACAGCGCATTTTTCTCTTCTGTGGAAAGCAATGCCAGCTTTGATGCGGCTTCGCGTGCGCGCAGCAGTTTTTCCTGCGTGGAAGTCGAGTTGGCAATTGTTATGGCCATCGCTAGTTTTCTCTCGGAGGAAAATACGTTCCGATCTTGCGTTCCAGCGCCAGCTTGATGCTGTGAGGATGCCGTCCGTTCACAATTGCCACGTGCACGCCGCCTTCGCTGGCGAGCTTGGCGGCGCGCAATTTGGAAATCATGCCACCGCGCCCCAGAGCGTTTTTACCGTTGCATTGAGCTTCCAAGGCGGGAGTGAGCTTGCGCACCACGCGGACCAGCTTCGGCTTTTTGCGCCCGTTGGGCATGTAGAAGCCGTCCACGTCGGTGAGAAGCAAAAGCCAATGCGCCTTCACGGCGGTCGCCAGCAACGCACTTAGCTCGTCGTTGTCGCCGAAAGCGCCTACTAATTCGCGGACCGAGACACTGTCATTCTCATTCACGATGGGCACAACTCCCAGGGAGAGCAACTCAGCTAGTGCATTTTGTAAATTTCGATAGCGCACAGGCGAGGTAAAATCGTCACTCGAGAGCAGCAGTTGCGCCACAACTTTCTTCCCAAAGAACAGACGCTCGTAGGTGTGCATCAGCTGGCTCTGGCCCACGGCGGCGCAGGCCTGCATGCCTTCAACATTTCTGGGACGCCGGCGCAACCCCAATCCCGACATTCCGGCGGCGATTGCACCCGAAGTAACAATCAGGTACTCGTTCCTGTTGAGGTCGAATTGATCGACGAGCCCGCGTAGCAGATTGGCGTCGATCTGACCGCTGGGAGCGATCAGGCTGGTGCCGACTTTAATGACGATTCTCATGTGTGACCACAACTCTCCGCGCTTAGTTTGAATGGTATCTCATCCGGCTGGGGAGTCGAACTTCCCTTCCTTATGATTATTGCCGCAGTTCGTTCAGGATTGGCATTCTCGGGAAGACTGCGCAGAAGGACAACAGCACTATCCTGCAATTAAAATCGTTGTGCTGGCAAGATGAAAACAATGCCAGCACCAGCTCATGCCTGCTTCCAACGCGACCAGACGCTTTTCAGATCGAGTCGAGAACTATGTGCGCTACCGGCCGGGATACCCTGCTGAGGTAATGGAAACGCTAAAAGAGGAATGCGGACTTACGTCCCAGCACGTCGTCGCCGACATCGCAAGCGGGACAGGCCTTTGGACGCGCGTGCTGCTGGAAAACGGCAACCCGGTTCTCGGAGTTGAACCCAACGCGGAAATGCGTGCGGCAGGTGAGCGTCTGCTGGCAGAGTTTCCCAGGTTCACGAGCGTTGCCGGGACTGCCGAAGATACAACTCTGCCGAATGAATACGTCGATTTTGTGACGTCGGCTCAGGCTGCGCACTGGTTTGATCGCACGCGTGCGCGAGACGAGTTCGTTCGCATTTTGAAGCCTGGAGGCTGGCTGGTGCTGCTGTGGAACGAACGGGTTGTCGATTCCACCAGATTTCTGCGCGAGTATGAGCAACTGCTGCTGACTTACGGCACTGATTACGAAGAGGTCCGCCACGAACGCACGACCGCGGCCGTGAACGAATTCTTCGACCTTGTAGGATACGAAGAACGAACGTTTGAGATGCGGCAGGAATTCGACTACAGGGGTCTGGAAGGGCGTCTGCTGTCATCGTCGTATGCGCCAGGGCCGGAACATCGGAAGCATGTGCCGATGCTGCGCGAGCTGCGGGGAATTCATGATGCATGCGCGGTTGATGGCCGAGTGGCCTTCGAGTACAAAACAAGATTGTATTTTGGAAAGCTGAAGTGATGTCCTTTGTGTACGTTCGTGTGTTTTGTGGTTTTTCCTTCTGAAGATTTGGAAACCAGGACACTAAGGTACACGAAGGAAAGCCTGAGTCGTTCTTAAGCTGATCTGACGTACGCTTCGAGGTCTCACTTGCCCGACGAAAAATCCTTTCACATGACTCCCGAGGAATTCCGCTGCTACGGTCACGCCGTGGTCGACTGGATCGCCGACTACCATTCACGGATCGAGTCATTCCCTGTGCTTTCACAGGTGAAACCAGGCCAGATTCGTGTGTCGCTCCCTAAAGTTGCACCCGAAAAAGGCGAGCGATTCGATGCGATCCTTAACGACATGGACAAGCTGATTCTTCCCGGCATCACCCACTGGCAATCGCCGAACTTTTTTGCCTACTTCCCCTGCAACGCATCGGGACCGGCAATCCTCGGCGATTTGCTCTCCTCGGGCCTTGGCGTGCAGGGAATGCTGTGGTCGACGAGCCCGGCCTGCACGGAGCTTGAAACGCACGTACTCGACTGGCTGGTGCCCATGCTCGGCCTGCCGGACAAATTCCTCTCGTCGAGCACGGGCGGCGGAGTCATTCAGGACACGGCTTCCAGCTCCAGTTTGTGCGCTTTGCTGGCTGCGCGCGAAAGAGCTACCAACTACACGAGCAATCAAACAGGGAGCGATGGCCGCATCGTTGCCTATGCGTCCACGCAGACGCATTCGTCTTTGGAAAAAGCGGCGATGGTTGCGGGCATTGGCGTTTCCAATTTGCGATTGATCGAAGTGGATGGAAACTTCGCCATGCGCCCTGAGGCGCTAGCAAAGCAGATTGAAGCGGACAAGCGCGCCGGACTGCTTCCCTGCTTCGTGTGCGCGACGATGGGCACGACATCTTCGAACGCCATGGACCCGATTGCTGAGATCGCCCGTATCTGCCGCCAGCACAATCTCTGGCTACACGTGGATGCGGCGATGTCAGGCACTGCAGCGTTGTGTCCGGAATTTCGTCATCTGCAAAATGGAGTCGAGTTTGCTGACAGTTACTGCTTCAATCCGCATAAGTGGATGTTCACCAACTTTGACTGCGACTGCTTCTGGGTAGCTGACCGCAAGGCGCTGATCAAGACGTTGAGTATTCTGCCGGAATATCTACGCAATCAGGCAACGGAGACGGGCGCGGTGATCGACTATCGCGATTGGCACATTCCGCTTGGCCGGCGATTTCGTTCGCTCAAGTTATGGTTTGTGATCCGGCATTATGGAATCGAAGGCTTGCAGCACCACGTTCGCGAGCACGTGCGGCTGGCACAACAGTTTGGCGACTGGGTGCGAAAAGATGAGCGCTTCGAATTGGCCGCGTCGGCCCCGCTGAACCTAGTTTGTTTCCGCCACAAAGCCGGCGATGAAGCGAATCAAAAGATTATGGATCGTCTGAACCGGAGTGGCGATCTGTTTCTCACGCATACGAAGCTGAATGGAAAACTGACGTTGCGATTGTGTGTAGGGCAGACGAATACGCAGGAAAGGCACGTGGTCAATGCTTGGAGGAGAATTTGCGAAGAGGCGGGGAAGCTAAGTCACTAAAATCAATTTCTCTGCCCGGGTCGCGGCCACGTTCGAGGTCAAGCTTAATACCCTTCAAGGGGAGATGTTCGGAAAAACTCGACGACATTCTTCGACTGATCGGATTTGCGCTTGTCCAGCTTTGCAGTTCTTGGCCTTCTCAGGATTCAGTCTTCATTTTAGTCCGCGGGCACGGGCGCAGGGCGCGCCACGGCCGGGCTGTTTTTTCGCTGGGTTGCGACTGGCGTTGGTGCCGGCGCTTCTATCCACTTGCGCACTTCCGGCAGAACTGCTCTCATGGCGGCTTCTCCGGCGCGAATCAGGTCGCCGCAGCGCTTGAAATCGTCATAGGCAAAGCCGGAAACATCGGGCTCGACCAGCACATCGGCGGCGCTTCGCCAAAGATGGCTCATCTGGTCCTGCGCAATGGCGAAAGATTGTCCAATCACATCGAACAGGTGACGCGGGGCCCCTTCTTTCGTCCAGGTTCCTCTCAGATGCACTGCCACCACGCGGTCGGCGCCCATTTCGAGTAGGGGCTGCGTGGGAACGGGATGCGACAACATGCCATCGACGAGGTAGCGTCCGCGAATTTCGACGGGAAGAAACATGCCGGGATACGCACAACTGGCTCGCACCGGGTCGATGATCGAGCCGGAGTGAAAAACCACGCCTTCGCCACTATTAAAATCGGTCGCCGTAACGCCCAGAGGAATGCGCAACTGCTCGAAGTTAGTGACCTTGAGCGTGCGCCTCAGAAATGCCACCATGCGGTCGTTGGAAGCGAAGCCGTAGCGCGAGACGGTCCAGCGGGCGAACGTTGTGAAGCGGCAAGACTGCGCAACCCGTTCAAGCTCCTTCGCGGAAAGGCCGCTGCAATAGACGGCGCCGATCAGAGCACCAACGCTGGTGCCGGCAATGCAGCGTACGGCAATGCCCTCTTCCTCAAGTACCTTCAGAACCCCGATATGTGCCATGCCACGCGCGAAGCCGCCGCCCAGGGCAACCCCAATGGCGGGAACACGTGGCTCGGGGGCGACGGCCTTGCGGGAGAACTCCCGGCCAAAGGCCTGCACCGAGCGGATAATCTTGTTTAGACTTCTCACCGGAACCCCACGTCGAAAGCCGGCTTTCAGCGCACTTCTTCATGTATAGGATGCCATTTGCCCCATAAATGTGCAGACCACTTTGGTGCTACATCCCATTACTCTTGGCCATACAGCCCGGTCACGCTGAAGTCTTCCCCATTCCTTACGGTGACTAACCCTGGTAATACTGCTAAGTTACCTTAGATGGTGCGGGAAATATCAGCGGGCGGGGTCTTAGTTCGCAAGCGGGATGGCATCTGGTGGATGGCCGCCATTGAGCCGGCCGCGGACCCAGGGACTGCCGTGGATGCTCCGAGGGCAAGTCAGCCCGGTATCCGGAAATCGAGGTCTACTGGTAAGAGCAAGAAGCCTATAGTCGCTCTGCCCAAGGGCCTGGTCGATCCCGGCGAAAAGGCAGTGGAAACTGCGATCCGTGAGGTGTATGAAGAGACAGGCATAGTTACGGATTTCATCGCCAAGCTCGGTGATATCAAGTACGTCTATACCCGCGTCTGGGGCGATCAGCAGAGGGTTTTTAAGATCGTCAGTTTCTACCTGATGCGCTATCGGTCAGGGCGAATCAATGAGATAAGCCCGGAAATGCGGATCGAGGTCGCGCGCGCCTTCTGGATCCCGCTGGAAGAGGCTCCCTCGGCGCTTTCATACAAGGGAGAAAAACAAATGGCCGTGCTCGCCCTGAAATATCTGGAGACGCACCCGGAACTGTAGGCGGAACTCACTTCGTGAATCCCTTACCAACTGTTTTTCCCGCATAATGGGCTCATGCTCTCCCCCAAGTTTTTGCTCATCGCAATCCTGGCATGCTGGCTATGCTTGGTGAGCCTTGCCCTGCCACCGTCGTCCGCGGCGGCGAAGACACGGTCGTTTCGCTCTCTCGATTCGAGTTACATTTCTGCCCTGGCAGCCGCCGACCGCCTGCTGCAAGCCTGGCAAACTGGTGACATCGAGCATGGAGTGGCGCTGCTTACGACTCACGCCAAGCAAACCGCGACCAGCGATCAGGTCGAAAAATTCTTTTCGAGCTCAGGCGCTTCTAGTTACGAAATCGCCCGCGGCAAACTCTTACGCCATGGACGGTACGAATTTCCCGTGGCGCTCATCGGTACCGGTTCAAACCATCACGCCCGCCGGCATTTTTCCACGATTATTGTCGTCAGCACTGGCAACAACGACTGGGCAGTCGATAAACTGCCATAGAATAACCGATTGCCAATTTTTCGATTGTCAATTGCCGATTGGAAGTCTTTTAGCAACTTTTCAAATCGGCAATTGGAAATTGGCAATTGGAAATTCTCACGAGGCTCGATCAATGAAACGCATTAATAAAATCGCAATTCTCGGCGCCGGCACTATGGGCGCGCGCATCGCCGCACACTTCGCCAACGCTGGCATTCCCAGTTACTTGCTTGACATCGTCCCCCCCGATGCTGACGTCCCGGCGCGAAACAAGATTGCTGCCGCGGGCCTGGAGGCTGCGAAGAAATCAAAGCCCGCCGCGTTCATGGATGCTTCCCTTGCCCGCTTCGTCACGCTCGGCAACTTTGAGGACGACCTGAAGAAACTGGCCGAGGTCGATTGGATTATCGAGGCCGTGGTTGAGAATCTCGAGATCAAGCGTTCCCTGCTGCGCAAAGTGGAATCGGTTCGCCGGCCGGGAACGATTATTACGACTAACACCAGCGGATTGCCGGTGGGAAAAATCGCCGAGGGCTTTTCTGATGACTTCCGCCGCTCTTGGTTCGGAACGCATTTTTTTAATCCGCCGCGCTATATGCGCCTGCTCGAGCTTATTCCCACGCCGGAGGCGGACCGATCGCTAATCGACACGGTCTCGCAATTCTGCGACATGCGGCTCGGCAAAGGTGTTGTGATCGCGAAAGATACTCCCAACTTCATCGCCAATCGCATCGGCACTTTTTCGGTGCTGAACGTGATGCGGTTGATGCAGGAACTGAACCTGACGATCGAAGAAGTCGATGCGCTTACCGGGCAAGCTGTGGGCTGGCCGAAATCGGCGACATTTCGCACGATTGACCTGGTTGGACTCGACATTCTCGGTCACGTAGTGAGCAATATGACCGCGAACGTGCACGACGAGCGTAGCGAGCTGCGCCTGCCAGACTTTTTCAAGAAGATGCTCGAGCGCAACTGGCTGGGCGACAAAACCAAAGGCGGTTTCTACAAGAAGAATGTGGCGCGGGCGCCTTCGCCTGCGTCGGGTTCCGGTAGCGAAACTGCCAAAGAAGAGGAACGCCTCGCCCTTGACTGGAAAACGCTCGAATACCATCCCCGGCAAAAGCCGAAATTTGCTGCGCTCGATATGGCGAAAAATAAAGAAGACACCGGCGCGCGCCTGCGCATGCTGCTTGGCTTGGAGGGCCCGGCGCCGCAAAAAGCGGATAAAGCGAGTCAGTTCCTGTGGTCTTCGCTTTCCGATCTGTGGACGTATTCGGCCAATCGCGTGCCTGAGATTTCCGACTCGATTGTCGAGATCGATCGCGCGATGCGGCTTGGCTTTAACTGGGAGCTCGGGCCATTCGAATTGTGGGACGCGGCCGGAGTGGAAGCCACGGTCGCCCGCATGAGAAAAGAAGGCAGGCCAGTGGCGGCCAACGTGGAAAAACTGCTCGCGGCAGGTCAGAAAACCTGGTATACCGATGATGCGATTTCGCCATCAGGCCGCAGGTTCTGGAATCTGCAAGCTGAATGCTATGAGGCAGTCCACGTTCCCGCTGGAGTTTGGTCGGTCGCGGTCGCAAAAAAGCTCGCCGGAGTGGTGAGGAAAAATTCCGGGGCGTCGCTGGTCGATCTGGGCGATGGCGTGGGCTGCATCGAATTCCACAGCAAAATGAACGCGCTCGGCGCGGACATCGTCAGTTTGATTCTGCAAACTCTCAAGCCCGGCGGGCCCGGCGACAATTTTGACGCCTTCGTCATCACGAACGACGCGACGAATTTTTCCGTCGGCGCGAACCTCATGCTGCTGCTGATGAGCGTGCAGGAAGAAGAATGGGACGATATTGACCTTGCTATCCGTCAATTTCAGGGGATGACGCAAGCCATCAAGTTCTCGCCCAAGCCGGTAGTTTCCGCCCCCTTTGGATTATGTCTCGGCGGTGGCACAGAGATCTCATTGCACGCTGCGGCGCGCCAACCCCACGCCGAACTTTACACCGGCCTGGTCGAAGTTGGAGTCGGCCTGCTTCCCGGCGGCGGAGGCTGCAAAGAAATGCTGCTGCGCGCAGTCGATAGCGCAGGGTCAGATCGCGGGGGAAATGTCTCCGGCGACGCTCTGGTTGGATCCATCGAAATGCTCCAGGCCATGAAGCGCGCCTTCGAAACTATTGCGACCGCGAAGGTCGCGACATCGGCGCACGAGGCTCGCGGACTTGGTTTTCTGAACGATAGCGATCGCATCACGATGAATCGCGAACGCGTCCTATCTGACGCGAAGAATCGTGCACTCGAACTGGCGCGCTCGGGCTACGAACCGCCAATTCCGCGAAACGATATTCCCGCTCCAGGCGAGAGCCTTCTGGCGACTCTCAAGATGGGCGTTCACCTCATGCGCCAAGGCGGTTACATCACCGACTACGAAGTAAAGCTAGGAGCAAAGATCGCCGAGGTGCTCTGCGGCGGCAACATTACTCCGGGGACGCCCGTGAGCGAGCAGTACATCCTTGATCTTGAGCGGGAAGCCTTCAAATCACTCTGCGGCGAGAAGAAGACGCAGGAAAGAATTCAGTACACGTTGAAGACCGGGAAGACACTGAGAAACTGATCTTAGTTTCGTGGAAAGATTGGGCCAACATTTGATCCCAAGCAATTCAATACGACTCATTGGGAAAGCAGAAAATGAGCGATTTAGGCCTGCTACAATCGCGCTCATGCAGAAATGGCTGATAGTCGGGCCTGCGGTCCTGGTCCTCACAATTCTTTTGGCTAGTCAGATTGGGATCGCGCAGAACAAAGACGTCCCCTATAAAGAATCGCCGCCAGATGTACCTGATGCCATCGCAGCTCCGGCGGGTGAAGAAGTTGTTCTGCTGGCGCATGCCACTGGGTCGCAGATCTATACGTGCCAGGCTGGCAACGACGGTAAGTACGCATGGATGCTCAAGGCTCCAGAAGCTCAACTCTTCGACCGTAAAGACAAAGTGATTGGCGAGCACTCGGTCGGGCCCTCGTGGAAGTTGAAGGACGGCAGCGAGGTCACAGGAAAAGCCGCGGCCAAGGTCGATGCGCTCGATCCAGGTTCCATTCCCTGGCTGCTGGTGAAAGTTGTCGGGCATTCGGGTGACGGCCAGCTTAGCAACGTCACAACCATTCAGCGCGTACGTACCCATGGCGGTCAGCCGCCCGCGGAAGGTTGCGATGAGGCGCAAAAGGGTGCGGAAACCAAGAGCAGTTACAGTGCCGATTACTACTTTTATGCGCCGGCGAAATGAGAGTGCCTTGAAAAAGCCGATCCCTCAGGGCTGAAGCCGTTCGGAATGACAAGCATCAAAGTTAGGGTCCCTGAAGATCGGAACCGAGATCATTGTTCGAGAAGAGAAAACCTATGCGAGAAGTTGTCATTGCTTCCTCTGTTCGCACCCCTGTAGGGCGCGCCTACAAAGGCACCCTCCGCGCTACACGTCCTGATGAACTAGCGGCCATCGCTATCAAGGGCGCTCTGGAGCGCGTGCCGCAACTTGACCCCAAAGAGATCGAAGATGTGATCCTCGGCTGTGCCATGCCCGAAGCCGAGCAGGGCATGAACGTTGCGCGCATCGCTTCACTGCGGGCCGGCCTGCCAGTGGAAGTTTCGGCACTCACCATCAATCGATTCTGTTCTTCCGGTCTTCAGGCGATCGCCATGGCTGCCGAGCGCGTCATGAGCGGCGGAGCTGAAGTCATCGTTGCCGGCGGCACCGAATCGATGACCATGATTCCGATGGGAGGGCACAAAGTTTCGCCCAATCCCTGGCTCGTGGAACATTATCCCGACGCTTACCTCGGCATGGGTCTTACCGCTGAACGTCTCGCACAGCGCTTCGGTATCACTCGCGAGCAAGCCGACGAATTTTCACTGCGCAGCCACCAAAAAGCTATCGCCGCATTACGGGCCGGCAAATTTGACGATGAAATCGTACCTGTTCCAGTGAGCTTTAGCACTCCGAATGGCTCGAAGCCTAAGCGGCAGGAGATCATTTTCGGAATAGACGAAGGACCCCGTGCCGATACTTCGCTCGAAGCTTTATCTGCGCTGAAGCCGGCATTTCACGTTAAAGGAACCGTCACCGCAGGAAATTCTTCGCAAATGTCCGATGGCGCGGCGGCGTCTGTAGTCATGTCCGCCGAGCGCGCAAAAGTTCTTGGCATCAAACCGCTCCTCCGCTATCTTTCTTTTGCCACCGCCGGATACAAACCGGAAGAGATGGGACTCGGGCCGGTCTTCGCCATTCCAAAGGCTTTAAAGATAGCCGGACTCAAGCTTCCCGATATCGATGTCATTGAACTGAACGAAGCCTTCGCCGCGCAGTCACTCGCCGTAATCAAAGAAGCGGGGCTCGATCTTGAGAAGATAAACCCGAATGGTGGGGCGATCGCGTTGGGCCATCCGTTGGGATGCACCGGAGCAAAATTGACGGCGACGATCATCCGCGACTTGAAGCGACGCAACGGGCGCTATGGCATGGTTACTATGTGCGTCGGGGGCGGCATGGGGGCAGCTGGGATTTTTGAAAACATCTTGTAGATGCTTGACGTTGATGCGTCGATCAAAATGTGAGCTTTCGCGCCTGTTCGCTTACAATAAGTACGCTCCTCCGTGCCTGCGTATCTCCGTGGTGAAATCTAATTTCAAGGACTGAACGATGGCCACTACCACTGCACTCCCTAAAACCAGAATCCTTGGCGGCAGCTTCCTTCTCGAATCGCGCCGCCCCGAAGAAATTTTCACCCCTGAAGATTTTACCGAGCAGCATCAGTTGATCGGACAAACGGCCGAGGAATTCAGCGTTAATGAAATCCTGCCTAATGCCGAGAAGATCGAGCACAAGGATTACTCCATCTCACGCGAGTTGCTGAAAAAAGCGGGCGAACTTGGGCTGAGCTCGGTCGAGGTTCCTGAAGCTTACGGCGGCCTTGAAATGGACAAAGTTACCGCCGCCGTGATCGCCGATCACATCGCCAAGTACGCCGGTTTTGCCACCACGTGGGGAGCGCACACAGGCATCGGGTTGCTACCGCTGGTGTACTTCGGTACCGAAGATCAGAAGAAAAAATATTTGCCGCGCCTCACAACGGGAGAAATGGTCGGCGCTTATGCGTTGTCGGAAGCTTCTTCCGGCTCCGATGCTCTGAATTGCCGCGCTCGCGCGCAACTTTCACCTGATGGCAAAAACTACATCCTGAACGGCGAAAAGATGTGGATCACGAATGCCGGCTTCGCCGATCTGTTTACGGTCTTTGCCAAGATCGACGGCGAAAAATTCAGTGCGTTCCTGGTCGAGCGGACATTCCCAGGCTTTTCTGTCGGCAACGAGGAACACAAGCTGGGTATTCGCGGATCATCCACCTGCCCGATCATTCTGAACGATTGCAAAGTTCCTGTCGAAAACCTGCTCGGCGAAATAGGCAAAGGGCACGTCATCGCGTTCAACATCCTGAATGTCGGCCGCTTCAAGCTCGGAGCAATGTGTGTGGGCGGCGCCCGGGTGTCGCTTGAAAGCGCCGTTTCGTACGCGAAACAGCGCAAAGCATTCGGCAAAGTCATTGCCGATTTCGGTCTGGTGCGCGAAAAGATCGCCAATATGGCGATACTGCTTTACGTGGGCGAATCGCTCGTTTATCGGACCGTGGGCATGATGGACGTCGCCCTCAGCGAAGTCGATAAGTCAGGGCCCGACGCGATCAAGGAAATCCGCAAGGCCATCGAGGAATACGCAGTCGAGTGCTCCATTCTGAAAGTTTGGGGTTCGGAGATGATCGACTACGTAGTTGACGAAACACTGCAGATTTACGGCGGCTACGGCTTCGTCGAGGAATATCCCGCCGAACGGGCGTATCGCGATGCGCGCATCAACCGCATCTTCGAAGGTACCAACGAAATCAATCGCCTCATCATCACAGGCTTCCTGCTGAAGCGCGCGATGAGCGGGCAGTTGCCATTGATGCCGGCCATAAAGAAATTAATGGATGAAGTTCTTTCCGGACCATCGACGAGCGAAGATATCGAAGGGCCGCTCGCCGAAGAGCGGAAACTGGTGGATCAGGCGAAAAAACTGGGTCTGTTCGCCGCGGGATCGGCTACGCAAAAATACATGCAGGCGATTCAAGACCAGCAGGAGATCATGGGTGCGATCGCCGACATGACGATTGAAACTTATGCGATGGAATCAGCCGTGCTGCGCGCACAAAAGATCGCCGAAGCAAAGGGGGAATCCGCCGCGGCCTTGCCCATTGCCATGACGCGCGTTTACCTTGCACAGGCGATGGAGAAAATCGAATCTGCGGCGAAGAAGATCATCGCCGCCGTCGCCGACGGTGACATGCTGCGCACTCAGCTTGCAATTCTTCGCCGGCTGGCGAAGTATGAGCCATTCAATACAATCGAACTCCGCCAGCAGGTCGCGCAGCGAATGATCGAAAAGGGAAAATATTCGCTGGCTTAGGAAATCAGCCACAGAGGGCACACTAGCCAAAGTTGTACGGTGTCCTCTGTGGTTTAGTTGCTCTTCTTCAGCTCTTCCATGACGCTCTGAATCAACTCTTTCGCGTCGCTTAGATTCTTCATGATGATCTGAATGTCCATGACTGGCCTGCCGGGCCAGCGCTGGCTCTGGCAATAGACGCCGTGCTGTCCAACCAGCGCCATAGCGTCAGTGATCGTATCCATAGTCACAGCAAGGCGTCCACGCGGCACGCCCATCATCCTCTCGTAATGTTCCAGTTCTTCCTGCTTTTCTTCGAATACGGGCATTGAATAATTGTAACTGCCACGATCGATGCGTCATAATTTGCTTTCCATGTTTCAGCCGGAGCGTCCAAGCACTTAGCAGTTGGCCATTAGCATTTAGCCAGGTGGAGTTTCGTGCCGAAGCTGGCGTGACCTGAAATGGCAAAATGCCAAGTGCCAAATGCTAAGTGCTCAATACAAGGAGACTTCATGCGAAACCGAATCGTCTGTCTCGCTGTCACAGCAGTCTTTCTCAGTTCCGCCGCTTTCGCCCAAATGAGCGGAGGCAAACCCAGCCCTCCTGCTTCTGCGAGCTGCGATCTTGGCGGAGGCAAAACCGTCAAGACGGATTACTCCAGTCCGCGCATGCGGGGCCGCAAGATTTATGGCGATCTGGTGCCTTACGATCAGGTCTGGCGTACTGGAGCGAACGAAGCCAGCACGTTCGTGACCAACACAGACCCGCTCGTCGGCGGCAAACGGGTGCCGGCGGGCAGTTATACGATTTTCACTGTACCCGGCCGCGACAGTTGGAAGCTCATCATTAACAAGAAAACCGGAGAGTGGGGTATTCCCTACAAGTATGAAAGCGATGAACTGGCAAGGGTCGATATGAAGGTTTCCAAGTTGCCTTCGCCGGTAGAGAATTTCACGATTTCCTATGAGAAGACCGCCGATGGATGCGTGATGCACCTGGACTGGGAAACCACCCGCGCTTCGGTGGATATCAAGCCGTAGACCCCAACCTGGCAGCTCCGCGTTGTGGGCGCGGACCGATGCGGTGCCCGTCACCGAGTCATCCCGAACGCGGCGAAAGCCGCGAGAGGGACTGTATGTCACCCGGGAAACCGTTTCCGCAGCGGGGTTGGAATCACCACGCCGCATGCACTGAGATGTTCTTTTCTCCTTCGCGGCAATTGCCGTGCATCGTAAGATGGCTCCGGGAGCTGGCTCTCCCATCGGGATGACATCATGAGTTGAAAGGCAGGATGACAGCATCCTGAGATTTTGTGATTTACAAGGTTGTGCGCAGCGTTACAATTCTCTCAAAGAGTTTCTCACGGGAGGTCTCCCCATGCCCGTTTACGATTATGTCTGCCTCGATTGCCATAAGACCTTCGAACTTGTCCTGAGCCTGAATGAACACGACCACGAGGTCCCGAAGTGCCCTAAATGCGGCAGCAAAAATGTTGAGCAGGAAGCCGCGGCGTTTTTTGCGGTGACCTCGAAGAAGAGCTAACCGAAACGAACCGCTCCAGGAACAAGCGAGGCCAAAGAAGCGGAATTGGTGCCTTCGTGCGACTTCGTGTCGTTTTTGGTTCTTGATTTGGACTATGCAGTAGGCTTCCACCGCAGCACCGGCTTGCGCGCTGCTGCTGTTTCGTCGAGCCGCGAAACTCGCGTGGAATGCGGCGCATCGAGCACGGTCTGCGGATCTTGTTCCACTTCTTCGGCAATCGATTTCATCGCGTCGATGAACAAGTCCATTTCTTCAATGGATTCGCTCTCGGTCGGCTCAATCATCATGGCGCCGGGGACAATCAGTGGGAAAGCAGTCGTATAAGGATGGAATCCGTAATCGATGAGCCGCTTGGCAATGTCCATGGTGCGCACGCCTTTTTTCGCTTGCAGCTTGTCGCTGAACACGACTTCGTGCATATTGGGCGTGGAGTAAGGCAGATCGTAGGCACCCTCAAGCCCTTTGCGAATGTAGTTGGCGTTGAGCACGGCGTCTTCAGTGGTTTGCCGCAGACCCTCGGGGCCATTCGCCTGGATGTAAGCCAAGGCGCGCACGAACATTCCGAAGTTGCCGTAGAAAGCGCGTACTCGCCCCACAGACTGCGGACGATTGTAATCAAAACCCAGGGTGCCATCTGGCTTCGTAACCACGACCGGCTTAGGAAGAAATGCCTCCAAAAATTTCTTCACCGCCACGGGCCCAGATCCCGGCCCGCCGCCGCCGTGCGGCGTAGAAAACGTCTTATGCAAGTTCAGGTGCATCAGATCGACGCCGAAATCTCCGGGCCGCACTTTCCCCACAAGCGCATTCATATTGGCGCCATCCATGTAAAGCAACCCGCCGCGAGCGTGGAGAATGTCAGCGATCTTGTAAATGTCCTGCTCGAAAATTCCCAGCGTATTGGGATTAGTCAGCATGAGCGCAGCCACTTCTTCGTTCATCTGCGCCGCTAAAGCGGAGATGTCGACCATGCCGCGAGCGTCGGACTTCAAGTTCTCTACCGCATAACCGACCATGGCCGCTGTCGCCGGGTTGGTTCCGTGAGCTGAGTCTGGAATCAGAACCTTTTTGCGCGGTTTGCCCTTCGAATGGTGATAGGCGCGGACCAGCAGTAGCCCCGTCAGTTCGCCATGCGCGCCCGCTGCCGGCTGCAGCGTGATCGCATCCATGCCTGTAATTTCGATCAGGCAATCGCTCAGAGTTTTCAGAATTTGCAGTGCGCCCTGCGAAATTTTCTCTGGCTGATAGGGGTGCCCGTTGGCGATTCCCTCTACCCGCGCTACCGCTTCGTTCACGCGCGGGTTGTATTTCATCGTGCACGAGCCGAGCGGATACATGCCGAGATCGATTGCGTAATTCCAAGTCGAAAGCCGGGTGAAGTGGCGGATGATTTCGATCTCGCTGACCTCAGGCATGTTGCCGAGGTCTTTTCGTTCCGTACTGCCGAGAAGTTTCGAGGCATCGATTTCAGGAACATCGAGCGGCGGCAGCTTCCACGCGGCTTTTCCGGTAGACGATTTCTCAAAGATCAAGCCTTCATTCTGATTGACATGGCGCGTGGCCTTGCGAATCATGTCCTTCATCGCGCCACCTCCTCGGCCTCTTCTTTCGCCGACTTTACCGAGCGTTCGCTCTCAGCAACCAACCCGACGGCTGTGTCAATTGCTGATCGCGTGGTCATCTCCGTGCAGCACCACAAAGCGGCATTGCCGAGCTCGGGATAAAACTTCTTGAGCGGCAAGCCCCCGACAATCTTGTGACCGAGCAGGCGAGAGTTGATGGCCGCCGGATCTTCGCTTGTCTCCACAACGAATTCGTTAAACCGCGGAGCATCGCTGAACAGAACCTTTCCATGTCTCGCGAATTGTCCTGCGGCATACGCCGTTTTCGCCAAATTCTGTTTTGCCAATTCCTTTAATCCAACCTTGCCGTACACCGTCATGAAGATATTGACCATCAGCGCAACCAAAGCCTGGTTCGTGCAGATGTTGGAAGTCGCTTTCTCGCGGCGAATGTGCTGTTCCCGGGTGGCAAGCGTCAGCACGAACCCTCGCCTGCCTTGCTTGTCGACTGTTTGCCCCACGAGCCGCCCCGGCATCTGGCGCACAAATTTTTCGCGCGTGGCGATTACACCACAATATGGACCGCCGAAGCCCAGCGGCACGCCAAATGACTGCGCTTCCATGGCAATGATGGCAGCGTCGCGCGGCGGCTCGACAATTCCTAGCGAGACCGCTTCGGCGATCGAAACCACAAGCAGCGCCCCATTCTTGTGCGCGATATCTGCAACTGCCGCTGCGTCTTCAATTGTTCCAAAGAAATTGGGGGATTGAATCAGTACTGCCGCGGTTTCTGATGAAACTGAATTTTCCAGCTCGTGAAGATTCAGCCGCCCATCGCCGCCGAAATTAGCTACCGACAGTGGCATGTCCTGATGCGTGGCATACGTCGCCAGCACCTCGCGATACTCGGGATGCAGACTCCGCGCGACCACAACCGACCTTCGCCCGGTCAGCCGCACCGCCATCATCACGGCCTCAGCTGCGGCTGTCGAGCCGTCATACATGGAAGCATTCGCCACTTCCATGCCGGTCAGCTCGCAAATCATCGTCTGAAATTCGAAGATCGATTGCAGGGTGCCTTGCGAGATTTCCGCCTGATATGGCGTATAGGCAGTGAGAAATTCGCCGCGCGAGATCAGCGAATCTATAATGACGGGCCGATAGTGCAGGTACGCTCCCGCACCGAGAAAACTCATGTAACCCTCGCCGTTCTCGCGCGAACGCTGGCGGAAATAATCCATGATCTCCGATTCCGCCATCTGCCGCGGAATTTTCAGGTCGCGATTCAGGCGGTACTCCGCCGGAACGGGCGCAAAAAGATCGTCGACCGACCGCAGGCCCAGCGCCTTCAGCATGGCTTCCCGGTCAGCAGGGGATTTGGGTAGGTAGCGCATAATAAATTTAATTAGATGTCAGAGAGAACGCTTTCGACTGTGACCTGCGTCACCGGCGTGCCGGATTAACGTTGCCAGTTGGAGGTCAGTTGGCAATCCTTCAATGCCCGCCTTCTTCCGCCACAAACTTCTCGTAATCGGCAGCAGAGAGCAGCCCGTCCAATTGCTTGGGATCGCTCAAAGCGATCTTGATCATCCAGGCTGAGTGCGCATCCTTATTTACTTTCTCGGGTGACGTGGCTAGCTCGCCGTTGATTTCGGTGACTTTCCCTGAAGCCGGAGTAAACAAATCCGAAACCGCTTTCACCGATTCGACCGTGCCAAAAGGCTTGCCGACCGCGAGCTCGGTCCCGACCTTGGGCAATTCGACGAAAACAATGTCGCCGAGCGCTTCCTGGGCGTGGTCAGTGATGCCGACCGTGGCCGATTTTCCGTTTGCCTGAATCCACTCGTGCGACTTCGTGTACTTGCGATCTGTGGGATAAGGCATAAAGCTTCTAGCTCCTAGCTAAACCGTGTTACTCCGTGCGCTCTGTAGCTTAAATCCGATATCCGCTTCCACTAACACTACGGCCAAGTCGGCCGCGGCTACCTTTTCCAGACTCCAGCGTCAACAATGGTCAACATTTATCAAAGTTTCTCCAGATAATCGCGAATTTGACGGGCATTCCAGTCCACCGGCCCTATAAATTTACGGCGAACCACGCCGTCACGGTCGATGATATAGGTCTCCGGCCAACCATGTGTTCCATACAAGTTGCCGGTCTTCTGGCCAGGGTCTTGCACGGTGAGGAAGCTCACACCGTGATTCACTAGAAACCTGTGGTAGGCGTCGGTATCTACATCGATGCTAATTCCAAGCACAGTCACGCCTTTCGACTTCCTACTTTGCGCCATGCTGATCAGCGATGGCATTTCTTCGACGCAAGGTGGGCAAAAGGTTCCCCAAAAGTTCAGCACAAGAACCTGCCCGCGAAACTGCCTCAGCGATACCGTCCGATCGGCGTCCCGAACGGTGAAATCGGGCGCAGGCTGGCCAATATGCGGCGGCCGCGAGCCGCCGTAGCAGCTGAGCAGTGGGAGACAGCTGAGAAGACTGACAAGCAGGCGACGCATCTCAATTTAAACCTTTTTTGGCCTCTTATAAAAGGGCGTCGGCACTACCTTCGCTCCTACGCCCTGGCCGCGAATTTCCACCTTCAATGCGGTGCCAACCTCCGACAACTCCGGCGGCACATATGCCAGCGCGATATTCTTTTTCAGAAACGGCGCAGGCGAACCGCTAGTCACGTATCCAATTTCGCGCCTGCTGCTATCCAAAACTTTGTATCCATCACGGGCGATTCCCCGCTCGACCATTTCGAGTCCGACGAGCGTACGCTTCACGCTCTCGGCTTTCGCCTTCACGAGCGCATCGCGACCGACAAACTCGGATTTCTCCATCTTGCAGAAGCGGTCGAGTCCAGCTTCCCAAACGCTTATCGTATCGGAAATCTCGTGACCGTAGAGTGGAAGTTTGCCCTCAAGCCGCAAAGTGTTGCGCGCGCCCAAGCCGCACGGCACGAGCTCGAATTCTTTGCCCGCAGCCAGAATCTCATACCAGACCCGCGCGCTGGTCGCCTCGTCAGCGGGAATGTATATCTCAAATCCATCTTCTGCGGTGTAACCCGTGCGGGCAATCAATATATTCCTCAGCCCGCAAACCGTTCCTCGCGTGAGCCAGTAAAACTTGACTGCACTCAAGTCAGCGTCGGTTAGCTTTTGCAGAACATCAACGCCCTTTGGGCCCTGAATCGCGATCTGCGTAAACGCATCCGACAAATCTTCCACGTCGCAGTCGAACTGGCGCGTATTGCCGCGCACCCAACTGAAATCTTTTTCGCGCGTGCCGGCGTTGATCACCAGTAGATATTCTTCTTCGCCGAGGCGGTGCACGATCACGTCATCAACGAACGTCGCTTGCGGATAGAGCAGTGCCGAATACTGCGCCTGGCCCACCGCCAGCCGCGAAGCGTCGTTCATAGAAATATGCTGCACCGCCGCGAGCGCCTCAGGGCCGACCAGCCGAATGTCTCCCATATGGCTGACGTCGAACATGCCAACGCCGGTGCGCACCGCCATGTGCTCGTTAATGATGCCGCCCCCGATCGAAGCGGGATATTCGACCGGCATCTCCCAGCCATTGAAATCCACCATCTTCGCGCCCATCTGGCGATGGACAGCGTTCAGCGCAGTCTTGCGAACGGTTGTGGCGCCGGCGGGAGTGGATTCAACCGAAGACAAATCAGACCTCAGTCGGGCGGGCAGTGGCTAGCCTGCCGGATTAGCGACTGTTTACCGTAACACGTGGTTTTTCAGTGGGTCAAACGGGAAGGACTCACCGGCCGAGAGCGCGGAGGACGCCGAGGAGGTAGAGCCTTATAGACCCGGAGGTTTGGCCTCGTCCGGCGATCTCGGCGTGCTCGGCGGTAAGGTTTTTCATCTCCCGAACTGCACAGTTACGTGCGCGCCGCTGGCCACATGCGTCCCCGCCGGAGGGTTCTGTTGCCTGGCCACACCACTGCCGACGGCCTCCAGTTCCAATCCTGCATCTTGAGCGGCTTCGATGGCAGCTCGCACTGTCTTGCCAACAAATGACGGCACGACAATGCCGCCCTGCTCGACATCCAGTACAACGGTGCCAGTCATGGGCGTGGAGGATTGTTGGGTGCCTGGGGGAGGCACATTCGACTGAGGTTGTATGGCAGAACTTGGTGTGGGCTCAACCAGTCTTAGCGCGGCCTGCACGACGGGTCCCGTCGTGGCGCTGGTTGCGGGTGAGGACGCCCCATTCGCGGGCAGGCTAGCCCCGAGCGAAGTCGAAGGGAGCGCCCGGGCCACACTGGATTTAGCAGTCTCGGCCGAATTGCTAATGTCGGCAGTTTCGAGCGGCTCGCCCGGATGGTCCGGCGTTCCCTCTTCCAGATCATTATCTTTCATTTTCGCCTGCGCCAGCAGCAACTGGTGCTGCGGAGCCAGTGGCAAATCGTGTGGCACGTGCAGGTATTCCAACACCTGCTGCGCGATGCGATGAAACACTGGCGCAGAAACCTGTCCGCCTTGATGCAGGCCAACGGCTGAATCCAGAATCACGGCCACAACGATCTGCGGATTGTTCAGCGGTGCAAATCCGGCGAATGATCCGATGTATTTTGTCTTTGAGTATGCTCCCGTCGCAGGGTCGACCTTTTGCGCCGTCCCCGTCTTCCCCGCGGAGGTGTAGCCTTCCAAAATTGCCTTGCGGCCCGTGCCTTCGAGAACGACTTTCTGCATCATGGCGCGCATTTCGGCAGCCGTGTAACTCGAGATCACGCGATGTGAAGCTCCGGGATGAAACGCCACCGTCTTGGGTGATCCCTGCGGCTCTACTTTGCCCATAAGGATGTGCGGCGAGATCCACACTCCGTCGTTCGCAAACGTCGAAACGAGCGAGGCGAGTTGAATCGGCGAAATGCCAATTTCCTGGCCCATGGAAATCGCCGCGATCGAAACTTTCGACCATCGGCTTACGGGCCTGGTCATGCCGCGGGTTTCCCCCGGCAACTCGATTCCGGTTTGCTGACCGAATCCATAGGCGCGAATGTATTTGTAAAAGCGATCTTCGCCCAGCCGCAGCGCGATCTTGATCGCGCCAACGTCGCTCGATTCAGCCAGCACGCCCCACACCGGTAAGAGCCCATGCGGCTTCGAATCGCGGATGCGCATGCCGTTGTAGACAATCGATCCCATTTGGCAATCGAAAATTTCGTTGGGATTCGTCAGCTTCTCTTCCAGAGCCGCCGAAATCGTGACGAGTTTGAATGTGGACCCCGGCTCGTAGATGTAGCTCACCGCACGATTCGTCAGCGCGGCGGGCGTAATTTCCCTGCGCAGATTGGGATTGAACGTTGGCCGGTTCGCCAGTGCCAGGACTTCGCCGGTGTGCGGATTCTCTACGATCACTGTGCCGGCAATGGCTTGCGTATCGTGAATCGCCTGATCGAGTTCCTTTTCGGCGATGTACTGAATATTTTTGTCAATAGTCAGAACAGTGTTTTCGCCGGGCTCGGGTTGCTTCTCCACATCAGAGAACCACTGCCTCCGCGCATCGACAGAAATAAACATTTTGCCGGCGCGACCGCGCAGTTCGTCGTCAAACTCGTGCTCGATGCCGCTCTGCCCGGCATCTTCCATCCCGACAGACCCGACTACCTGCGCCGCCAGGCCGCGGGCAGGATAAAAGCGTTTCGGCTCCTTCTGAAAATGAATGCCCTGGAGATTTAATGACTTGATGCGTTCAATCGTTTCGTCATCGGCCTTGCGTGCAACCCAGCAGAAGGTCTTGTGATTCTGGCAATCGGCCAGCACGACGTTTCGGTCTTCACCGGTGATGCGCGTGATCAGCGAAATCGAAGTTGGCAGATCTTTGACTTCGGAAGGAACAGCAAAGGCTGAATCCACGAGCACTGACATCGCCAACTCGTGCCCGTTGCGATCGTAGATAATGCCGCGCTTCGCCGAGAGCGGAATCGCGCGCTGTTGCTGGTGCTCGGCTTGCTTGACGAAGAATCCGTAGCGGAAAATTTGCAGGTAAACCAGACGCGCGCAGATCGCGAGACACCACGCTAACAAGATCGCGCTGAGGAGGTAGAGGCGGGAGTTCGCTGCAGGAGTGCGGTTGGATCTCATGAACGCTGACGTACATCCGATCTAGTACTTGGCATTTGGCACTTAGTGGAATCCTGATTTTTCCGGGAAACATACCATCTAAGTGCTGAGCGCCAATTGCTAATCGCTGACGTTTAGACAAATCTGGCGGCCTGCTTAAGAGCGGCCGCCATGAAAGTCGCTCGTGCGCGCTTACTGCCCTACGAGTTCGATCGTGGGCTGCGCGCTCGCCATGACCGGCTCACTCGGATCCACAGAGGCGTTATCCATGCGAATGACTTGCCCCGGCTGCGGCGGCACCAGGCCCATACGACGCGCAATCACGTCAATGCGCTCCGGATCCCGCAAGGAAGCATCTTCCAGGTGCAAAGCGCGATTCATTTCCGTCAGATTGTTTAGCTCGCGTTTTGCCGATTCGATCTGATAACCGTATTCGATTGCTCGAAAATGCTGCCATGCGTACGTAAATACCAGGAGGAACAGGCAGCCCAGCGCGGTGCCGAACTGCTTCATCTCGCGATTGCGGCGGGGATCTTCGACTTTCACCAGCCGCGAGTTGTCGATCGCTTTCGCGAAATAGATTTCCGGCGTGCCGGTGAAGAAGGCCCTTCGCCGCGCCGCCGGAATCGCACTATAGCCTGCCGCTGCCGTTGCCATTACGCCGCTCCCGCGAAAATCCGCTCGCGTTGCATTTCTGAAACTTGCAGCTCGAACATGCGCTGCAGTTCCAGTTCTTCGGCGATCTGTTTCTGCAGGGCTCCGCGCTCTGCCCGCTCTACCGTCGCCATCAGATCTTTAATCAACGTTCCGGTGTACATTTCCTGACCTCAGACTTGGATTCCCACCACGGAACCCATCCCATCGTTTCGGCTTCGGGCTTCAGCAAAACCCAGCCATGAATTTTTGCTGAAGCCCTACCACCGCCTTACTCGGCGGATCTTCGTCCTGCTAAATCTGGTCCGCCTGAACCTGAAGGCCCGGCACGGCCACTACAGCTATGCCGGGGACTCCGGCAGGTTTTCCGGAATCTAAACTCTCTCCGCTGCTCTCAGCTTCGCGCTGCGCGCCCGCGGATTTCGCTCTTGCTCTTCTTCCGATGCCGTCACCGGTTTTTTCGTCAGCACCCGGAAGTACTTGTACTTTTTTTCTCCCTCACGGAAGGCATCCTTTACGATGCGATCTTCCAGTGAGTGAAAGCTAATGATCACCACCCGTCCGCCTGGCCTCAGAATCCGCGGCGCTACTTCGAGCAGCGCCTTCAGATCTTCCAGTTCACGGTTTACGAAGATTCGAAGGGCTTGAAAGGTTTTTGTCGCGGGATGAATTCTGCGTTCAGCCTGATTCATTGGCCGGGCCGCGGCGGATATGATCTCTGCAAGTTGCGCAGTCGTTCGTATCGGCCGCGACCGGACAATGGCTCTGGCGATTCTCCGCGACCTCCTTTCCTCTCCGAATTCGTAAATCACATCGGCAAGCTCTCGCTCGTCGAGGTGGTTTACCACTTGTTCGGCGGTTCGCTCGGAGTGCGGGTCCATACGCATATCGAGCGGTCCTTCCGCCTGAAAACTGAATCCGCGTGCGGCGTCGTCAAGCTGCAAACTGCTGACGCCGAGATCGGCGAGTAAGCCGTCGATGGTCGCTGGTCGTTGGTCGTTGGCTAATTCGGCGAACGATCCCTGCCGCAACTCGATGCTCGGCCAATCGCCCTTAACTTTGCCATCCCGAGCGAGCATTTCATCCGCGACAGCGGATGAAAGCACAGTCGAGGGACCTCGGGTTAGCTTTTCACGCGCAATCTCCAGCGCCTTCGGATCTTTATCGACCCCAATCAAATGTCCCGGTGCGCCGAGGCGTTTTGCGATTTCGTAGCTGTGCCCGCCAAGGCCCACCGTGGCATCGATATAGGTCCCGCCACGCCGCACGTTCAAAAAGTCGATCGCTTCTTTTAAAAGAACCGGGACATGGATAGCTTCTCGACCACCATGTCCAACCCCCTGAGGGGTGTCTGTTGAATCCCCGCCCACTAGATGCCCAATTCGTCGAGCGTCTTCTCATCCTCAGGCGTAAATGGCTGCTCCGCGATCTCCTTGCGGTAGGCCTCCAGGTTGCGTACCAATAAACGGTTTAAATTGCCGGTTACAGCAACTTCGCCCTTGATGTCGGCCGCTTCGCGCAACATTTGCGGCATGAGCAGCCGGCCCTGGCCATCCATTTCCACCTGCTGGCCCCAGTAATTCACGCGATCCAGAAACTTCTTTTTTGTCGGGTTGTAGTTCGACAAGCCTGCCAGCTTCTGCTCGATGCGCTCCCATTCTTCGAAGGGATAAACTTCGGCAACCTTGCCATCGGTGCTGGTGATGTAGAATTGCGTGCCATACTTCTCGTCGATGACCCGCTTGAACTCGGCCGGGACCTTGAGCCGTCCTTTTTCGTCGACGCGAGTTGGGTGATTGCCGCGAAACATTTTTGTTGCAAAGCAACAGGAGCATCAAAACTGCGCAAAATCGGGTCAAACTCGGCTGGATCGGATTGTTCGTCGTGCTATTGGGTCGGCTTTCCACCGGCTCCTCTTTTACAGTCCTCTTGGTCCAGAACCTCACAGCAGCTACCACTCAACTCCACTTTAGACCACATCTTACCTGTAAGTCCTTTATTGTCAAGCATAAAGTTCAAGGTTGGGTTACCACTTCGCGAGGGTCTACCCAAACTACGACTGGTTGTAGTTAATCACTGAGGCGACCACAATAGATTGGATTAACGAACTTTGTTCATTCGCTATTTGTTCGCCAAGATTTTGCTTGCACGCCGCGCGGGGAGCGGAGTTTGCTGTGGATAAACGAGCTGGAATCGAGCCTCTCTCGGGAATTACGGCACCCAAAGAGGGGTCGCCCTGACAACGGAAGAACCGATTCGACTTCCTCCGCGCCCGCGCATGTCCTCTGCGCTTTTCTTTGCCTTTTACTTTTGCCTTTTCAGCAAGCAGGAGTACACTCTCGGTTTTAGCAAAAGTCGAGTAGCGGAGGCGCTTATGCAACTGAACCGGAGCAGGATTTGGTTGGGTGGTTTGGCTGGGGGCGTCGTCTGGAACGTCTGGAGCTTCATCGTGAACCAGTACGTCATCACGAACGCGCGTTATCTCGCCGCGCAGAATGCTGGCCTGTTCCTGAAAACGCCGCGTTATCCGTTTTTCGTGGGCCAGTGGATTATCCTGGTGTTCATTCTCGCCATTGCGGTATCTCACCTATATGCGTGGGCACGCGCTGGACTGGGGCCCGGTCCGGGGACGGCGCTGAAAGTGGGCTTCGTCGCCGGTTTCATCGGCGGCTTCCCGGAAAATTTTGGCCAGGCGACCTGGTCTGCTGTGGACCGCGGCCTTCCCTTCGGCTGGATGATCGAGATGTGGTTTGGAGCAATCTTCGCCGCGCTGGTGGCAGGCTGGCTGTACAAGGAATAGATTTCCATCAACCGATGTCATCCCAACGAGAGCGCCAACTCTCGGAGGGACCTTGCGATGCGCCCCCACTGGCAGCCGCGCAAGAGAGATCGTTTTCGGGGCATGCGCCGATTTCAGTTCCCATCCGCGACATGGGGAGTTCAAGCTGTCGTAAGGTCCCTTTCGCGGCTGGCGACAGGTTCGGGATGACACTCAGTTCGGCGACACGCGTCTTCATTTCACCGGCTCAACATATACCGCGGTCCCGTACGCCAGCACTTCTGTAACGCCTTGCATGATCTCGGTCGCATCATAGCGTGCGCCCACGACTGCGTTTCCACCGAGCTCGGCCGCGTGTTGCAGCATCAGATCGAAGGCTTCCGCGCGCGTCTTCTCGCACAGATTCGTGTACAGCGTGATATTGCCACCGACCAGCGTTTGTAATCCGGCGCCGATCGTGCCGAAGATGGAGCGCGAGCGCACCACGATTCCGCGCACCACTCCGAGAGTGCGCGTCACGCGGAAGCCGTCAATCTCAAACTGCGTCGTGACCATGTTGTGCGCTACCATACGACCACTGCTCGCATACGTTGCCATTACGATGCCCCCTTTCCGGTTGCGCTCCTAACTATACCGCGAATTACTCCAGCTCCGCGGCAATGTAATATTCCTCCAACTCCCAGTCGTATTCCACTTGCAACACATTGGGTTTGCAGTAACCTGGCAGTCTTCCACGTAGTTCTGCCGCGCCCCGGCAGATTCATCAACCGTGGTCGCGCTCCACTCGCCACAGCGCGCATCGAAATCCGCCTTCCGTGCGACAATTATCTCTCATCGATGCTGGACTGACCTTCCAATCGGAGCATTTGGTGATCTCACGACGGCAACTTCTGCAAGTCGGCGTCACAGCCGCCGCTTCAGCATCGGCGCGTCTGGCCGCAGCCGGCGCCCTCGAGCCGCCGCAAAACTCTTCGCTTCCGCCATCGATCGCGGCCTTAAAGTCGCGTAAGGCAGAAGCCAATCCCATCACGCGCGACGAACGCCGGGAACGAATCGAGCGCGCCCGCAAGCTGATGTTCGAGAATTCACTCGACGCCATCATCTTGATGGAAGGCACGTCTCTGCGCTACTTCACTGGCATCCGCTGGTGGGGCGGCGAGCGCATGTTCGGGCTCGTGCTGCCGGCGGAAGCGTCGTCTTACTATGTGTGCCCTGCATTCGAGGAAAGCCGGGCTCGCGAGCAGATCGCCAACGCCCCCGATGCAGACAAGCCCGACATTCGTACCTGGGAGGAAAGCGAAAGCCCATACCAACTCCTAGCGCAAGGACTGAAAGATCGCGGGCTCGCCACTGGCCGCATCGGCGTGGAAGAAACCTTTCGCTTCGTCTTCTTCGATGGAATCGCCAAAGCCGTACCGCGAGCCACATTTACCAGCGCAACTCCAGTTACCGCAGGCTGCCGCATGATCAAGAGTGCTCACGAAATTGCGCTCATGCGCCTTGCTGCGCAGGTCACGCTCGCCGCCTACGAGGCGGTCTATCACGCGCTGAGGGAAGGCATGACGCAGCATCAAGTGTCAGACCTGATCGATCTGGCGTATAAGCAACTTGGTTTTCCGGGAGAAGCCAGCGTTCAGGTTGATGCTTACACGGCACTTCCGCATGGCTCGGCCACGCCGCAGATCATCCGCGAAGGCTCGATCATCATGATCGACGATGGCTGCACGGTCGAAGGCTATCAGTCCGACATCACGCGCACCTTTTTGCTCGGCAACGTGCCCTCAAATCAAAGTGGCGACAAGATGAAAAAAGTGTTTGACATCGTGCATGGCGCGCAGGCTGCCGCTCTCTCGACGGCACATCCGGGAGTCGAATGCGGCACCGTCGATGCCGCCGCGCGCAAGGTCATTGCTGACGCCGGTTACGGCCCCGACTACAAATATTTTACCCACCGCCTCGGCCACGGCCTTGGCATGGATGGCCACGAGTGGCCTTATCTCGTCCGCGGCAACACAATCAAGCTTCAGCCCAACATTACCACCAGCAACGAGCCCGGCATTTATATTCCGGGAGAATTCGGCATCCGGCTGGAAGACGACATGCATGTAACCGAAAATGGCGCCGAGTTATTCACGCCGCAGAGCCCTTCGCTGGAGGATCCGTTTGGAAAACGGTAGGCTGTTTGATGAGCGGCACACTCGGGGCTAAAGCCCTACCGGGTCGTTGCCCGTGCGCGGCCCTAAAGGGCCGCTTTTCCACGACTCTTACTTCCCCGACTCCGCCCTTAAATTATTCTCCACCGAAAACGTACCTGAGACGCCATTGGCGCGAATGCCGGCGATATTTTTGTCCGCCTCGCTATCGACCACGCCCTCCAGCGTGACGTGCCCATTCTTCACGATGATGCGTATCGGCTTCTGCGGAACTATCGCATACTTCTGCAGCGCAGGATATCCATAGATTGCCCGATACAGCCGCCTTCGCAGCTGGGAATCCATCTGCGAAACCGG
>JASHOH010000207.1 GCA_030041215.1 Candidatus Sulfotelmatobacter sp. | reverse complement strand
GCGATACTGATGGGCATATCCCGTGGGCGCCAGCCAGTTCGCTGCGAATGATGCGACGAGCACCGAGACCAGAACCGCGCACGCAAGTTTTTGCCAGAGGCTCATGCTTCCTGCCCCCGGATTACAGAACCGATTACATCTGCACTAGAGTTTGCCAGCAAGGTTACGAGCGTCACCAGAACCGTGATGTTCACTAGAAGAGGCAGATCGCGTGCCATAGCGGCTTGCCAGGCAAGTTGTCCGATGCCGGCGAGGCCGCACAGAGCTTCAACCGGAATGGTTGCGCCGATCGCCATGCTTACCGAAACTCCGGCGACGGCGAACAACTGCGGAGCAACTATGGGAATAACATGCCAGAAGAGAATGCGCGCCTCACTTAACCCTTTTGCTCTGGCCGCGAGAATGTGTGGCTGAGAATAGGCTTTCAACAGAAGATTTCTTGTATATCGGTAGATACCTGGAAACACGATGAGGGCGATGGCCAGCGAGGCGGGCACATTCCACAGAACGGAGAGCAAGGCCAGCACGGCGGCAGGCATGCAAAGAAAAGTTCCGCTGAGAACTGTTGTAGCTGTGTCATAAATGGAAAGCCGCAGCCAGGCTGCGCTGAGAGCGAACGTCAGAGTAAGCGCCCAAGCTAAGCTGAGACCGATTGCGATCAGGCGAACAGTGAGCGGTACGCGATCGCGCAGCAGCGTGCGAACCGGCTGGCCAAGGGCAAGAGACTTCCCTAAATCTCCGTGCGCGGCTTGTGACATGTAATGGAAATAAAAAAGGAGGATGTTATCTTGACGACGGGAGTCGCGCAGCGCCTGCAAGCTCTGTGCGTTCAGGTGTGGGTCGAGTTCGCGCTCGTCTGTGTCGTAACCGGGAGCGAGACGGACCAGGGCCGCGGACAAAAATCCGCCGATCAAAACGGTTGCGATGAGCACGAGCACATGGCCTGCGATTTTCTTTTCGAGAATGCGCATCTATTCTCCCGATGCGCCTTGCGCCAGAGAGTTCAGGCTGGCTTCGCGCTCAGCATGGTGGATGTGCTTTACGGAGTACATCCGGCGGTCGGCTTTGGCCAAGAGAGCTTCGACGTCAAAACCGTCGTCGGGGCAAAACGCGGTGCCTACACTCAGCGAAATCAGGTTCTGACCGCAAATATGGCGGCCAGCGTCAATGGCTGCCTGATTCATGCGAATCGACTTCTCTTCCGCGTCTTTAGGCGTGAGGCCGGGAGCCGTGACAACGAATTCGTCGCCGCCCATGCGGGCCACGTAGTCGTAGCCGCGGCAAGCATCGCGCAGGCGTGTGCTGAACTCGCGCAGAAGTCTGTCGCCTTCGAGGTGCCCGAAGGAATCGTTAATTTTCTTGAGACCATCGATATCGCAAACCATGACGGCAAGAGAAGTTTTCATGCGGCGGCAGCGTGCAACTTCCTGCGCAAGATGGACGAACAAGGAGCGCGCATTTGGCAAGCCGGTGAGAAAGTCGGTGGTTGCGGAGCTCTCCGCCTGCTGATATTTCAGGGCATTCTCAACCGAAATTGCTACTTTGGAAGCCACTGCGAGCAGAATGCGCAAATGGTCGGGCGTAAAAGCGTCGGGCGCGGAGTGGTACATCGCGAGAACGCCGACAACGCCGTTCAATCCCTGCAAAGGAACAGCCAGCGCGGAGGACAGCAATGCACGCTTGTCGGAATCGGCAGCGTAACCGGATTCGACCTGAGGATTGCCATTGACGATAGGTTTGCAGTTCTCGGCCACCCATCCGCACAGCCCTTCGCCAACGCGGATTTTCAACGATGAAAGAGCACGAAAGTTTTCGCCGCTCACCAATTGCGGCAGCAGCCAGCCATTACGATTTACGAACACTGCGATCGAGTCGTAAGGAATCAGCTTGCGCAGACGCATTGAGAGGACGGAAAGCGTCTCGCTTAAGCTGAGCGAGTTGCCGAGATCCTGGCTGAGGTCGAACATGGCTTGCGCTTCCTGGCGAGCTGAGGCAATCGAGGTCAGAAAGTCAGATTCGTTTGGCGAGTGGTCGAGACCTCGTTCGAATCCTGCAGCCGGCGCGAGGCCGCGCTCCACGCGCAGGTCTGTGGCGAATCCGCTGGGAGTAAATTCATCGTCTGAGCGTTGCGCGAGCTCTTCGAGTTCCTTGTAGCGGCGCTCGAGAACCGCGACGACGTTTGGATCGAACCATGTTCCCGCTCTCTCTTTCACGCCTTCCATCGCCGCATCGAGGGGCATGGCGGGGCGATATTGGCGGTCGGAGGCCATGGCATCGAGGCAATCGACCACGGCCAGAATGCGGGCTCCGATGGGAATTTCTTCACCGCTAAGTCCCGCGGGATAGCCTGAGCCATCCCATCGTTCATGGTGCGAACGGACGATGGGCGCCACGGGATAGGGAAACGCGACGCGCTCCAGAATTTCCGAGCCAACCAGCGGATGCACTTTCATTTTCTCGAACTCTTCCGGAGTCAACCGGCCCGGTTTGTTGATGATGTGCTCGGGGATGGCAAGCTTACCGATATCGTGCAGAAGCGCGGCGGCGCGAAGGGCTTCAATCTGGTCAGCGGAAAGGCCAAGCTCTCTTGCGATTTCCACGGCGTAGGTGCGCACGCGTTGCAGGTGCGTGTGGGTTGTATGGTCTTTTGCTTCGATGGCCAGAGCCAAGGCCTCGATCGTGCGCATATTCAGCGATGCAATCTGCTCGACATGACGCTTTTCAATTTCCACCCGCTCTTTTTCGGCCTCCAGGCGGCCGAGATACAGGCGATATGAGCGATACACCCAATAAATCACGGGCAAAATGAGCAACGAAGTTTGCCATCCCGCGCGTTGATTGACAATTCCCACCAGCCCTACGACGGCTGCGCCTACAAGATAGTAGGGGAACGACCAGAAGTAGCATTCCGACCAGACCTTGCGGGTGGATTTTTTTTCTGTCAGCGCAATGACCACAGAGACCGGCAGCGTGTTAGCGAGAAAGAAAACCAGGGCCGCCATCATGAGCATGAGTGGACGACTGCTGCTCATGCGCCCATACAGCCAGTGATAGCTGAAATAACAGAGTGCACTTGCATTCGCCATCATGCCAAAAACGTTGAACAGAACTTTGACGGGATCGGGCCGGTTGCGGGCATTCCAGAGGCTCTGCACCAGAGTCGCGGTGCAGCCGATCACCAGCGTTTCGGGCAGGCTCAGCTCCATCACGCCAAGGAGGATGAAAAGAAAATTCACAGACATGGTGCCGTCGATGCCCGGCAGCTGCACCTTGAGAGCTGACGCCAGAACGGCAACGGCGAGATAGCAGACGAAGCGGGTGAGATCGGCCGAGTGCCAATGCCAAAGCGCTGAACAGAGCACTGCCATCCCGAGCGAGACGGTGGCACCGACAAACATTTTCGTCGCAGTCGACATCGGTCACACTTACTTGTTTTACAGGGGGAGGCAGACCGCGCCCCGAGCGTGGATACGGCAAGCACACTCCGGACGAGGCTGTTAAACGAATCGTAAGGTGGTTACAGCGGCTTCAGTAGCTTACTGAGGTAACCTGAGAAAACTCGTGGCAGGTATGGTTCGGCAAACGAGGGAGAATGGGTCACCGTCAACTTCCGCCCTGAGCAGTAGTAATGATTACTTCGGTTATCAGTCCGTTCAGCATACTTCGCGCTGCCCGGATGTAGTGTGTCAAGATCAATTCCAAACGCGCGGAAATGGCATCCATCCAAACCAATTCGCAGGTTCAGAGAAAACAGTGTAGTGAGGAGGCCCGGCTGGCCCCGGGCTCTTTTCCAGGTACGCACAGCGCAGCTGGAATAGCCATTTTGCTCGCCGATATGGAAGGTGTGGTGAGTGGATGTAACGAAGCAGCGCGGGAGATCCTCGGCCGGGAAGCTTCGGAAATGATCGGCCAATCTCTCGAGAGAATTATTTTTGGGGAAGTGGAAGCCCACGCAGCGAAAAAAATAAAGTTGTTAGACACAGTACAAGCTCAGGGGCACTATAGGGCTTCTCATCGAATCAAGAGCAAGACTGGGCAAAGTGTAAATGCGGATACATTCGTTGGGATGTTCGGCGATGGCCGGGCGCAGGCTGGCATAGTCGCAATTTTGTGCGTGAATGAGGAAATTACAACGTCGCCAGCGGAGTGTTCGCAGGAAACTGACGCACGGGAGGCATCAGCAGACGCCACCGCGCCGACTTCTTGCCGTGACATTGATGGAACCAAGCTCATACTTGCCAGTCCGGTTATGCACAAGTTCATGCGGATGGTGGACCGCGTTGCCGGGCACACTGAAAGCATTTTGATTACGGGAGAAACTGGAACCGGCAAAGAACTGATAGCCCGCAGCATCCACCAATCGTCGCATCGGCGAAGCAGGCCGTGGGTTGACATTAACTGCGCGGCGCTTCCCGAGAACCTGGTTGAGAGTGAATTGTTTGGCTACGAAAAGGGAGCGTTTACTGGGGCGGATGCCTCCAAGGCAGGTCTTTTTGAGCTGGCCGATAAAGGCACGCTGTTTCTCGATGAAATCGGCGAGCTGCAATTGCAGACGCAGGTAAAGCTGTTGCGCGTGCTGGATGGAAATCCGTTTTATCGCCTTGGCGGACACCGGAAAATTAATGTCGATGTTCGCATCGTCGCTGCGACCAACCAGGACCTGGACGCTGCGGTTGCAGCCGGGCGTTTCCGGCAGGACCTGTTTCATCGCCTCGGACAGTTTCAGCTGCGCGTGCCGCCGCTGCGGGAGCGGCCGGAAGATATTGTCGCGTTGGCTGAGCATTTTCTGAGCTTGAAGAATCCGGATCGTTACTTCGCGGCCGATGCGGTCAGTGAGCTGCTCTCGCACTCATGGCCGGGAAACGTTCGGGAGCTGCGGAACCTTGTAGCCAGGGTTGCAGTGGAGTCGAGCCAGCCAGAAATTCAGAGATCGCAAATTGCGGCGGCGATGTCCGGTAATCCGTTAGCCCAGCGTCAAGCGCCGTCGATACCGGTGGGCAACTTAGAGAGCATGGAAGAGCAGATGATCATCCGCGCGCTCGAACGCAGCGGAGGACATCGTGCTCAGGCGGCTGAGCAGCTCGGCATTTCGCGGCGCACCCTGAGCCGCAAGCTGAAGGAATACAACATTAATGTCAATCCGGGAGAGGGCGCCAAGTCTTTGGGGTCGATCAGCCTCGAGCAGCAAAAGTTCTTCCGCGCGCGCATTCAGCTTGCGGTCACGCTAAGAAACCAACAGGGTGACGAGACGACCGTTCAAGGCGTGAATTTGAGCACGGGTGGCATGGGGCTGGACGACCTTAAAGAACCGATGAAATTTACGGGACTGCTTGATGTGAGCTTTCCGCTGCCTGATGGTGAGACTGTTTTTCGGGCCAAGGCACGCATTGTGTGGTTCGGTGGCGAGGGCCGGGTAGGGCTTCGTTTTGCGGTTATCGATCCTGTTCTGTTCGAGCAACTGCAACATTGGACCAACAAGAAAATGAAGGACGAAGGATGGGAGCTGCCGGCGCAGTCGTGATGCGGTCCGTTGAAAAGGTTTCTCCAGCATCCCAGATGACCAGCGAAATCAATCCTGCCACGGAAAGGACTGCTTGTGTGACAATCAAGTACCATACGAGCCAGTCGTCTTCTCGTCTCTAATCGAGTAGCACCTGGCGCGCGCCGACGCCCAAAGCGATGAGCGAAAACCCCACGTAATTGAAAGTGGCAAGTCATTTTTTACGCACGAGATAGGGTGGTTCTTCGAGAAGCTGCTGGACCAACAAAAGGCGCGAGAATCGGCTGCTCACGCTGTAATGTGACCTTCCGCACAGACCAGAGTCACCGGACGTACTGTAATCCAACTAGCGGATCATCCGCGGGCGGAGGACTCCGTCTGCGAGGAGAATTTCATGAGCACGCTGATTGTCGATAAGAAGGCCGACCTGGCCGGTCCCGGAATCGGCGATTATCGAGAAATAGAAAAGATTCTGCCTGACGATTACGACTCACTGCTAAATCGGAAAGAAACGCAGCAGGCGATTTTTCAAGTCAAACGTTACATCGAAGACAATCTTTGCAAAGAACTCAATCTGATGATGGTCGAGGTGCCGCTCATCGTTGACGTGGAAAGCGGGGTCAACGACATGCTCGACCGCGATGGGTCGCGCACTCCCGTTCAATTTCATATCTCAAACGATCATGATGCGCATCCCATCGATGCCCAGGTTGTGCAAGCGGCCACCAAGTGGAAACGGATGGCACTCAAGCAGTTCGATTGCAAAACAGGCGAAGGCATTTGCACAGATATGCGCGCCGTGCGCAAAGATTACTTTCTAGACCACGATCACTCCGCGTACGTCGATCAATGGGATTGGGAGCGGGTCATCACCAACGAGCAGCGCAACCTGGATTTTCTTAAGTCGATAGTAAACGTGATTTGGAGCGTTCTGGTGGGGGCTGAGAAGTTCGCCCAGTCATTGTTTCCGCAACTCAAAGACCCGCGGTTTCCCGATTTGCCGGAAAAGCTCACCTTCCTGCATGCGGAAGAGATTCTGGAGATGTATCCCGATCTGCCGCGCAAGCAGCGCGAGACGGCGATTCTGCAGAAATATCCTGCCATCTTCATTATCGGAATCGGCTGGCCACTTAGAGATGGCTATCCGCACGAAATGCGGGCCGCCGACTACGACGATTGGATCACCGACACTCGCAGGCAAACAGGCAAAGACACGCACGGGCTGAATGGCGACATTCTTGTGTGGAATTATGTCACCCGGCGGCGTCACGAACTCAGTTCCATGGGCATTCGCGTGACCGCAGAGACTTTGAAACAACAATTGACGATGTCGAACCAGCTTGAATTTCTGAAGCTGCCGTATCATCGGGCAATTCTTGCCGGTGACATTCCGCTTTCCATTGGCGGCGGAATCGGCCAGTCGCGAACCCTTATGCTGCTGCTCCGCAAAGCTCATCTTGGCGAAGTCAGCGTGACCGTGTGGCCGAAGATCCTGAAAGATATGTGCGCCCGAAGGAACATTTTTGTGCTGGAGTAAAGCCGCAGGTTGGCGTCAGGTCGATTCGCGTGAGCGACCAGGAGGAAGGTTATGGCACTTCTCGATTCCGTTACCGGAAAGATCATCCGCGATTATTCGATTGAGGAATTAGCCGAAGCCGCCAATGTTATGCGCGGTTACGATCTAGTTGATCTTTGCGCGGCCGGATCGGGCCATGCCGGTGGCACTCTCTCGATCATGGACATCGCCGCCGCTCTGTACCTGAAGGTGGCAAATCACGACCCGGAAAATCCGGACTGGCCGCTCCGCGACCGAATCATCTGGTCAGCGGGCCACAAAGCGCCGAGTCTTTATCTTGGTCTGGCTTTCGCCGGCTTTTGCAAACTCGAAGATGTCGCGTTGTTGCGAAAACTGGGATCAGCGTTTCAAGGGCATCCTCACTGGCTTAAGCTGCCGGGCGTCGAAGTATCGAGCGGCTCTCTCGGTCAGGGCCTGAGCATTGCTGTGGGAGTCGCCATTGCCGGTAAACTTGACGGCAGGAAGAACCGTACATTCTGCATTATGGGTGACGGCGAACAGCAAGAAGGCGAGATCTGGGAAGCGGCCATGGAAGCCGCGCATTACAAGCTCGATCACTTAGTCGGCATCGTTGACTGCAACGGCCTGCAGATCGATGGCCTTGTGGCGGAAGTGATGAACATTGATCCGCTCGAGGAGAAATACAAGAGTTTCGGCTGGGACACGGTACGAATCGACGGACACAACATGGAACAGATCGTGGAGGTGCTGTCGGCGAGCAATGCCGGTAAAGGCAAACCGCTTGTGGTGCTGGCGACGACGATTAAGGGCAAGAGTGTGAGCTTCATGGAGAACGTCGCAGGCTGGCACGGCAAAGCTCCGAACCATGAAGAGATGATCAAGGGGTTACGCGAACTCGGGCTGCTCGAAAAAATTCCGTATGCGAGCCTGCTCGAGCGCGCAGAAAAATATCAGCAGCAGGCGACGCACGCCCTCAACGAGAAACAGCCGCATTTCAGCCGCGATTACTGGTGGAACAGCCAGATCGTAATGGACGTTCAAATGGAGCCCACGCGCAAAGGCTTCGGACAGGCTTTGGCCGAGCATGGAGATGATGAACGCGTTGTTTGCCTCGGCCTCGATATTTCGAGCTCCATCACGCTGAGTGATTTTTATGCCGCCAAACCGGAGCGCAAGAAGCGCTGGATCAGCATGGGAATTGCCGAGCAATCCGCCACCGCAGCCGCCGCAGGATTGGCCAAAGAGGGCAAGCTGCCAGTACTCGGCACCTACGCGACGTTCGCGGCGGCGCGAAATCTGGACCAGATCAGAACCTCGGTCTGCTATGGCAACTTCAATGTTCTAATCGCCGGCGCTCACGGCGGCGTTTCTGTCGGCCCGGACGGCGCTACCCATCAGGCGCTGGAAGATCTGTTTGCCATGTGCGGCCTTCCAAACATGTCGGTGGTCGTCCCATGTGACGCTGTTGAAACAAAAAAAGCCACGAGTTACCTGTTGCTGCAGCATGTGGGACCGAAGTACATCCGTTTCGCGCGGGAAGCGACGCCGATTGTCAGCAAGCAGGAAACTCCCTTTGTCTTCGGAACAGCAAACGTGATCCGGCTGCGGCACATCGCTGAAAGATTTGTGGATGCATTCGAAACCTATCTGGCTTTCGCTTACGAAAATGAGTCGGAAGACTTGACCATCATTGCGTGTGGCCCGATGGTTCCCGAAGCGATGCGCGCCGCCTACATCCTCCAGCAGGAGTTCGGATGGGAAACGCGCGTCATCAACATGCACACTCTAAAACCCATCGATGAGAATGCGGTGATCCGCGCCGCGAAAGAAACCGGAATGATCATCACCGCCGAAGAGCATCAGATAGGTGCATTAGCGTGGAGGGTGAGCGGAATCATCACCGCTGCACGCGAGCTATACGGCATACCGGTGATCACTGGAGCCGTTGGCGTGCGCGACCGTTTCGGCGAATCCGGCGCTCCCTGGGAGCTGATCAAAGAATTTGAGGTCAGTGCCGAACACATTGCAGCCAAAGCAGTCGAGTTGACAAAAGTTCGACAGCCGGTTTCAGGGCAACTCGATCTTAGACCCGCTGCGCACTGAATC
>JASHOH010000206.1 GCA_030041215.1 Candidatus Sulfotelmatobacter sp. | reverse complement strand
GTGGGGCAACCGCATGGAAAATGTCCGTGCCGAAAGGATGGGCCAGCCCCCCGAAGGCTGGGGCAGCCTCAGTTGTGGCGGCGCCGCGATGCCCGACAACGCGAACTGTTTGGCGAATCACTGCGGCGGGCATTCTGGCAAGCTCGCTTCTATGATTTCAATGTATGGACGGAAAAAAAGCGGGTCGAGAAGCTGCGTTACATGCACCGCAATCCGGCGAGACGCGCACTGGTGGAATTGCCGGAGCAATGGCGGTGGAGCAGTTATCGCCATTACTTTTTCGGCGAGGCTGGGCCGGTGCAAGTGAATGCAGGCTGGGGAGAGATTTCCTTTCGCGACCGTGTGGCATGAACGCCGAAACCACTCGCTCTAAGCAGTCGTGGTACCCGCCCTTCGCAAAGTGCGCGCAGGACGGGGCACCCACAGGGGTGGTCGCGCGGCAGCCTAAAGGCCGGGCCACCCGCCCGAATATGGCCGAAGCCGCAAGAGCGTGCGCTGCGCTCGCGGGGCTCTGAGAGGAGGGCATCTGTCGCTGATGAATGCGCAGAAGGTTGCGGAATTGATCGCGTCACTGGAAGACGAGGTTAACGATGGCGGATTTCACCAATTCTTCTACAACAATGCCGGCAACAACACCGCGGAAATTATAGAAGCGCTCAAAGCAGTTGGAGCCGCCCGAGCAGCTAATATTGTCATGCGGGCCGCGTCGATGTTTCCCGGCGGCATGCCACCGAAGGACCGGTTCGCCAGACAGGACATTTTGCTTGAAAAGTTTCCGCATTCCGTCGCGTTTAAAAGATTAGATGAGGAGTTCTATAGTTATCCAGACGATCTGCGGGCGCTCCTAGCGAAATACCTGGGGGTCGCCGGTGCTCCCTGACTCCTTAAATGCCTACTCGAAGAGTTCCGTGGCGGGTGGCCCGTCCTTTCCGTTTTTTTTCTTTCCCGTAACGAAACCGTGGGTGCCCCGTCCTCGCGTTTTTTTTTGCGAGGGCGGGTACGATGCTGCCGATACCATGGGTTGGTCATGCCTGCCGGCCTGCATCGCACCTATGGCGCTCATCACCTGCACTTTATCACCAATTCCTGCTATCGACGGATGCCTTTGCTCAATTCCGCTCGGGCCCGCGGCCGCTTCCTCTCCATTCTCGAGCAGACGCGGTTGAAGTACGGTTTCGTGGTCGTCGGCTACGTGGTCATGCCCGAGCACATCCATCTTCTACTCACGGAACCGGAGATCGGCACCCTTTCTACGGTCATGCAGGTGCTGAAACAGCGCACGGCGCGTGCCCTGTTGCCCAAGCGACGGCGCCGCGATGCCCGACAACGCGAACTGTTTGGCGAATCACTGCGGCGGGCATTCTGGCAAGCTCGCTTCTATGATTTCAATGTATGGATGGAAAAAAAGCGGGTCGAGAAGCTGCGTTACATGCACCGCAATCCCGTGAGACGCGCACTGGTGGAATTGCCGGAGCAATGGCGGTGGAGCAGTTATCGCCATTACTTTTTCGGCGAGGCTGGGCCGGTGCAGGTGAATGCAGGCTGGGGAGAGATTTCCTTTCGCGACCGTGTGGCATGAACGCCGAAACCACTCGCTCTAAGCAGTCGTGGTACCCGCCCTTCGCAAAGTGCGCGAAGAGCGGGGCACCCACTCTCGAAGTTGCGCCTGCGGCCCGAAGGCCGGGCCACCCGCCCCGCGAGTTGGTTTATGGGGGTGATGGTGACCTCATAGCCGAGCTTACGGAGGGCTCGCGCCAGCATCTCATAGCTTTCTCTTCCCAGGCCGATAGGTCACAACCACCCCCACCATTCCCAAGACACTGGCGCCCATAAAAACCGGACTCATATCATTCCAATATCTGTAATCCTTCGCCTCCGCATAGGTCAGGTACCGCAGGTAGCCATGATTCACGTAAACCGGGATTACCTGTCCGGTTTCCTGTACCGGTTTACTTGGTGCCGTCGTGTATATGTCGACTTCCATCGAGAACGGCCGGTACGAGACAATGCAGAGTAGCACAATAAATGGCACGATAAGAACCTTCCGCCATATCGGAAGATCTGCCCACTCAAAGCTTTCCCGCCACAAGTTCTGCATAGACCATTAAGCCGGAATCTTCTTTTTGACCCCGAGAACAGCGGAAACTAATGCTCCCTCTTTCACTATCTGCTCCGGTGTGTCCTTAGAAACGCAGAGTTGCTTTGCAACTCCTTGTTTCCAGCAGAAGATCAAGGGCACTCACACCGCCCACAATAAAGATGTTAGCGCTGAGTAGAGCATCCAGCGCGCAGCCCTCGCCGTTATCGACCGCCACCGCCAGACCACCCGCTGTCTTAACCGTCTGAAGTAGAAGTCGATCATTATTTCCGTTCCCGAACGCCGCCACATGGTGAGGGTCGAATTTGAGGGCAAAGCTTAACTTTTCAACATCGTGTCTTGGTTCGTGCAGAATGTGAGGCGAGAGTACTCCCGCGAGTTCCGTTTCGGCAGTGCCATAGGAATCTGAGGTCACAATATGAATGTCCACGCGCTTTTGGAGTTCGAGAAGGCGATCCTTTACGCCTGGGACGAGCATCCCCCTGCAGGACAGCGTTCCTGTGTAGTCGCTGAGGATAGTGTGAATCGCCAGCTGTCCGAATCCCGGGACATCGATGGAAATACCAGCCTTTGTCATAGGGAAAATCCTTTGTCCCTCTATATGCTCACCATGCTACCCGCCCCGCGCCCGCCACGCTACTCCGCATCGTGAACCCCGCGCGTAACGCCCCGCATACCCACTAGGGTCCGGGTGGAGCAAAATCCCCTCAGGTCATAGTACCCCCTCAGCGCGTTTGACGGGTAGGATGTGGCGACGGGAAAAACGGCTCCACGTTACTACTTGGTAACATTTTGCGCGGGGAGCGACGAGGGGCGGGGTCGCGTGTTGCGCGGCTGAGCACTTGGCTAAGATACCCAGTTCACTGAAAAGCGCGACGAATGTTAAGAGGGACGGAATTTGCAGCTTCGTGGAGTAACTCTCCCCTGTGCCGCAAAGGGCGGGCGCTCCGGTTTTTCCTTAGGGAGCGTCCACCCTGGCTTTATGGGTTAGGCAACTTTGCTAATCCCCTGATAGCCGGTTACACCCTGTGCTTCCCGGCGGAGATGCCGTTTGCCCCAGAGGTTGCCGAATTTGGCTCTTGCCTCGGGCAGGGCAATTGTATCGGTGTGCGAGACTACCAGGAAATCCATCGCCTCGCCGTCCATGTCGGAGATGAGAGTTGGGGAAGTTGACTCGTGTG
>JASHOH010000205.1 GCA_030041215.1 Candidatus Sulfotelmatobacter sp. | reverse complement strand
CACACGAGTCAACTTCCCCAACTCTCATCTCCGACATGGACGGCGAGGCGATGGATTTCCTGGTAGTCTCGCACACCGATACAATTGCCCTGCCCGAGGCAAGAGCCAAATTCGGCAACCTCTGGGGCAAACGGCATCTCCGCCGGGAAGCACAGGGTGTAACCGGCTATCAGGGGATTAGCAAAGTTGCCTAACCCCATAATGCCAGGGTGGACGCTCCCTTAAGGAAAACCGGAGCGCCCGCCCTTTGCGGCACAGGGGAGAGTTACTCCACGAAGCTACAAATTGCGTCCCTCTTAACACTCGTCGCGCTTTTCAGTGAACTGGGTATCTTAGCCAAGCGCTCCCCGCGCCTCTCGCCCCCGCCCCCTCGTCGCTCCCCGCAAAATGTTACCAAGTAGTAACGTGGAGCCGTTTTTCCCTCAGCCACACCCTACCCTCAGCGCGTTTGACGGGGTGGTATATACGAACAGCAAAATGCTCCCTCCCCCCGCCAAAACAGAAGAACAGCCTCGACCGACCCCTGCGGGGTCGGTCTCGGCGAGGCCGACTGCCCGCGCGGGGATGCACACGCGCGCGTGCGCGGGGGCGAGTGAGAGTGGGGGCGCTCTCAGAAGGCGATGGTTCGCGAACGTGAACCCGAATGAAATCAGCGCGTACAATTTGGCGGTGAAATTGTTGGGCTAATATATAGGAGTAAAGGTGCGCGGAGCAGCGCGCTTGGGAAAGGCCAATCGGAATTGCGCTGCTGGGAATTTGGGGGCTAAATTCTAGATCGCGATACCCCCTCCACCTCTCGGCTCATGCGCAGAGTTCACTTGGAAGCCAAACATTTCTACACTGTTCTTCGCTGTGCGACCTGCACAATTGCAGCACAGATTCTTGTTGCAAACCTATCGACATTAGGTTTCGATAGCTGCCGCATAGTCTCTGCTAGACCCAAAAATTGGTTTGTTTTACGACTGCCGCAAATCGATTGGCACCACGAGCAAATGTGTCCTGGTTGAAAAAAATTGATATTCCTGGGGGTACTGATCTAATTCACCGATCAGTGCCACGGGGGGGGCGACGCAGTATCAAGACGTGATCGGTGTAAAATGGTGGGCTTCCAACTGTGCGCTATGGCTGACGAGTTCAACCGAAAGCTCGCCGAGGACTTCCAGGAGTTTGTGAAGGGCAATCTGGACGATGTGCAGGTAAAGGTTTTCCTCTGCGGCGAGGCGTTGGATTCGTCCAAGAACATTGAGGACCAAACAGAGACCAATCTGAGAGCCTATCTCAAAGTGGGAATTGAGAAGGAAGTCAAAAACTGCGTCGTGACGCTAGCCGAGCACAAGAAGCTCATCGAGGCGTACGACCAGGGTTCCGAAGGTTCCACCGCCGCCCCCAAGCATTCAAATCTGACAGACTTCGAACTGCAGCTGGCGCATTGGGCGGACCTGATTGTTATTCTCCCGAGCAGCCCCGGCTCCATTGCTGAGCTAGGGATGTTTGCTGTTCTCACGAAGTTCACTCCGAAACTTCTCATACTGTTCAACAAGAGTTATGGACGAGGTAGCTACATTTGGAACGGGCCAGTAAGGGCTTCTCAACCGCGAGGTTCGACAGTGTTTGAAATGGACTACGGGAATCCCCCTCAAATGCTTGAAGCTGTTGTCGACCGCGTGCGTGCCAAGAAGTCGATTAAACGATCAAGCAAACTCCTGGGTGAATGAGGCAATGAACCTCGGGGACACATACTTCTTCGTGCTCTACTTGGTGAGCGTCCTTCAGCCGATAGCTAAAAAGGACTTATTTGGCGAGGTGGCCAAGGCTGCTGGAACATCCCCTTCGGAGAGCCCGGATTTATTCTCGGCGTCAGAGGCGTTGAGGGAACTCATAAAGCGTGGTCTCGTCATCGAGCACAAAGGAACCTTCTCATGCACTGTTGTGGGTAACCAAAGGGCTGCCAAGCTGGGCCTTCGCAAGGCGCGGGATAAGAATCGCCTCTTTTTTCTGAAGAATTCTCTGCGACGTGATTACAATGAAGATCGATGAGTGGCTGAAAGCGATCCTCTCATGTAGGCATGGTTGGTGCATCGCCAACCGCATCGTGGCGTATGGTCCGGAATGTAAGGTCGGCCCGTTCGATCAGTCGCAAAAACCAAAAACACGACTGATCGAACGTGCCTGCGCTCGAAGCAGGGGAAGCAACAGCATTCTGCTTCCAACTGGTGAGTTAGCTTGCTGACGCCACTCATCTCATATGATTCGCCTGAGGCCCTAAAAAAGGCTATTCGGGACTCTGACCTTACATACTCCTTCGACGAGGGCCTATTCGATTACCTTGTAGGGCGAGGTCTTCCGCCCCTAACCTCTCCTACGGTTTTTGCGCTAATCCTCGGTATCAGCCCTAAATTGCTAACCTCGATGGCACGAAATCCGAATCGGTACTACAGAATATTCCGAATCCAAAAGCGGGGTGGTGGTGAACGCACAATATCGGCGCCACGGACGTTCCTGAAGGCGGTTCAGTACTATATTCTTCGGTTCATTCTGCACAAACAGCCAGTCTCAGATTTCGCCACAGGGTTTGTTCGCGGCAAGGGCATTGTCCACAATGCACGTCTACACACCGGCCTTCCCTTTTTGCTGAACGTTGACCTCAGAGACTTCTTCGGTTCCGTCACGTCTAGCCAGGTGCGTGGGGAGTTTCTCAAAATCGGCTTTCCCGTGATGGTTGCTGATTCCCTTGCACACCTGTGCACGTTCGGAGGTTCCCTGCCGCAAGGCGCTCCCACTTCTCCTGCCCTCTCAAATCTGGTCTTTGCCGACGTCGACCAGAGGGTTGCCGATCTAGCCTCGGTCCGGGCGATGGGTTATTCGCGCTACGCCGACGACATGACGTTTTCCTCCCTACGCCCAATCCCCCGACATTTTCTTGGGGAATTGGATCGAACGCTACAGGGACACGGGTTTAGGTTGAACCCGGAAAAAACCCGCTTTGCAGGTCCAGGCCAAGCTCGCTACGTAACTGGACTTGTCGTGAATGTTCGTCCCCAGGTTGACCGTCAAACGCGGAGAAGAATGAGAGCCATGTTTCACCAAGCAAGTATGAATCCGGGTCGTTTCACGGATAGGGCAAATGAGCTGCTCGGGTGGGCGAGCTATGTGCAGAGCTTCGATTTCGTACGCGGTCAGCGTTACATTGCAGTTGCCAAGTCCATACCCCGTCGATAGTTCTGAATCTTCTGCCCCAACTCGATTTTTCCTAGCCGTGCAAGCCAAATGGCAATTGATTCATAGGTGCGAAGCCAACCTGCAAATCCAATCAGGCATCCTGCGCGACATACCGCTCTTTCTTTGAAGTACCGGCAACGAGATTTTCTTCAACGCTGGCACGATTTTCGTTTGCCATTCACATCGGGGCGACTCAAGTAACTACGGTACTGCATAAACGCCGACGCTTAAGACTGTTCCATTCGGTGCAACCAAAACGTTCATGTGCCTGTTCTTATACATGTAAAACTTGTTTCCATTGTGACCCTTCTGTGTCTTGACGTTGTCCCCCCATATTTTCTTGCAGTCCTCCCATGTCATATTCACGGGATAGATATAAAAATCGTGCAGCATCTTCGTCTTGGCGTCGAATAGCAGTTCGACTTGGCGTGCAACTTTGGTGGGATCGTCGTACGCCCAGATTTCTGGGATTGGGTCACCGGCTCCAAAGCGATGGCCGTGGGGTTCTCCAAGAGTTGCCTTGGCATCATCGAGAGTCCAAATTCCAAATTGGCGTTCCAGGAAAATCCCGATTCCAAGCTTCTTCATATCGTCTAGAGTCTTGTTGCTCGGGACTGCCGATGCTGTCGTTTTCTCGGCTGTGTTCGGCTGTTTCTTGTCAGGCTCCGGCTCTGATTCTGGTTCTGGCTCGTAGATTGCGGCAAGGGTTCTCGGCTGCGATGGAGACGCCAACATTCCTTTGGCGTAATCAATCGGTATCGCAAAATTCAAATTCTGCCCCTCCGAGATGGTTATCGCGGCGATACCAATCACTTCCCCCTTTGAGTTGAAAATCGGGCTGCCGGAACTGCCGTGGCTGATTGGGGCAGTCACCTGGAAATAGCGGTATCCGTCTCCGGCCCTGATGCCACTGACAATGCCTTCCGAAAGGGTATTCTGAAAGACGCCGAGTGGCGTGCTCAAGGAAAAGACTTGATCGCCGATATCGACAGTGCTTGATTTTCCCACTGTAAGAAAGGGTAAGTCCACCGCCTTGATCTTTATTAAAGCAATGTCTTTCCGCTTGTCGATGTCGAGCACATCAACAGCGTCATAAGCATCTTTGTTGGCAAGTCGAACTGTTACTTCCTTGGTATGTGCAATGACGTGGTAGTTGGTGAGAATCTTGCCGTCACTGCTCACAAGGAATCCACTGCCCGCCGCCGCAACTTCGTGTTTTTCATTCAGTGACTCGATCAGCACAACAGCGGGGGATGCTTTCTTGTAGATTTCGCCAGCCAGAGTTCCCGGCTGTTCTTGTTCTTTTGTTTGAGGTAGCGCGAAGAGAATCGCAGAAAGACAACAAGCTACAGCAATTTGGCTAACGAAGCGGCTCATGTTTCACTCCTTCCATCGAGAATTGAATGCACTTCTCCTACGATTTAGACCTTAGCCCTTCTCCAAAGACCTTAGAGCCATTTGGCGACTCCCCCGTGATGGGAACACGTTCCTCTCCGACTCTGGCTGAAGCTGTAGGTTCCATCGCGGCACTGTGCGGTAGCTCCTTGCGGCGCTGCCGAGCAGTTTTCAGGACGCTTCACAGTCTGTCCCTGGCTGTTGGTATAGGTGCCGTTGTCCGTGCATTTCGGTTTTGACTGTTGCTGCTGGTTGGGTTGGCTCTGGGATTGCGGCTGTTGTGGCGCTTGTGCGAAGGCGGGAAGCAAAATCGCAACGAGAGTGAGAACTGAAACGAATCGGCGCATGAGAGACACTGGAGAGTCTCCTTTCCTTGAGTTTGTGGCACGCTCACTGTTCGCTCACGGAAGTCTCAAGCCAATCGTGGTAGCGCGTTCCGATACCCAACTGTGAGTGATACACGTTCAAAGTCAAACGTCCGTAGAACCTTCCATCATAATCCAACGATTACGGGTGGATCATTCGCGTAGGGATTACAGGCTCCATAGTTGGAATAACGGGAGCCGAAATCACTGTAATGGTTCCACACACTGTCGATAGCGTAACGACTGCCATAGTTCCCATATTGGTTGAACACGGAATCGGTTGCATACTCCGAGCAACTAAGGCATCCCAGATATGTCTTATGTCCTTCACCTCCAAAAATCATTAATTTTACTTGTGGGATATTGTTGGCTGCAGGTACTGCCACAGCGTCACCAAGATTGCTTCGAGCTGCAGAGCTGCACGCGTTGGGAATGAAGGCCCTGGAGCCGCGGCCAACAACTATTTTGCCCAATTGAATGGCGGGAGTCCTGGCTCCTACTCCACGGGACTGAACGGTAGTAATAATCCAGATCAAGTAGAGTATACATTTGCATCTGATGCCTCTTACCAACTGTATGAGTTCGACATCGAGGATGCCAATCTAGCTTTATTTACACCCCTTTCGTTATCCCCAAACCCGACTTCGACTCCAACCAAATGTTCTGTGAAAACCTCTAAGGTGGGTAATATAACGATACCCATCGTAACATGCAGCTGAACGCGAGTAACCCACTCTTTGCAGCATGGTTCGCAAGGGTGGATTCGCAGTCTTGCACCGCCCGCGCGGGCTGGCGCACTCAAGCCCGCTCTCGAGTTGAGGGGATGAGGCTTTGGTTAACACGCATGGACCAGGTCACAAACACTGAGCAGAAGTAGCGCCTAAGCGATTGCACCGCTAAATCAGTCAGCCTAAACTAAGATCATGAAGCAGATTGTCGCAACTGCGATGGTTTTTCTGACAGCTTGCCTAACGGCCGTTTGCCAAACGCAACTGGGACAAGCTCAGCCCCAGTCACCGATCAATGCCCGAGATAATCGGTCCAAACCGGTCGCTACCACTGAGGAAGTACCAGGATTGCGGATTGAATCACGCCAGGTACTGCTTGGGGCAGTGGTGTTGAAACATTCCGCCGACAAGCATGTCTCGGATGAATCGTTGCTTCCCGCAGACGTTCTGAAGCGATACCCAAGGTACGTTGTGGCAGAACTTACTGATTATGCGAAGAAATTAGACAACCGCTTGGAAGCGAGTGATTTCCGCGTTTTTGATGACGGCACTGAACAGCGTATCAACTACTTTAATAAGTCCATCTTGCCCCTCGAAGACTGGGATAGGCTGTGGTGGTTTACGCCGACAAGCCACGGAACCTGGGGATTCCCTCCGCTTGACGGGCAACACGCGATTCAGCCTCCCCTCGTGAGGTATGTGATCGGGTACGTCCCTCCGGCGCTCGAACCGGGCAAATGCCGCGAGGTCCGGGTTGCCGTGGAAGGCCGGGAAGTCCATCTGGATCGAAATGCCTATTGCGCCGCAGATCGTTCGGATAACGTAGAAGAGGCAACGCGGGAAGGAGCTGACATCGCGACAAAAATGCGGGTCTTCGCAAATTCGGACGCGCCAGGTTCTGTCAAAGTCTCAGCGCAGGCTTTCGCCTTTTGGTCCTCCCGGGTTTTGTCCGTCGTCCCTCAGAACGTCTCAAGCCCTGGTACTGCTCTGCCCACCTCTGACTTGATCTACGTGCTTCAGATCCACCATTCAAAAGCTCCAGCAACAGTGCATGTGGCTGTACAATTCGTGCCGCCATGGAGGCTTTGGGATCCCAATTGCCCGCAGAAGCCATCGTTGAGCGTTCTCGGAATAGCCTACGGGGAACATCATCAGATCGCAGGTCAGTTTGGGGTAACCTTAACATGCAGTGCGCATCCCGCAATCGAAACATATCCTGCACTCCAAGGAACTATCCTCGGGCAAAAACTTAAAGTCCCGACGCGGTTCGACGCACAAATGGAGTTAATGCCCGGTGACTACGACGTGCGCGTGGTGGTGAGCGGTGGAAAAAAGGAATTTGGAAAAACACGAGCACCGGTGCACGTGGAGGGCCTCGATGCCCAGCGGTTCGCAATCAGTGACGTTGTATTGAGCAGTTCCACTCGGGATGCGTCAAAGGTCTTGGACGACGCGGTGAAGGTTTCCCCCGCAGTAGTCATTCCAGCACCGCTCATCAGTAAGAATGTTCAATTCATTCCCGACATTCAAACACTCATCCCCCAGCATACTCGGCTGCCTCTTTATTTCGAGATTTATGAGCCTCTTCTAAAGGAAGAGGCGGCCGAAGTCTATATGCATTTGAGAGTGACCAACCTGCGAACTGGTTCGCTAGTGCTAGACTCGGGACAATTGAGCGCTGCTGATTGGGTACTACCGGGAAACCCAGTGATCCCGGTTGGATTCAGCATGGGAACACAGGAACTTCCCAGAGGCGATTACCGGGTTGAGGTACAAGCTTCGGACACTGCGGGAAGAGAGTCGGCGTGGCGGCAAGCCAAGTTCACCATCGACTAAGAAATTACGCAGGTTGGGGCGGTCGGCGGCGCCCCGCCCGGATCGCAACGGCAAAGGTCAAAGTTACAGAGTGGCATTCGTTCGCACAAGTTCCGCCAGCGCCTTCCAGTGCCTTGGATGTGGTCGTCGTCTGCCCGCGCGGATCGCAACGGCATCGCGATGCAAACCTATTATGGCGGACGATCCGAAACGCGCATACGGTGTATGGAAGTTCCGGTTGTGCCGGTCGATTTCACCAGCGAATATCCGACATGCTGCGCGCTATTAGGTCTTTTCGACATCCTCACAGCGGAGCGGATTGCGTTTAAGGACGATACAAAGAGCATTCGCAAACTCATTGAAAGGATCACATTGGATCATTGTTTTGATCCAGCATTGTGGAAAGAATTCCGATTCTTTGCGCTCGTGCAGCCGGATAATGACATCCTCCCCGTTCGTACTGTTTATGACGGCGTAACGCAGAACATCGGCAATAACTACTTAACATCAAAGACGCCATTATGGTTTGCAGTTGTGACGTTATTGCATCTGCAATCCGCACCGGAAAATCGCCCCGCATCATCCGTGCGATCCGCATGATGCCTCACGGCAAGCAAGCTGGCATGAAAACCGTCGCTTTACGCCGAAGCATGGTCGAAATCGATCCCTACAATGATGATCTTTTCCGAAAGGTGATCGAGCAACGAAAACTGAATAAAGCAGACAAAAAGCTGTACTACTGGCTAAAGATTCTTGCCAACTCCATCTATGGATTCTTTGTCGAGCTCATTCCCGAATTACAAGACAGGAACGGTCAGCTCCAGGTGTTCTCGGGAGAAAAGAACTTCCCCGACTCTTCGGATGTGATCGAAAAAGAGGGCAAATGGTTCTTCGCGCCTTTGGCTTCCCTTATCACCTCTGCCGGGCGTTTATTGCTGGCTATGACGGAAGCCTGCGTTTCGCAGAAAAAGGGAACGTATCTTTTCTGCGATACCGATTCCCTTGCAATCGTAAGCTCGGAGAATGGTGGACCGCTGAATATCCCAGGCAGGGACGGCTTACGAATCCTTAAATGGAAAGAAGTGAGCAAAATCGCGAACAGATTTTCATCATTGAATCCGTACGACCCTAAAGCCGTCAAAGGCTCGATCCTTAACCTCGTAGACGCCAATTTCGTTGACTCCGATCCCATGAAACCGCAACGGCAACTTTACGGCTACAGCATTGCAGCAAAGCGTTATGCGCTATACGAGAAAACGGGCAAATCGGACATTGCGATTATTGATCCGAAAGCACACGGAATCGGCTTTCTTTATCCGCCAAAGGATTCTCCGAAGAATTGGGATAAAGAGGTACCACAATGGATTTATGAGCTGTGGGACCACATCATCCGAGGCGCATTAAATCTGCCAAGAACATCACCATCATGGCTCGACGTCCCGCAAATGATGCGATTAACGATTACAACGTACAACGTTCTCGAAATGCTCGGAGAATGGGAAATTGCACGCCCATATAACTTTCTTCTCCTTCCAATGGTCGATCCCCTTTATGGCTTTGCATTTCACAAGAAATCGAATGATAAGGTTCTTCTCGTTTGTCCCTTTTCCTCTAAACAGGAAGAATGGCTTTCCCTGGTGTGTTGGCTCAGCGTGAAATGGAGAAACGGCGTTCTCCGTTAGTAAGTATTCCGCCCTTCGGGCGGGGATTTTCAAGGCATGGGGGTCTTTCGATCCGATGGAGGTTGGGAGGCGCAAGAACGAGTCCTCGCGCCCCCGTTCATCGTCTCGATGAGCCCACCCGGGATATCCCTCAGCATGGTTGCGTCCCCGCAGTGCCCGCTTCCGTTTCACCCGGCAAGGTCATTGTAGCTCCGTAACGACCTGCCGTTTTCTCAACATCCGGTTTGACTGTGACTCCGCTAGAACCCAGACCTGCCAGACCCGAATCGTGAGTGTAATCGGGCGTGATCTCGACAGTTGAGGTAGAGTCTACTCATGAAGAACGTGTTCGCTCTGGCTCTTATGGGAGTGTTTGCCTCGACCGTCCTCTGTACCGCCGTTCGAGCAAACGTGGCCGGATCTCTCCCGGATATTTTTCTCTCTGTCCTAGCTGAGGTAAAAGCGAAGACGAGGGTACCCGTACTGTTGCCCACTGAACTCCCTAAACCTTTCAGTGACGCCAAACACGCAAGAGTGGACAAGACCACAGCAGAGCAGTACGCCGTCAGCCTATATTACGAGTTGGACGCAGGGAATGCGGGCTTCGCGGCGGCGTTCGAGGCTACGAACAATCCCCGCTACTCTCCACGGGAACTGGGGAATGTCCGCGAAGTAAAGTTGGCTGCTGGTATCAACGGATTTTTCAGGCCAGTGAACTGCGGCGGATCGTGCGCCCCAGCGAACCTCTGGTGGGAACAGGGAGCAGTGCTATACCAGATTCAGCTAAAGCTACCTTCGACTCTCCGCGAGAACGACCAGCAAGGCATCATAACGGC
>JASHOH010000204.1 GCA_030041215.1 Candidatus Sulfotelmatobacter sp. | reverse complement strand
CGCAGCTTCTCGACCCGCTTTTTTTCCGTCCATACATTGAAATCATAGAAGCGAGCTTGCCAGAATGCCCGCCGCAGTGATTCGCCAAACAGTTCGCGTTGTCGGGCATCGCGGCGCCGCCACAACTGAGGCTGCCCCAGCCTTCGGGGGGCTGGCCCATCCTTTCGGCACGGACATTTTCCATGCGGTTGCCCCACCCTTGTCGCGTTTTGTGCGACAGGGTGGCGGGCTAACCATCAGAGATTTGGCGACAGTCATTTTTTCTTTACTTAACCATAAGAGAACTATATTATGTAACTGCGCTTTTTTAGAAACCTAGCCGCAAACTTACAGCCCGACTCAGGTCGGGCTGTAAGTGCTTTATCGACTGATATTTGCCTGTAAGTCGTTCAGGATCAAATATTTGCAGACAAAATCCGCGCGTAACCCACTCATTCCACTCAGGAGGGTATGGGGGGGGGTACTGCCTAGTACCAGATAGTAAACACTGACTGCCAAACCGGGAGCCTCTTCGGCGACGGCGTTCGGCAGAAAAAATCGAGAGGCGCGCTAGCCCCCTCTGCTAGTCTCTTCATGCATGCTACAAACCGAAAGGATCCACACCGCACAGGCAGAAGCTGTCACCTCTCATGATGTCTCAAGCCGTGCGCTCGTATTCGGACTCATCATCCTGTTTGTCGTACAGTGTGCATGGTTTATCCGCACCCAGTCGCTCACCAACGATGAACCCGAGCACATAGTCGCCGGAGTCGAAGCTTGGCGCCTCAACGAATTCGAACGCTGGCACGATCAGCCTCCGCTGGCGCGCCTTTGGTTCAGTCTCCCGCTGCTGAATGCTGGTGTGAAGTATCAGTTCTCAAATGGCGGAACGCATCCTGTAAGTCCTGGCCCGGAAAGTTGGATGTACGGACCGCGAGCAATGAACGTTGTGTTGGGCATCGCTTTGCTGCTCCTTTTGTGGGAAGCGGCACGACGGATGTTCTCCGAGCCGGCGGCAAACTTTGTGCTTGCTTTAGCCGTCCTGTCACCCGACCTCATCGCGCATTTTTCCTTGGCCACCATCGATGGGGTCGGCACGGTGTTCCTTTTCGCCTCTGTGTTGCAGCTGGTTCGCTGGCGGCGCAACCCGTCGCGCGGTCAAACTCTTCTTCTCGGCGTCCTGCTTGGCGGCCTGTTGGCCGCGAAGTTCAACGGCCCGCCCATGTTCGCGCTCGCGCTCTTTATAGTTCTTCTGTCCACGGCCCCGGGACCACGTTGGCCTCCTCGCAATTGGCGTTGGCGTTCCACCCTGGTTGCGCTTGTTACCGCTTGCCTTGTGGTTTGGGCGATATATTTCCTCCATGTTTCCAAAGTGACATTTGCCCAGCAAACGGTCACCATCCATTTCCCCGGCTACACCAAGCTTCTGCAGTACCCAATGCCAACCCTGAGTACGCCGGTCACCATCTTCCTTCCGGCGTGCGAGTGGATGACAGGCCTCGGAATGGTCGTATATCACGATATGGAAGGTCACCGCAGCTTCCTCCTGGGCCACTATTCAAGCACAGGTTTTAAGCTCTACTTTCCACTCGCGGTCCTGCTCAAGTGGCCGCCGATCGTGTTGATCCTGGGAGCTGCAGGAACAATCGCCATTTGGCGCTGGCGTTCCCGCATTCGGAAGGAACTGCTTCTAATGACCGTTTTCCCCGTTGTCTACTTCATTTTTGTCATTTTCACGCGCATTAGCATTGGCATCCGTCACCTCTTGCCGGTCTATCCGTTCCTCCTGCTTTACTGCGCCGCCGCCTGGGAGTCAGTTCGCACTTGGAGGCGAGTGCGAGTCGCGATGCTTTTACTGCTCATCGCGCAGGCTGCCGATATTGCGCGATACGCGCCCAACTATCTTTCCTATTTCACAGTGTTCGTTCCACCCCAGCAGACCTGGAAGTTCTTAAGCGACAGCAACACGGATTGGGGCCAGGGTATGTTGGCACTTCGCCAGTACCAATTAGAGCAGCCCGAGCAGACTATCCATTTGGCGTACGTTGGTGAAGTCGACCCCGCTTTTTATGGGATTCATTACGTCCCACTCAAGGAAGGCGATCGGCCCAGCGGAATTGTCGTGGTGAGTGCCACACACCTTTCCGGACAATTGCTGCAGAACCACTACGCATATCGTTGGCTCCTGCAATATCCCACACGGGCAGTGCTGGACCACACGTTCTACGTCTTCGAGGTGCCGTCGTCAGCTCCGCCGTAGGCTCAACTCAGTCGATCCGGCAGACCTGCGCTGCGCTGTTGCGATAAGGACATTCCAGCGGGACTTGAGCCGTTGCCGGTAGCACGGTCCAAGTTACGTTATAGTCTCTATTGAGCTGGTGGAATTGCTCGTAGGAAAAATGCTCGATTCCCCGCTGCGCGGCCACTTGTCTCCGCCATTCCGGGGCCAGATCAGGAAATACTGTTGCTGCCCCTGGATCCTTTTCGTCCTCAGCAAGCAGACTGCGCTGCGCCAGCGCCCGGAAGCCATAACCCTCCTCTGCGTACAGATCCATGTAGTTCGGGACGATTGCGAATACGGCGGTTTCTGGTGTGTTTTTGCGCGCCCAGGTGAACGCATTCGCCCACGGATTCTTGCGCTGGTGGCGAGGCCACTCCACGTGGTCGCTGTGCAGGAACAGCTGCCGCTGCATATAAAACATCCCGGCTGTCATAGGCAAGAACACCAGGAGCCAGAGCCATACCCTCCGGCGTAGCAGGAAATGTCCGGCCAGCCCTCCCGCGATTACCAGGAACACAAAGTAAAAAATGTGCAGCCAGCGCATCGGCTGCAGCGCTGCCAATTGTTGGCTTGCAGGTGGAAAAGTCATCCAGGCTCCAACTACGAACTGAAAAATGGCAAACCCCATGAGCCGCCCAGATAGTCGTTGCAGGGTTGCCATCTCGTGGCGCCGTGCAATTCTCCCAAACCACCACATCAGCAGCACCGGAGCAGCCATTCCCAGCCATTCGTACCAAGTCCACTGCAGGGGAAAGTAATACGGACGTGCCAGCGCCGCCTCCCTCCACGCCTCTGACGGTTGTTGCCATAGGTGCAGGGGCAAGATCAGCCAGGCCGCGCCCAATGGCGCTGCCTCCCATCTGTATAGCGGCCAGGCCATAAATATCGCCAGTGATATGCCGTACACTGCCATCAGGGGATGCATCAGGGCCGCAAATGTGAGCCATGCCGTCGCATGGACCCACTGTTTGTGCAAAGACGCCACCAACGCAAACAGGACTCCCACCGAGGCTGGTGCCCGCGGATGCAGGTACTGATCCACGGGATACAACGCCGTCCCGGCAATGGGCATTGTCAGCATGATGGTCACCAGGATTACGCTAGCCCAGCGTGCGCCGTTGCTCTCAAAGCAGGCTTCTGTCAGCTTCCAACAACCCAGCAGGATCAGAAAGATCGAAGCGGCCTGCCACACTAGCAGCGCCCACTGCACCGAATGCAGGACGCGCGCCGTCGCGGCGACTGCGGGCACGAACAACGATCCCTTCATCTGCTCGGTGAAGAAGTCCGCGTTGAACGGATACTTGGAAGGATCAAGATTCTTCCGAATGGCAGACAGGTACACATCCTGATCCTCCACGCCGACGTGATACCCGTGCACTACGAAAGCAGCAATCGTCAGCAACAGGAGCACGATGACGACGATAGATCTCGAGGAGACATCGCTTAAGCTCATTGGGTGAAATTGCAGCTGAATTCTACACGAAGATCAGCCACACTGGGGGCTGGCCCGGCCCCCACCTGAAACGAAAAGAATTAAACCACAATGCAGCCGTGCTTATTCCCGCGGTACGCGTAATCGCACGGCTCGCCGGAAGAGCCTCCGCTCCGTCTGAAAAGTGGCCGCGTTTTCACCAGTGGGCCGAAGCACAGATCCGTTCTCACGACGAAAGGCGGGGCCGGCCCCCATATGAAGGAACAGAGGCTTCATTCCAAAATTCCCGGCAATCTCATATCCGTCAATCCCTCGGCCACTCAAATGGAAACAGTTCGCCGGCCTTTTCTGGACTCAGGTTTACCCCAGCCTTCGCTGCAACCGCAGCAAGCACTGGGTCCCGCTCGGCAGCCAGGTCCTGCTGAGTCGGAAGTATCTTCTCATCCGGAATAACTCCTGTGTGTTCCAGGCTCATGCCGTCCGTCATAATGAAATCGGCGACGGAGAGCTCCACGCTGTAAGTTAGCACCTGGCGCGTTCCATATGTATGAGGACGGAACTGGGCGGCCATGACGCTTCCCGATGTTACATCGCCCAGGACAGCGCCCCGCTTTTCAATTTGTACAACACGCGAAAATATCTCCGCCGCCGACGCCGATTCGCTGTCCACCAAAACAAAGAGCTTCCCTTTGAACGCCCCATCATGCTTTCCTTTGGTAACCACAGGCGTGGTCTTGTCCCGTTTCACCTCATCCCCGATCTTCACATCTTCCTCGAACAGATTTCCTGCAAACCGCTTAAGAGAGTTCAACGCTCCTCCCGGATTGCCGCGCAAATCTATAATCAGTGTGCTGTACTGGCGCGCTTTGTCAGCCAATGAATCAGCAGCGAAGTCCGTCAGAGAGAAATTGAGTAAACGGAGGATCATCAGCTTGTCGCCGAACACAACCCACGCCGGCTGCGCTTGCCGAAGGTTTTCCTCGCGGTCGAGCCCCGCTCTCCAGCGATCCACCCCCGTTAATATCGCTGGCCTCTGTTTTTCCTTCGCCATTACATCCAGCTTGCGGATCTTGCCCGCAGTGTCCCGCACATCCAATCGTAGCCCGATCTGCGGATAAAGCACGTTCAGCACGTATTTCATCTTCTCCAGGCTGTCACGGGCGGGAGCGAATCCATTGATCGTCAACAACTCGTCCCCTCGCTTCAGACCCTTTGCTTCCGCATCGGTTCCGGGCTTCACATGCGTGACAAAGCAGCGGTCTCCAAACGCCTGATAGAAAAACCCGTAATCCTCCCGCACTGAGCGTAGCGGCGGAATGAAATGGGTATGCGAGTCGTTGAGGCTCTCCAGCATTGCTGCAATCTGCAGATTGGCCTCTGTTTTTGTCGTTGCCTTTGACACTTTCTCCTTGGCCTCCGCGTATTTCGCTGCCCAATCGAGACCATGAAATTTTGGGTCGTAATAGTCTTTGCGAATGTCGTCATAAACCGTCGCCAGGATCGCCTGACGTTCCTCACGATCCAGGCGGGTCATCTGCTCTTGCGACCGAACGAGGGATGGGAGCACTGCCATTGGCACTGCGAATATTAGGAACCAGTGCGCAAACGAGCGGATTTGCATCGGTACTCCTAGAAGGCGGAACTTTCGTGTAAGGGCCCCGAACGTCGGATTCTACATTGGATTTGGTCCTAATAGCAGCGATTTATCGGCAGCGATTCGCGAGTGGAAGGCCGAGCGGGTCGCGCTTTCTGCGAAAGGGTGGGTGAGGGGAGCTGGGACGCCTCCCATGATGTCATTTCGAACCGCTCCGGTGCGTGGCCCACTCAAGCCCGCTTTTGGCTCGAGTGGTAAACACACAAGTTATAGTATGAAAATCACTCCCGAGTAAGTCGCCAAATTCAGCCAAAAACAGCGGAAGCCTTCGCTAAGCTGCATTTCATGAGGGTTTCAGGCGACCACAACGGCTAAAACCCTGGTCATTATTATTGAAAAGCAGGCTCTTACCAGCTTTCACGGATGACAATTCAAGGAATGTCCGGTGGGGGCGCGGGATTTTGCCAGAAACTTGAGTCCCATCAGCAAGATCCGCGCCATTTGCTGCTAAATTGCTCCACTCGGCGGGCCGATTTCGCGGTTGAATTCACTCTGCGGCAGTTCGCCCCAAAACCATTGCACAACTGCAATATCATCTGGTAGCCTTCATACTGTCGCCGGCAGCCGCGTCACCCCCTTGGACGCGGGCCCTACAGGCGGATCTCGCCGGACGAAATCCGACAGCAATTTTTCCAAGGAGCAGAAATCTTGTCGCCCAAAAACCGCAATCTGTTTACCTCTGAATCTGTCACTGAGGGCCATCCTGATAAAATCGCCGACCAAATCTCCGATGCTATTCTCGACGCCTGCTTGGCCGACGATCCGCTGAGCCGCGTGGCCTGTGAAACGCTTACCGCCACCGGACTGGTCATGATCGCGGGAGAAATTACTACCAAGGCCTACGTCGATTTCCAGACCGTGGTTCGGGGGACGGTGCAATCGATCGGATACGACAATGCTCTTTACGGCTTCGATTGCAATACCTGCGCGGTAATTTCGAGCATCAACAAGCAATCCGGGGACATTGCTATAGGTGTCGATACGGGCGGAGCGGGCGATCAGGGCATGATGTTCGGCTATGCTTGCAGCGAAACCGAGGAGTTGATGCCCGCTCCCATTTCGCTGGCGCATAAGCTCACCATGCGGCTCTCGCAGGTGCGCAAGAACGGAACTCTTCCCTTCCTTCGTCCCGATGGAAAATCGCAGGTAACAGTTGAATACGATGCGCAAGGCAAGGTGCTGCGCGTGGATGCGGTGGTGATTTCCGCTCAGCACGCCGAGACGGTGACGAATGATGAACTGCGGGCGGGAATTCTGAAGCATGTGATTCAGGCCGTCATTCCGGCGCACTTGCTCGATGAATACACCCACTACCACATCAATCCGACAGGAAGGTTTGTGATCGGTGGGCCGATGGGCGACACCGGACTGACCGGGCGCAAAATCATTGTTGATACCTACGGCGGCATGGGGCGGCACGGCGGCGGCGCCTTCAGCGGAAAAGATCCGACCAAGGTTGATCGTTCGGCGGCCTATATGGCGCGGCACATTGCGAAGAATATTGTTGCTGCCAAGCTGGCTGAACGCTGCGAGGTGCAGTTGGCGTATGCCATTGGCGTGGCTGATCCGGTGAGCGTGCGAGTCGATACCTTTGGAACGGAGAAAGTCGATCCGGCGATTCTGCCGGAATTGATTCGCGCTCACTTCAAGTTGACGCCGCGGGGTATTATCGAATATCTCGATCTGCGCCGACCTATATATAGAAAAACAGCAGCGTATGGCCACTTCGGCCGCACCGATCCCGACTTCACGTGGGAAAGGACGGACAAGGCGGCATTGCTGGCGAGCGAAGCGGGTCTACACGAGCCCGTCGCGCAGAGTGTGCGCAAATAAATCGGCCGCAAAGATCAGCACGGCTGATAACTCTGCTGGGCCGCTGAATTTTCCTAGAGAAATTTCACGGCTCACCAAAGTGTATTAAGAATATAGGCCGGAAGTGCCACTCCCCAAAGAGCAATTGGGCATGATGATCTTTTCGCCGGTTCGTGTATTCTGAAGGGGACGAGTCAAGCGAATCTTCCACGCTTATCGAAAACAAGGTAACCAGGTAACCATAATTAAATTTTCCTTTGGGCCGAGCGCCACAGGAGGGGTATGTCAACCGCAGCAACGCAGATTAATTCCGATATCAAGAGCCTGGAACTGGCCGAACTGGGCAAGAAACGCATCGAGTGGGCGAACCAGTCCATGAAGGTGCTGCAAATTATCCGCAAAGAATTCATCAAGAACCAGCCGCTGAAAGGAATTCGGATTTCCGCCTGTCTGCACGTGACGGCGGAAACGGCAAATCTGGCGATTTGCCTGCGCGACGGCGGCGCCGACGTGGTGCTGTGCGCATCGAACCCGCTCTCCACGCAGGATGATGTTGCCGCCAGCCTGGTACGCGATCAGGGCATCGCCGTCTACGCCATCAAGGGCGAGGACAACGACACGTATTATCAGCATATTCTCGCCGCCATCGACCACAAGCCGCATATCACGATGGATGATGGGGCGGACCTGGTCACAGTTCTGCACACCAAGCGCACCGACATGCTTGACGGCGTAATCGGCGGGACGGAAGAGACGACGACCGGCGTGATCCGGCTGCGCGCCATGGCGAAAGAAGGCGTGCTGCGCTATCCCATCATCGCGGTGAATGACGCCGACACTAAACATCTGTTCGACAACCGCTATGGCACCGGGCAGTCCACGATCGATGGCATCATTCGCGCCACCAATTTTCTGCTTGCGGGGTCGAAGTTTGTGGTCGCCGGTTATGGCTGGTGCGGGCGCGGTCTGGCCAGCCGGGCGCGCGGCGCGGGGGCGGAAGTCATCATTACCGAGGTCGATCCTACGAAAGCGCTAGAAGCAGTGATGGATGGCTTCCGCGTGATGTCGATGACCGAGGCGGCGCGGATTGGCGACGTTTTCTGCACCGTCACCGGCAACAAGAACGTGCTCGCCAAGGAGCACTTCGACGTCATGAAAGATGGCGCGATCATCTCGAATTCGGGACACTTCAATGTCGAGATCGACATTCCGGCGCTCGAGAAGATGGCGTCGTCGAAGCGGACTACGCGCAACTTTGTCGATGAGTATTCGTTGAAGGATGGGCGCAAGATCAATCTGTTGGGCGAGGGGCGGCTGATCAATCTGGCTGCGGCGGAAGGGCACCCTGCGTCAGTGATGGACATGAGCTTTGCCGACCAGGCGCTTTCGGTCGAATACATGGTGAAGAACTACAAGACGATGGAAAGACGCGTCTACCGCGTTCCCGACGAGCTTGATAAGCGCGTGGCCAAGTTGAAGCTGGAGTCGATGGGCATCAAGATCGACCGGCTTACGCCCGAGCAAGAAGAGTATTTGGCGGGGTGGGCTGAGGGAACGTAGAGAAAGTTGGTGGAAGAGCGGCGCTTCAGCGCCGCGTAGTGGAAATCAAGAAACTGGGTGCCCCACGTCTCGCCGCTTTTGCGAGACGTGGGGTTTTCGTTTGGAGCCGGCAACATCCCATGTGGGGACAGCCGCCCTCGGCTGCCTGCCCTGAGCCTGCCGAAGGGTCCAGCGGCCCGAAAATTTCAGGCCGCTTTTGTTTTAGCGGCGAAGTTGTGAGAATGCCTTTGGTGCGCTAGCCTACCCTTTTTTCGTACGATCTTTCTCTTGCAATATCCAACAAATCTCCTTTTTGATAAATTCAAGTACGAAAAGCTCGAAGGCCCAAGGAAAGGCTGTTCCTCAACTCGCACTGCGAGACTGCCGATAGCACAATTAGGATCGTTACGATGATCAGGATTCTGCTGGTCGAAGATAGCAAGTTCTTGAGACTGGCCACGGAGCGTGCCCTGGCTCGCGCCGGCTACGAAGTTGCCAGCGCAAGTGACGGCGAGGAAGGGCTACGGCTGGCACGCGAGCGAAAGCCTGATCTGATCTTGCTCGATATGCTGCTGCCCAAAATGGGTGGTCCCGATGTGCTGGCTGCCCTGAAGAAAGATCCCTTGACCGCGAGTATCCCTGTGGTGGTGATGACGGGAATGTCACAGAAAAATGCCGACCGGCTGCAGGCTGATGGGGCCGCCGCTTTCCTGGAGAAGTCCTCCCTTGGCCTCGAGTCAGGCTCCGAGAAGCTGCTGGCGGCGCTGCGTGGAATCTTGCAAAAGCTTTCGATACAGGCCCGAACGACAACGTAAGAAAGCTTCCCTCCTTACCCCCCTACTGCCCGTTTTAGCATTCTAATCGATTGCAAACACAAGGGTTACTACAAGGAACGAATCGCGCTCCGGCGGAGTCTATTGGTAATAGGAGTCGGTGATTAGCGATTCGATTTTTTCAAGCAGGACGGAACAGGAACTCCTATAATCATCTAAGCTTGTAGCCGTTTCTTTGGGGTAACGATCTTGGGCGATTTTGTAAGTGCGATAGGAGTACGGGCCGAGGAAGCCGCGATTGTCGCGGAGCTGAAAGCCGGCTCAGAAGAGGCCTACGCCTGGTTGATTGGGGAGTTCCAGAGGCCCGTATACGGGCTTGTGTACCGGATCGTCTCCGACCCGGCGGACGCTGCGGACACAACGCAGGATGTCTTCCTGAAGGTTTTTCGCGGGATCAAGAACTTTCATGGTGAATCCAGCTTGAAGACATGGATCTATCGCATCGCGCTGCATGAAGCAGCAAACCGGAAACGTTGGTGGTTCCGGCACAAGGCGTATGAAGCACCCATCGAACCAGGAGACTCCGACGGAGCGCCTGGTGATGAGGCCATGCGGAATGCGCTGACTGATCACGGCGATTCGCCCTTCGACAATGTGGCGCATCGTGAGGTGCAGGCGCAGGTGGATCGGGAGTTGCGCAATCTGCCTGAGCCTTACCGCACCACACTGATATTGCGCGATCTGGAAGAGATGTCATACGAGGAGATTGCGGAGGTGCTGCAAATTTCGGTGGGCACAGTAAAATCCCGGTTGACGCGCGGGCGGCAAGCGCTAAAAGAACGACTCATGCCGTACGTGCGCAAGGTTGGGGCTGAACTGGGTTTGACTGCGCCGGAAGAGCCGGAATCAGAAACACGGATTGCTGTGGGGGGCGGAAGGGTCGAGGTGACGCCATGAGGGACATGGCCAGGTATGCAGAGTCAATCGGGTCCTCTGTAACGAGTTTGATCACGAATCCCAGGACAACGAAGCCGATGAATTGCGCGGAAGCCAAGCAGTTGCTGTCGCCCTATTTGGATGGAGCCATCACGGGAGCGGAGATGCTCGGGTTGCAGCAGCACATGGAGCAATGCGCGGACTGCACGGGCGAATACAACGCGCTGCGGCGCACGCAGCAATTGCTGATGAGTATGGGCCGCGTGAAAGAGCCTGCCGATCTTGGTTTGAAGCTGCGGCTGGCGATTTCGCACGAAGCGGCACAGGCGCGGCGACCGCGATTTGAAGGGTTGCGGCTCCAAGTTGAAAATGCGGTGCAGGCGTTTATGGTGCCGGCAACCGCCGGCCTGGCCTGCGCCCTGCTGATTTTCGGCCTCATTACTGCCGTGCTGACAACGCCGGGCCAGTTGCAGGCCAACAATCAGGATGTTCCGACCATATTGAACACGGGGCCAGAGCTCGAGCAGAGCGTTTTTGGCTCGAACCTGAGTTCGGTGAATGCTGACTCGCTGGTGATTGAAGCCTATATCGACAGGGACGGGCGAGTGCAGGACTACAAAATTCTTTCCGATCCGGCCGAGTCACAGGAGCTTCTCCCGCAGGTAAAGCGGACGCTGATCTTTACGAAGTTTCGTCCGGCGATGTCGATGGGCCATCCGATCTCATCGCGGGCGGTGCTGTCGTTCTCGAAAATCAGCGTGAGAGGGTGACTGCGAGCTACTAGTCCCGAGTCCTGAGTCGCGAGTCCGTAGTAATTCCCTTCCTGCGAGCTACCAGTCCCGAGCTGCGAGTCCTGAGAAATTCCCTCCGGAGTCGCCGAAATTACCCTCGTAATACATCTTTCGTCTCGGCAAGTGTTTATACTGCGCTGGAAAGCGAGGAAGACATCATGCAAACCTGGACAGTGGCCGCTACTCTGCTTTTTGTTGGCACAATCGGTTTCGCGCAGACAGCACAGACAGCACCGGCAGTAAGGAAACCGTGCGAAGACCTCAAAGCTGAAATCACCAAGAAATTCGAAGCTAAGGGCGTCACTTCGTACACACTCGACATCGTCGACAAGGGCAAAGAAGGGGAAGGCAAAATCGTTGGCAGCTGTGACGGCGGGACGAAGAGCATCGTCTATACGCATGGCCCAGCAGCTTCTGAAACCAAGCCTGCGGAAGAGAAGAAGCCGCAGTAAAAGAAGCGAAGCGTCACACCTAGGACCGTAGCGGGCAGCCAGGGTGTGCCCGTGGTACGCCAATGGCTCAAACAGATGTGCTCCTACACGGTCCGCGACCTTCGGAAGATCCGCGATATCAAACAACTAGGTGATACGATTGCGGTTATGGTACCCGCGGAGGGGGCTGGCCCGGCCTTTCCGTCACCCCAAACTCCGCGGCTGCCCCGCTCTGTCTCCGCAAAGCGCGGAGACAAGGACGGGGCAGCCCGCAGCAGCGCCCCGTGAGGGTCGATGAGTTTTTGATTTTTCTTTTAATTCAAGCAACTTTCAATCAAGGTGGACGATAAAGACATCCGACCGAGGTGTTCCGTCTGTCCCGATTCCTAATTGGGTGTCCCAATCCGAAGTGTACAAAAAGAAATGGCCATCGCGCGAAACGCTTCCCAGTGGTTGGGTGTTAAAGAAAGGGGCGATCCAAATTGCTCGGTTGTGAGCAAATCTCCAGACCGTGGAGGCCAACTCGTCAGTTTCCACGCACCATATCTCTTCTGCATAAGGTTGATTAATCGTCCAGTCGCCATCGTAACTGTAAGTTGAACCGCAAACTGGGACGCTATCATCTACATCCACATTGCTCCATGTAAAGTGCTGTGGTTGCCCCCAGTTTCCGGGCGACGGCAAGGGGTATACCAAAGATGCAATATCGGTTAGATCGCTTATCGGGCGTTTTACGATCTGCATGTCGTCGAGCACTGCTGGACCGTTGACGTAGGTGTTGTAGCCAACAACCCCATATCCTGCACAATCCTCTTTAGAGTCGAGAGCGCATGATGTCACATTCAATGTTGCCAGCTCCCACCAGTAGGAAACACGATCATTCGTCAAAATGTGAACGTAGTTGCCGCTCCGCGCCAGATAGGCGTGCCGAATCAAGTAACTCGTAGCAACAGTAGCGGGCCCTGAAGAACCCCACTGCCCCCCAATTTGGCCTGTCTGCGTGTTATACCACCGGCAACCAAGGTTCTTGTCGTAGACGACGACAAACATATCCTTCCCGCCTTCCGGGCCGCCCTCTGAGATTGACACTCGGCTGTCGTCCAGCGACAGGCTGATATCGTCATCGGCTCGTACCAACGGCCCCGAACCAAGCGGTGGTTGCACTCCGCAAGTCCTCGTATCAATTACTGGCGTTGACACTCCTGTCGAGAACCTATAGCTGGTAATCGTTAATTCGTCTTTACTGGTGTGTCCGTAGATTAGATCAGGATCGACAAAACTGAAGGTGGTTCCGGGACGGAGGGGCAGCAAGAAACCCTGCCCCGCGCTTGCCGTCGGGAGGGAACTAATTGTCATCGTTGAAGGATCGAAACCGAATACTAAGACTTGCCCTCCGTGGCCG
>JASHOH010000203.1 GCA_030041215.1 Candidatus Sulfotelmatobacter sp. | reverse complement strand
CCCCTGGTGCGTAACCACAAAAATCGTCTTTCCTGAATCACGCATTGCTTTCAATAGCCCGACCATCTCTCGCGCCGAATGTGCATCGACATTCGAGAACGGCTCATCGAGCAACAGAATTTTCGGTTCATGCAAAATCGCCCGCGCCAGCGACATCCTCTGCCGCATGCCCTGCGAATACTTCCCCACCGGCCGCGTCAACTCTGGATCCAGCCCCACAGCCCCAATCGCTTGTCTAGAACTCTCGTCGCCGCTCATACCATAAAGCCGCGCAAAGTACCGCAGGTTCTCCATGCCGCTCATCTCGTCATAAAGCAGCGACGGATGCGCCATGTAGCCAATGTCCCGGCAGGCTTCCTTCGGAGCCACGCCGAAAATCAACACCACCCCCCGCGTGGGATGCGCTAGTCCCGCCAGCGTTCGCAATAGCGTAGTCTTTCCTGCTCCGTTATCTCCGAGAATGACGTGAAATCGGCCGGCCGCAAAGTCCGCGGTCACGCCGCGTAACGCCGCGAACCGGCCAAACTGCTTGACCAGATTGCTGATGGAAATAATTGAACCAGCCGGGCTGCGAGAAGTGCTCACAATGATTGGAGGGAAAATTGACGATTCATCCGAAAGAAAGAAGATAGCGAAAGCGCCGCACGAAGTCGAGGATGTGAGGTAGTCTTCGCTTAGCGTTGTTTGCGGGTCCTCTTTGCGAACTTTGCGCTTTAGGATTTTAGATTGAGCGCTTCGGAAACAATCCTAGACACAAACCTCTCGAGTCCAGGGCTAATTCGCCGCCATCGCGGCCGCTCCCGCTGGCCCTGCCTGCGTCATATTCTTCGGCGCCGCCGTATTCGTCGGCGCACCCGGCTGCTGTGGCGCATACTTCGATGCGCACTTCGCCTGAAGCTGCTTGGCATGAAAGACGCCGTCCGTGCCATACCGGCCGTCGGCCAGCGCCTGAGAGTCATCTTTGAACGTATCCGGAGGCGCTTCCGTTCCCGTGTAATCCACCGGCAGCAACTGGTCCTGCTCGACCAGCACAAACTGCACGTGCGTCCCATTGCGCTTGATCGATCCCGGCTGCACATTGCCCGCCACGCGCAACCGCTTGCTGTAAGCGCCGTTGCCCATCTTGTGCAGCTCGCTGATGGTGACGTAATAGCTCTTGCTGTCCTGTACGCCCGTATACGCAAGATAGCCCATCAGCAGCAGAATCGCCACCGTTGCCCCGCCGAATTTCAAATAAGTTTTCGCCTGACTCGACATAACCCACCGCCCCGCAGAGTGCGCTAGCAAGACTCTATCCTGCCCCGCCGCCAGAATCAAGATTCCAGCAAACCTGAAGGACAAGCCGGTACCCGATATGTAAGTAAAACACCCGTACCAACAGCAATCAAGGCTGGACCACAACGAACGTCGTCGCCCCTCCTCGATTTATCAGCAGCACGACCGCCTGCTTGCCTGCTTGCGCTATCAAGCGTTGGTAATCGCTGACCGAGTTCACCGTCTGCCGGTTTACCTGCTGAATCACATCGCCGCGTTGCAAGCTGGCCTCTTGCGCTGGAGAACCATCGGGTACATCTGTCACAACCACGCCTTTGACGTCAGCGCCCAGCCCAAGTTCGCGACGGATACTGCCGCTAAGGTCCTCCACTTGAACCCCACGCATGGGGCTGTTTTCTTCCGCACTCTCGGTGGCGCCTGCGCCTTTGCCGGCCGGGGCCTCGCCCAGCGTCAATGTTACGTCTCGTGTCTCGCCGTTGCGGACGACCTTGAGACCCACGGTCGTCCCGGGAGCCATGGTGCCAACTTTAAGGCGCAGATCATTCGGACCATTAATCGGTTCACCGTTCAATTCGCTTATCACGTCGCCGCGTTGCAAACCCGCTTTCGCTCCCGGGCTGTTCGGATCGACGTTGCCAACCAAAGCTCCCTTTTCGGCGGGTACATTGAATGCCTTGGCCAGATCAGGAGTAACCTCCTGAATGCCCACGCCGATGTAGCCGCGCACCACTTTTCCGTGCTTCAGGATTTCATCCATCACATGCTTGGCCATATTGATGGGAATGGCAAAGCCGATGCCCTGGTTCCCGCCCGAGCTGCCGGAAAGAATCGCCGTGTTGATTCCAATCAGCTCGCCGCGCGCGTTTAGCAGTGCGCCCCCGGAATTACCCGGATTGATGGCGGCATCGGTCTGAATGAAATCTTCATAATCTTCGATATCCAATCCGTTACGCCCCGTCGCGCTGATAATTCCCATGGTCGCCGTTTCGCCCACTCCAAAAGGGTTCCCAATCGCAAGAGCGTAATCTCCAACTCGAATCTTCGACGAGTCGCCCAATGGGACGGTTGGCAATTTGCCGGTGTCGATTTTCACCACCGCAATATCCGTTTTGGGATCAGCACCCACAACTTTTCCAGTAAACTGCCGCTTGTCAGAAAGAAAGACCTTGATGTCCGTCGCCTTATCGATCACGTGATTGTTGGTCAGAATGTAACCATCCGGGCTGATGATGACGCCCGAACCCAAACCGCGCTCGCGCTGCTCCTGCGGCCCGCGCGGCAGTCGCCCGCCAAAAAACTGCTGAAAGAACGGATCGTTGAAAAAAGGATTCTCAGACTGCGGGACCTTTACTATCCGCGAAGAAGTGATGCTGACCACAGCCGGAAGCACCGGGTCGATTACCGGCGCAAATCCCATCGCGTCGGGAGCGCCGCCGCCCGAGCGGCTTCCCGCCGATTGGCTGATGTATACGGGAACAGTGTGGCTGGCTCCCAAAGCCGAGTGGCCTGACCAGGCGCTGATTCCCGTGCCCAAGGCAGCTCCCACGACAAGGATACAAATGCTGGCGATCAAGGCAACTGACTGACGTATCCACATGACTTTCTCCACGATTTTGTTCTCTCAGGAATTCGTACACGCAAACTGACACTAATACTGATGAGAGGCGGCTATGTAAGGTTACAATGCGGCCGCAGTATAAAGTTTCGATCCCTCTACAGTGGGTTGGCGGAAAAGGTTCGAAAAAACCAAGACTAATTCACGCGGAAGCTATCTGAAGAATGCCGGATCTCAAAGCTGGAATCGAAGCGGCCGAAGCTAACGAAAAATGGCTGAGGCTGGCCCACCTTTCGATTTTTCCCAGACACACGCCACCAAAGAGGCCGCCCACCCTTGACGGTTTGGCAAGGGTGGGAGTCGTGGCACTCGCCGCGAGCCCGGGAACCGAGCAAAAGAAATCCGCTCAGTGCTACGCGCGCTAGTTGTTGACCTTCTCCTTCTGCGCTGCATTCACCACCGGATTCGCCTCCAGCGGCTTTCCACGATCGACCAGCGCCATATAATCCGACGCATTAAACGGATACATCCGCGCTGACTCTTGTCCGGTCGTGCTCAGCTTGATATCCACGCGGCGATTGTTGGCAAGAACGATGGTCTGCATCCTCGCCATGACCTTCTGCCGCTCCTCGGCAGTCAACGACGAATTCTGCTCGAGCAGTTGCTTCACCTGGTCCAGGGTCAAATTCTGTTCCTTGCCATAGGCGTGGGTTTCGAGAGTGGCCTCCGGGACCCCTTGCTCGACCAGAAAACGTTTGGTGAGTTCCGCCCGTCTCTCTGAAAGCTTCTGGTTGTAGCTGACCGGGCCGCGCTTGTCGGCGTGGCCGCCGAGGTCCAGATGAGCATTGGGCACATCCGCAAGATAAGACTTGAACGCCGCCGCCAGCGTCTTCAAAGTTTCTTGCTCGCTGGGCAGCAATGCCGCGTCCGTCTTCAGGCTGTGCGGCCGGTCGGTCGGGAAGTAAACGCTGCGCGTCAACTCAAGCTCGGGGTTTCTGATTTCACCGGTTATATGGAGCGCAGCTGTTCGTGTTTCCGTCCCGCCGCATCCGTTTGTCGCCGTCAGCGTGTAGGTGACGGTTTCATCGACTGCACCGGGAGTGGTCTTCTTCGGAGTAATCTGCTGGAGCGGGCGATTGCCGTTGGCCTCTACCGTCCCGAACTGATCAATGGACACTGAGGAAGCATTAGACGCTGACCAAGTCAAAGCCGAGCTGTCGTCCTGCACGACCTTATCGCCGACACGCCGGTAATGAACTTCCGCCGGTGAGAGCTGCAGATTGGCTTGAATGGCAGTGTTGACATTAACGGTCGCACTCGACGTAGCCGTGCCACCTGGACCCAAGGCCGTGAGATCGTATGTGGTGGTTTGCTTGGGCTGAACGCTTTGGTCGCCATTGGCTCCAACCGGTCCCACATTGCTGATCTGCACGCTAGGCGCGTCCGTGGCGGACCACTTGAGCTGCGAGGAATCGCCGCAATTCAATTGTGCGACGGTGACGGAAAGTTGCGCCGTCGGCTTTGCCACTGCGACCGTCGCGCTGGCTGTTCCCACGGTGAATCGCGGAATCGACGTCAGCTTTTCTCCTCGCGGCCAATCCACCGTCTTGCGCACACCCTTCGGAATGTCAATCACCACACGTTTGTTCGCGGCGACCTCCACTCGGCCCGACCAGAGTTCTTTGTCGCCTCTCTGAACGGTCATTTGATACATACCCGGAGGAACAACCAGTTCCTGCTTCCATATCCAGTCGTTGTTGAACTCGTCGACGTGACCGACGAAGAAGCCGGGAGTTTTGCCGTTCAGAAGGACAGCGGCCCGCGGGTCACCGTCGAACGTCATCGCGCCGAATGGGCCCGAAACCGTTCCGGAAACAGGTTGCAGGGTCACATCGAGATCTGTGGTTTTACCGGCGGCGATCGTGATATTGCGTGTTTCCGGCGTGTATCCGTAGTTCGCCAACTCGATTTTGTGCTCGCCGGCGCTCAGACTCAAC
>JASHOH010000202.1 GCA_030041215.1 Candidatus Sulfotelmatobacter sp. | reverse complement strand
AAGATCAACGAGCAGTATCAAACCAAGGTGGAGACTGCGGGAAAGTACCGGGCACGGCTGTCAGGCATCGTGCTTATGAATGCATTTCATAATGTGGGAGCTTCGGACAATCTGGATCTGCCGGACTATGCCCAGCCTGCCATGCCGGGCGCGACGCAGACCAGTTTTGGAGCGACCTTGCGGCAATCGGAAATTGGGCTCGAGATCTTCGGCCCAACGGTCGGCGGAGCCAAGAGCTCAGCCAATATTCAGTTCGATTTCTTCGGAGGATTTCCTTCGACCAACAACGGAGTCAACTTCGGCCTGGCCCGCTTGCAGACAGGAAGCTTGCGGCTCGACTGGAAGGAGACTTCGGTAATCGGAGGCCAAGATTCGCTATTTATATCCCCGCTTTCGCCGACATCATTTGCTTCGCTGGCGGTGCCGGCTTTTGACCTCGCAGGCAATTTGTGGGGATGGACGCCGCAGATTAGAGTCGAACACCGGTTCGCGCTCGCGGGCGACCAGACAGTGACTTTGCAGGGCGGAATTCTCGACAACCTCGATTGGGAACCTCCTGCGAATCAATATTTCCGTGTCGCAACGGCGGGCGAGAGCACGGGCCAGCCAGCCTATGCCATGCGCACGTCATGGTCGAAATCGGTTTTTGATCATCCATTGAGCTTCGGGGCTGCGGGCTATTACGGACGGCAAGACTGGACGTGGTCGCGCTATGTAGATGCTTGGGCAGGAATGGCGGATTGGCAGATTCCGATCATGCGACGATTGGGTCTGTCTGGCGAATTTTATCGCGGACGCGGCGTCGGGGGCCTGGGAGGTGCCATTGGCCAGACGATCGTATTCGGAGCAAACCCGAGTTACCCGAACACGCCAGTTCGAGGGCTGAACTCGGCTGGGGGATGGGCGCAACTGAAACTGCAACTTACTCCAAAGTTGGAACTGAACGGAGTGTTCGCCGAGGACGATGCATTCACCGGCGACATTCGAGGTTTCGCGACGGATGCGAACAACTTCGGGCCGATCCTGGGGCGGAATAAAGGTGCGCTGGGGAATTTCGTGTTTCGGCCGCGATCAGATCTGGTGCTGTCTGCCGAATTCAGACGTTTGCATACCTTCCCCGTCTATGATGCAGCGAGTATCACGAACCAGGTAAATCTTGCCATGGGAGTTTTATTCTGAACGTGCTTGGTTGCGCACATTTCCGGAGGGTGGGGTTTTTGCTGCTGACGTCCTGCCTGTTTTCTGTGGCACAGAATGTGGATCTCAACGCCAAAGTAGAGCTGATCAGGAACGGCGCCCGGGTTCACGACGCTTCGAAAGTTGTAATCTGGCTTACAGCTCTGGGTAGCACTCCCGCACCGCTGCCGCTGATACAGACGGGACCGATACCGCAGCTCGTACAGAAGGATAAGAGCTTTCATCCTTCCCTGCTGGTGATTCCCGCGGGTGGGAAGGTCGAATTCCCCAACCACGATCCTTTCTTCCACAATGTATTTTCGTTGTTCGATGGCAAACGGTTCGATCTGGGGCTGTATGAAAGCGGTTCGACCCAATTCGTCACGTTCGATAAACCGGGCATTTCTTACATCTTTTGCAACATTCACGCGCAGATGAGCGCGGTGGTGATCGCACTGACTACGCCTTACTATGGGATCTCGAATTGGAGAGGGGACATCGGAATAAGCAACGTCGTGCCAGGGCGGTATCAACTGCATATCTTCCATCCGTCGGTTGCGCCAGAGGTTTTGCACGCTGCCGAGCGGGAGGTCACGGTAACGTCGGGCGATTCGTTCCTGGGGAACTTCACGCTGACGGTGTCGAATCTGGAGCTGGCGCACAAGAACAAGTATGGTCGCGATTATGACCGGCCCGATCCGGATAATCCGGCGTATGCGCGGCCGTAGTTAGCCCGGACCTCAGGGGCTAAAGCCGTTGAAAACTGAGCAGCATAACCGCGGCACTGGAAGCGCTGCGCCACCCGAAAGCGAAACCGCCCGGCGATGGGTTCGATGGCTCGCATTTCTTCGCCGAAATAAGAAGGGCGCGCCATTTGCGCGCCCTTCCCGCCTCTGACCTTCACTTCACCTACATCGACGAAGCTGCGTTTAGCGATGACCTCCTCCACCGCCCGAATGACCTCCGCCTCCACCACCCGAGTGGCCACCACCGCCAGCGGAATGTCCACTGCCGCTCGGGGTGCCATGCGAGCCGCCACCATAACCGCCGCCGTAGCCACCACGCCCGTACGCTCCGCCATAGCCCCCGTATCCATAGCCGCCGTCCGAGCGTGGCCGCGCGATCGGCTGCCGCATGTTCAGTTGCGGACGTGAGTAGCCGCCGCGACTGTACTCGCCCGAGCTTGAACCGCGTGAGTAATTCGAGCTGGGCGCCGTACGGTTCCAGTAACTGCCGTTTTCTCCCGAGCGACCGTATGATCCGGCTTCGTTGCGTCCAGCCATTTCACCTTCGCGTGAGGGGGACTCGCTGCTGTTCCGGGAAGGAGGAGTGAAGCTGCGCCACTCACCATTGCTCGATCCGCCGTGATTGGCAGCCGAATCGGGGCGGCCTGCCGCCGACTCGCCGCGGTTAGATGGCGTAGTTTGCGAGCGTCCAGAAGTTTCCGGCCTGTTGCCGGCCACTCCAGCGCTCGGTTTGGCAGAGGAAGCCATTCCTCCGCGCTCAGAGCCGGTTGTGCGTCCCGCCATCGATTCGTGAGATTCTGAACTTCCCTCGCGTCCTCCAGCATATGCGGTCGAGACGTGGTTCTGCTGCATCGACTGCTGCATGTGCGCGGTCTGCTGCTCGAATGACTGCGGATGCGACGCGCTCTGCTTGCCGTAGAAGTGCTGCGCCGCTCCATTGTGAATCGTGGAGGCTGCCGCCTCACGTCCGCTGGCTGACAAGCTCGCCCGCGTCGGGACGACTGGCATGTTGCCCGTCATCATGCGCGCGCCGCTGATCTGAGCGTGAGTCGCTGCCATGCCAGAAACATGGCTGGCTCCGAACTTGTTTCCGGCAACCGTCGACATCGCACCGCCGATATGCGGATCATTCAAATGCGCGATGTTCGAGAAGCTTGTGCCGGCGTGCAGAGGTGCGATACCGCCGAAGCGGTTCAGCGTCCCGAAGTGGTTGTAACCAACCCAGCCGAAGCGGCCACCGTATCCGCCCCACCAGGGAAAGAATCGGTCACATGGGCCAATCGGAAGCCAGCCGAACCCACCCCATCCACCCCAGCCCCAGCCAAAACCGAATCCGAAGCCCCAACCCCAGCCGGGCCAACCAAAGAACGAAACATAGGCTGGCGCCCAGAACGGGCGATACCATCCCCAAACCGGACCAGGCCACCACGCCCACGCGCCGCCATACCAGAACCACCGGCCGTAGTGATACGGTGCCCATCCCCAAGGTTCGTAGCCAACCCAGGTCCATCCATAGTAAGGTTCCCAGACCCAGCTTCCATCGCGGTAAGGCGCCCAATCGGCTGGCTCATTCGGAACCCACACGTCGCCGTAGTCGGGAACGTTTTCCCAGCGCCCATAAGCGTCGAGATCTTCCGTTCCCGTGTAATAGCGATTCGTGTGTCGCCATGACTGGGCGCTATGAATCATGCGGTCGCGCTCGGTGTTGAAGATGTCCCAATCATCGCGCGGAGGAGCCGGGCTGATTTTGTACCGCGCATCCGCGCCGGAGCCGCGGATGGTAGCCATCTCGCCCATCTTTACTTCGGCAATGCCCTGCGGCGTAGAAATCTGCGCGTCGCCCTTGCGAACGATCACAATGCTGTCGCCATCGGGCCGCACTTCGATGCGGTATATACCGTCTCTGTGTGCGGGATGCACGCCGACATTGGGCGTGTCGATCTCCGGCTCGGCTTCGCTTTCACCGAAAACGGTGTAGCTGGCGAGTCCCTGGCCGATCTGAACCTGAATATATTTGTGAGTAAAGTTGGCAATGGTCGCCTGCGCATTCGGCCCGAGACGGAGAATATTGGAGTAGTCGAGCTGAACTTCGGCGCGGGAATTTGGGCCGGTAGAAACTTTGTCGCCATTCACGACCGGCTGATTCAGAACTGCGGCAGACCAAGTGCCGGAATCTCCACGCTGAGTGGAAACGTCGCCTTTCATCATGCTGATGCGGCCCACTCCCTGATCGGACTTGGCCGGACCTTCACCAGTTGGGCCGCCGGGCTGCGCTTCGGGCATCTGCGGTTGCTCGTATCCGGGTTGTTGATTGCTGTTGGGAGGTTGGGGCGGCGGAGCTTGAGGAGGCTGTTGCTGAGGCGTCCCGATCTCCATTGGTGCGCTCGGTTGCTCGGAGGGCCCGGGGCCTTCCTCGGTGGTCTGCGCCTGCACGCTCGACAAGACGCCGGCCAGCGCCAGAGTTAAAACTGCAAACCACGTTATGAATATGTTTTTCATAGCTGATCTCTTCAAAAAACTTTCTCCACCTTCTTAAACCCAAAAGATGATGGAATGATGCGTTATAGTGAAAAGCAAGTGGGGGGCCAAAATCGCCAATTCGCCGAGCAGTAACCGCTTTGTTTGCAAGCGGGTAAGGAACGGGAAACCAATAGCTGGCCATGGGTGAGTGGAGACGGTGGCCGTGGTCAACCAAGGTGGTAGTTTTCGGCCAGTTGCAAGGACTGAGAAGGGG
>JASHOH010000201.1 GCA_030041215.1 Candidatus Sulfotelmatobacter sp. | reverse complement strand
CGCCACGAACATTGACTTGCGGCAAGCCGTTCGCGAGGGCCGTTTCCGCGAAGATCTGTTCTATCGCCTGAACGTCATCACGATCGAATTGCCGCCGCTGCGGCAGCGTCGGGAAGATATTCCCCTGTTGGTCGACTTCTTCCTGAAAAAATACGCGGAGGAGAACGACCGTCCGGCGCGCCGCGTCACGCCTGAGGGGCTGCGTCCGCTGATATCTTATTCATGGCCGGGGAACGTGCGTGAACTCGAGAATGTGATCGAGCGCGCGGTGGTGCTGTCTTCAGGACCGGAAATTGGCATCGAGTTGCTGCCCGACAACGTGCTTGGCCGGGGCTCGGCGTTCACACTGCACGATCCACCGGCGAATGCGTCACTGTTTGAAATTGTGGACGATGTCCAGCGGCGAATCATCACTGACATGCTGGAAAAGTGTAACTGGAACCAGACGGAAGCCGCCGAGCGTTTCAAAGTTCCGCTCTCGACGTTGAACCAGAAAATCCGTCGGCTGAACATCGAGATCAGGAAGAAGCGCGCCTGAACCGCCCCGACCTTCGAGTCTACTCCGCAGAAAATCAAAGGCAGAACCACGGAGGGTACGGAGTGTCACCGGGTAAAGCTATTCGCACAGCAAGTCAATGCGATTCGATTCTCTGCTATAGTTTCGGGAAAGCGCAGTTTTGCTGATTGCGCCTGGGACTGAATGGAACTCGTCTCGCCCACATATATCGCCAAGGAAAAAGTCCAGGCGGTGCAGGACTATGTGCTTTTTTCGGCACAAGCGCTCGCTAACCTGTTTCGCAAGCCCTTTTACTTTGCAGACATGGTGCACCAGTCCGACCTGATCGGTGTAGGTTCGCTGCCGATTGTGGCCCTTAGCGGATTTTTCACCGGGGCAGTATTAGCCGTACAAACCTCAGACACGCTCGAGCGCTTTGGGTCGGTCACGCTAGTTGGGCAACTGGTTTCACTTTCGATGGTGCGCGAATTGGGCCCGGTGCTGACCAGCTTGATGGTTGCTGGGCGGAATGCTTCAGGTATGGCCAGCGAGCTGGGGTCGATGGTGGTTACCGAGCAGATCGATGCCATGCGCGCCTTGGGCACCGATCCCATGAAGAAACTGGTGACGCCGCGCGTGGTAGCGACGGTGTTCATGCTTTTTTTTCTCACGATCATTTCCGACTTGGTTGGTTTGACCGGCGGCCTGTTCATCGCCAAAGTGCTGTTGCGGCTGGATGCGCGGCAATACTGGTCGAATGCGTGGCAAACGCTTGTGTTTCAGGACGTCTTCATGGGGCTGATGAAACCTATTTTGTTCGGCTTTATTATTGCGACCGTAGGTTGCTTCTATGGCATCAATGCACGTGGCGGCACCCAAGGTGTGGGCCGCGCCACCACGCAGGCTGTGGTTGCTGCTTCCGTTCTTATCCTGGGGATGGATCTGTTCGTGACCCGGCTGCTGATGATGATCTTTGTGATGCATTGATCCCATGTCCGCTCCGACGTTGCCGCTAGATTCCGCTCAGGTTCAGACGAAAGAGCCTTCCTCATTCGCCATTGGGTTTGAAGACGTGGCGATCTCATTCGGCAGCAATGAGGTGCTGCGAGGAATTTCTTTCCGCCTGGCCCGCGGTGAAACCAAGGCTCTGCTCGGCGTTGCTGGTTCGGGGAAAAGCTTGATCCTGAAGCTGACGATGGGCCTGATTCGGCCCGATGCGGGACGCATTGTGGTGCTGGGCGAGGACATCACGCAAATGCGGGAGGAGGAACTGTTTGCGCTGCGCCGAAGAATCGGCATGGTGTTCCAGGAAAGTGCGCTGTTCGACTCGCTCACCGTCAGCGAAAACGTTGCCTACCGTTTGATGGAGGAACACGGAATTTACGATCACGATATCGATGTCAAAGTGCGGGAGGCGCTGCGCTTCGTCGAATTGGAACACACAGTTGATCTATATCCTTCGGAGTTGTCAGGGGGCATGCGGCGGCGGGTAGCCATTGCGCGCGCGATCATCTCGCAACCCGAGTTACTGCTTTACGATTCGCCGACCGGAGGGCTGGATCCGGTCACGTCCAATACAATCATCGAGCTGATCGTGAAGCAGCGCGATGTGTATAAAACCAGCTCGCTGCTTGTGAGCAATCGCTTGCAGGACGCCTTTACCATGGCGACGCACCAGTTCGATAAGAAGTTGAACCACATGGTGCCGCTCCCTCCCGGACAAGGCTGTGAAGTGCCGATGAGCTTTCTTGTGCTGCGCGATGGGAAAGTGATTTTTGACGGGGATCTGCAAGAGCTGGCGAATACGAAGGATGAGTATATTAGGGAGTATATTTCGTAGGATTTGGTATTGGGAAACTTGGTAATCGAGAAATTTGAAAGCTGACGGTTTATCGGATACCCACCTGCCCGCGCACACTGTCGATCAGCTTCTTCGAATCGTAGCCAACTCCGGCTTTGAACACGGTCTCCACGTTCTCGATGTCTTCGATGTTCTTTGACGGATCGCCTTTGATCAACACTATGTCAGCCTGTTTGCCGGCAGCGAGAGTTCCGATTTGGTCTTCGCGGTCGAGAAACTTGGCCCCATTCTCCGTGGCGATCTGAATCGCCTCTATAGGCGTAAAGCCCGCTTCCACCAGCAATTCGATTTCGCGCTGGTCGCCGAAGCCCGGCAATACGCCGCCGTTACCGGTGGGATCGGGGCCGGCGAGCAGCAGGCCTCCGGCTTTCACGAAGGTGAGTTCAAAATCCATTTCTTTGCGCATCATCGCGCCCACGGGCGAATCCAGCGGCACTCTGGCGCGTGCGGCGAGATAACTCTGCGCCGACTCCGCGGACATTGCATCCAAAGTCCGCGATTGCAGCTTCGGCCTTCCCGGCACGCTCGATTCGAAGACGGGCAATGTTGAAGTGACCGCGACATGGTGTGACACGAGATTATGGATTAGCTCTTGCACCTGTGACCCGTTTATATCTTGTTTCAGCCAAGTCTGCTCGCCGCCTCGCGGGCAGGTGTCCGGCTTTTTGTCGGAAACAAATTCGGTATCGGTGAACACCGGGCCGTGCTCGAAGTCGTCGATCCCGAGTGCGATTGCCTCCGGCCATGTCACGGAGCAGAAGTGTCCGGTCAGCTTCATCTTGTTTGCGTGCGCCGCATTGATGGCAGCCGACAATTCGTCGCGTGTGATGTGCATGTAAGCTTTGTACGAGGTCATGCCTTCCGCGGCCCAGTACTCAACCATCCGTTTGGCGTCATCGGGGCCGGTGAGTTCGTGCATCTGAGAAAACTGTGTGGGAGCGCCCTCGATATAGGGCGCGGTAGCGTCGATGCTGGGGCCGGGCATTTGGTTTGAATCGATGCGCTGCTTGATTTTTAGGTCGGTGTACGGCTCGACGCTGCCGGTAGTACGCATGGTCGTGACTCCGGCGGCGAGATAAAGACGAGGCGCGGTGTACGGAATTTCTGCAATGAATAGTCCCGGTTCAGTGAGCTTGCCGCCGGTGAGCTGAACGGAATAGGAATTCGTGTAGTAAAGATGATTGTGCATTCCGACCAGGCCGGGAATAACGGTGTAACCTGTGCGATCAAATTGCTTTGCGGCTGGAGGAATCTTCACCGAGGACGCTGGGGTGATCGATTGAATTTTCCCATCGGCAACGACGACCGCCTGATCTTCTTTGGCAGGCGCGCCGGTGCCATCGATGACGCGAACGTGATTGACAATGAAGGCCGGAGCGTCGATGGAAATAAACTCGGCGACGCCGGGGGGCTTCGGAGCTTGAGAAAGAGCCATTGCGGGCAGAAGAAACCATGCAACAAGAAATGCGACGCGCATCAGCCACCTCAGGGGCTAAAGCCCGGACTAAATTGAGCGATCTTTCGTGGCGCTGAAGCGCCGCTCTTCCACTACTTCCCCCCCATCAACTTCTCTACTTCTTCTGCTTTCGAGGGCAGCGCGCCGCTCAGCTTTACCAGCTTGCCATCGGGATCGACCCAGTAATCGTCTTCAATGCGCACTCCGATTTTTTCTTCGGGAATGTAAATGCCGGGTTCAATTGTGAACACCTGACCAGGCCCGAATGGGACGCTATAGTCGGTGGAATCGTGAACGTTGAGTCCAACGGAATGGCCAAGGCCGTGGATGAAGTATTTTCCCAGAGGCTCGCCGTGCAGGTCTTTGCCATGCGTGTTGATGTAGTCGTAGGCGACTTTCTGCAGTGAGTTCGGATCGTCGTGCTTCATGTTCGACTTGCCCGAAACGAAGGCGGCTTCAGCGGCTTGCTGTGCGCCGAGAACGATGTCGTAGATTTCGCGCTGGCGCGGAGTGAAGTGGCCGTTGATGGGCAGCGTGCGCGTGATATCGGAAGCGTACATCGAATATTCGCCGGCGGCGTCGATCACGACCACGTCTCCAGATTGCATTACCTGATCGTCAGCTGAATAGTGCAGGACGGTGGAGTTAATACCAGAGCCGACGATGGGAGCATAGGCGACCCGCTCGCAGCCTCTCTTGCCCCACTCATACTCCATCAGGACCTCGATCTGGTGCTCGTTCACACTCGGCTTGACGGCTTTGAACGCGGCGAAATGCGCGGCCACCGAGGCGTCGACAGCTTTGCGAATGAGCGCCACTTCTCCGGCATCTTTTGTTGTGCGCAACGACGCGATCATCGGGCGCACGTCGGAGAAAGTGACATAAGGATTCTGAGTTTTCAGAAAAGCCAGCGGCTCGGCTGACGTGGACTCAGAAAACTGCGTCGCGACATCGGTATAGATTTGTGGACGGCCCACGGCGAGAAATTTCTCCAGCTCTTCTGGCAGTTTGGCGAGATCTTCAACCTGATCGAAGCCCGTGATCTTAGGCGCGTCAAGATTTTCGGGCCCGAGCTTGGGTCCCGTCCATTTTTCCTGCGTCATGTTGCGGGCAGGGAGAAAGAAGATCTCTGTGTAGGGGCGAGCGGTGTCGCCTTTCGCTTCGGTGGCGGAGGCGATCAGCAATGCCCCCACCGGTTCGCTCTGCCCAGTGAGATAGTAAAAATTGTCGTCCTGGCGGAATCCGTAAAGGTCGTTCAGATGCTCCGTCTTTGAAAACAAGACGACCACGCCGTTCACTTTTTTGCCCAGGGCTTCTCGGCGGGCACGGTAGTCAGCGTTGGTTTGGCGCTCGAGGGCAGCGCCGAAGGTGCTAAGAAGTAAGACAAGCGAAATCAGAAAAGCAAGACGATGTTTGCGCATGGTTGTTTGTCCGTTTTGTTTTTTACGTGGAATCGTATCTGATAACTAGGCCGATCAAATAGCACCACAGCCGCTAAAGCCCAGTCAATTTATCGGTCGCGACCGGCACGAGTAAAACTCATGCCCATCCCGGTTATTATCCTTTACACTCCCACCGGAAACGGCTTCGTATGGGTCTCGGCGCTGAGTTCGACTCCGGCAAAGCGGCCTTGCAGCAGCGACATCAATCCTGTGTACCAATAACCCACGACAAATAGAAGCAGAAACGGAATGGTGACGAAGTTTTCATTTTGTACTGCATAGTAAACCGTCAAGGCGAAATAAGCCCCAATTACCAGCTCAACCCAGGGCACCCAGCCCAGACGCTTGCGGTACTTTGTCGCGCGGATTTTGTCTTTTTTCGACTCCACATGATATTTAGGAGTCCGCGCAAAGGCCGTCTGCTTGCCCATCAGCGCTTCGATTACCGCTTTGGTATTGGTGATAGTCAGCCCGATTCCCAGCGCCATTAGAAAAGGCAGATACAGCAGCGCGCGCGGCCAGCTTTTCGGAAACAATTCACGCTGCGAGACCAGGTAGAAACTGGAAATCGAAAACGTCGATGCCAGAAAAAGCGGTAGATCGATGAAAAGCATCTGGAACCAGCCCTGATAGAAGCGGATGATCATGGCTGGCAGGATCAACACCGACAGGATCACCATGAGCGGATAGCTGAGGTTCGCGGTCAGGTGATACCATGCTTCGATCTTGGTGTGAAACGGGGCGTCGCTGCGCAAGACACGCGGCAGAATCTTCTTTCCAGTTTGAATCAGTCCTTTGGCCCAGCGCGCCTGCTGGGTCTTAAACGCAGTCATTTCTACGGGCAGTTCGGCGGGGCATTCGACATCCTGCAAGTAGATGAACTTCCACCCTTTGAGCTGCGCGCGATAAGAAAGATCGGTATCTTCGGTAAGCGTGTCGTGCTGCCAGCCGCCGGCGTCGTCAATGGCGGCGCGGCGCCACATGCCGGCCGTCCCATTGAAATTGAAGAAGAGGCCAGTGCGGGCGCGGCCGGAATGTTCCAGGACGAAATGGCCATCGAGCAGGATGGCCTCGACCTGCGTCAGGAACGAATAGTCGCGGTTGATGTGCGTCCAGCGGGTTTGCACCATGCCGATTTTGGGGTCGGTAAAGTGATGGATGGTGCGCAGAAGAAAGTCTTCGGGCGGAGTGAAGTCGGCGTCGAAGATGGCGACAAATTCGCCTTTGGCGGATTTCAATCCTTCGGCGAGCGCTCCCGCTTTGAAGCCTTCGCGGTTGGTGCGGTGATGATAGGTAACGGGATTCCCCAAGGCAGCGTAACGCTCGACCAGATTTCGGGCGACCTCGACGGTTTCGTCAGTGGAATCGTCGAGCACTTGGATGTCGAGCTTCTCGCGCGGGTACTTCAACCTGCATACGGCATCGAGCAGGCGCTCGACGACATACTGCTCGTTGAAAATGGGCAGCTGAACGGTAATCGGCGGCAAGTCGTCAAAGTGCGCCAGCGGCTCAGTGGTGCGGTTCTTTTTGTGCTTGTAATAAAGGTAGACCAGGATGTAACGGTGAATGCCGTATCCGGCAAGCAGGACTAAGACGATAAAGTAAGGAATCAGCAGAGCGCGATCGAAGGCGTCGGTGTGGTACAGGCCCTGAAAAGTCTTGTCCAATAGGTGCTGACGGAGATAGTGCCCGATGCCCTTGGGGGCAGCGTAGCTTGTCAGCAGCAAAGACGGGATGAGATCAGAACGTAGCAAGGCGTACAGTCGAAACTCTTATTTTACAGGAGTAATCGTGAGATCCTGAAGATCGAGGATGTTAGCTAGCTTTTCACCGCCTCATCGGATGGTGTGAATTTCCACATCAAGTTTCAGCTTTTGCCATGTTCGATCGGTTGTGAACACGGGCGCGCCCAGAACCATGCCTAGGACCAGGCATGCACGATCCGCCAATGATAGACCCAGAGGTTTCGTTTGCAGTATCAGATCTCCCGCGAGTTTGGCCTGCTGCTCATCGAAGGGAAACACTTTTCGGATGGTGCTCGTGGCATCTAGCCAGGCCTGATCCGCTGTCCAGCCTCGTCGGATCAGTCTAGCGTGGACTTCCGACAGGTTTACTGCGCTTGCGACGGCAATGTCCAACAAAGCAGGAGTCAGCTTTTCGGCGCCTACTTCAGCTCCAATAAGGGCCAGAATCGCGGATGCATCCAAAACAATTCTATTCATCCCTGGCAGCCTGCCGCCGTTCAGCGATGAGTTCGTCAACTAACGAGACGCCTGGCTTCAAGTACTTCCGGGCGCGCTGCTGGGCACGCTTGATGCGTAGCTGCTGGGTGGTGATACGCAGCTCGTCATCTTGCAGGCGCATCAGGACCTCGTCTCCCGCGTTGATGCCCAGAGCCTTGCGAAATGCTGCCGGAAGCACGATACGGCCGTTTTCGTTAATACGAGCTCTGACTTCTGTAATGTCACTCTCCAAAGAGGATGTCATAATCGCTTAATTATGTCATAAGCGAGACCTGAAGTCACGCCTTATTAGAAAGGGGCACAATTCACGATCGCCTCTCCCTTGGCGCAGTATTTAGGCATATGTCTAATTATATTGACGTCTAACTATCGTGACTCGCGACAACAAAGCGTTCAAGGCCCTAAGCGACCCTACCCGCCGGGAAATTCTGGGCCTGTTGCGAAAAGGCGAGCGCACGGCAGGCGATTTGGCGGACCAGTTCGACATGACGAAGCCCTCGATGTTGCACCATTTCTCCGTATTAAAAGATGCTGACCTCATCACCAGCCGGCGCAAAGGCCAGCAGATCTGGTATGGGCTGAATACGACGGTCGTGCAGGACATCATGGCGTGGGTCATAGACCTGGTGCGAGGAGGAGAGCAAAAAGAGAAGAAAGACAGGCCTGCATCGCCGCAGGGAGGCACAAAATGACAACTGAGCGGAAGTATTACCTTGGCGCTGTAGCTGTGATCCTGGCTGTGCTGGCGGGAATTGCCGTTGCCTATCCTCACTTGCCGAAGACCGTCCCGCTGCATTGGGATGCGCATGGCCGGGCAAACGGCTGGGGACCGAAATGGTCGCTGTTCCTGTGGGGGCCTGGGATGATGGCCTTCGTTTTTCTGTTCTGGGCGCTGCCCTGGCTTTCTCCCAGGCACTTTGAGGTGGATTCGTTCCGCGCGACATATCTTTACATCATGGTCGTGCTTGTGGCCATACTGGGATACATCTACCTGCTCATACTGGCTGCCGGGCTAGGCGTCGTGCTGGACATCAGCCGCGCCATCATTGGCGGCGTGAGCCTGCTGGTTGCGCTGCTGGGAAACGTTCTTGGAGAAGTGCGGCGTAATTTCTACCTTGGCGTACGTACTCCGTGGACCATTGCTAGCGAACACGTATGGAACGCCACACACCGTTTTGCGGCGAAAACTTTTTTCGCCGGAGGGCTTGTGGGCTTGGCAAGTGCAATCCTAGGTGCGCCCTTCTGGCTGGCAATGGCGGTGATTCTGACCAGTGCGCTCGTTCCGGCAGTGTATTCGCTCGTTTTTTATAAACAACTGGAACGGCGGGGAGAGTTGTGACAGCCCAATCCTGCGCCGACTCTGCCTTTTGCGGAAGGAAGCACCGCCTACTGTCAGGCACCCAACTCACCACCCCCTCCCATTGCCCCCATGTGCTGTTCCTGCCATAATGATGTCGCTCTGGCCGATTTGCGCCACGGACAATTCGCCCGTGCCTTAACGGCCCCCATGGGTTTTCTCGGAAAGATATTTGTCCCTACGGGCAACCGGCGGCTCAATGAGCTGGTCGGGTTCCTGTTGTGCGTTTCTGCGCTCCTCCTTTTCCTAGCGTTGGCGTCGTATTCGCCGCTCGATCCCTCGCTTAACAGCGCATCGACGCTCACCGGCACGCATGTTGCCCGCAATTGGATCGGCATGGTCGGCGCGTTCATTTCTGACCTGGTCCTGCAATTTTTCGGCATCGGCGCGTTTCTGCTACCCATTTTCCCGGCGATGCTCGGCGTGCGCTGGTTCGCCTCGCGAAAGATTCAGTCGCCGGTGGCAAAGACGCTTGGCGGCGTGTGGTTGGTCGTCTTTGTTCCTGCGATGCTGGCGCTGCTGCCGGGGCACACGCGGTGGATGAACGTCATCCCCATCGAAGGCCTGCTCGGACGTATTGTCGGCGACTTCCTCGTTCATTATCTGAACGTCGCAGGCGCCTACATCGTCTGCGCCGCCATTCTCGCGACTGCGCTCTATTTATCAACTGCGTTTTCCTTTACCGCAATTCGACTCTGGGCGCCGACGCGCTTCGCCTGGATGACCGCGCTCTACAACCGCTATGAGGATTGGCGGCAGGAACGGATCAAAATTCGCCAGCAGAAGGAACTCGAAAAGCGCCGGATCTCGAAGCCCGTGGTGAAGACGCAGTTGATTCCTTCGCGGCAAGCGGAGCAGCCCCGTGCGCAGGAGCCTCGCCGCACCGGCATCGAGAAAATGATGGAAGAGGAGCCCGCCCAGGAACCACCCTCTACTGGCGGAATTTTGCACGAGCCTCTGCCAGCTTCCAACGAGCAAGAGGAAACCACGCTCGATCCCGTTCTCAACGCCCGCGCAGACTCCGACCACAAACCGCGCACCACCATGCCAAAAATCGCGGGCGGCTACAAACTTCCTTCCAGTTCCCTGCTCCACCGTTCCGATGAGCAGCAAGCCGTCGATGCCGACGAACTGAAACTGCTGGCGCAGGTGCTCGTAGAGAAGTATGCCGAGTTCGACGTGCACGGCCAAGTCACGCAGATCAATCCCGGGCCCGTCGTCACTACCTTTGAGTTCAAGCCCGATGCCGGCATCAAATACAGCCGCATCACAAATCTCACCGACGATCTCTGCCTCGCGCTCAAAGCTGAAAGCATTCTCATCGAGCGCATGCCCGGCAAATCGACCGTGGGCATTCAGGTGCCGAACCGCGAGCGTGAAATCATCTGGCTGCGCGAGAACATCGAGTCGCAGGAGTTCATGGCCTCGAAGTCGAAACTCACCATGGCCATGGGTAAAGATATCAACGGACGCATCCAGGTCGCCGACCTTAACGGCATGCCGCACCTTCTCATCGCCGGCTCAACGGGCACGGGCAAATCCGTGGCCATCAACGCCTTCATCATGTCGATTTTGTATAAGGCCACGCCCGATCAGGTTCGTTTGATCTTGGTCGACCCCAAGCGCCTCGAACTCGGCAACTACGAAGGCATTCCGCACCTCTACACGCCCATCATTACTGAGCCTAAACTTGCCGCCAACGCGCTGCGCAACGCCGTCCGCGAAATGGAGCGCCGCCTCAAACTGCTCGCCTCCAAGGGCGTGCGCAACATTGATCAGTACAACCGTCTCTTCGATAACGGTGGTACCCCCAGCCTGTTCGAAGAAGATTCCGACGATAAGCCGATCCCCTATATCGTCATCATCATCGACGAACTTGCCGACCTCATGATGCTTGATTCTTCTAATGTCGAAGAATCCATCACGCGCCTGGCGCAGATGGCGCGCGCGGTCGGCATTCACCTCGTGCTCGCCACGCAGCGGCCGTCGGTCGATGTGATCACCGGACTGATCAAAGCCAATTTTCCCGCGCGCATCTCGTTCCGCGTGGCCACTAAGGTCGATTCCCGCACCATTCTTGACGCCAACGGAGCTGAAGCCCTGCTCGGCAAAGGCGATATGCTTTATCTGCCGTCGGGATCGGCGCGCGTGCATCGGCTGCACGCCCCTTTAGTGACTGAAAAAGAAATCGCCGCCGTCGTCGAGTTCTGGAAGGCACAAGGCGCAGCCGAGTATGAGCAGCAATTCCTCGAAGCGCCGGCGGACGAGCGCGAAGAACGAGAGGCTGAGGGCGTTGAGTCTGGCGGGAATAATGGCTCAGAAGAGGGTGGCGAGGATGATCCTCTCTATCAGGACGCTGTCAAGCTGGTCGTGGAATTCGGCAAGGCGTCGACTTCCCTCTTGCAGCGCCGCCTGCGCATCGGCTACGGCCGTGCTGCGCATTTGATCGACCTGATGGAACAAGACGGCATCGTTGGCGCCGCCGATGGGCCGAAGCCGCGCGAAGTGCTCAAAAGGCCGGATTGGATCTCTGAAATCGAGGAATCTATGAGATAGGGTGTGGCGCTGCCCCACCTGCTTTCCACGGCACGAGTGAGCCCGAGTACAGATCTCACAGATCAAACCAATTCAGGATGCGAGCCTTGAGGCGGCGGATCGATTCCGGCAGCCAGTTCCGGTAGCGCAGGAAGACTGTGGCTTGAACACGCTTGGCGGCCATGGGCTCGAACTTATTGTTGAAAATCAGGTAGTAAATGCCTGCGCCTGGGGGAAGATCGGCCTGAATGTTGCCTCGGGGACCCCGGCCGCTTTCATAGAGTGATCCGGTTGAATAACCATTCTGCCAGACAGCGAAAGCCGATTCCGTAAGGACGAAAACCTCGAGGTTATCGTCGCCAACGGCGTCTTTGGCCAGGCTCTTCCCTTTCGTCTTGCGGGGCTTGACCTCGTTGCCCGCCGTGGCGGCAAAGTCGCCGACAATGGAAACATTCAACGATGCCTCAGGCAAAGAAAACTTGAAATACTGAAAGTTGTTCGGAGCGACGGAAAACGGCGCTTCAACGATCGCCTGATCGTGCTTCCACCCCAAAAGGTCCTGAATATTTTGCGCGATTGGATCGTCGCTGCTGGCGACCCACAAGAGCAGTCCGATCGATGTTATAACTACCAACACTGTGATAAAGGAATGCCTGCGACGTGGCCCAGCTCGTCGTGGCCGCTGAGCTTCAGTGCCTGCGGGCAGATCCTTTACTTGCACGCTGGGTATCACGGATCCTGTCGGCCGCGCGCATTTCGGACAGAACTGAGAGTCTTCGGGCAAATTGGCGCCACAGCCGCCGCATACTGAGACCGAAACTGGAGATGCCGCGCCTTCCGCCGCCCCGACCGGTTGGCCACATTTAGGACAGAACTGCGATCCCTCGGGAAGGTTCGCCGCGCACTTACTGCATAACATAGCTGCCGGATGGCTGGACATCGTGTGCATATTAGCACGCGAAAGAGGAGATATTACTTCCGCGCCAGGGAATAATATCTGTCGATTTCCCCCGGGAGCTTTTGGACACTGCTGCAGGCTCTATCTCAGAAATCGAAGAGCAGCCTTTCACAGACCAGGTGATCGGTCAACCACGTCATGCGCGAGTCTTGCCCCGCCAGGAGCGCAGATTCACGGCATACAGTCCGATGCAGAACACGTTTGCTGGGATGAAACCGAATTGCGCGGTGCGAAAGCCGATGAGACAGACGACGGCGCTATTCACTGCTGCTAGGATCCACCCCTCCCAGCAGCGTTTACCTATCAAAATGGTAGAAGAAATTGTAAGTACACACGACAGATAATCCAGACGAAGCAGCACTGCAATCCTCCTCGATGATACGAGTATGCAGCGGACGCACTGTGTACGCAGTGATTACGGACGGCATACTGGGTAACGAAGGTTCTCGGCCAAACGTGCGAGTCGCGCTCAGTTAGAATCTTCCCTGTTCAGGAGCAAGGACATGAAGGTTCATACCGAATACCTGCACTTCCATACCAAGACACACCGCGCCTACATCCATATCACGCCGCAGGTCGAGGAGATTGTTCGCAAGAGCGGAGTCAAGGAAGGCATGGTGCTGGTTTCCGCCATGCATATCACGGCCGGGGTTTACGTCAACGATAACGAAAGCGGCCTGATCGAGGATATCGACCAGTGGCTGGAGCATCTCGCTCCGTTTCGCAAGAATTACAAGCACCACGAAACTGGGGAAGATAACGGAGATTCTCACTTAAAAGCCCTGCTGATTCACCACGAAGTTATCGTGCCCATCACCGCCGGCAAACTCGATTTCGGAACGTGGCAGCGCATTTTCTATGCTGAATTCGACGGCCAGCGCGACAAGAGAGTGATTGTTAAGGTTATGGGAGAATGAAAAGTCTCGAGTCGTGAATTGTGGGTTGCGAGTATGGATTTCGCGCACATGTCATTCCGAACACGCGCGAAGCGTGGGTGAGGAACCTGCTGTTGCGAACCAGGAACTGGAAGTATCGGATCCACCACTTGCCTGCTTCTCCACAAATTCGTAACATCGTGAACAAATGTCCGCTGACGAACTCCAGGAGCTGGAAGAACACGCCGCGCACGCTCACGTCAATCCCAGCTTAGCGCCGGTTTCGCTGACCATGGCTGTGCTCGCCGTGCTGGTTGCGGTCGCGGCGTTGCTGGGTCATCGCGCGCACACCGAAGAGGTCGTGCTACAAGCGAAAGCGTCAGATCAGTGGGCCTACTATCAGGCCAAGAATATTCGAGAGCACCAGGATGAGTTATTCGTTGCCTCCAACGCGAATGGAGCCTCGGATGCCGACCGCCAGAGATTCGCGCAGGAAGCCGAACGCTACAAGCATGAGAAAGACGACATCCAGAAGGAGGCGCGCGAATTCGAACGCGAGGTCGCCATGGAGCGCCGTCGCGCCGACCGCTATGATCTGTCCGAAGTTTTTCTGGAAATCGGCCTGGTGATCACATCGATTACGCTTCTCTCAGGCCGCCGCATTTTCTGGCATCTTGGGGTCATCTTCGGCGTGATCGGCATCGTCATCGCCGTTATCGCGGCTGTGTTGCACTAAGGCTGCGATTAGCTCAACCCGAATCATCACTCCGGCAGAAACGCCTTCATGCAAAATAAGCTTCCCCCTGCCTTTTCGAACTCCGATGTATCGAGTAGCGTCGGCTTCAAACCCTCTTGGTGCAGAATTTCTCTAAGATGCGGCGTCAGATACGGTGTGAGATAGCTTCCGTTCACTGCGATGCCATTGCCCATGAACCTGTGGGCTTCGTCCGCGGTGATTTCGTGAACGCGCTTCCAGAACCCGCACAGCTTCTTCAGGGAATCAGGATCGTATGCGCCGGGATAGATCAGCGCCGCCTCATCGTTCAGCGGGCAAAGACAAGTATCGAGGTGGTAGCAGAAGGGATCGATAAGCCTAAGTGGCACGACGGCTATACCCAGTTTGGACATCGCTGCGGCAAACTTCTCTACCCCGCCGCGCGTTGATCGAAGACCATATCCCGCGCAAATCCGCGACCCGTCGGGATGCCAGAGCAAATCTCCGTGGCCTTCGAGATGATCAGACCCGAGATTGAGATCGATGACCTTGTATCCGCGGTTGCGAAACCACTCGAGGTAGAACGGCACCTCGCGCTGCCGCGACTCGTGGACCATGTGGCTGGGAACAACGAACTTGCCCAGACTCGGCGCCGATCCCGCAAAGACCTGGTTGGCGGCGAAGACCATGTCTTCCAGTCCCGCAGCGGGAGTTATGGTTTGAACTTCACACCCGTTTTGGGCCAAAGCCGCACATAGTGCCTGCCATTGTTTCAGCGCCTTTGCCCGATCCACCGGCACCTTTCCCGACATATAGGGATTCTTGTGATCGACAACATCGAAGTAATCGGGAGGGCACAGCAGAACGCGCTTCACCATTCCGAAAATGGTACTGGCAGGCCGCTGAACAAGGCAAGTGACGGAGGCCGCAGAAACTGCCGAGCCGTCGGCACGTAAGGACATTGCCGCGCAGGCGGCACACGCCAAAAACCATCACGGATGATTGGTATTCCACATGCATGCTCTGAAGGAATCTGGCCCGCGGTGAATTCCGGTTCATCGTGCTCACATATAAAGAGGACTGTACGCATGCTCAGCCACTGCGCCAACTCGCAATGTTCAAAACCGTTTCTGCGGCTCGGTCAGGGACGGCTTTTTCTGGTGGAAGCTACGCCCCGGCTTGAGATGGGTAACTCCGAGCCTGTGTACGCCCGCCGTCCACCGCGGCGTATGGAGCGCTACTGGCTATGTGACCGCTGTGCCCAGATGTCAACGCTGGTCTTCGATCAGCAGGAAGGAGTAATACTGGTACCCTTACAGCCGGGAGTCGCCCACGCCACCATCACCCCGAGTGTCACGAAAGAAACTGCCTGATTATTTTGTGCCGGGCCGCAGGTACGTTCAGCACTTCGTGCCTATCGCCATAATATGAGAGCTGGCGCCGATCAGACCCGGTTCACGCTCCACTTTCCGCACTGCGGCCAGCAACCGTTCCCGCTGCTGCTGGTCACTCCACAGGCGGTCAAAATCACTGGCCAGCCAGCCGACCCCTTCGACAGCCACTAACTCAACAAGGTTGAAACCTGTTTCCGTCAGTTCCTGTGCGAGCTCATCCGGACAATGGAAGTATGCGTCAGTGAAGTACGTAAAGGTCATTGGTCGGGTTGCGATGCTGGCCCTCGGCCAAATCGCGATCGAGAATCGGGGCAAATTCCGGCTGGCCGAAGAATCCATGCGAAAGAGAGTCGAGCAAAGAAGCATAGCGGCTGATACCAGCGACCCATACGAAGCCGCCAGACCGGAGGACGCGATATGCCTCGCGCAGCGCAGCCTGCCGGTCGCTTCGTTTCGTCAGGTGATAAATCGGGCCGAGCAATAAGACCGCGTCGGCGCTGCCGTTAAGCTGGGGCAGTTTTCGCGCATCGCCTACCTCGGATGACGCCAGCGGATGCTGCGATCGTTTTGCCGACGCCGCGCGCGCTTGCGCAATATGGCGAGGAACGGGATCGATGAGGTGAACTTCATAGCCTCGCATTGCGAGCCAGCAAGCATAGGCCCCCGCCCCGCCGCCAACATCGAGAACTCTTGCAGGCGCGGGTTGGATATGTCGCAAGATGAGTTCTCGAGTTCGCTCTTGCTCGAGTTGAAACCATCCCGCAGAGAGCCGCGAAGCCTCGTCCGCCCGGTTGTAATGACGAACGATCGCATCGGCAGAGTTGTTGGCCATTCCGCAGACCTCCAGGTTCTGGCAGTGAGTTTATTTAGGCGCCCGCGCGCCGGTGTGGAGCGCGGTATCCCATGCCCATGGAAATATGCCGCGCGGCGTCCTTGAGGGCTTCCAGAATTCGCGGCATCGTCTGCGGACTGACCTGCTGCGCCGTACCGCTCAATCCCAGACTGGCAACGATCGCGCCGCGCTCGTCGAAGATGGGTGCGGCCACGCAGCGCGCTCCCAGATTATTTTCTTCGTCATCTACGGCGTAGCCTTGAGCGCGCACTTTCTCGAGTTCCTTGAGCAGCCGCGGCAGGCTCGTGACCGTCTTGGGCGTGCGCCGCTCCATGCCTACTTTTTTTATGATCTGCTCCAGTTCCGCCTGGGGAATATGCGCCACGATCGCTTTGCCAACGCTGGTGGCGTGTACGCGCATGCGGCGCCCCACCCACGTATCCATGCGGATGAAACCTTCAGGCTCTACCTTTTCTACATAAACCGCCTCGGCCCCATCCAACACAGCCAGATGGCAGGTGAGGCTGGTGTGCTGCATCAGCCGCCGCATCACGGGCAGGGCAATAGCGCGAATGTCAAGCCCACCTAGGGCGCCGCGGCTCAGACTGAGAATCTTCAAGCCCACGCGGTACTTTGCCGATTCGGCATCGCGGGTCAGATAGCCATGGCTTTCCAGCGTGCGCAGAATGTAGCTGGCCGAGCTTTTTGGAATCTGTAGTTTGCGGCTGATTTCGGCGTTGCTCAGCCCCTCGGAGGTATGGGCTACCGCCTCAAGCATGGCCAGGGCCCGCTCCACTGCGGCAGAGGGGGAATCTGGTGAAAGCTTGCTTACGGCAATTCCAGCGCTCATCGGAGGAATCCTTAATTCGTACAAGAAAATGAATGCATGTTCATAATACTGAACATCAGCATTGACTGCAAATCGGGCCGGACATAGGCTGCGCAGGTATCCAGTATGGTGAATTATCGTTCATCATATTGAACAAACTCTCGGGAGAAAGCCCGCAATGCCCACCAATGACAACGGAAACCACAAAACGATGCAGCCTCAATTCCCCACGCAATTCGGTAATATGAGCCGGGAAGGAAAGGCCTCACAGCAAGCTCTGGCTCAGGATGGTCTGAACTCCGACTGGAAAAACAATCCGCGATGGAAAGGGATTGATCGGCCATATTCGGCAGAGGACGTACTGCGGCTGCGCGGGTCGATTCACATCGAGCACACGCTGGCCCGCATGGGCACAGAAAGACTGTGGGAACTGCTGCAAACCGAGCCCTACGTGAACGCGCTCGGCGCGGTCACCGGCAACCAGGCAGTGCAGCAGGTGCAGGCGGGACTGAAGGCCATCTACGTGAGCGGTTGGCAGGTTGCGGCCGATGCCAACAATGCGGGCCAGATGTATCCCGATCAGAGCTTGTATCCCGCCGACAGCGTGCCCAATCTCTGCCGGCGTATCAACAGCGCACTACAGCGCGCCGACCAGCTTCACCACGCAGAGGGCAAAGTCGCCCCCGGTGACACATGGTTTGCTCCGCTCGTAGCCGACGCCGAAGCAGGATTCGGCGGGACGCTGAACGCATTCGAGCTGATGAAGGGAATGATCGAAGCGGGCGCAGCCTGCGTTCACTTTGAAGATCAACTTTCATCGGCAAAGAAATGCGGACACCTCGGCGGCAAGGTTTTGGTTCCAACTACTGAAGCGATTCAGAAGCTAATTGCAGCCCGCCTCGCCGCAGACGTGATGGGCGTTTCAACACTGGTGATGGCGCGCACTGACGCCGACAGCGCCTCGCTTCTAACCAGCGATATCGATCCGCGTGATCGCAAGTTCTGTACGGGTGAGCGCACCAGTGAAGGCTTCTTCCGCATTCGCGGCGGCATCGAATCGGCGATTGCTCGAGGCCTCGCTTACGCGCCCTATTCCGATCTGATCTGGTGTGAAACCTCGCACCCCGATCTTGAAGAGGCAAGGCAGTTTGCCGAAGCTATTCACGCCAAATATCCCGGGAAGATGCTGGCCTACAACTGCTCGCCCAGCTTCAATTGGCGGAATAACCTTGATGAGGCCACAATCGCACGCTTCCAGCCGGAGCTGGCTCGTATGGGGTACAAATTCCAGTTCGTGACGCTCGCCGGCTTTCATGCTCTGAACCTGAGCATGTTCGAACTGGCCCGCGGATACAAACTCGCCGGCATGACTGCCTACTCGCGCCTGCAAGAAAAAGAATTCAGCCGAGAAACGCAGTACGGTTACGAAGCTGTCAAGCACCAGCGATTTGTTGGCACCGGATATTTCGATCAGGTACAGCAGGTGATCAGCGGAGGGCTGGCCTCAACTACTGCTCTGGCTGGATCGACAGAAGCCGAGCAGTTTGGCGGACTTAAGCCCCTGGTTCATCCCGAGCACGGTCCCGATGCCGCCTGCCAGCCGATCCTGGGCGATTGCCCGCACGTTCAGATTCAAATCGAGTCGCATTCAGAGGAGATGCTGCTTCCTTCGGGCGACTAAGACTTGATTTGTTCTTAAACACAATCGGCCGCTCTTTGAGATATCAAACGTTCGAAGAGCGGCCAACTTGTTTTCATCGCGCCTGGGCTTCCCTAAACCCGTATGCCTGGGCGTAATCTGCCGTTACTGTCCTCCCGCGTTCGAGCCATGCTGTCCCAGCCACGAGGCAAGCTGCGGCTCCTGCTGTTGTTTCAAGTCGACGCAGTTGTTGATGCGCTCGATCGATTGCCGGTACGTTCTCTCCGCCGCTTCAATCCTGTGCGCAGCGAAGAAATCCTTTAACTGATCGCGCATCTGTGCATCGCAGAATGTACCGGACGCTTGCACCACCGCAGCGCTGGCGAAGGGGCCGCCGGCTTTCTGGATCGCGTCCCAGTGGGCGAGAACAAAGTCCCACGCCTGTTTCTGCCCCGCCGGATTGCCGAACACAGCGCCGACCAACTGCAATGTATCCTGGGAGCGGACATCGGGCGAGATGGCATAGTCCAAGGTCCGTTGCAGAAGCTTCGGGTCGGTGAATGCCGCTAACGTAAACAGGTAGTTGTAATAATCTTCCTGCGATTTAGCATTCTTCGCCGCCGTCACCAGCCGGTCGTAAAAGGCTTCGTCGCCATTCAGCGCAGCCAGCGATAGCGCTCGGCCAGCCAGCTCGCGGTCTGTGGAAGAGGGGTCATCAATGGCTTTGTCGGCAACTTTGCGCGCTTCGGCCAGCACCTTTGGATCGCGTGCGTCATATCCCAGCGCGTTAAACAGCCGGCTGCGCAGCTGTCGCTGCTCATCGCTCTCGCCCGCTTTCGACTGCCAGCCCACATCGTTCAACATTGGCGTCAGATATTGCCGCAGCCAGGCCCGATACGATTCGCGATCGCTGTCGGTCACAAGATACTGGCCGATGTAGTTCAGCCGTCCCAGAACATCGTCGAGCACAGCGCGATTGCGATCGCTGCCGATACCTTGCGCAAATGCAAGGTAGTCGCCAATTGGCTCGCGCCCTACGCGGATCGAAGCCCAGATATCCGTCTGGAGAGAAATGCGCTCCTTCGGATTGAGCTTGATCTCCGCGTCCTTGGCGATTGCCCGGACCGTTTCCGGATCGTAGCCTGAGCGGTAGAAGCCTGCACCATTCGCATTGGCCAGCACCCACTCCGAGCAGCCGGGCAGCATAAAGCTTTCCTGATGCTTGGTGAGCAGCTCACACGTCTGAGCTCCACTCGAAGACTTCATGCACAGGGGAACATCCCAGAGCTGATCGTTCGGCTCCTGGAACTTGACGCGATCAACGAAGTAGCGGCGCTGATCAAGCGTGATTGAGGTCGAATTGCCTGAGCACTGAGTTTTGACGTTGATGATCGGAGCGCCAGCCTGCATCACAAAAGAAGACATGATCTTGTCGACCGGCTTCTTCGAGGTCTGGGCCTGCGCATTCCAGAAGTCCTCAGCGGTGGCGTTGCCATATTGATGCTTCTGAAGATAGGCGTTCACGCCCGCTTCAAAAGTCTTCTCGCCGACGTAGGCCTCAACCATGCGCAGCACGGCCGCGGCCTTGCCGTAAGCGATTCCATCAAACAACTCCATGATTTGCGCAGGAGTATCCGCAGCCTGATGGATAGGCCGCGTATTGGCCAGCGAGTCGGTATTCAGCGAATTACCAGTATCGCTGACATCGTCAAGATCGAAGTTCCACTCGGGCCGCCAGGCCTCAATCGGCTTGCTCGACATCCAGGTGGCGAAGCCCTCGTTGAGCCAGATGTCGTCCCACCACTTCGCCGTCACCAGATCGCCGAACCACTGGTGCGCCATTTCATGCGCGATCACGGACGCGATGGTTTTTTTCAAACCCACTGAGCCCTGCTTCTCATCGATCTGAAGCAAAACTTCGCGGAACGTGATGCAGCCAGTGTTCTCCATTGCGCCGGCGGAAAAATCCGGAATGCCGACCAGATCAAGCTTTCCGTAGGGATACTTGATGCTGAAATACTTGTCGTAATAACTGAGGATGTGCTCGGCGGCATCCAGCGCGAACCTGCCCATTTCCTCTTTGCCGGTGGGATTGTAGACACGGATTGGAATTCCGTCCGCTGATCCCTCGATATAGGCGAAATTGCCGACCACCAGTGCCGCGAGATACGACGACATCTTTGGAGTCGTGGCAAAGCGCACGGTGTGCTTGTCGCCGGGGCCGGGAGTGTCGGAGATGACCTTGGAGTTCGAAATTGCGACCATCCCCTTATCGGCAACAGCTGTAATGTCGAAGGTGGCCTTATAAAGCGGCTCATCAAACGACGGGAAAGCTCGCCGGGCATCGGTCGACTCAAATTGTGTGGAGGCGTACTTGCGGCCCTGATCGTCCTTGCCGAGATAGAGGCCGCGCATCTGATCGTTGAGCGTGCCCGTGTAAGTGATGTGGATGGTCGCTGAGCCCGCCGAAAGCGGCTTTTCGACCTTCAGGACCGCCATCTCTTTGTTCTTTTCTGGAGTGACGGTGCCTTTCTGCGTATTGCCGCCGCTGGTAATCGATATGTCGTGGAAATCAATGTCGACTGTATTCAGGGTGATCTCTGAAGTCGGCTTTAGCACACGGATGGAGATGGTTTCATCACCATCGAACGTAGCTTTTTCGAGATCGGGCGTGAAGGTGAGTTTGTAATTGTCTGGAGCCGCCACTTCCGGCAACCGTTGGGCCGTCGCCGATGACAGTGCCGCCAATACAACCGTGAGTGCCACAAGAATTCGCTTCATAGGGGTTCCCCTCTGGAAAGATTTAGTGGGACTTAGTTCTTATCTGTCACGCCCGAGCATCGAAGCATCCGCACCTTGTCCAATTAAGCGGAGGGCAGCACGCCTCAACATCCTAAATAGTGCATCGAACAAAATTATGACCTTCTCTCTGTACGGAACCCGCTAGACAAAAGTTCACCGCTTGTGCACCACAGACCCGCCAATCACCGTCATCGCGCACCGGTTCACCCCAAACCAGTAAGGAATCTCGCGATAGTCCTCGACCGCAAAGACTGCCAAATCCGCGTCTTTCCCCGGCTCGATTGAGCCTTTGCGGTCGGCCACGCGAAGCGCCCAAGCACCATTAATTGTGGCCGCTGCGATGGTCTCCTGCGGCAACATCTTCATATGTGTGCAGGCCAGCGACATCGCCATCGGCATGCTCAGGGTTGGCGACGTCCCCGGATTGTAGTCAGTGGCAAGCGCAACGGGAACACCAGCATCAATCAGTTTCCGCGCGTTCGGATAATCCTTCAGTCCCAGGAAATAATTTGCTCCGGGTACCAGCGTGGCCACGGTGTCATGTCCGGTCAGTTGCGCGATGTCGTCATCGTTCACGTGATCCATATGGTCGAACGATGCAGGGTTAAACCGCAGAAACGGCTGTAATCTCGTTTCTGAAAGCTGGCCCATGTGTGCGCGGACGCTCAGACCATTTTCCTCCGCCGCCGCGAAAATTTGTTCCGTCTCTTCCGCCGTGAATGCGCCGTTATCGCAGAAAACATCTACAAACCGGGCGAGCTTCCGCCGCGCCGCCTGAGGAATCATCTCCTTACAGACGATCTCGGCATATTTTTGTGAGCAACCCTGAAATTCTTTTGGGACCACATGCGCGCCGAGCAGGGTTGGAACCACGGTTCCCGGCCAGCGAGACGCGGCGTTGCGGATGGCTTCGAGGGACTTGAGTTCCGATTCAACCGTGAGCCCATATCCGGACTTGGTCTCGACCGTCGTTGTGCCATGCACGGCCATGCCATGAAGAGCGCCAAGAACCTTATCCGCCAAAACCTGCTTCCTTGCTCTGCGCACCACGTCCAGGCTTGACCGAATTCCACCGCCGGCCTCTGCAATCTGCTCGTAGGAGGCGCCTTCTATGCGCTTTTCGAAGTCGACTAATCGCGGGCTGACAAAAACAGGATGTGTATGTGAGTCGACGAAGCCGGGCAAAACGACCTTGCTGGTACAGTCGATTTCAGTCAGTTTCTTGCGGTTCTTCTTCAGCCAAGGATCGCGCAGCGCGTCTTTGGTCATGCCGACGGAGACGATCTTGCCGCCGAGGCAGAGGACGGCGGCGTCTTTAAGGACGCCGAGATGCTTGAGATCAGTGCCGCGCCGAGGCCCGGAATATCCGGATGCTGCACGGATTGTGAGGAGTTGGCCGATGTTGGCGAGCAGAAGTGCTTCGCTATGCACCAAACCTCCGCGCCTCAGCATCTCCGTGGTGAGCGTTCATTTTTCTTCCATCGGCACCCTCACGCCGTTCTTCTTCGCGAACCGCCTCGCTTCTTCATACCCGGCATCCGCATGACGGATAATTCCCATCCCCGGGTCCGTCGTCAGCACGCGCTCAATACGCTTGGCCATCATGTCCGTGCCATCCGCAACCGTAACCTGCCCCGCATGCTGCGAATAACCAATCCCCACTCCCCCGCCGTTATGAATCGAGACCCACGAAGCTCCCGCCGCCGTATTCACCAACGCGTTCAATAAAGGCCAGTCGGCAACGGCGTCGGAGCCGTCTTTCATGCTTTCCGTCTCACGGAAGGGAGAAGCGACTGAACCGCAATCGAGATGATCGCGCCCAATCACGATCGGCGCTTTGATCTTGCCCTTCTTCACCAGATCATTCATCGCCAGCCCGAACTGGGCGCGCTCGCCATATCCCAGCCAGCAGATGCGCGCCGGCAGTCCCTGGAACTTGATGCGCTTGCGCGCCAGCTCGATCCAGCGCCGCAAAACGCGATTGTCAGGAAACAACTCCAGCACTAAATCATCTGTGACATGAATGTCGGAAGGCTCTCCCGACAATGCGACCCACCGGAACGGCCCTCGTCCTTCGCAGAAAAGAGGACGAATATAAGCTGGCACGAATCCCGGAAAATCGTACGCATCCTTCACCCCGCGCTGAAATGCAAATGTGCGGATGTTGTTGCCGTAGTCGAACGTCACCGAGCCCATTTTCTGCAGGCGCAACATGCCCTCGACATGCCGCGCAATCGCATCGAGCGACTTCTGCTGGTACGCCTGCGGATCGCGCTTGCGCAGCTCAAGCGCCTCCGCCAGAGACATCCCATTCGCCACATACCCATTCAGCGGATCATGCGCCGAAGTCTGATCGGTAAGTATGTCAGGAACGACACCACGCTCGGCCAGCTCCGGAATAATGTCGGCACAATTCCCCACCAGCCCGACGGAAACGTTCTCTTTCTTTCGCACGGCATTCTTCAGAATGCGCAGCGCCTCGTCCAGCGAGTTCACCATGAAATCGCAATAGCCGGTTTTCAGACGTTTCTTGATGCGCTCGGGGTCGACCTCAATTCCCAGAAACGCCGCGCCGGTCATGGTTGCGGCCAACGGCTGCGCGCCACCCATTCCGCCCATCCCGCCGCTCACGATCAGCTTGCCGGCCAGATCACCGCCATAATGCCTCTCGCCCGCCGCCGAAAATGTTTCAAATGTTCCCTGGATAATTCCCTGCGAGCCGATGTAAATCCACGAGCCGGCGGTCATCTGCCCGTACATCATCAGACCGGCGCGCTCGAGCTCGTTGAACTTTTCCCAGTTCGACCAATGGCCTACCAGATTCGAGTTCGCAATAAGCACCCGTGGGGCATGCTCAAATGTCTTGAATACTCCCACCGGCTTGCCTGACTGCACTAACAAAGTCTCATCATTCGCGAGCGACTTTAGTGTGTTGACAATGGCGTGATAACACTCCCAATTGCGCGCAGCGCGGCCAGTCCCTCCATAAACAACAAGGTCCTGGGGGCGCTCGGCGACTTCGTCGTCGAGATTGTTCATCAACATGCGCATGGCAGCTTCCTGCTGCCAGCCTTTGCATGTGATGGCGTTGCCGCGGGGCGCGCGAATCGAGGTTGGAGCCTGAATTTCAGTTTCGACGGGCATGATTAAATGTTAGTTTGGGAAACGGAAAGGCGCAATACGGGTGGCGATGCTTGGATTAGCCCACTCCGAGGATTTGCCGCTTCGCCCAGCGTGAAGGGCTGATCTACCACGTGCTGTACGCCGTACCATCCGTGCCGATGGCGTTCGAAGCAGAGTGCACGTCGTCGATGCCGGGCTCCATTTGGTCCACCGAAGACAAAACGTCTTCTTCCTGCGGCACCCAGTTGGCTTCGTTGGTCATCGGATCCTTGGGAAGCTGTTTCAGATATCCCGCCTGCACCAGATCATCCAGCGACTGTGGAGCTTTCTGCTTGTCGAGTGTGTACTGCGAGATCAGCTTGCGCAGCTCAAACAGGTCATTGCGCAGCACGGCTTCGCGCGCGCTTAGCACAGAGTGGCTGTAGATAGGCGCCGCGATCGCCAGCAGAATCGCCATGATGATCATGACGATCATGAGTTCGAGCAGGGTGAAGCCTGCCACGCAGTTTTTGGATCTAACTGTCCTCATGTTCCTCGAGTGAACATCACCTCAGGGGCTAAAGCCCGTTTGCAGCGCCTCTGGCGGCCCGACTGAAGTCGTGCCCTTCCACAAAGGCGTCTCACCAATCCTTGTACTTCGTGCCATCAAGCGCCGTTCCCTGCGATTTCGTGTAAACGTCAAACACGCTCTGCCCTCCCCAGGAATCCGAGTCCGGGTCGTCCTGCATCGAACGCAGGCCCCACTCGGTCGTGCCGGTCATCGGATCGACGGGTATGTGGCGGAGGAAGCGCACCTTCTTACCCTGTACATCGACACCTTTGACCAGAGTCTCCAGATCGGGCGGATAGTTCTGGCTGTCGACCTTGGTCTGGAAGCCGCCGCGGTCAGCCGCATCTTTGTAACGATCAATGGCGTCACGCATCTCCCACAAATCCTCGCGCAACATGCGCTCTTTCTCGCGCTGGATGGTGATACGCGCCAGCGGCACCGCCATGGTCGAGAGAATCACGATGATCATAGTCGCGATGATCAGCTCGATGAGCGTGAAGCCGCTCATTGATTTTCGGCGGTTTGGAAATTTTGCGATCATAACTTCTCGGGATGTAACGCTGGCTGATATGCCAGGCTAGCCTCAGGAAACAAAGCCCTCACAGCAAGACAAGCCTTGCGGTAGCAGCTGAGGCTGTCCGGCACTTGATGCTGCTCCCTACATACTTAGATGCTCCTACTGCACCGTGATGGAGGCCTGCGCTCCATTCACGGTGATCGGCTGGAGGCCGGGATCGCGGGCGCCTCCTCGCGTAATGGTGAGCGGAGTCTGGCCGCTGGCCTTTGCCTGAAACGTTAGCGTGACCACGGCACCCTGGCCGGAAACTCCGCCCGCGCCCGGCGGCCGCGTGGCCGTAATCTGCAATCCTTTGTCATCCTGGCGATGCACCAAAGCCACGGCCTGGCCATCCTGCGAGAGGAAGCCGCCGTTCGAGATGTTCACCAGATCCAGAAGTTTGTCGTCGTAGTTCAACTGCACCGGCACCGAATACACATTCTGCGCACCGGACATCATCAAGTTCACAGTGAACGTACCGCCTTTCGTGGTCGTGATCTGGCCCGGATCAAACAGGAAACTTGCCGGGCCTTGCGACGCAGGATTCATTGCTTGTCCGCTCACCGGCTGAATCGTGGGCGTTGGCGTGGCCGGAGCCTGATTCTGCGCTGGCGGCGGCGCCGCCGGAGCAGTTGTTGCTGGGCCGCTTGGTGTATGGCTTGCATAGTGCAGTTGAATTGCATTCGCTGTGCCAATTTCGATTGGCCGCTGGTTCGCGGCGGTCACGTCAACGGCTCGAATAATGTGCGGCGTGATCGCGAACACGGTCTCATCCTGCTCGTGATCTTTCGTCTCCTGCCCGAACAAATACCTGATGAGCGGAATCTGCGCCAAGCCGGGAATGCCTGCCAGCGAGCGGGTCTGGGAATCATCCATGATGCCGCCGATGAGGCTGGGCTCGCCATCGCGCAGGCGAATCTCATGTTCCACTTTCTTCTGACCGATGATGGGCTGGCTGATGCCACCGATGCTCGACTGCCCGACCACAGATGAAATTTCCATTGTGATCTTCAGCGTGATCTCGCGGTCAGCGTGCACATGCGGAGTTACGTCGATGTTCACGCCAACGTCGAGATACTGAAACTGCGTGTTGACCAGCGGGTTGATGCCGACGCCGCCGATACCGGGCTGGAATGACCCAGTCGCGACGGGAACACGTTCGCCGATCTTGAGCGTAGCCTTCTGATTGTCGAGCGCGCGCACCTGAGGGTTCTGCAGCATCTTGGTGTCGCTGTCACTCATCACGGCGGAAAGATTGGCCGAGCCGATCGATACCTGAAAATCGGTAGCGTTCAAATTGCCCAATGTGTTGAGCGTAAGTCCGTTGTTAGTGCTGCTCGTTGTGCCGGTGGTTGTGGTCGTGGAGCTCGTAGTCGTGCTCGAACTGATATTGCTCTGCAAGGTGACCGTGGCGCTGGAGGGCGGGCTGAGCCCCAAAGTGCGCGAGCGGTCTTTGCTGATTTGGAGCACGGCGATATCGACGATTACTTCCGGACGCGCCTTGTCGAGATCGTCGACAAGCTTTTCCGCCAGCGCAATCTGATCGGGAGTCCCGCGAACCACCAGCGCATTCTGTGAAAGCAACTGCTGCACGCGCTGTACGTCAAGCACTGCGCGAATGGCATTCACCACGTCCTGGAGCTCGGTCGGCTGCGAAATGTTGGAAAGATAAAAGGTCTTGAGGACGCTCTGCTCCAGTTCTTTGCGCTTGGCTGGATTATCCTGGGCGACAAAAATCGTGTTTGGGGTGACTGGGCGCCAGAAAGTTTTTGAAGATAGCGCCGTAATTTCCAGCGCGTCTTCCAGCGTGACGCCGTTCAGCTCGACTTTAATTCGCTTCGACTGGTAGTCGGGATCGAACAAAACGTTGATGCCAGCGAGTTGGCCGATCGTCTGGTAAATCACCTTCGAGTCTTCCGTGAGCTTGACGGTGATCGGAGTATTCGAAATCGGGGCCAGTTCGATGGGGCCGGAGGCGTCCCGAATCTTGCGCTCAAGGCTGTTGGGTGGACCGGCAGCTTGCGGCGGAGGGTTGCGCTGCTCGTTGATCATCTGCAGCGTCTGCTTCAGCTCCTGCTGCGCGCTGTACAGCGAGGGATCGATCTGGGCGGCCTTTTGAAATTCGGCGACGGCTTCCTCAAGCTTGCCCTGTTCGCGCAGGCCAATGCCGCGATGAACGATGGTGGCAGCGGCCTTAAAGCGCATTCGTTCGAACGATGTCCGGTAGCGCAGGTCTTTGGGCTTGAGATCGTAGGCTTGTTTATAGAGGGTATAGGCCTGCTCGTAGTTCTGGCGCGCCTCAGCATCCTGGCCTTGTTGGTAGAAGGATTTGGCCTTGTCGCGGGCGATCGCGGGCAGGATGGTCACCATCACCAGCAGCAATAATGCTGCGGGCTTCAGACGTCTCATTCGTCAGTCCTCATCAAGAATGTATTCGCCGGACACGTATCGATCCCGAAAGCCAGCGAACCTGGGATTCGGTTGAGCCTTTGGCCCAAAAAAGCAAAAAAACTGTGCTATGGAAGCGATTATAGCATCGGGTTTTCTAGCTTCTCATGTGATTGCATGCAGGGGAGTTACACTCTTTAGTCTTAGACCTTCGGACGCCTTGGGCTTGGACTCTCAGTCTTTTTCCTGTAGGGCCGCCGTCCCGTCCGCCTCGCGAAGGCAAGATGCCTTCGCGACAGCCGCCGAGACGCATCGATTTCGTTCCGGGTAGGCGGACGCTACGAAGGCGAAAGCCCGATAGCCGAAGCCCGCGATCCAGTTCTTGCTAAGATGAACCGAGCCACCCCCATGCCCCGCCAGTCCGCACATCAGACCAAAGCGAACCCGGAAAAATCTCCGCGGCGCGATCCCACCGCTGCCGGACAGAGGGATGCCGCTGTTAATAGGATCGCTTCGCACAACTATTTCTTGCTGGAAAAATTTGAGTGCGGGATGGTTTTGACCGGAACCGAGGTGAAATCGATTCGCAGCGGCCTGGTCAACCTGAAAGATTCGTACGGGCTAGTGAAAGACGGAGAACTCTGGTTGCTGAATTGCCACATCAGCCCGTATTCACACGGCAGCTATTCAAACCATGCCGCCCTGCGCACCCGCAAGCTGCTGATGCATAAAGATGAAATTCGCAAGCTGATCGGCAAGACGCAACCCAAGGGTCTGACGCTAATCCCTACTCGAATGTACTTCAAGAACGGTAGAGTAAAGGTTGAACTGGCGCTGGCTAAAGGCAAGCAGCTATGGGACAAACGCGAGACGGAACGAAGAAGGACGGCGGATAAGGAGGCGAGAGAGGCGATCGCGCGAGGCAGGAAGGGAGCGTAGAAAATCTCGGCGTTCTCGCAAGCTTTAAGGGCTAAAGCTGAATTCAGGGCCATTGGCAGCAACTCGGGGTCTCGTTATCAAAACCGTCAACCTCAAATCCGACATGCCGCTGGTGCGCGAAGCCTTGCAGCACCTGGAGCGTGAACTGGCGCTGGCACGCTGCGAGAACGCCAGGTTATTAAAGCTCGTCCACGGCTACGGCTCGACCGGTGCGGGCGGTGAGATTCGCATTGCCGTGCAGAAGACATTGGTAGAAATGGCTGCCGGAGGCAAAATTCGCGCCTGCATCTTCGGCGAGAATTGGTCGAGGTCCGACGATGCGTCCTGGCAATTGCTGAAGGCGCTCCCGGAACTGAAGAATGATCCCGACCTGGGCCGGGCGAACAGGGGAATTACGATTGTCGTGCTGTAGGCTTACAAAACAAACACAGAGGGTACAGGGAACACAGGGTAAATCTCTCCACACAGCCAGGCCTTTATGCATATAATGTTCCGACTCAAAACCTTTGATCGTGCCTCATGGCAAACCCCTCACGCCTAACACTTCAAAGCCGGGATGTGGGACGCGTCACCATCGTTCACTGCAACGGGCGCATCGTTGCCGGAAGTGAGAGCGAGTCTCTGCGGTCGCACGTCGCCTGGCTGCTGCGTGACCGCCGATCCATCGTACTGCACCTGGGTGACGTTGCATTCATCGACAGCAGCGGGCTGGGTACAATTGTCCGCACGTTGACCAGCACGCGCCAGGTGCACGGAGACTTGAAACTCTGCAACGTTCCCGAACATGTGCGCAAGGTGCTCGCGCTATCGCACCTTAACAAGCTGTTCGACACGCATGAATCCGAAGAGAACGCTGTCGCCGCTTTTTACAAACCCAAGGGACATGCGGAAACTGCGCTTTCGAGCGGGCGCAGCATTCTCTGCGTGGACAGCAACGCCGACGTGCTCGCGTGTTTGCGGGAACTCCTCCGCCACACTGGACACGACGTTCACACCAGCAGCCACTTGCGCGACGCGCTGATCCTGATGCGTATTACGAAGTTCGACTTGCTGTTGGCGGGGCCGGACGTGAGCGCGTCTCCAGCCTCGAAGCAGGCATTTCGGGCTGCATGCGCAGGCTTGCCGGTAATTGAGCTGGGCGCTGAATTTTCCACGCAAGATGCGGGCTTAGCCAGCGCAGCCCTGCTGACCCAAGTGCAGGCGGTTCTCAACGCCAAGAGTATGTAACTCACTAGAACCTCAATCCAAGACGCGGAACAGCTCAATCTGGCATTGAAATCGGTAAAGGGCTACGGCACGGGAGTTTCCGGGGCTGACGCGGGCACTGTGGCCGCCTCCGGCTCTGTTGCAGGGGCCGGAATCGCCGACGGTGTAAACGGCTGCTCCGCGATAGGCTCGATCATGTGCTGCTTGTAGTAGCTGACCGCAACGGCGCGTTGCCAGAACCGGGGAATCAACAACAGCAGCAACGTTAATTGGCTTACGACGAAGGCTCCCAGCACGCTCGCGGGCGGGACAAACTTCATCCACACCCAGAGTCCGCTGACCAGAAAAATGGCAGCCACAACCGTGGCTACAACGTAACTGCCCAGCAGCCTGCCCAGGCCTCGCCACGTGTGGCGAAAGGCCTTGCCGATTGATCGCCGAACCGCGCGCTGGTCGCTGAGAACCACGTCGGCCTGGGCGAGGTCGAACCAGATGCGCAGGGTGCACATCATCAGGAAAATGACGAGCAAACTTGCCATCGACGTATAGAAGGGCAGCAATTCATTCGTGCTTTTACCGGCAGCCTTCACCAGTGCGCCGCGAATGCTAAAAAGAATTCCGGCCACGATACCCATGATGATTCCTGCGATGATCATCAGCCGGATGAAACGCCACAGGTTGCGGCCGCAGGCGCGGAAAAAATCTTCGCGCGGCAGACGATAGGTCGAGGCGTAGCCCTGCAGGATGCCGGGCAGAAACAACGCTGTTGCAACGAAGAAAAGCAGGGCAAAACCACCTGCTGAGGCCTGCGAAGCGCTGGTTGGTCCGAATTCGGGCCCCGCTAACATGTCGAAGTACACGGATAGATCAAAGCCGAGGACAAGGCGGTCCGATAGCAGGCTGTGATCGAGAATCTCATGAGCCTGGTTGCTGAAAGCGAGGCTGCCGCCAAGCGCCAGCGCGAGATTCAGTACGTAGAACCAGACAATGTAGCGCTTGTTGCGGCTGACCATGGCCCAGCCGCTGCTTAGAAAGCCGCGATTTTCGTTCATTGGTTTACCTCTGCTTCTAGCTTCTAGCTTCTGGCTCCCAGCTTCTCAGCTCCTCGCGCCTTTTACACTCCCCACCATGCCAGCGCCTGGCTGATCCACTGTGTCGTGAACATCCAGTAATTCGACACTTTTCGCGCCGCCTTGCCGTTTGGTTCAGCCCTGTAGCTGTTGTTGAAATTGTTGCGGTCGATCTGGTTGGTATGGTTGGGATCGATTTCTGCCGAGGTAATTTTCGCTTTCTTATCATACGGACCAAACTTTATCCAGCGACCGGCTCCATCCCAGTGCTCGCGAACCTTGCTGTCGTCGCTGAATTTGATTTCGACTTCGACCGGCATCACAAAATCTTCTTTCCGCTGCACCCAGACATACGAGCGATAAACCGTATTCTTGTCATCCGCGCCCTTTTTCTTTTCCTCGTACCAGTTCACGGGAAGGGATTCGATTCGCGCTATTTTGTAATCGAGCACTTGCGTTCCGTAAACCGCCTGGTTGAAGTACCAGCGCAGGTTCGTGCCTGAGACTTCTTCGATTGTCTTTAGAAAATCTTCTTTAGTCGGGTGGGTGAACCGGTATTTCATGAAATAGACATGCAGAGCGCTTCGCATGGTGTCTTCGCCGATGATGCCTTCGAGGGTGAGCAGCACGCTTGCCGTCTTGCCATAAGTGATGCCCGCATAGGAATTGGAGTTGTAGTATTCGTAAGCGTTCTCGGCCATCGCATCGAAATCGGCCACGCCGATATAACCCAGCCGCTGTGTTTCCCTTTCGCCGGCAGTTGCGCCTGCCAAATTCAAAATTGATGTATCGCGGCCAAGAATTGAATCCAGGATCTTCACTTCGGTGTAGCTGTTAATTCCCTCATCCATCCAGGCATCTTCAAATTCGTTCGTGGCCACCATTCCATACCAATACTGGTGACCGAACTCGTGCTCGACGACCAATTCCGGAAAATGCAGTCCCTCGGGCATGAACCAACTGGTGTAGCCAGTAATGAATGTTGGGTACTCCATGCCGCCGGCGGCTGAATCCGGTTCGGGGTCAACGAGCGTGATCGTCTTATAGGGATATGGCCCGTACCAGCGCTCGAAGTGCTCCATCGTTTCGCGGAGAATTTTCTCGTGGCGTTCGGCCTGACTCCAGTGCGCCGGCTGCATAAGAATCCGCATTCGCACCGGACCCATCTGTCCTTGGAAGATGCCATCCTCTTTCACTTTGTAACGAGGGCTGGCAGTCCATGCAAAGTCGTGGATGTCGTCACCGTGATAAGTGAGCGTTTGGGTGCCATCGGCGTTTTTGATTTCGCTGACTCTTACTCCGCTGGCGCCAACGATTTCATTCTGCGGAACAGTCAGCTTCACGTCGAAAACGCCGAAGTCTGCAAAAAACTCGGTTGTGTTGTGATACTGGTGGCAGTTCCATGCTCCGTGCCAGAACACGCCGACTTTCGGAAACCACTGGCCGCCGAGAACGAAATCGCGTTTCCATCCCGAGCGCGCCTGGGTTTCAGGGAATTTTGTCTGGAAGTTGATTTTGAATTGCACGTACTCGCCCGGAGCGATGGGTTTGTTCACGGGCAAGTCGATCACGGTCTTGTCGTCTTTATTGCCGTCGTCGGGAGCGATGTAGTGCAGCTTTGACGTCAGGTCGCCTTGGCCGACGACTTCGATTTTCTTGATCTCTTCCGAGCCGTAGTCTTTGTCTTCCCACTTGGCATAGTTCTGATCGCGGCTGCCCATCAGCTTGGCTTCGGTAACCCACGTGGCCTTTGGTTGAAACGCGTTCTGATACAGATGGAATGGAAAATGATCAAGCGGCTGGCCAGTGACATTGTGATATGTGAGCACTTCGCTGGCGTCAACGACGTGCATTTTGGCGTCGTATTTCGCGGCGATCTCGTAGTGAACCACACGCTCGGACATGGGCTTATCGGAATTGATGGCCAGCGTGGTGTCGGGGATGGAGATCGCGCCGGAATCGTGCGACGCGCTCGAGCCCCGAGCAGCTTTCGCCGCGGGCGCATGCTGGGTGGCGGTGACTTGCGGTGCAGCCTTCGCTGCGTGCTGGTAAACAGCCAGAGTAATGGCGAGCACAGAAAACAAGGGCAGGAGCAGAATAATCGAGCGGATTTTCATCGATAAAACCCCAATTTCAACCGCGGAATGGAATCATACGCCGGACGGACGTGCGCCGTCACTCTCCACGAAGGCCAGATACGAAGCCCGAATGCTGATTGTTCCGCTGTCGGCGACAAAATCTAAGGCGAATCTAGGAAGCTCGCGATAACACAGACCCTGGCCACGTGGCCACATCCGTTGCTTGCGCAATTCCCTTCCCGCCGACGATACTAGAAGATCATTCCTAAAAGAGATCATGAAAACGAACATTTCCCTTACTCCTCCTGCTCAACTGGAAACCGAATCTCTGGTCGCCGTAGTGCTGAATCACGCCGATCCCGCGCAAGCACAAAAGAATAAAGACGCGAAACCGCAACTGAAGCTGGCTACCAGCGATGCCGCTGTGCAAGCCGCGGCGGCCGATCTGCTGGCCAGCGGAGAGCTTACCGGCAAGCTTTACGAAACCAATTTACTGCACAAACCAGCCGGGTTAAAAGCGAAGCGCCTGCTGCTCATCAGCGGTGGCTCAGCAAATAAATTTTCGAGTTACGAATTGCGCCGCATTGCCGGAACTGCTGCGCGCACGCTCAAATCTCGCGGGATTCGCAGCTTCGCCTTTATTGCTCCGCCGTTGAGGCCCGAGTTGGAGATATTCCCTTCAAAGGAGGCCTTGCTTTCCGAAGTCGCGACGCGCGCGATCGTCGAGGGGGCGCTAGTCGGCGATTTCGATCCCGATTATTACCGTAGCGACCGCAAAGATCAGAAGATCGACGAGCTCACCATAGTCGCCAGCGGAGATAAAGCCGCGCTGGAGAAAGCGGCCAACGAAGCCCAGATCATCGGTGAGTCACAGAATTTCGTGCGCGATCTGGTGAACGAGCCTTCTAACCGCATGACGCCCACGATTCTCGCGGAGCGGGCCGAGAAAATGTCGCAGGAGGTCGGGCTGAAGTGCGAGGTTTACGGCGCAGACAAAATCAAAGAATTGAAAATGGGCGCATTCTGGAGCGTGGCGCAAGGCTCCGACGAGCCGCCCGCACTGATCGTGATGAAATACGAACCGGCGGGCGCGCCGGAAAAACCATTGCTCGGCCTCGTGGGCAAAGGTATCACGTTCGATACCGGCGGCATTTCGATCAAGCCCGCGGATGGCATGGAAAAAATGAAGTACGACATGGCCGGCGGCGCGGCCGTGCTGGGCGCCATCCGCGCGATCTCGAAGTTGAAGCCCGCCATTCGCGTGACCGCGTTCGTGCCCGCCGTCGAGAACATGGTGGGTGGCCGCGCTCAGCGCCCCGGCGATATCGTGAAATCGCTCGACGGAAAAACAGTTGAGGTGCTCAACACCGACGCCGAAGGCCGGCTGATTCTGATCGACGCGCTCACTTACGCGCAGCGCCTGGGTTGCACCCACCTGGTCGACGCCGCCACGCTCACCGGAGCCATCGTCGTCGCGCTTGGCCACGTCAACATCGGGGCCTTCACCAATAACGACGCGCTGCTCTCTCGCGTCCTCGCCGCCTCCAAGGCGGAAGGC